>NZ_JAFLXB010000002.1:0-629279 GCF_019891455.1 Pseudomonas sp. P867 | reverse complement strand
AGATCTCTCCGAAGCGGGAGGCGAATTCTACAGCGTTACACGCTGCTGTCAACACCTCTTTTTCAACTTCCTTTTGGCTTCGATGAACTGAAGCAACCTGCTGCCGAAAACTACGTAACTCATTGTTTACCAAGGAGTTTTCCGTTTCGACTGCGCCGGAAGTGGGGCGAATTATAGGCTTCCAGAATCTGCCGTCAACTCTTAATTCTGCTTTTCTATCAATTAGTTAGAATTGATTAAAAAACCACCACCACTTATAGGAACGCCATGAGTACCCTCTATATAGAAGGAATCATTCAGACGATGCCCGCCTCCTTCAACGCAGCCACATTAGCTGCCCCTAACCCCAAAATCCCCTGCAGCACCTGAAGCGTGTGCTCCCCCAGGAGAGGTGGTGCATTTCGATATTCCACTGGCGTCTTGGACAAGCGTATCGGGCTGGCAACCTGAGGCACTATCCCCGCCAGCGCATGGGGAAGCTCCATCGCCAGGCCGCGCGCCTGGACCTGAGGATCGGAGAAAACTTGCGCCAGATCATTGATCGGTCCACACGGCACGCCCACTCGCTCCAATTGCGACACCCACTCAGCCGTTGTCTTGAAGACAGTCGCCTGGCGGATCAACGGAATCAGCGCAGCACGGTTGGCCACTCGCGCCTGGTTAGTGGCGAAACGCGGGTCATCCCCCCATTGCGGCTGCCCAGCAACTTCAGCGAACTTGCGGAACTGGCCGTCATTACCCACCGTCAGGATGAAATCACCATCAGCCGTAGGAAAGTCCTGATACGGCACGATGTTCGGATGCGCATTGCCCAGGCGTTTTGGCGAGACTCCGGTGGTCAGGTAATTCATCGCCTGATTAGCCAGGCAAGCCACCTGCACATCCAGCAGCGCCATATCGATATGTTGCCCACCGCCATCATGATCGCGGTGAGCCAACGCTGCCAGGATCGCGACGGTCGAATAGAGTCCCGTGAGAATATCGGTCAATGCCACACCGACTTTCACCGGCCCTGCGCCCTCATCACCTTCAGGCCGGCCGGTCAGGCTCATCAACCCACCCAGCCCTTGAATCATGAAGTCGTAGCCGGCACGCGCGGCATAAGGCCCCGTCTGCCCAAAGCCCGTGATCGAGCAGTAGATCAACTCAGGATTTATCTCCTTGAGCGACTCGTAATCCAGCCCATAAGCCGCCAGACCACCCACTTTGAAGTTCTCGATCAGGATGTCTGACTTGGCCGCCAGATCACGCACCAGTTTCTGCCCTTCAGGCTTAGTGAAGTCGATGGTCACCGATTCTTTATTTCGGTTGGCGGACAGATAGTACGCCGCCTCACTGGTATTTTCGCCGTATGCGTCCTTGAGGAAGGGCGGCCCCCAGGCGCGCGTGTCATCACCGCTGCCTGGCCTTTCGACCTTGATCACCTCGGCCCCAAGGTCCGCAAGAATCTGCCCGGACCAAGGGCCCGCCAGTACACGCGATAAATCCAGTACCCGCAGGTGGGAAAGCGCGCCCATGTCCGTGCTCCTATTAATAGAACGCCTGAAGACCGGTCTGTGCGCGCCCAAGAATCAAGGCATGCACGTCGTGGGTTCCCTCATAGGTATTGACCACTTCGAGGTTGACCAGGTGGCGCGCCACCCCGAATTCGTCGGAGATGCCGTTGCCGCCCAACATATCGCGGGCCATGCGGGCGATGTCCAGGGACTTGCCACACGAGTTACGCTTCATGATCGATGTAATCTCGACCGCTGCGGTCCCCTCGTCTTTCATCCGCCCCAGACGCAGGCAACCTTGCAGAGCCAAGGTGATCTCGGTCTGCATATCGGCCAGCTTCTTCTGGATCAACTGCGTTGCAGCCAATGGCCGACCAAACTGCTGACGATCCAGGGTGTACTGGCGCGCGGTATGCCAGCAGAACTCAGCAGCCCCCAACGCCCCCCAGGAGATACCGTAGCGCGCCGAATTCAGGCAAGTAAAAGGCCCCTTCAAGCCACGCACATCCGGAAAAATGTTCTCGTCCGGCACAAACACGTTATCCATGACAATTTCGCCGGTAATGGACGCTCGCAAGCCGACCTTGCCGTGAATCGCCGGGGCGCTAAGGCCCTTCCAACCTTTTTCCAGGACGAAACCACGGATATCGCCTGCATCATCTTTGCCCCACACCACAAACACGTCGGCTATCGGGCTGTTGGTGATCCACATCTTCGCGCCGGTCAGGCTGTAGCCGCCATCTACCTTTCGCGCACGGGTAATCATCGCGCCCGGATCAGAACCATGGTTGGGTTCGGTGAGCCCGAAACAGCCAATCCATTCGCCGGACGCCAATTTCGGCAGGTATTTTTGTTTTTGCGCCTCGGTGCCGAACTCATTGATCGGCACCATGACCAGTGACGACTGAACACTCATCATCGAACGATAGCCGGAGTCGACACGCTCCACCTCACGCGCAATCAGCCCGTAGCTGACGTAGTTCAAGCCGCTGCCACCGTACTGCTCGGGAATCATCGCCCCCAGCAAACCGGTTTCTCCCATCTCACGGAAAATAGCGGGATCAGTCTTTTCATGACGGAAGGCTTCGAGCACGCGAGGGGCCAGCTTGTCCTGAGCAAACTGCTCGGCACTGTCACGCACCATGCGCTCCTCTTCGGTGAGCTGTTGATCCAGCAGCAGTGGATCGATCCAGTTGAAGCTTGCCTTGCCAGCCATGAATAAGTCCTCGCGGATAAAAACTGAAGTCGTGATTCAGACTAGGCCGGCCACGCGCAGAGGGCAAACGAGGTTTCTGCATAGGGTTGTGCTAATTTCTCACTCCGTAATACTCGAAAAGCCCATAAATGCGCCTTATCTGTGAGGGCAACGTACATGCGCAGAAAAATACCTAGCACCACCGCGCTTATCAGCTTCGAAGCGGCAGCCCGTCACGAAAGCTTCACCAAGGCGGCACAGGAGCTTTCCATCACCCAAGGCGCCATCTGTCGACAGATCGCCAGCCTTGAGGAGTTTTTAAGTGTCGAACTGTTTCGCCGCTCGCGTCGCGGGGTGAAGCTGACAGAGGCAGGGCTCTCTTACAGCCGCAGAGTTGCTACACAGCTGGACGCCGTAGAGCGCGACACCCTCTCGGTCATGGGTCAGCAGGGCACCAACGCCATCGAGTTGGCGGTGGTACCGACCTTCGGCACGCAATGGCTGATTCCACGCCTCAAGGACTTTCAGGACCGGCACCCGGAGGTGACCGTGAATCTGACCAATCGGACACGCCCGTTCCTGTTCGCCGACACCGCGTTCGACGCCGCGATCTACTTCGGCGATGCCGATTGGTCCGGCACAGAGTCACACCGGCTGATGGGAGAAAACCCTGTCCCGGTGTGCAGTCCACACTTACTTGGAGGCCGCGCGCACTTAACTCCTCAAGAGATCGCCGAATTACCGCTGCTACAGCAGACAACACGCCCTTATGCCTGGCGTCAGTGGTTCAACGCGCAACAGCTGAGTCTGCCTCGCGACATGACAGGCCCTCGATACGAGCTATTCTCGATGTTGTCCCAAGCGGCTATGCATGACATGGGCATCGCACTGATACCACCCTTCCTCATCCAGCGCGAGCTGAAGGAGCAGCGACTGGTGATTGCGAGCACCGAAACGCTAAGCAGCGAAAAGGCGTACTACCTCATGATTCCCGATAAAAAAGTCGAATCGGCCTCCCTACACGCATTCAAGGACTGGCTGATTGAACAATCAAAGCGCTACAACCCCGGCATTTAAAGGATAAAGCTGCCTTGTTGACCCTGTAGTCAGGTTACTTTGAATCCTACAGATATACGTATATGTCGCATTTAGACAGTCTGTACCGGTTGAGCAAAAACAAGGCTCAAAGCCATGATCTACAGGGCTTGTAGCGACTAATACCAGCCTATAAGCGACCATTCACATCGGCGATTGGAAAACATCGAGTAAATGCCCTTGAGCCTTTAAAGACTTGTATTTAAAGAGGTTATTCAAGGCGGTTGCGACAATCAGTCACAGGGTGACTTGTAGTTAATTTTTCGTCACCCGTCATAATCTCTTGAAGGCCGTAAAGTTCGCCTGCAAAATGCCGCGCCCCGCTGTCATTTCAGCGGGATCGTGCTGATCGGTCGCCCCAGTTGCGCCACTCGCGGTGCACTGGCCTTTTTACAAAAAGATCAAAAGCAAAAAGATCATGCAGGAGATTTGACGTGCACATTGGTGTTCCTCTCGAAACCCAGACCGGTGAAACGCGGGTGGCTGCCACCCCGGAAACCATCAAGAAGCTGATCGGCCAGGGCCATAAGGTCACTGTACAAAGCGGTGCAGGCATCAACGCCAGCATCGTCGACAGTGCTTATGAAACGGCAGGCGCAACCATTGGCAGTGCCAGCGATGCGTTCGGCGCCGAGCTGATCCTCAAGGTGGTTGCCCCCAGCGACAGCGAACTGGCGCTGATCAAAAGCGGCACCGTATTGGTGGGCATGCTCAATCCGTTCAGCAACGAAACCATCGCCAAGCTTGCCGAATGCGGCATCACCGCCTTCGCCCTCGAAGCCGCGCCACGCACTTCACGGGCCCAAAGCCTCGACGTGCTGTCTTCGCAAGCCAATATCGCCGGTTACAAGGCTGTGTTGCTGGCCGCTCATCACTACCCGCGCTTCATGCCGATGCTGATGACCGCCGCCGGCACTGTGAAAGCTGCGCGCGTGTTGATCCTCGGCGCCGGTGTCGCGGGCCTGCAAGCTATCGCCACGGCAAAACGCCTGGGCGCGGTCATCGAAGCGTCCGACGTCCGTCCGGCGGTAAAAGAGCAAATCGAATCCCTGGGCGCCAAGTTCGTCGACGTGCCCTACGAAACCGATGAAGAGCGTGAATGCGCCGTCGGTGTCGGCGGCTACGCGCGCCCGATGCCCACCAGCTGGATGCAGCGCCAGGCCCTGGCCGTGCACGAACGCGCGAAGCAGGCCGACATCGTCATCACCACCGCACTGATTCCAGGCCGCAAGGCACCTACCCTGCTTAGCGCCGATACCGTCGCGCAGATGAAACCCGGCTCGGTGGTCATCGACCTCGCCGCAGCTCAGGGCGGCAACTGCCCGTTGACCGTCGCTGACCAAGTCGTGGTGGAAAACGGTGTGATCATCTGCGGCCCGACCAACCTGGCAGGCGCTGTCGCCGCAGATGCCTCGGCCTTGTACGCGCGCAACCTGCTGGACTTCCTGAAGCTGGTCTTCACCAAGGAAGGGCAGTTTGAAATCAACCTCGAAGACGACATCGTCGCCGCGTGCCTGATGTGCCGCGACGGCCAAGTCATCCGCAAAAACGCCTAAGCAGGGATTCAGACGATGGAAGAGCTTATCTCCCCCGGTATCTACAACCTGATCATCTTTGTGCTGGCGATTTATGTCGGTTACCACGTGGTCTGGAACGTTACCCCCGCGCTGCATACGCCATTAATGGCAGTGACAAACGCGATTTCCGCGATCGTGATTGTGGGCGCCATGCTGGCCGCCGCCCTCACCGTGACGCCGTTGGGCAAGACGATGGGCACCCTGGCGGTAGCTTTGGCTGCGGTTAACGTGTTCGGCGGTTTCCTGGTTACGCGTAGGATGCTTGAGATGTTCAAGAAGAAAGCGCCCAAAGCTGTGAAAGAAGAGGTGCAGAAGTAATGAGCATGAATCTGGTGACGACGCTCTACCTGATCGCGTCGATCTGCTTCATCCAGGCCCTCAAAGGCCTGTCGCACCCCACCACCTCCCGACGCGGCAACCTGTTCGGCATGCTCGGCATGGCACTGGCGGTGCTGACCACCGTAGGCCTGATCTATAAGCTCGGCGCGGAGCTGGCCACCGCCGGTATCGGCTACGTCATCGTCGGCCTGCTGGTCGGCGGCACGGCCGGCTCGATCATGGCCAAACGCGTAGAGATGACCAAGATGCCGGAGCTGGTGGCGTTCATGCATAGCATGATCGGCCTGGCAGCGGTGTTTATCGCGATTGCAGCGGTCGTCGAGCCGCAATCCTTGGGTATCGTCAAACACTTGGGCGATTCGATCCCGGCCGGTAACCGCCTGGAGCTGTTCCTCGGTGCCGCCATCGGTGCTATCACCTTCTCCGGCTCGGTGATCGCATTCGGCAAGCTGTCGGGTAAGTACAAGTTCCGCCTGTTCCAAGGCGCACCGGTACAGTTTGGTGGGCAACACAGGCTGAACCTTGTGCTCGGCTTGGCAACCCTGGGCCTGGGCCTGGCGTTCATGTTCACCGGCAACCTCACTGCGTTCGCGCTGATGCTGGCCCTGGCCTTCGTGCTGGGCGTGCTGATCATCATCCCGATCGGCGGCGCCGACATGCCGGTAGTGGTATCGATGCTCAACAGTTATTCCGGCTGGGCAGCGGCGGGCATTGGTTTCTCGCTGAACAACTCGATGCTGATCATCGCCGGCTCCCTGGTCGGCTCCAGCGGCGCGATCCTGTCTTACATCATGTGCAAGGCGATGAACCGCTCCTTCTTTAATGTACTGCTGGGCGGTTTCGGCAATACGCCAGACGCCGGTGCAGCAGCTGGCTCGAAAGAAGCTCGGCCGGTGAAGTCCGGCTCGGCCGACGACGCTACCTTCCTGCTGACCAACGCCGACACGGTCATCATCGTGCCGGGCTATGGCTTGGCTGTCGCACGGGCACAACACGCGCTTAAAGAGCTGACCGAGAAGCTCACCCATCGCGGCGTCACCGTGAAGTACGCGATCCACCCGGTGGCGGGCCGTATGCCTGGGCATATGAACGTGCTGCTGGCCGAGGCCGAAGTGCCTTACGACCAGGTGTTCGAGATGGAAGACATCAACTCTGAGTTCGGCCAGGCTGACGTGGTGCTGGTGTTGGGCGCCAACGATGTGGTCAACCCGGCGGCCAAGAACGATCCGAACTCACCGATTGCCGGTATGCCGATCCTCGAGGCGTTCAAGGCCAAGACCATCATCGTCAACAAGCGCTCGATGGCCAGCGGCTATGCAGGCCTGGATAACGAGTTGTTCTACCTGGACAAGACCATGATGGTCTTCGGTGATGCCAAGAAGGTCATCGAAGATATGGTCAAAGCCGTCGAATAACACTGCGCCAGCGCAATACCCGAAACCCTGGCCTCACGTAGGCTGGGGTTTTTTATTAGCGGATGAAACCCGACCAAAGGCTCTAAATCGCCACCTGGCATTCGACCATGGTAGCGGGCCGAAACTTTTTGAAATCACTACACTGCCCACCTTGCTTCCGTAGCCTGAGATAACAATTCATGTACCGTGATCGTATCCGCTTGCCTTCGTTGTTGAACAAGGTCATGAGCGCGGCAGACGCCGCTGCACTGATCGAGGACGGCATGACCGTCGGCATGAGCGGCTTCACCCGCGCCGGTGAAGCCAAGGCCGTCCCCCACGCCCTGGCCGAACGCGCCAAGACTTCGCCCCTCAAAATCACCCTGATGACCGGCGCCAGCCTGGGCAACGACCTGGACAAGCAACTGACTGAAGCTGGCGTACTGTCGCGACGCATGCCGTTTCAAGTCGACAGCACGCTACGCAAAGCGATCAATGCTGGCGAGGTGATGTTTATTGACCAGCACTTATCGGAAACCGTCGAGCAACTGCGCAACAACCAGCTCAAGTTGCCGGACATTGCGGTAATCGAAGCGGTCGCCATCACTGAACAAGGGCACATCGTGCCCACCACGTCCGTAGGCAACTCAGCCAGCTTCGCAATTTTTGCCAAGCACGTGATCGTCGAGATCAACCTCGCGCACAATCCGAACCTGGAAGGGCTGCATGACATCTATATCCCGACCTACCGGCCGACGCGCACGCCTATCCCGTTGGTGAAGGTCGACGACCGCATTGGCAGCACTGCGATTCCGATCCCGCCAGAGAAAATCGTCGCTATCGTGGTCACTAACCAGGCCGACTCTGCCTCAACCGTGACGCCGCCTGACGGTGACACTCAAGGCATCGCCAACCACCTGATCAACTTCCTCAAGCAGGAAGTTGATGCCGGACGCATGACCAACAAACTCGGCCCGCTGCAAGCCGGGATCGGCAACATTGCCAACGCGGTGATGTGTGGCTTGATCGATTCGCCCTTCGAAGATCTGACGATGTACTCGGAAGTGCTGCAGGATTCGACCTTCGACCTGATCGACGCCGGTAAGCTGAGCTTCGCATCCGGCAGCTCGATTACCTTGTCGGAGCGCCGCAATGCCGACGTTTTCGGCAACCTGGAGCACTACAAAGACAAGCTGGTACTGCGCCCACAGGAAATCTCCAACCATCCTGAAGTGGTGCGCCGCCTGGGCATCATCGGTATCAACACCGCGCTGGAGTTCGATATCTACGGCAACGTCAACTCCACCCACGTCTGCGGCACGCGGATGATGAATGGCATTGGCGGCTCCGGGGACTTCGCGCGCAACGCGCACCTGGCAATCTTTGTCACCAAATCGATTGCCAAGGGGGGCGCGATTTCCAGCGTGGTGCCGATGGTCAGCCATGTGGACCACACCGAACATGACGTGGACATCCTCGTCACCGAAGTGGGCTTGGCCGATCTGCGCGGCCTGGCACCGCGGGAGCGTGCGCGGGTGATCATCGACAACTGTGTGCATCCGGCCTACCGCGACGCGCTCAATACTTACTTCGAAGCCGCCTGCGCCATCGGTGGGCACACGCCGCATATCCTGCGCCAGGCACTGAGTTGGCACATCAACCTGGAAGAAACCGGGCATATGCTCAAGGCTTGATGAATACAGATCCGAGCTGATGCAACTACAGTTTCATCAGCTCGGCAGCCTAGCCAGTGTCTATGCAAAAAACTGTACTACTGTACCGCTCATTTCCTACTTAAATATCCCACAACTCATCTTGAAAACACCCATTTCGCACCTTTTGGGTGCGCACAGGTACAGTTGCCCCATTTCCGTACCGTACAGCCGTATTAAACAGTTAACTGGCCCCTCACAATACAGGTGAACTGTATCTAGAGAGTCTTGCGCCGGAGGAGGATCATTGGCATCAGTTAAACCACTACCTAATCCCGCCACAAGCGGAAGGATGTCATCATGGAACGTACACTCAGTTCCGAACTGTTCTTCGAAGAGAAAGCTGTAAACACCAACGCTTCCCTGCCTTTGCGCGTTCTCGCCAACCTGATGTTGTGGCAGCGCCGCATCTCCAGCCGCCACCAATTGGCTCGCCTGGATTCGCGTCTGCTGGCTGACGCCGGTATCAGCGAAGCTCAACGCTACGAAGAGCTGAGCAAGCCGTTCTGGCGCTAAGCAGCGCCCGCTGGCCCTGACCCACCGGGTCCACCGCCAGCACTCTGATTTGTTAAAGCAAAGCCCGCCCCGGGTAACCGGAGGCGGGCTTTGTTGTTTCTGCGAAAGGGCATTGAATCGGTAGGATTTCTATCTACAGGTACAGTTCTAATAAAATCATTATTAACCAGTACAGTTAAATTACAGGCTTCCTGTTGCACCGGTCCAAGCCTAATATCCACTCACCACGTGGCGAACCCTGTAGAGCGAGCGTCTGATGCTCAACAGTCCCAGTCCGTCTCACTGTGGCCGCGTCGCGCCACCTTATTTCGTCTACAGGAGTTACCCCATGTCCCGCCTTCGCCTGCTGTGCACCGCCGCTGTGCTGACCCTGGCCGCCAACGCTAACGCGAGCAGCTTCATCATGACCACCGACTCGATCGTTGGCGCCCTGAAAGCCACTTCCGACGCCACCTCCGATGCGACCTCCTCCCTGCGCGACAATAAGGTCGTACAGGCCGCCCGTGATGACGCAGCCAGCTTCGTCGCCAGCGAAGGCGCTATCCGTGGCGTGAAACTGGAAAGCGCCCTGGCCCACATCCGCCAGCAAGCGCCGCAACTGGCCATCGCTACCGATGCACAGCTGGCACAGGCAATCCTGGCGATCTGATCTGCGGCAACAGACGGGAGCGCCTGCCGCTCCCGAATGCCTCGGCGCTGGCCCTCGCCTGGTCATTGCGCTAGCCTTGGCGCTCGTTTTCAGTTGTCGAGTCCCATGGCTTTTTCATACCGCCTGTTGATTGTTCCCGTACTGTTTTGCGCCTGCTGGTCACCCTTGGCTTTGGCCATGGATGTGTCCACCCAGAGCACCGTTGTCAGCGTGTATGCCACCGGCAAGGTGACCTCTGCGCCGTTCGACAACAAGTTGGTGATGGCCGCTCAGGATGATGCTGCCGCTTTCATTGCCACTGACGGCCAATGGCGGGGCGCACGCCTGGAGTCCGCGCTGGATTATCTGCGCCACAGTCGGCCAAAACTTCATGCGAGCGACCTTGAACTGGCGCAAGCAATTCTCGTCCAATAGTTATCTTTGTATTTCGGAGTCACTCGATGCGTAGCCCGTTGATCGTCGCCGCCCTCGGCCTGCTGTTTTTGGTCGATGTCGCCCAGGCGCAAACCTTGAAGGCCACCAGCAACATCATCGTGCGTGCGTCGGCGCGCACCATTGATTTCACCTCAGACACCACCACGTCCATCCGCGACTCCAAAATCGTGCGCGAAGCCCACGACGACGCCGCCAGCTTCGTAGCCACGAATGGAGAGATCCGTGGTGCCCAGCTTGAAGCTGCGTTCGATACCCTTCGCACCCGCGTGCCAGAAGCCCGTGATGCCAGCGACCAGACCCTCGCCGAAGCTATCCTCGCTCTGTGAGGCGCATCAAAACCTGGCTCCTGGCCGGGGTTGTGCTGTTGTGTGCAAGTACAGCCCAGGCCAGCCTGCAACTGCGGCTCAAAACCGATGGTTTGAGCCCGGCCGAACAGCAGGCCAGCCAGGCATTGCTCGATGAAGCGCTGCGCGCCTTGCCGCCACGTTTTGTCGAGCAATTGGATCGGCGGATTGATGTCGGCTGGACCGACAAGATGCCTGAAAATGCCTATGGCCAGGCGTCCCTGGTGTCCGAGCTGGACCTTAATCAAAACCTGCTCGCCAGCCTGACCGACGGCAGCGCCGCCACCCTCAAAACCAATCGCCCCCACGGCACCGTGCGCCAGGAATTGCTCGCCACGGTGCTGCATGAACTGACCCACATCTATGACCGCGCACGCCTGTGGCCCAAAGACGAGCGCGCACTGATCCAGCGTTGCAGTCGCCAGAACAACATTACCGGCTTGATCGGCCTGCCCGATCAATGCCGTGGCCAGAACGACCGGCGCTTCACTCTCAGTGATGATCCCCGCCTGCTGGACCTCGCCGGCTGGCCACAATATGTCGGCCGCCGCGGCGAGCGTGAACAGCATAACAATCAGGTGGTGCGCAGCCCGGACATCTACGAAACCACCAGCCCGTTGGAGTTCGTGGCGGTCAACATGGAGTACTTCCTCCTCGACCCCAGCTACGCCTGCCGACGCCCCGCGCTGTTCCGCTATTACAAGGAACATTTCGGCTGGGCGCCGCCCGAACAGCAACCCTGTGCCAAGACATACCCGTTCCTGAACGCCGGCAATGACTTCGCCAAGACGCCACTGGGGCAAATAGACCCGGAGCGGGTGTATGAAATCGACTACCTGCTCGCCGAAGCCAACCAGAATCTGGTGAGCCGCTGGGGCCATAGCATGCTGCGGCTGGTGATCTGCGCGCCAGGTCGCCCGCGTGGCCCTGACTGTCGGCTGGATCTGGACCGCCACCTGGTGCTGTCCTACCGCGCCTTCGTCGGTGACGTACAGCTGTCGAGCTGGGATGGCCTGGTGGGCAAGTACCCGTCGCGATTGTTCGTATTGCCGCTGGCCCAGGTCATCGATGAATACACCAAGACCGAATTACGAGGCCTGGCGTCGGTACCGCTGAAGCTCAACCGCCAGGAAATCAACGACACCGTCGAGCATGCGGCTGAAATGCACTGGAGCTATGACGGCAACTATTTCTTTATCTCCAACAACTGTGCGGTTGAAAGCCTGAAACTGTTACGCAGTGGCAGTGCCAACCCGCAACTGACCGGCCTGGACAACATCACCCCCAACGGTTTGCTGCAAGTGCTCAGCGCACGTGGCCTGGCCGATACCAGCGTATTGAATGACAAGCGTGAGGCGTTGCGCCTGGGGTACCACTTCGACTCATTCCGCGAACGCTACCAGGCGATGTTCGATGTACTGCGCAAGCGCCTGCCGATCAAGCAGACCCAGGTCGAAGACTGGCTGGCCCTGGATGCGCAAGCGCGCCGCCAGTGGTTCAGCCAGGCCGACCTGCGTACCAGCGCTGCATTGTTGTTGCTTGAACAAGCCAGCTATCGCAAGCAACTGATGCTCGCTCAGGACGAAGTCAAACAGCGCTATCTCAATGCCCGCGAGCTGAAAAATGGCGGCATGGAGAAAGCCAACAACACGCTGCAACAGATCCTCGCCAACAGTGGCTTTCTCAGTCGCCCGGCCGAGTTGCTCGACAGTGGCGGCTATGGCCTACCGCAACCTTCGGAAGCCAAGCGCCTGGAGTCGGAGAGCGCCGAACGTCAGAAGCAGTTGCAATCATTGACCGGCGAGCTGGATAAAGAGGTGAGGGCGCTGCTCGATCCGGCCCGCGCTGCCGAGATTGCGGCCTGTGAGGCCAACCTCAAGCAGTTGGGTGAGCATCTGCGTGCGCTGCATAAAGCGGCCGGCGGCCTCGAACTGCCCTAAAAACATAGCGGTACACAATCAAATTGTGGGAGGGGGCTTGCTCCCGATAGCGGTGTATCAGTCACTGGAAATATTGACTGAACTCCAGCTATCGGGAGCAAGCCCCCTCCCACATTTTTATCTGCATGAGCCTTAAAACCGTGTGTCACCAGTTTCTCCAGCGAAAGCTGGCTGAAAGCTTACCCGTCTAGGATCGCCCCAACTGCCGGCAACAGACCGGCTGTAAACAACAACAATGGTGATTCCCGATGTCCGCTCGTACCCGCCTGTTCGCACCCACTCCACCCGTACGCCTCGTGCCTTTCGTTCTGCGCTGACCCTCACCCGGTTCGCCATTCCCTAGCCGCGCTACGCCTGGAGTATTCCTATGCTGACTTTCCTTGGCTTTGCCATGGTCATCACGTTCATGTTCCTGATCATGACCAAGCGCCTGTCTGCGCTGATCGCCTTGATCATCGTGCCCATCCTGTTTGCACTGTTCGGCGGTTTCGCGCCGAAGATCGGCCCAATGATGCTCGAAGGCATCACCAAGCTCGCGCCAACTGGCGTGATGCTGATGTTCGCCATCCTCTACTTTGCCTTGATGATCGACTCCGGCCTGTTCGACCCGGCCGTGCGCAAGATCCTCAAGATGGTCAAGGGCGACCCGCTGAAAGTCTCGGTCGGCACTGCCGTGCTGGCTTTGGTGGTATCCCTGGACGGTGATGGCGCCACCACCTACATGATCTGCGTCGCCGCCATGCTGCCGCTGTACCAGCGCATAGGCATGAGCCCGCGGATCATGGCCGGTCTGATCATTCTCGCCGGCGGTGTAATGAACATGACACCCTGGGGTGGCCCGACGGCTCGTGCGGCCAGTGCGTTGCATGTTGATCCGTCCGACATCTTCGTACCGATGATTCCGGCCATGGCCGCTGGCGTCGTGGCGATCCTGGTAATTGCCTACATGTACGGCAAGCGTGAGCGCGCACGCCTGGGTGAACTGCACCTGCAGGGCGACGAGATCGACCACAGCGAAATCAGCGTGTCGCAATTCCCCGACGCCCGCCGCCCGAAACTGATCTGGTTCAACGGCGCCCTCACCCTGGCCCTGATGTGCACCCTGATTGCCGGCCTGTTGCCGCTGCCGGTGCTGTTTATGGTGGCGTTCAGTATCGCGATGATCGTCAACTACCCGTGCCTGCAACAGCAGAAAGACCGCGTCGCGGCCCACGCCGGCAGCGTCTTGGCGGTCGTCGGATTGATCTTCGCCGCCGGGATCTTCACAGGCATCCTGTCGGGCACCGGCATGGTCGACGCCATGTCAAAAAGCCTGCTGGCGGTCATCCCGGAAGCCATGGGCCCGTACCTGGCAGTGATCACTGCGCTGGTGAGCATGCCGTTCACCTTCTTCATGTCCAACGATGCGTTCTATTACGGCGTACTGCCAGTATTGGCCGAAGCGGCCAGTCACTACGGCATCACCGCGGTAGAAATGGCCCGTGCGTCGATCGTCGGGCAACCCGTGCACCTGCTCAGCCCGCTGGTACCTTCGACTTACTTGCTGGTGGCGCTGGCGGGTATTGAGTTCGGCGACCACCAACGCTTCACCTTGAAGTGGGCAGTGCTGGTATGCCTGTGCATAATGTTCGCCGCATTGCTGATGGGGATTTTTCCGCTGTTCAGCACTCTATAATCGTACTGACTCACCGCGCGGCGCTACAGCTTGCGCGGTTTAACACTTGCTCAAAGGAATACACATGGAATGGCTGACCAATCCGGAAATCTGGATTGCCTTCTTCACCCTGACGGCTCTCGAGATCGTCCTGGGCATCGATAACATCATCATGATTTCGATCCTGGTCAGCCGCATGCCCAAGCATATGCAGGCGCGCACCCGGATCTTCGGCCTGGCACTGGCCATGGTCACGCGCATCCTGTTGCTGCTGTCGATCACCTGGGTCATGCAACTGACCGCCGACCTGTTCGTGGTGTTTGGCCAGGGCATTTCCGGCCGTGACCTGATCCTGTTCTTCGGTGGCCTGTTCCTGCTGTGGAAAAGCTCCCAGGAGATGTACCACGCCCTGGAAGGGGAAGACGAAACCAACGACGAGCCCAAAGGCGCCGGTGGCAAGTTCATCTACACCATCATCCAGATCGCCATCATCGACATCGTGTTCTCCCTGGACTCGGTGATCACCGCCGTCGGCATGGTTTCCCATGTGCCGGTGATGGTAGCTGCAATCGTCGTGGCCGTACTGGTGATGATGCTGGCTGCCGGCACCATCAGCGAGTTCATCGACAAGCACCCGTCGCTGAAAATGCTGGCGCTGTCGTTCCTGCTGGTGGTGGGTACCGTGCTGATCGCCGAATCCTTCGACGTGCATGTGCCAAAAGGGTATGTCTACTTCGCCATGGCGTTCTCGCTGGCAGTGGAAGCGGTGAACATCAAGATGCGTACCGCCATCGCCAAAAAGAAGAAGCAGCAGGATCCAGTGAAACTGCGTAAAGACATTCCGGGTCAATAAACCTGACCCGCTGCTGAAATGGGGCGCTTGCGCCCCATTTTTTCGTCTGCCAAAAAGCTGATTTCATGACAGTTTTGTTTCAATCCCCACTTTAGCTATGCGATGCTGGCGCAGAGCCCATTCGCCAACTACAGCTTAAGTACAAGACGTAGAACGGCACGCGGTAACTTTCCTTCGCTCCTCCTGGAGCGCACCCACACGGGGGGCCGAGCATGCTGACCCTGCTCAATCTGCTTTCCGCCGTGACCCTGCTTATCTGGGGCACGCACATCGTCCGTACCGGCATCCTGCGGGTCTACGGCTCCAACTTGCGCCAAGTCATCGGGCAGAACATGTCCAAGCGCTGGCTGGCCTTTATCGCCGGGATCCTGGTGACCGCCATGGTGCAAAGCAGCAACGCCACGGCGATGCTGGTCACTTCCTTTGTCGGCCAGGGTTTGATGAGCCTTACACCGGCCTTGGCCACCATGCTTGGCGCCGACGTCGGTACCGCGCTGATGGCGCGGGTGCTGACCTTCGACTTGTCCTGGCTGTCGCCGCTGCTGATCTTCCTTGGGGTGATTTTCTTCCTGTCGCGCAAACAGACGCGGGCAGGGCAGTTGGGCCGGGTGGGGATCGGCCTTGGGCTGATCATCCTCGCGCTGCAATTGATCGTCGAGGCCGCCGGGCCCATCACCCATGCCCAGGGCGTCAAGGTGATCTTCGCCTCGCTGACCGGCGATATCTTGCTCGACGCCCTGGTCGGCGCGCTGTTCGCAATGATTTCCTACTCCAGCCTCGCCGCCGTGCTGCTTACGGCCACCCTGGCCGGCGCCGGCGTGATCGGTTTGCACGTGGCCATCGGCCTGGTGATCGGCGCCAATATCGGCAGCGGTGTGCTGGCATTTCTAAGCACCAGCATGCAAAACACCGCCGGCCGCCAAGTGGCCCTGGGCAGCCTGTTGTACAAACTGATCGGCCTGTTGCTGATCATTCCTGTGCTTGACCCGCTCGTGGGCTGGATGGACGGTCTGGACTACAGCGCACAAGGCATGGTCATCACCTTTCACCTGCTCTATAACGTCACGCGCTGCTTGATTCTGCTGCCCACCATTGGCCCTATGGCGCGGCTGTGCGCCTGGCTGTTGCCCGAGCGCGAAGAAACCAATGGCAAGGCCAAACCACGCCACCTCGACCTGGCCGCGCTCACCACGCCGAGCCTGGCCTTAGCCAACGCCGCCCGCGAAACCCTGCGCCTGGGTGACCTGATCGACAATATGCTCACCTCCATGCAGGAGGTGCTGCGCGGTAATCAAACCGCAATCACCCAGCAAATGCGCAGCCTCAGCGATGATGTCGAGGCGCTCTACAGCGCGATCAAACTCTATCTGGCGCAAATGCCCCGTGAAGACCTGAGCGAACAAGACAACCGCCGCTGGGCGGAGATCATCGAGTTGTCGATCAACTTGAAATTGGCAGGTGACTTGATCGAACGCATGTTGCGCAAGGTCCAGCAGCAGAAAACCTCGCAGCGGCGGCAATTTTCCGAAGTGGGCCTGGAAGAACTCAGCGGTCTGCACAGCCAGTTGATCGCCAACCTGCGCCTGGGTCTGTCGGTGTTCCTCAGCGGCGACCCGGAGAGCGCTCGCCAATTGCTGCGTGAAAAGCGCCGCTTCCGCGCCCAGGAACGTCGCCTGGCTCACGCCCATGTCAGCCGCCTGCAGCGCAAAATCGTACAGAGCCTGGAAACCAGCTCCCTGCACCTGGAGCTGATCGCCGACATGAAACGCTTGAACTCGTTGTTTTGCAGCAGCGCTTATGTAGTCTTGGAAACGTCCGACACTGGCGCACTCTCCACCGAAGATATTGCCGACATCACCCATTCGCCCTGAACGTACGACGGCCAGTGAAGTCAGTTAACAATGGACCTCACTCGCCAGGAAGCTTGTTATGCGTCGCCTGTTACTCGCCTGCCTGCTTCTAGGATCGGCACACACCTTTGCCTTCGACCGTCAGCAAGTCGAGGGCTACACCTTGCCCAACGGCCTGCAGCTGCTGCTCAAACCGGGCACCGAACGCGGGCACGTGGCCATCCGCCTGGTGGTCGGCGTGGGCCTGGATGATTTCGGTTGCGAAGACAAAGAGCTTCCCCACCTGTTCGAACACCTGCTGTTCAGCGGCATCGACGGCGGTGGCGAAGGCGACCTCGAAGACCGCATGCAAGCGTTGGGCGGCGAATGGAACGCCTACACCAGCAACGCCGACACCACATTCGTCATCGAGGCCCCCGCGCACAACCAACGCAAGGTGCTGGACCTGCTGCTGGCAATCCTGACCCGCACGCAGTTGACCGATGCCAATATCAACGCCGCCAAGCAGGTGGTCGAGCGCGAAGACGGCGGCCATTATTCGCACCTGCAACGTTTGCTGGATCGCCAGGACCTGGGCCACAGCGCCAGCAACCAATTAGCCGTCGAGTTGGGGCTCAAATGCGCCGAACGCGCGCAGGTCGGCCACCTGACCCGCGATCAGTTGGAGAAACTGCGCAAAGCCTGGTACGCGCCCAACAACATGACCCTGATCGTCGTCGGCGATCTGGACAAGCTGCTGCCAGCCTACCTGGAACGCACCTACGGCCAGCTCGACCCGGTAGACCCGAGCGAGCATCGCCCGCTGCCGCAGATCCAGCACACCGCCGCCCGCCAGCGCGACCTGGTGCATGGCTGGGTCGGCGATGGCGCCAAACTGCACTGGCTGTTCCCCGAGCCGGTGCTGGACGACCAGCATGACGAAACCTACGACCTGCTCAAGGATTATCTCGATTGGGCGCTGTATCGACAGCTGCGTCTGAAGCATGGTTTGTCCTACGGTCCGTGGAGCGAACGCGAAGTGCTCGGCGGCGTAGGCTTCCTGAGCCTGAACGCCGACCTCGAACGGGAAAATCTCCCTGAAGCCGAGCAAGTCTTGCAAGACCTCAAGGCACAACTGCTCAAGGACGGCCTCGACCCGAAGGTGTTCACTCGCCTGCAGCAGGCTGCCATTGCCCGCCAAGCCTGGGCGGTACAGGGCAACAGTGCGTTGGCCGATTATTACTGGAGTGCCGCCGGCGACTACGCTGACGGCCGCTTCAGCGACCCGGTCAAGCGCATCAAGGCAGTGAGCCTTTCGCAAACCAACCAGGCGATGCGCGAGGTCTTCAAGCAACCGGGCTACTGGCGCATCGAAAAGCCGTTGTTGAGCTATGACGCCCTGACCTGGATAGGTGCGGGCGTTCTTGGGCTCATCGCCATAGTGTTGATTGGCGTTCGGCGTTATCGCCAACGGATCATGGAATGAAGCACCGAGCCCAGCGCTAAGACGTTATTCTGTCTGGGATTTTTTCCTACAAAGACTGCGAACCGCCGAATGCCAAACCTGACCCATCTAATCCAGCGCATCCTCGAACTGATCAAGCGCTACCCAGGGGTAATTGCACTCGGCGGTTTTATCTCGGGTGTGGGCAGCTTCATCCTGGTGGACCGCCAGCAAGGCATGGCCAGCTGGATCGCCGTCATCATGCTGGTCAGTTGGTTGTGGCTGATGCTGGAAAACAGCTTCACCCAACTGTTTGCCAAGCTCTTCAAGCGCGAGATCCCGGAACCGCTGCTGCGCTATGCCACGCAGATGATCCACCAGGAAAGCCTGTTCTTTGTGCTGCCGTTCTTTTTCGTCACCACCGCCTGGAACAGCGGCCAATCGCTGTTCACCGGCCTGCTCGGCGCGGCGGCACTGGTGTCGATCATCGACCCGCTGTACTACAAGTGGCTGGCGCCCAAGCGCTCGCTGTTCCTGGCCCTGCACACCCTGACCTTGTTTGCCGCATTGCTCACCGCGCTGCCGATTATCATGCACCTGACCACTGCCCAGAGTTACAAGCTGGCGCTGGGCGTGGCCATGGCGCTGTCGATCCCGAGCCTGGCGGTCAGCCTGCCGCTGCGCAGCCTCAAAGGCTGGGCGATGCTGCTGGGGGTCACGGCGGCGATCGGATGCGCCGGCTGGTTCCTGCGCAGTTGGGTGCCGCCGGCCACCCTGTGGATGACCGAAGTCGCCATCAGCACCCAACTGCAGGATCGCACCCCGGGCGATGACCTCAAGGAGGTCACCGCCGACCAGTTGCGCAGCGGTGGCCTCTACGCCTACACCGCAATCAATGCCCCACGCGGGCTGGATGAGCGGATCTACCATGTGTGGAAATTCAACGGCAAGGAAGTCGACCGCATTGCCCTGGATATCCATGGTGGGCGCAAGGAGGGCTATCGCGCCTGGACGCACAAGCAGAATTTCCCGGGCGACGCAGCGGGGCGCTGGCAAGTGCAGGTCCTCACCGAGGACGGCCAAGTGATCGGCGTCTTGCGCTTCAAGGTGATCGACACAGCACAAGCGGACAACCCAAAGTAGGTCAGATCGTGCTATTACGTAGCCATTGTGGATAGCCAAACAAGCTCGGAGCTTATGACCACTCGCACGACCGCCGGCGCAGCCCATCTTGATACGTCCAGCACCCCGCCTTCGCTGCGGATTACCGGCGACTGGACGCTTGCCCACTACGCCAACCTGAAAAAGCTGTCGGACACACTCGACGGCCAATACGACGCCGGCGCCCGAATCGACCTTAACGGCCTCGGTGCGCTGGATACCGCCGGCGCGTCACTGCTGGTCGAGCTGCTGGGCCCCGACCGCATCCAGCACTGCGCCGAGCAGACCGATTGCAGCCTGTCGGCCGCCGACCGGGCGCTGCTCAAGACGGTCTACCGCTCCCTCAATGATTTTTGCGTCCCGCTCAAAGAGCCGGAAGAAAGCGCCGGCATCCAGGTGCTGGCCCGTATCGGCTGCGCGGTGGACACCGTCTGGCAAGACGCCAAGAAACTCCTGGGTTTTATTGGCCTGATCCTTGAGACCTTCGTCCGCGGGATGTTTCGACCCAAGCGCTGGCGCCTTACGCCGATGGTCGCCCATATCGAACAGACCGGTCTCGATGCCGCACCCATCGTGGCCCTCCTGACCTTTCTGGTGGGCGCGGTGGTGGCGTTTCTTGGCGCCACCGTGCTCAAGAGTTTTGGCGCAACGATTTTTACCGTGGACCTGGTGGCGTTCTCTTTCCTGCGCGAATTCGGCGTGCTGCTCACCGCGATCCTGATCGCCGGCCGTACCGCCAGTGCGTTCACCGCGCAAATCGGCTCAATGAAGGCCAACGAAGAAATCGACGCCATCCGCACCCTGGGCCTGGACCCGATGGAGCTGCTGGTATTGCCGCGGGTTCTGGCGCTGCTGGTGGCGTTGCCGATGCTGACTTTCCTGGCGATGCTCTCGGGGATTGTCGGCGGTGGCGTGGTGTGTGCGGTGGCCCTGGATATTTCACCGGCGATGTTCCTCTCGCTGTTGCAATCGGACATTGGCGTGCAGCACTTTTTGGTGGGCATGGTGAAGGCGCCGATCTTCGCTTTCCTGATCGCGGCCATTGGTTGCCTGGAAGGCTTCAAGGTCAGCGGCAGCGCCGAATCAGTCGGCGCGCACACCACCTCCAGCGTGGTGCAATCGATTTTTGTGGTGATCGTGCTGGATGCGGTCGCCGCGATGTTCTTCATGGAGATGGGCTGGTGAGTCGTCTACACCGTGCGCCCACTGAGGCGGTGATTGAAGTGCGCGGCTTGTGCAACCGCTTTGGTAGCCAGAGCGTGCATGAAAACCTCGACCTGGATTTATACAAAGGCGAGATTCTGGCAGTGGTCGGCGGCTCCGGCAGCGGCAAGTCGGTGCTGCTGCGCAGCATCGTCGGCCTGCGTCGGCCCAGCGAAGGTGAGGTGCGGGTGTTCGGCAAGAATCTGCCCAGCCTGCCTGAGCACGAACGCTCGCTGGTGGAGCGGCGCTTTGGCGTGCTGTTCCAGAAGGGCGCGCTGTTTTCCTCGCTGACCGTTACCGAGAACGTTGCCCTGCCATTGATCGAACATGCCGGCCTCAGCCGCGCCGACGCCGAGCACTTGGCGGCAGTCAAGCTGGCCCTGGCCGGGCTACCCCTGTCGGCCGCCGACAAATACCCGGCTTCGTTGTCCGGCGGCATGATCAAGCGCGCGGCCCTGGCCCGTGCGCTGGCACTGGACCCGGACATCCTGTTTCTCGATGAACCCACCGCTGGCCTCGATCCGATTGGCGCAGCGCAGTTCGACCAACTGATCCTGACCCTGCGCGATGCGTTGGGCTTGAGCGTGTTCCTGGTCACCCACGACCTCGACACGCTGTACACCATCACCGACCGCGTGGCGGTGCTGGCGCAGAAGAAAGTGCTGGTGGCCGACGCCATCGATGTCGTCTCGGAAACGGACGACGCCTGGATTCACGAATATTTCCACGGCCCCCGGGGCCGCGCGGCATTGGATGCCGCTCAATCGCTCAACGAGGTATGACATGGAAACCCGAGCCCATCATGTGATGATCGGACTGTTCAGCGTAATTGTGGTGGTCGGCGCTATGCTCTTCGGCCTGTGGCTGGCCAAATCCAGCGTCGACAGCGCCTTCCAGGATTACGAAGTGATCTTCAACGAGGCGGTCAGCGGCCTGTCCCAGGGCAGTGCGGTGCAGTACAGCGGGATCAAGGTAGGCGACGTCACCAGCCTGCGCCTGGACCCCAAAGACCCGCGCCGCGTCCTCGCCCGCATCCGCCTGGCCGGGCAGACGCCGATCAAGGAAGACACCCAGGCCAAGCTGGCGCTGACCGGCATCACCGGCACCTCGATCATCCAGCTCAGCGGCGGCACCCCGCAGAGCCCGGAACTCAAGGGCAAGAGCGGCAACCTGCCGGAAATCATCGCCTCGCCATCGCCCATCGCGCGCCTGCTCAATAACAGCAACGACCTGATGACCAGCGTCAACCTGCTGCTGCACAACGCCAACCACATGTTCTCCCGGGAAAACGTCGAACGCTTGAGCAACACCCTGGATAACCTGCAACAAACCACCGGTGCCATCGCCGAGCAACGCGGCGACATCAAGGTGGTAATGCAGCAATTGATGCAGGTGAGCAAACAGGCGGGTGCCGCGCTGGAACAAACCACCGTGTTGATGCGCAGCGCCAATGGCCTGCTCAACGAGCAAGGCAAGCAAGCCTTCGGCAGCGCCGAGCAGGCGATGAAATCCCTGGAGCAAAGCACCGCCACCATCAACAGCTTGCTGACCAACAACCAGGACTCGGTGAACAGCGGTATGCAGGGCCTCAACGAACTGGCGCCAGCGGTGCGTGAGCTGCGTGAAACCCTCGGTTCGCTGCGCGCCATCTCCCGTCGCCTGGAAGCCAACCCCAGCGGTTACCTGCTGGGCAGTGACAAGAACAAGGAGTTCACGCCATGAAGCGTGCTTACCTGATGATCGCCCCTGTGGCCCTGGCACTGCTCAGCGCCTGCTCGATTCTGCCCAAGCCTGACCCGTCAGACGTGTACCGCCTGGTGTCCACCCAACCAACCACCCAAGGCACGCCGGTGAGTTGGTCGCTGCGCGTAGCCAAACCCCAGACCAGCGAGTTTCTCGACAGTCCACGCATTGCCGTAGTGCCTGACGGCAACCTGATCAGCAGCTATGCGAACTCACGCTGGAGCGACCCGGCACCGGTACTCTTACGCAACCGCCTGCTGGACGGCTTCCAACGCGATGGACGGGTAACGCTGCTGAGTACCGACGAGACCAACCTGCAAGCCGACTATGAGTTGGGCGGGCAGTTGCAAGCGTTTCAAAGTGAATACCGGGGTGACGCGGTGGAGGTGGTGATTCGCCTGGATGCGCGTTTGGTGCGCGGCAGCGATCAGCGGATTATCGCCAGCCGGCGGTTTGAGGTAAGGCAGCCGGTGGGTGATACCAAGGTGCCGGCGGTGGTGGCAGCCTTTGGAAAGGCGGGGGATCAGTTGAACAAGCAGGTGGTGGATTGGGTAGTGCAGCAAGGCAAGGCTTCCTCTAAACGCTGACAGCCTCATCGGGGGCAAGCCCCCTCCCACACTTGATCTGCGAATGCATTCAAAATGTGGGAGGGGGCTTGCCGCCGATAGCAATCTAAGGCTTAACCGAAGAACCAGTAGCACACCGCAATAGCCGCCACGACACCGGCAAACTCCGCCAGCAACGCACAACCGACGGCATGTCGCGCGCGCTGGATGCCCACCGAACCAAAGTACACCGCCAACACATAGAAGGTGGTCTCAGTACTGCCCTGTATTGTCGCCGCCACCAAGGCCGGGAAGCTGTCCACACCCTGGGTCTGCATGGTCTCGATCAGCATCGCCCGTGCCGCACTGCCGGAGAAAGGCTTGACCATCGCAGTCGGTAGCGCATCGACAAACCGTGTATCCATGCCCGTCCAGGCCACCACATGGCGAATCCCTTCCAGGCCGAAGTCCAACGCGCCCGAGGCCCGCAACACGCCCACCGCACACAGCATCGCCACCAGGTAAGGCAACAGGTTCTTGGCCACGTCGAAGCCTTCCTTGGCCCCTTCGACGAAGGCCTCGTACACCTTGACCTTGCGCAACGCGCCGATCACCAGAAACAGCATGATCAGGCCAAACAACGTGAGGTTGCCCAGGATCGAGGATAAACCGGCCAGCGCCGTTGCCGAGAGTGTCGCCAGCAGCGCCATGAAGCCGCCCAGCACCAACGCGCCAGGAATCAGATAAGCCAGCACCACCGGGTCCCACAACCGCAGGCGTTGCATCACCGCCACCGACAGCAGGCCCACCAGGGTCGATGCGCTGGTGGCCAGCAGGATCGGCAGGAACACCAGCGTCGGATCGGCGGCGCCTTGCTGGGCGCGGTACATGAAGATGGTCACCGGCAACAGGGTCAGCGAGGACGCATTGAGCACCAGGAACAGGATCTGCGCGTTGCTCGCCGTGTTGGGGATGGGGTTGAGTTCCTGCAAGGCCTTCATGGCTTTCAGGCCGATGGGCGTGGCGGCGTTGTCCAGGCCCAAACCGTTGGCGGCGAAGTTGAGGGTGATCAGGCCGATGGCAGGGTGACCGGCAGGCACTTCCGGCATCAGCCTTCGAAACAACGGGCCGAGCGCCTTGGCCAGCCAATCGACGATCCCGGCTTTTTCAGCGATGCGCAAAAAGCCCAGCCACAAGGTCAGGGTGCCGAACAGCAGCACCATGACTTCCACCGACAATTTGGCCATGGCGAAAATGCTTTCGACCATCGCCGCAAAAATCCCGGCGTTACCGCCCACCAGCCATTGCGCCAGTGCTGACACCATTGCCACGACAAAGAAGCCAAGCCACAGGCCATTTAGCATCAGTTGAATCCCCCGAAAGATGGGGCGAATGATAGCGGGGCTGACAGAAACGACAAACCCCGGAATTATCCGGGGTTCGTGTCAGCGCAATCGTGCTATCAGCCGCGAGTAGTCTCGCCGGCTGGCAACGCTTCCTTGCTGCGCCAGTGCGGCAGGGAGTTCCAGTAGCGCTCGCCCTTGGCGTCATCGTACATGCCTTCCCAACGGGAGATGACCAATACGGCCAAGGCATTGCCGATCACGTTCAGTGCGGTACGCGCCATGTCCATCACACGGTCGACACCGGCGATAAACGCCAAGCCTTCCAGCGGGATGCCCACGCTGCCCAGGGTAGCCAGCAACACTACAAAGGACACACCCGGCACGCCGGCGATACCTTTGGAGGTAACCATCAGGGTCAGAACCAGCATCAGTTGCTGGCCGATCGACAGGTCAATGCCATACAGCTGGGCAATAAAGATTGCCGCGATGCTCTGGTACAGGGTCGAACCGTCGAGGTTGAACGAATAACCGGTCGGCACCACGAAGCTGCAGATCGCCTTCGGCGCGCCGTAGGCTTCCATCTTCTCGATCACCCGGGGCAGCACAGTTTCGGAACTGGCGGTGGAGTAAGCCAGTACCAGCTCATCCTTGAAGATGCGCATCACTTTCAGGATCGAGAAGCCAAACAGACGGGCGATCAGGCCCAGTACCGCGAAGGCGAAGAACAGAATGGCGACGTAAACCAGGATCACCAGCTTGGCCAGCGGCAGCAGGGAGGCAAAGCCGAAGTTGGCGACGGTCACCGCGATCAGGGCAAACACGCCGATAGGGGCGTACTTCATGATCATGTGAGTGACTTTGAACATGCTCTCGGACACGCCCTGGAACATGGTCACCAGCGGCTCGCGCAGCTCAGGCTTGAGGCTCGACAAGCCCAGGCCGAACAGCACCGAGAAGAAGATGATCGGCAGCATTTCACCACGGGCAACCGCCGCGAAGATGTTCGATGGGATCAGGTTGAGGATGGTTTCGATGAACGCATGTTCATGCTGCACCTCGGCGGCGGTGGCCTGGTACTTGGAGATGTCGACGGTACCCAGGGTACTCATGTCGATGCCGGCGCCCGGGTGGAACAGGTTGGCCAGCAGCAGGCCAACCACGATGGCGATGGTAGTGACCACTTCGAAGTAAAGGATGGTTTTGACGCCGATGCGACCGAGCTTTTTCGCGTCGCCCACACCGGCAATGCCGACGATCAGCGAGGAAATCACAATCGGGATCACGATCATCTTGATCAGGCGGATAAAGATATCGCCTGCCGGCTGCAATACATTGCTGATCCACCAGGCCTTTTCAGCACTGAAATGGTTGAGCACTGCACCGATTGCGATCCCCAGTACCAAACCGATGAGGATCTGCCAGGCGAGGCTTAGCTTTGCCTTCTTCATGTCATTACCCTTACTTCAAGTGGACTTATGGCAAATGCGCCAGCTGCAACGCTCGAAAGCGAAAAAGTGTGTGCATCAGCCTCCATGGAAGGTCACCGCAGCGTGGCCGAAATGGCTTACTGGTAGGCGAAAAAAGGCGCAACTATTCCCATGCAAGGGAGCGACGTCTAATGCCGTAAACGCCTACCCTATGCCGAATCGGCATGGCTTTTTTTGAAAATAATTGTCCAAACGGTCAGTTCGAATACGCCATTCAGGCGGGTGAATATGCCGTGAGGCGGCCAAATCAGGCTCGCTCAGTGATACTGAACGACTTGCAACGTTTGGCAGAAATGCGTGAGAAATCCACCACCTAGGACCAGAAATGTCCTATGGCGCGTCCGAAAATTTCTCGATAGATGGTCGCGTCGACATACCCGGCAATGGTTGGCGAGAGGCAAAAAGCAAAATTGCGACTATGAGAGGCATAACGCGAGAGCCATGAAGCGAGAGCCAAGCGCGGGCATGAGAGTCATAAGCCCGCCGCAAGTTCAGCAAGCTTGAGGACTTGTGAACTTGCGTCGCAGCTTTTCGCCTGACCCGGCCCTTTCGCAGGCACTCCCTGTGCCCGTAGGTCACGCCGATCTTAATCGATCAGAGCAACCCGGCCCCCTGGTCATGCACCACCCTTGGCGAGTGATGCAAACAGAAAGAAGCGCAGGGGCTTCTTTCTATGGACGCTGGCTCCGTCTCAGACGGAACCTAGTACCAATTCGGATCTTTCTTCAGTTGTTCCATCAACAGCTTTTGCATGCCTTCATCCGGCTTACCGAGGAAACGGTAATCGGCATGCCGTGTCGGGGACTTGTCGGCCGGCAAACCGGCTGGGACTTCCACCAACATCGCGTAGGCATCTTCCTTATCGAAACTGAAGGCCACGATCAAACGCTTGCTCCGGCAGGTATCCGCGGTTTCACACAGCGGCCCGACCAAGTACTTGTCGCCATCTTCCTCGACAGCGTTCATTTGCTCAGCGGTGCCGGACAGGTTCATCACCCATTCCGGCAGACGCTCTTCTTTCTTCACCACGCCTTGCCAGGTTTCACGGTATTGCGGATCCGAATTGAGCAATTCGTTCGCCCGGGATTGCCCGTCATTGGCGGCCATCGCCAGGCTGCTGCCGCCCAAGAGCAGGGCGGCAGCAATGGCTTTAAAAGGCAGAGTGGTCATATTCAACCTCGGCCTTTACGACCAAAGAAGAACGAAGCAATGAACATCACCAGGAAGACGACAAACAGGATCTTGGCGATGCCGGTGGCGGTGCCAGCGATACCACCGAAGCCCAGGACTGCAGCGACAATGGCGATGATCAGAAATGTGATTGCCCAACTCAACATGGTGATTCTCCTTATGCTTCTATAGGGGTAACAGCGGTAGTGCCGTGCAGTCGCTCAACACAAGCGACTTGTTCTTGCCTAGAACACCCAGCGCTCTTGAGCAGGCAGTTCATCCAGGGTGGAGTCCTGATCGACCAAGCTCAATTGCGGGGCAGTTACATTAGCGCTGGCGCTGCCAATGGAACGGAAATGGTTCTGGGTCATCACCGGACGCTCAAATTGCGGGGCTGGCTGCTCACTCTGCTGCCAGTGCTGCATCTGCTGGCCGGCAATCAACGTGACCATCAAGGCCAGGCTGGCAAACAGGCCCTGCTGCATACGCAGCGGCGATACACGCAATTGGCTGAGGCTTTGGCGAGTCATGCTGCTGTTCTCCCGCATTCTGATTATTCGTTCATGACACTCTTGGGAGGGATATTGCAGACTGCGTGCCAGCTTTATTGCAAAATAAAACACAATAAAATCAATAGGTTATGTGACATGAAAGGATGTTGCACCCAGCATCCTGCACGATGCCTCTTTAGATGCCGTGCGAAATGCACGATGGCCAGTGGTCGGGTCAGGGGATCGAAAGCGCACGCTCAGTTGCCGAAGTCGCGATAACGCACAAAAAGGCTATCAGCCGGCGCTTTGTAGGAAGGCGTGTAGATACCTACACGAAGATGCCTTTTATGAATCAGAATAAACCATGCAACTTGCCCGATTATTCCGGGACTAAACACCATCTTATTTAATAGTTAAGGAGCGCGGGACAGATGGATTCAGCCAAGGAGCTTCAAGGCCGCATTCTTTTAGTGGATGACGAATCCGCAATCCTCCGCACGTTCCGTTATTGCCTGGAAGACGAGGGCTACACCGTTGCCACCGCCAACAGCGCCGCCCAGGCCGATGCCCTGATGCAGCGCCAGGTGTTTGACCTGTGCTTTCTGGACTTGCGCCTGGGCGAGGACAACGGCCTGGATGTACTCGCGCAGATGCGTATCCAGGCTCCGTGGATGCGTGTGGTGATCGTCACGGCCCACTCCGCCGTGGATACCGCCGTGGACGCAATCCAGGCCGGTGCCGCCGACTACCTGGTCAAACCTTGCAGTCCGGACCAATTACGCCTGGCCACCGCCAAGCAACTGGAAGTACGCCAGCTCTCTGCGCGACTGGAGGCCCTGGAAGGCGCAGTGCGCCAGCCCAAGGATGGCCTCGACTCTCACAGCCCGTCGATGATGGTGGTACTGGAAACTGCGCGCCAAGTGGCCGGGACCGATGCAAACATCTTGATCCTCGGCGAGTCCGGCACCGGTAAAGGTGAGCTGGCCCGTGCCATTCACGGCTGGAGCAAACGCTCCAAGAAGTCTTGCGTGACCATCAACTGCCCGTCACTGACCGCCGAGCTGATGGAGAGCGAACTGTTCGGCCATAGTCGCGGCGCGTTCACCGGCGCCAGTGAAAGCACCTTGGGACGCGTTAACCAGGCTGACGGCGGCACGTTGTTTCTCGACGAGATCGGCGATTTTCCCCTCACGTTGCAACCAAAGCTGCTGCGCTTCATTCAGGATAAGGAATATGAGCGTGTGGGCGACCCAGTCACCCGCCGCGCCGACGTGCGCATCCTCGCCGCCACCAACCTGAACCTGGAAGACATGGTGCGCGACGGCCGCTTCCGGGAAGACTTGCTGTACCGCCTCAATGTCATCACCCTGCACCTGCCGCCGCTGCGCGAACGCAGTGAAGACATCCTTACCCTGGCTGACCGCTTCCTGGCACGCTTCGTCAAGGAATACGCCCGCCCCGCGCGCGGATTCAGTGATCAGGCCCGTGAAGCGCTGCTCAACTATCGCTGGCCCGGCAACATTCGCGAGCTGCGTAACGTAGTGGAGCGCGCCAGCATCATCTGCCCTCAGGAGAAGGTAGAGATCAGCCATTTGGGGATGGCTGAGCAACCGACCAACAACGCGCCCCGTATCGGCGCGGCGTTGAGCCTGGACGAACTGGAAAAAGCCCACATCGGCGCCGTGCTCGCCACCAGTGACACGCTGGATCAAGCAGCCCGCACCCTCGGCATCGACGCGTCGACCCTGTACCGCAAACGCAAACAGTACAACCTGTGAGCAGGACCTTATGAAGCTCGCGATGAAACTGCGCACTCGGTTATTTCTGAGCATTTCAGCGCTGATCACCGTGGCCTTGCTGGGATTGATCCTGGGCCTGGTCAGCGTCATGCAAATGGCCAAGACCCAGGAATCGCTGATTCGCAGTAACTTCATCACCCTGGATCTGGGACTCAAATTGCGTCAGAGCCTGGGCGACCAGCTGATCATGATGCTGGAGAAACGACCCGACCCTGAGGCCCTGAGGGCCTCCAAGCAGCATTATTTCGACCTGCTGGACCAAGGCGTTGCCCATGAGCAGTCGATCGGTAAAAGCCATGGCTTTGGCCAGGCCCGCTCCGACTACCAGAACCTGCTCGAAGCGTTCGACCAATCCCAGCAGGAAACACCGCCGCCGGGCAGCAAGGAAAAAATCACTGAAACCTTCAACATACTGCGCAACGGACTGATTGCCGATCACAAGCAGGCACTGGAGAACATCAGCGCCAGCGAGCACAAGTCCCGTGAGCGCGCGTTATTGATTGCAGGGCTGCTCGGGTTGGTGGGCCTCGCAGTGTTGATCATTGGCTTTGTCACGGCCCATGGCATCGCGCGGCGTTTTGGCGGACCGATCGAGGCACTGGCCAAAGCCGCCGACAAGATCGGACAGGGCGATTTTGAAGTGACGCTGCCTATCTCCTCAGCAGCGGAAATGAATCAGCTGACCCGCCGTTTCGGCATCATGGCCGAAGCATTGCGCCAGCATCAGGCCACCAATGTCGATGAACTGCTGGCCGGCCAACAGCGCCTGCAAGCCGTGCTCGACAGTATTGATGACGGCCTGCTGATGATTGATCGGCAGGGCTGCCTGGAGCACCTCAACCCGGTTGCACAACGCCAACTGGGCTGGGACGAAGAGCGCCTAGGTCAGGGCCTGGGCGAAGCCCTGGGTCGTGCAGAGATGGATGAACAACTGCAACTGGTGCTGCGCGGCGGCAACCTGGAGCGGGCGCCGGATGATCTGGAAGTAGAGGTCGAGGGCGAACTGCGCCTGCTGACCTACAGCCTGACCCCTGTGAGCCATACACAGGGTCATATTCTGGGGGCTGTGATGGTGCTGCATGACGTTACCGAACAGCGCGCCTTCGAACGAGTGCGTAGCGAGTTCGTGTTGCGCGCCTCTCATGAGCTGCGCACGCCGGTGACCGGCATGCATATGGCCTTCGGCCTGTTTCGCGAGCGAGCGAAGTTCCCGGCAGACTCCCGTGAAGCGGACCTGCTGGATACGGTCAACGAAGAAATGCAGCGCCTGATGCAGTTGATCAACGACTTGCTCAACTTCTCGCGCTACCAGAACGGCCTACAAAAACTCACCCTGGGGGCCTGCGATGTGACCGACCTGCTGGAACACGCACGGGCGCGATTTACCGAACCCGCCAATGCGCAGCACATTGAGTTGCTGGTGGAAGCCCAGCCGGAGTTGCCGCGACTGTATGCCGACCAGGTGCAACTGGAGCGCGTGCTCGACAATTTGCTCGGCAACGCGTTGCGCCACACCGCCGAAGGCGGGCAGATTCGCCTGCAGGCACGGCGTCATGGCGAACGGGTGATTATCAGTGTTGAAGACAACGGCGAAGGTATCGCCTATGGCCAGCAAGGGCGAATCTTCGAACCCTTTGTGCAGGTGGGTCGCAAGAAAGGCGGCGCGGGCCTGGGGCTGGCCCTGTGCAAGGAGATCGTGCAGTTGCACGGCGGCCGCATGGGCGTGTATTCACGACCAGGGCAGGGTACGCAGTTCTATATGGCATTACCGTTGTAAAAAAACAGCGCTCTGTGGCGAGCAAGCTCCCTCGCCACAGCAAGCTCGCTCCTACATCTACACAATCAGCGCTGGTTCAAGGCCCGCAGGATCGCAGCACTTTCAGCATCCGGAGTGCCATCAAACAATGAAGGGCGGAAGCGCATCTGGAAGGCGGCGATCACATGCCGCGTGGCCACATCCAGCTCCCCGGTCTGCGGTGTCTGATAGCCCAGGCGAGCGAGTTCTTCCTGGAACCAGGTGATGCTCGGCAGCTGAGCGCCGTACTGCACCTGGAATCGGGCCACGGCCTGTGCATCCGGCCAGACGGCCAAGCCTTCTGCGGCCAAGCGCTTCCAGGGGAACAGCGGCCCCGGGTCCAGCTTGCGCAGTGGGGCAATGTCGCTATGCCCGATGATGTTCTTGGGGTCGATACCGTTACGCTTGCTGATGTCCTTGAGCAGCACGATCAGCGACTGCACCTGCGCTTCGGAATACGGGTACCACACACGCCCTGTCGGCGTATCACGGAACCCAGGGTTGACGATCTCGATGCCGATGGAGCTGGAATTGAGCCAGGTGCGCCCCATCCACTCGCTTTCCCCCGCGTGCCAGGCACGCTGGCTTTCATCCACCAGCTTGTAGATGGTGCCTGAGGCGTCGTCGCCGATCAGGTAATGGCTGCTCACCTGGCCATGGGTCAGCAATGCCAGCGAGCGCTCAAGGTTGGTAGAGGTGTAATGCACGACAACAAACTGCACGCGGTTGTCGTGGTTCACCGAAGGGTGGCTGGTATTCAGCCGCGGGCCGCTGGCGCAACCGGCGAGCAGGAGAAACACAAAAGCAATAGACAAGGATTTCATGGCAGGAGCAGTACACTGAGAGACGATAATGCAACAGTGTAACGTAACGTAATTAGCCCGGCGGTCAAATTACAAAATGGAACATCTTTTATGCCACCTGCACTTGATTGCGTCCCGCTGCCTTGGCCCTGTAAAGCGCTTCATCGGCTCGCTTGAGGGCCAAGTCGCTGCGCTCGCCAGGTTGAAACTGCGCTACGCCCATGGACACCGTGATCGTCACCGGCTCGCCCTTGAAGTGGAACGGGCATGCCTCGATGGCCGCGCGCAATACTTGAGCGACAGCCAAGGCATCCGCCAAGGCTGAGTCGGGCATCAGCAGCACAAACTCCTCACCGCCGAAACGCGCGATGAAGTCGGTGGGCCGCAGGCGCTTGCTCAGCACGTTGGCGATGATCTTGAGCACCTTGTCGCCCGCCAGATGACCGTAGCCATCATTGATGCGCTTGAAATGATCCAGGTCGAGCATCGCCAGCGACAGGCTGTTGCCGCGTTGATGCCAGGCGTTGACCTCGTGATCAAGGCGTTCGCTCCACGCTGCCCGGTTGGGCAGACCGGTCAGCGGATCGAGCAAGGCCTTCTGGCGCTGTACTTCCAGGTGCTCACGGTAGCCCTGGGCTTCCTGCTCCATGTTGGCCACCCGCTCAGCCAGGGTTTTTAGGCGCGCCGCCACTTCCTGCTCACGTTGGTCACGCTGCTGCTGATGCTCGTCCATGGTCCCGAGCAAGCCTTCGAGATGGCTTTCGAGTACCTGCTTGAGGCTGCTCAGATCGGCGGCTTCCTGCACGCTGCTTTGCAACCCGTCGACCTGTTCACGAATCTGCGTATCCAGCTCCCGCGCGGCCAGGCTGCTATCGGCATGGCCCTCGCTGGCCACCTGCAGGTGGCCCTGAAATGCCTCAAGGCGCTCGTTGAGTTGCTTGAGATAAGCCTCGAACTCATGCTGGCCACTGTCGGTGATCGCCAGCATCAGCACCGCCAGGTCATCCAGGATCGGGATCAGCTCGTACCAATTCAAGCCGTGGGCAAGCCGCTCGCGCATGGCTTCGGCCTGGGGCCGGTGACGTTCAGGCAGGGACAGATCTTCCAACAGGCCCAGTAACGTATCTTCAATGTGCTTGGCCACCGAGCTGTAGGACGGCTCAGGCGAGTCGGGCAGGGCGTATATCCCATCGGACTGCAGTTCGTCGGGCTCGGGAACTTCCAGCACAGGGGGGAGAGACAGGCTACCTATGCTGGTTTGATCCGGCGCGTCGACTTCAACCTGCGGCGCTTCAATAAAGGCGGCGAGCGCGCTTTCAGGGGCCGGCTCTTCTATCGGCGGCTCAGGGGCCTGCACAGGTGAAGCAATCGGGGCTGCAGAAGGCGGTGCCTCGAATGCGAAGGTGTCGCGAGCCGCTTCCACCGGGGCCGGCGCTACCAGTTCCGATGCGGGAGCGAGCGGCGTTTGTGGTTGCGGTGCAAAGGCACGCAAGGCCTGGGTCAACTCTTCGGACTGTACGGGCTCCTGCGGCTCGGGCGAAGGTGGCGGCGCAGCGGGCTTTGACGACGCCAACTGCACGGCGGGCAGTGGCGCAGCGTCAACCTGTGGCGCGTCACTCGATGCCTCCTTACTGCCAAACAGGCGCTGCAGCAGCCCTGGACCTGCGCGTGAGGCTTCGCTTTCAGGCTCCAGATTATTCAGCGCCTGCCCTTGCAGGCTGCTTAGCTCACTGAGCAACAGCGGTATCTCCCGCGCCTGGCCGACGCGGCTATCGAGCTGTTTGGCAAAGGCCTTCAGCGGGCGGGCCACCTCGCGGGGCAACGCAAGCTTTTGCAGCTGGGCAACCAGGGCCGTGAGTGCGGTGCTGATCTGGTCAACCCGGGTTTCGCGGCGCTGCTCGGAATCCAGCACAGCCTTTTCCAGGCGCGGCAACAGCGCTGCGAGGGCTGCGTCCATGTCGTCCGTGCGCACTACATCACGCATTTCTTTCATGCATTGATCAACAGCGCGGTCAGTCCCTTCAGCCGCCAGCGTGCTGCGCACCAGGCCGCGGCGCAGCAGGTCGAGGCGGGCGGCCCAGCGGCGTTCGAGCTTGTCTTGTTGCTCGATGCTCTTGAGGTATTTCTCTTTCCAGCGCTGGGCGTCGTCGCTCATGCAAGAGGTCCGCGAGGGCCTGGGCTCAACGCGGGTAATGCATCAGCGGTAAGCGAACCCGGCAGACGAATCTCTACCGCGACGGGCAGGTGATCGGAAATGGGCTGCGCCAGCACTCGCACACTTTCCAGTGTAAGGCTCGGGCTGAGCAGGATGTGGTCAAGGCAGCGCTGCGGGCGCCAGCTGGGAAATGTGGCTTCGACTTGCGGGGCCAACAGGCCCAGGTCGCGCAGCGGGGAATTCTGCAACAGGTCGTTGGCATGGGTGTTCATGTCCCCCATCAACACCTGGTGCTTGTAGTTACCAATCAGGTCACGCACATAGGCAAGCTGCAGGTTGCGGGTACGTCCGCCGAGTGCCAGGTGCATCATCACCACCACCAAGGCTTCAGGACCTTCACCGAAACGCACGAGGATCGCACCGCGGCCTTTCGGACCCGGCAGCGGGTGATCCTCGATGGCGGTCGGCTTCAAGCGGCTGAGCACACCATTACTGTGCTGTGCCAGGCGCCCCAGGTTGCGGTTGAGCTGCTGATACCAGTACGGAAACGCGCCGAGCTGGGCAAGATGCTCCACCTGGTTGATGTAGCCCGAGCGCAGGCTACCGCCGTCAGCCTCCTGCAAGGCGACCAGGTCGAAGTCGCTGAGCAGGTCGCCGATCTTCTGCAGGTTACCGGTACGCCCCTTGTGCGGTAGAACGTGCTGCCAGCCACGGGTGAGGTAGTGCCGGTATTTCTCGGTACTGTTGCCCACCTGAATGTTGAAGCTGAGCAGGCGCAAGCGGCTGTCTGCCGGCAGGCCCGTGGCTTGCAGGTGGTGTTCGTTGACCTGCGGCTCGTGCAGGCCAACGACGCGTTCGGTACCCCAACGGCGCATGGCGGGCCCCTTACTTGGCTGCGCGTTCTTTAGCGATCAGTTGGTCGGCAACATTGAGGACCGCTTCAGGACCACCGGCAGTGCCCAGGTCGAAACGATACTTGCCGTTGACGATCAGGGTTGGAACGCCTTGCACACCGTACTTCTGCGCGAGCTCCTTGGCCTGCTTGATCTGGCCCTGGATGGCGAAGGAATTGAAAGTGGCCATGAACTTGTCCTTGTCCACGCCCTGGGTGGCGACGAAGTCAGCCATTTCGTCCGGCTTGGTCAGGCGCTTGCCCTGCTTCTGGATCGCTTCGAAAACAGCGTTGTGTACTTTGTGTTCCACGCCCATGGCTTCGAGCGTCAGGAACAGTTGGCCGTGGGCATCCCATGGGCCACCAAACATGGCGGGAAGGCGACGGAAGTTAACGTCCTTGGGCAGCTTTTCAACCCATGGGTTGATGGTCGGCTCAAAAGCGTAGCAATGCGGGCAGCCATACCAGAACAGCTCCACCACTTCGATTTTGCCGGGTACCGACACCGGTACAGGGTTAGCCAATTCAACGTAGGTTTTACCGGCTTCAAGCGGCACATCGGCTGCTTGCGCGGTCATGCCGAAGAGGCTGGCAGTGACGAGAGCGGCGCTGAGGATCAGATTACGCATGCTTTACTCCTGGACAAATAAAGTCGCCTCACGCGACCTTTGTTGTGACAGGTCTACGCGGGCATGAGTTCGTTAGTGTAACGGCAGCGGCCACAAAAAAGGGCGGCCTGAGCCACCCTTTTATGCTTGCATCGCGGGATTAATCGAGTGTTAACGTTGCGTGCAACTTAATGCAGGCCCTGGATGTAACTGGAGACGGCTGCAATGTCTTCGTCACTCAGCTTGCGAGCGATGGTGCGCATGATTGCGGCGTCGCCATCATTCGCTCGTCCGGCCTCTTCCTTACGGAAATCGGTCAGCTGTTTGGCGATATAGGTAGCATGCTGGCCACTCAGGTGCGGGAAGCCAGCGGCGGCGATGCCAGCGCCATTTGGCGAGTGGCAACCGGTGCAGGCAGGCAAGCCTTTTTCCAGGTCACCGCCACGGAACAGCTTTTCTCCGCGAGCGACCAATTTAGGATCAGCAGCTCCCACACTGCCTTTCTGGCTGGCAAAATACGCCGCGAGGTCCGCCAGGTCCTGATCGTTGAGATTGGTCAGCATGCCGGTCATTTCCAGCACTGTGCGCTTGCCGTCCTTGATGTCGTGCATCTGCTTGCTCAGGTAACGTTCACCCTGGCCGGCCAGTTTGGGGAAGTTCGGCGCCGGGCTGTTGCCATCCGGCCCGTGGCAGGCACCACATACGGCGGCTTTCGCTTGACCGGCAGTGGCATCACCTTTGACGGGGCCCTCTGCAGCGACGGCAGCGCCTGTGATGCCCAAGGTCAACAGCAGACTCACGATCAGTTTGTTCATCAGCTAATCCAACTACGGCTAAGGGTTTAAGAGTTATCTACCGGGTTTACTCACCGCCAACTCAATGACGGCCTGGTAATCCTCAGTACTGCAGTCCATGCACAAACCACGCGGCGGCATTGCCTTGAAACCCTGGGTCACGCGCTGCATCAGCATGACCACGCAAACTCGGTTGTACAGCGCTTGTGGATCCTGTGTAGCCTGAGCGCCGTAAAGCGGGTTCAGGACACCAAAAGCGGCAACCATTGAGGCCATACATCGACCTTTTCAGGGTTTGAGAGCGTTTTGCGTTCTAATGCGCAATAAAGGTCTTTCGCTCCCGTGAACTTCATCCTTCGCTGGGACAAAGCACACACAAAATCTGCGGCATTATATACTGGCGCTACTGAAACGGAAACGACACCGCTTGCCGCACCCTTTTTCGGCACCGCCCACATCGGAAATCTCATGCAACTCAAGAATCCCATCCTCGGCCTGTGCCAACAGTCCACGTTCATGCTCAGCGCCGCCAAAGTGGACCAATGCCCCGATGACGAGGGCTTTGAAGTCGCCTTTGCCGGCCGCTCCAACGCTGGCAAATCCAGCGCACTGAACACCCTGACCCACGCCAGCCTGGCGCGCACCTCGAAAACCCCGGGTCGCACGCAACTGCTCAATTTCTTCAAGCTAGACGATGATCGGCGTCTGGTCGACCTGCCGGGCTACGGTTATGCAAAAGTACCTATCCCGCTGAAGCTGCACTGGCAGCGTCACCTTGAGGCTTACCTGGGTGGCCGGGAGAGTTTGAAGGGTCTGATTCTGATGATGGACATCCGCCATCCGATGACTGACTTCGACCTGCTGATGCTCGACTGGGCCGTCGCCAGCGGCATGCCGATGCACATCCTGCTGACCAAGGCCGACAAGCTCACCTACGGCGCAGCCAAGAACACGCTGCTCAAAGTGCAGTCCGACATCCGTAAAGGCTGGGGCGATACGATCACTATCCAGCTGTTCTCGGCGCCGAAGCGCATGGGCCTGGAAGAGGCTTACACGGTGCTGGCCGGCTGGATGGAATTGGCGGACAAAGGCGCAGAAGCTACCGAGTAACTTTTCTGCGGGCAAAAAAAACCCCGGACTTCGTATGGGGAGGGAAGTTCGGGGTCCAAGTTCCGGACCGCTAGGGCGGGGTCCAGATATCTGCCAACACTTAACACAACATAGGAGCATTGAAGGGCTTCACCACCCATTCAGTAACTCTGAGTGGCAGTTCACAGGTTAAGTTCCGGCAGCTCCAAAAAACTATTGGAAATAACTGACGGCGATTTGCGCTCTAAAGCACTGCGCCAGCACCCTCGGTGTTGGCGCAGCTCTGCAATCAGTGCGCTTGGTCCCAGTTATCGCCCACGCCCACATCCACCACCAACGGTACGTCCAGCTGGGCTGCAGCACTCATATGTTCGCGAATCTTCTCGCTGACTTGTGGGACCAGGTCCTCACGTACCTCCAGCACCAATTCGTCGTGCACTTGCAGGATTACCTTGGCATCCAGGCCCGACTCGGTCAGCCAGTTATCCACCTGCACCATGGCTTTCTTGATGATATCCGCCGCCGTGCCCTGCATGGGCGCGTTAATGGCTGTGCGCTCTGCCGCAGCGCGCTCCTGAGGCTTGTTGGAGTTGATATCCGGCAAGTACAGGCGCCGCCCGAAGAAGGTTTCCACATAGCCTTGGTCCGCTGCCTGGGCACGCGTGCGCTCCATGTATTCGCGAACACCTGGATAGCGGGCGAAGTACACATCGATGTAAGCCTTGGCGGTCTTGGTATCGACGCCGATGTCCTTGCCAAGCTTCTGGGCTCCCATGCCGTAGATCAGGCCGAAGTTGATTGCTTTGGCACTGCGGCGCTGGTTGGACGTGACTTCAGCCAGCTCAACCTTGAATACCTCGGCAGCCGTGGCGGTGTGCACGTCCAGATCGTTTCGGAAGGCGTTCATCAGCCCTTCGTCCTTGGACAGGTGCGCCATGATCCGCAGCTCAATCTGGGAATAGTCCGCCGCCAGCAGCTTGTAGCCCTTGGGCGCGACAAACGCCTGGCGAATCCGCCGCCCTTCGGCGGTGCGCACCGGGATGTTCTGCAGGTTCGGGTCGCTGGAGGACAAGCGCCCGGTTGCCGCTACCGCCTGATGGTAAGACGTATGAATGCGCCCGGTGCGAGGGTTGATCTGCTCCGGAAGGCGGTCGGTGTAGGTACTTTTGAGCTTGCTCATGCTGCGGTACTGCATCAGCACCTTGGGCAACGGAAAATCATCTTCGGCCAGTTTGGCCAGCACTTCTTCGGCGGTGGAAGCCTGCCCCTTGCCGGTCTTTTTCAACACCGGCATCCCCAGCTTCTCGTAGAGAATCGCCCCAAGCTGCTTGGGTGAACCGAGGTTGAATTCTTCACCGGCGATCTCGAAGGCCTGGCGCTCCAGCTCGACCATCTTGTTACCCAGCTCGATGCTCTGGATGCCCAGCAGCTCCTTGTCCACCAATGCGCCCTGGCGCTCGATACGTGCCAGTACCGGCACCAACGGCATCTCGATATCCGTCAGCACACTGGCCAGGCTCGGGATCGCGGCCAGCTTTGCGTGCAGCTCCTGATGCAGGCGCAAGGTTACATCGGCATCTTCGGCTGCGTAAGGGCCAGCCTGTTCAAGGGCAATCTGGTCGAACGTCAGCTGCTTGGCGCCTTTGCCGGCAATGTCCTGGAAGCTGACCGTGTCGTGGTCCAGGTACTTCTTCGCCAGGCTGTCCATGTCATGGCGGGTCGCTGTGGAGTTCAGCACGTAGGATTCGAGCATGGTGTCGAAGGCGATGCCACGCACAGTGATGCCCTGTGCAGGGTCGCCACCGATGGCGCAGTTGGCGAGGATGTTCATATCGAACTTGGCGTGCTGGCCAACCTTGAGTTTGGTCGGGTCTTCCAGCAGCGGTTTCAAGGCCAGCAGCACGGTGTCCCGATCCAATTGATCCGGCGCGCCGATATAGGAATGGGTCAGCGGGATGTAGGCGGCTTCATGGGGCTGCACAGCAAACGAGACCCCAACCAATTGCGCCTGTTGAGCGTCAATGCCGGTGGTTTCGGTATCAAAGGCAAACAACGGCGCATCGTTGAGTTTTTTCAGCCACACGTCGAAGGTGGCCTGGTCCAGGACGGTGGTGTAAACCGCCTCTACCGGTACCGATATAACGGCCTCGACCGGCGTTTCGGCGGCAGGTGCAACCTCGCTCGCCGACTTGAGCTCCACACGCTTGGCATCGCGCTGGATCTCGTCATACCAGCTCTTGAACTCAAGCAGCGTGTACAGCTCCAGCAGCTTTTCGCGATCCGGCTCGATCAGGTGCAGGTCATCCAGGCCCACGTCCAGTGGCACATCGATCTTGATCGTCGCCAACTGATAGGACAGGAATGCCATCTCCTTGTGCTCTTCAAGCTTGGCTGGCAGGGTTTTGGCCCCGCGGATAGGCAGCGTCGGCACAATATCCAGCTGCTCATAAAGCTCTTTGAGGCCGCCATTCACTCCCACCAACAAGCCCGAGGCGGTCTTCGGCCCAATACCCGGGACGCCTGGGATGTTGTCGGACGAATCGCCCATCAACGCCAGATAGTCGATGATCTGCTCGGGAGCGACGCCGAATTTCTCCTTTACGCCCTCAACGTCCATCGAGCTACCGGTCATGGTGTTGACCAAGGTAATGTGCCCGTCCACCAGCTGTGCCATGTCTTTATCGCCGGTCGAAATCACCACCGGGCGGCTGGCGGCCGCGCTGCTGCGCGCCAGGGTGCCGATCACGTCGTCAGCCTCGACGCCTTCGACGCACAGCAACGGGAAGCCCAGGGCGATCACGCTTTGATGGAGCGGCTCGATTTGCAGGCGCATGTCATCGGGCATACTCGGGCGGTTGGCCTTGTACTCGGCGTACATCTCATCGCGAAAGGTCCCACCCTTGGCGTCGAACACCACCGCGAACGGGCTGTCCGGGTACTGCTTGCGCAGGCTTTTGAGCATGTTCAACACGCCCTTGACCGCACCGGTCGGCAGGCCTTTGGAGGTGGTCAGCGGTGGCAGCGCGTGGAAGGCGCGGTACAGATAAGAAGAACCGTCCACCAGGACGAGGGGCGCTTGGCTCATGAGCAGGATCAACCTTTTCGGCGGGTCAGGCGCTAGAATAGCCGGACCAATGAAAACAAAGGGACAAGGTTATCATGCGTACATTCAATCGCCTGCTGTTGACCGGTTTGATTGCACTCGCTCCGATGGCTGCCATGGCGGCAGACGATGCCCCTTCGGCAGACCCGGAAGTTACCATTCGCACGGAAGGCGACAAGACTATTCAGGAGTACCGCCAGAACGGCTTCCTGTACGCAGTCAAGATCACAAAAAAAGGCTTTCCACCGTATTTCCTGGTGCGCGCGGACGGAACCGATGCGAACTTCATCCGCTCTGACCAGCCGGATATGCTGATCCCGTCATGGAAGATCTTCGAATGGAAATGATTTCTTAATTTTAACCGGCGCTGCTAAGCCAGCGCCCGTAACGGCAGTTTTAACCATGTCTGTGTTCACCCCCCTGGCTCGGCCCGAGCTGGAAACCTTTCTCGCCCCTTATGGGCTCGGCCGCCTGCTTGATTTCCAGGGGATTGCCGCCGGCAGCGAAAACACCAATTTCTTTATCAGCCTGGAGCAGGGTGAGTTTGTCCTAACCCTGGTTGAGCGCGGCCCCGTGGCAGAAATGCCGTTCTTCATCGAACTGCTCGACGTGCTCCACGACGCCGACCTGCCGGTGCCGTACGCCTTGCGTACCACCGACGGTATCGCTTTGCGCGAACTCAAGGGCAAACCCGCCTTGCTGCAACCGCGCCTGGCCGGCAAGCACATCAAGGACGCCAACGCCCAACATTGCGCCCAGGTCGGCGACCTGCTCGGCCACCTGCACTTGGCGACTCAGGGCGAAAAAGTGCTGGAGCGCAAGACCGACCGCGGGCTGGACTGGATGCTCAGTGAGGGCGCGCAGCTGATTTCACACCTCAACGACGCACAGCAGCGCCTGCTGCAGGACACATTGAGCGAGATCGAAACCCACAAAGCTGACATCCTCGGCCTGCCACGGGCCAACGTTCACGCCGATCTGTTTCGCGACAATGCGATGTTCGAAGGCACACACCTTACGGGCTTGATCGACTTCTACAACGCCTGCTCGGGGCCGATGCTCTACGACGTGGCGATTGCCTTGAATGACTGGTGTTCGGATGCCGATGGCGTGCTTGATGGGCAACGAGCGCGGGCGCTGCTGGGAGCCTACGCGGGGCTGCGACCGTTCACCGCGAAGGAGGCCGAGCTATGGCCGACCCTGCTGCGTGTGGCGTGCGTGCGTTTCTGGCTGTCACGACTGATCGCCGCGGAGTCGTTTGCCGGCCAGGATGTTCTCATTCACGACCCCGCTGAGTTCGAGCACCGTCTGGCGCAACGCCAGCAGGTCAGTGTCCACCTGCCGTTCGCGCTCTAAAAGGCCTACTCGGTCAAAAAAATGTGGGAGCTGGCTTGCCTGCGATAGCGGTGTCGACTGACACGCCGCCATCGCGGGCAAGCCCGCTCCCACATTGGTTATGCGGCGATGGTTAAAGCGACTCCAGGCAGCCAGCCAAATCATTACCTAGCTTCTCCAGGACCTGCTCATAACCCTGAGCGGTAGCCGGGGTATAGCCACCCAACGCATCCAGCTCCGCCAACTTCACCGGCAACCCGGCAACCAGCGTCTCGGCCAATCGCGGCCGCAACGGCGGCTCGCTGAACACGCAGGTCTTGCCCACCTCCTGCAAGCGCGTGCGCATCGCCGCTACATGCTGGGCACCTGGCTGCACTTCGGCGGCCACGCTGAATACGCCGGTGTGCTTGAGGCCGTAAGCCTCTTCGAAGTAGTCAAACGCCTCATGGAATACGAAGTAAGGCTTGCCATCGACGCTCGCCAGTCGCTTTTTCAAGCGCGCATCCAACGCATCCAGGCGCTCACCAAAAGCTTTGGCGTTGCTCTGATAACGCTCGGCGTTTGCAGGATCAGCCGCACTGAGGTCCGCAGCCATGCGCGTGGCGATTACCCGCGCGTTCACCGTTGACAACCATAAATGCGCATCGACGCTGCCAGGTCGATGATCATGGTCATGCTCGTCGGCATCGTCGGCGTGGGAATGGCTATCTTCGCCGAAAATACGTAATTTCATCCCTGGCAGGTCCTGGACGGCCACGGTAGCGGTCGTACGGCCTTTCAACACGCGCGGCAAAAAGGTTTCCATGTCCGGTCCGATCCAATACAACAGGTCCACCGACTGCACGCGCCGTACGTCGGATGGGCGCAATGCGAAGTTATGCGGCGACGCACCCGGCGGCAGCAATACCTCCGGAACCGCCACACCGTCCTGCACCGCCGCGGCAATCAGCTGCAACGGCTTGATGCTGGTCAGCACCTTCACATCGGCCTGAGCGGCACCCGCAACGAACAAACTGGTGACAAATACGACAAAAACGGGAAAAAGTCGGGACACGATGACCACTCAATGGCGTAGGAACGGGTAACATAATAACGTCTCTATCAAATATCTGTCGCCGCTCATGCCTAAAACACCGCTTGCCAGCCGTCCCCACGACCACTCTCACTGCGTGCACACCGCATTGTCAGAGGCCGATACCCTGTGCGCACAAAAAGGCTTGCGCCTGACCGCCTTGCGTCGCCGGGTGCTGGAGTTGGTGTGGCAGAGCCACAAACCGCTGGGCGCGTACGACATTCTTGGCGTACTCAGCGAACAGGACGGCCGCCGCGCTGCACCACCTACCGTGTACCGCGCACTGGATTTCCTGCTGGAAAATGGCCTGGTTCACCGTATCGCCTCGCTCAACGCGTTTGTCGGCTGCAACCACCCGGAGCACGCGCATCAGGGCCAGTTCCTGATCTGTCGCGAGTGCCACGCGGCCATCGAGCTTGAACAAAAAAGCATCAGTGACGCCATTATCCAAAGCTCTGCCGACGTCGGCTTCAAGGTCGAGGGGCAAACGGTTGAAGTGGTCGGCCTGTGCGCGGGCTGCCAGGGGGCTTGATGAGCAACGCGTTGATCCGTCTGGAGCAGGTCGGCGTCACGTTCGCCGGGCAGAACGTGCTGGAAAACATCGCGCTGAGCGTGGAGCCGGGGCAAATCGTCACGTTGATCGGCCCCAATGGCGCAGGCAAGACCACCTTGGTGCGCGCCGTGCTTGGCCTGCTCAAGCCCGACAGCGGCAGTGTATGGCGCAAGCCCAAACTGCGCGTGGGCTACATGCCGCAAAAACTGCACGTGGACCCGACCCTGCCGCTGTCCGTATTGCGCTTCCTGCGCCTGGTGCCCGGTGTCGACCGCGCCCGTGCACAGGCCGCGCTCAAGGAAGTCGGCGCCGAGCAGGTGATCGACAGCCCGGTACAAAGCATCTCCGGCGGCGAAATGCAGCGCGTGCTGCTGGCCCGCGCCTTGTTGCGCGAGCCAGAGTTGCTGGTGCTCGATGAGCCCGTACAAGGCGTCGACGTCGCCGGCCAGGCCGAGTTGTACAGCCTGATCACCCGCCTGCGCGACCGCCATGGCTGCGGCGTGCTGATGGTCTCCCATGATCTGCACCTGGTGATGAGCACCACCGACCAGGTGGTCTGCCTCAACCGCCATGTGTGCTGCTCCGGCCACCCGGAACAGGTCAGTGGCGACCCGGCGTTCGTGGAACTGTTCGGCAAAAACGCCCAGAGCCTGGCGATCTACCACCATCATCACGACCACGCCCATGACCTGCATGGTGCCGTTGTCGATACTCCCCACGTTCATGGAGATAGCTGCAAGCATGGCTGATTTTCTGCTCTACGCCCTGCTGGCAGGCTTGGCTCTGGCACTGGTGGCGGGCCCGCTGGGCTCGTTTGTGGTCTGGCGGCGCATGGCCTATTTCGGTGACACCTTGTCCCATGCGGCGTTGCTGGGCGTGGCCATGGGCTTTCTGCTGGACGTGAGCCCGACCATCGCCGTAACCGTGGGCTGCCTGCTGCTGGCGGTACTGCTGGTGACCTTGCAACAACGCCAGCCGCTGGCCTCCGACACCCTGCTGGGCATCCTCGCGCCAAGCACTCTGTCCCTGGGCCTAGTGGTATTGAGCTTCATGCATGAAGTGCGCATCGACCTGATGGCCTACCTGTTCGGCGACCTGCTGGCGATCAGCCCGACTGATCTGGCCTGGATCCTCGGCGGCAGCGCTGGCGTACTGGTGTTGTTGGTGGCCCTGTGGCGCCCGATGCTGGCGATCACCGTGCATGAAGAACTCGCCCGGGTGGAAGGCTTGCCCGTCGCAGGGCTGCGCATGGCCCTGATGTTGCTCATCGCCGTGGTGATCGCTGTCGCGATGAAGATAGTCGGCGTATTGTTGATCACGTCGCTGCTGATCATTCCCGCCGCCGCCGCCCAGCGTCATGCCCGCTCACCGGAGCAGATGGCAATCGGCGCCAGCCTCCTGGGAATGTGTGCAGTGTGCGGGGGCCTGGCGCTGTCCTGGTTCAAGGACACGCCAGCCGGGCCGTCGATTGTGGTTACGGCGGCCGCCCTGTTTCTGCTGAGTTTTGTCCTGCCCCGTCGAGGGGTGTAGACTTGCTCGCTTTTTGCGCAAATAGAGAGTCGCAGGAATGAAGCCGTTCACCTCCCGTTATCTGCTCCTTGCCGCATTTTCCCTGCTGCTGGGTGCCTGTCAAAGCACGCCGCCCGCTGCCCCCGAGGCCCCGGACTCACGCGCTGTGGCCATCGCGCAGCTGGAGCAAAACCTGGCCAGCAGCGAACTGGCAACCGCCGAAGACCAACTTGCGGCGTTGCAGGCCCAGTCCCCCAACGATCCCGCACTTGAGGCCTATCAGCGTCAACTGGCCGAAGCCTACCTGCAGCGCAGTCAGATCGTGCTGCAAAAAGGCGATGTCAACGCCGCCGCCACCGCACTGAGCCGGGCCCGCGCGCTGATGCCAAAAGCCCCGGCACTGACCGGTGGCGTCAACAGCGCTATCAGCCATGCGCGCAAGGCCGAGCTGGATCAGGCAGAAGCCGCGTTGAAAGCCGCCGAAGCCAAGCCTGCGGCCAAGGTCATCGACCCCGCAGCGCCGAGCACCACCGTGGCGCTGAACCTCGCGGATGTCGAAGACATGCGTCATCAGTTGGATGCCATCGCCACCGACGTGGTGAATTACCAGTGCGATGTCAGCATCCAGGTGCCACGCACCCAGGATTACCCGTGGCTGGCCACATTGCTGACCAAACGGGTGAAACGAATTGATTCGGGGTATGACCTGAAGATTCACCGGCAGATCCTGAAACACATTCCGGCGCAGGTTGTGCTGATTCCGCGCAAGGCGGACTAAAAGCATCGCAGGCAAGCCAGCTCCCACATTTGAAGGGTGAACACATTCAAGTGTGGGAGCTGGCTTGCCTGCGATGACGATCTAACAAACAACCGATAATTTAAGCCGGAATCGCCTTGGATTTCGGCTCCCGCTCCCAAACCCGATGCTGTGCAATCGCAGCAAAGAACGCCTTGAACGCCTTGGCATCAGCGCCCACGATCAACCCCGCATCCGCTTCCAGCTTCAGCAAGTCCAGCAACGGTTTCACATCACTGGCCACCGCAATCGCCTTGAGGTGCTTGTACGCTTCCAGTACGTAATGCAACGCCACGCCATCGCCGCTCAACGCCTTCACCGAGTCCTTACCGCCCGGGATAAACACCGCGTCGAAGGCAATGGACGGCATGCCTTCCATCGAAGCGTCTACGGGTAGCGTCTTGCCATCGGCAGTGGTCACAGGCGCCGAAGTCGGGCCCAGCAACTTGGCATGGGCACCCTCTGCCTCCAGCGCTGCCTTGAGCGCATCAATTGCCGCACCATCAACGCCGTTAGCCGCCAGAATCGCCACCTTGCGCGTCTTGATATCGCCAGACAGCAAATTCACCTGGCTCAATGCCGGTGATTCCTTCAGCGATGTTTCACGTGCGGGCACTGTGCCCTTGGTCGGCGCTGGCAAGCCCAGGTTCTGCGCCACGCGTTTGGCCAGTTCCAGGTCAATGTTGGCCAGGATCTCGTTGACTTGACGCGCCCGGATAAACTCGCGCTCAACCTTGCCCAACTCGAAGCTGTAGGCCGCGATGATGTGCTCTTTCTCGTGGTGGCTCATGCTGTTGTAAAACAACGTGGCCTGGGAGAAATGGTCGCCGAACGACTCGCTGCGCTCGCGCACTTTATTGGCATCGACGCGCTCGTAGTAGGACTCGAAACCTCCATCGGCAGGACCGGCAGGCGTTTCTTTCGGCCAGCCACCATCAATCGAGTTCGGCTCGTACGAGGCCCGCCCTTTATCGATCACGGTGCGATGTTGAGCGTCGCGCTGGCCGTTATGGAAAGGCACTACCGGGCGGTTGATCGGAATCTCATGGAAGTTGGGGCCGCCCAACCGACTGATCTGCGTATCCGTGTAGGAAAACAAGCGGCCTTGCAGCAGCGGGTCGTTGGTAAAGTCGATGCCCGGCACGATATGGCCAGGGCAAAACGCGACCTGCTCGACTTCAGCGAAGAAGTTATCCGGGTTACGGTTGAGCACCATCTTGCCCAGCGGTGTGATCGGCACCAGCTCTTCAGGGATAATTTTGGTCGGGTCGAGCAAGTCGAAATCGAACTTGTGTTCGTCTTCTTCCGCCACGATCTGCACACCCAGTTCCCACTCGGGGTAATCGCCGCTCTCAATCGATTCCCACAGGTCACGGCGGTGATAGTCCGTGTCCTTACCGGCCAGCTTTTGCGCCTCGTCCCATACCAGGGAGCACGTGCCTACTTTTGGGCGCCAGTGAAATTTCACGAAGCTGGATTTACCTTCGGTATTGATCAAGCGGAAGGTGTGCACACCAAAACCCTGCATGGCGCGCAGGCTTTTTGGAATCGCCCGGTCAGACATGGCCCAGATCACCATGTGCGCCGACTCCGGCTGCAACGACACGAAATCCCAGAAGGTGTCGTGTGCCGAGCCGCCGGTAGGTATCTCGTTGTGCGGCTCAGGTTTTACCGCGTGTACAAAGTCAGGAAACTTGATCGCATCCTGAATGAAAAACACCGGCATGTTGTTGCCCACCAGGTCGAAGTTGCCTTCGTCGGTGAAGAACTTCACGGCAAAACCGCGCACATCGCGCACGGTGTCGCCGGAACCGCGCGGGCCCTGCACCGTGGAAAAACGCGCGAATACCGGCGTTTTATGCTCGGGCGTGCGCAGGAAACCGGCCTTGGTCAGTGCCGAATGGTCACCATAGCTCTGGAAATAACCATGGGCGCCGGTACCACGGGCATGCACGATGCGCTCAGGGATACGCTCATGGTCAAAGTGCGTGATCTTTTCACGCATGATGAAGTCTTCCAGCAGCGAAGGGCCACGGGCGCCGACTTTCAGGCTGTTCTGGTTGTCGGAAATCTTCACGCCCTGGTTGGTGCGCAGGGCCTGGCCGGTCGCATCGGAACGGAATTCTTCCAACGCCTGCAATTTGGCGTTGGTATTGCCTCGGTCCAGGGTATCAGTGCCCGCGACTTCACTCTTGGGCGGGGTGGCTGGCTTCTTGGTACTCATCAGTCAAAACTCCTTAGTCAAAGTGGCCAGAGCGTTCCCCGGCTCGTTTGAGCGAAACCCCAGGCACGGCACCCGGGAGATCGAATTGCTTAAGTAGTGACTGACAGGGTTTTGCGCCGTTCCTTTTTTATGACCTTTGGTCTCGTTATTGCCAAATCGCTGGATGGATACGAAATAAATGCTAAGAAACACTAGATGGACAGGCTAAAATGCGCGCCCGGCTAACCGCTGATCCCTTTTCAATGCGCCCCACAAGGTTCGCTACGTGATCGAGTTTCAAAACGTCCATAAAACCTACCGCGTCGCCGGTAAGGATATCCCCGCACTGCACCCCACCAGTCTGCGCGTCGCCAATGGCCAGGTGTTTGGCCTGATTGGCCACTCGGGTGCGGGTAAAAGCACACTGCTGCGCCTGATCAACCGCCTGGAAGAACCCAGCGGCGGGCAGATCACGGTCGACGATGAAGAAGTCACCGCCCTGGATGCCAACGGCCTACGCCGCTTCCGTCAGCAGGTCGGGATGATCTTCCAGCACTTCAACCTGCTGGCGTCCAAGACCGTGGCCGACAACGTCGCTCTGCCACTGACGCTTGCCGGTGAATTGTCGCGCAAGGAGATCGACCAGCGCGTGGCTGAGCTGCTTGCTCGCGTCGGCCTGTCGGACCACGCCAGGAAGTACCCGGCGCAGTTGTCCGGCGGTCAGAAACAGCGCGTCGGTATTGCCCGCGCCCTGGCGACCAAGCCAAAGATCCTGCTGTGCGACGAAGCCACCAGCGCCCTCGACCCACAGACCACCGCGTCAGTCCTGCAACTGTTGGCCGAGATCAACCGCGAACTGAACCTGACCATCGTGCTGATCACCCATGAAATGGATGTGATCCGCCGCGTGTGTGACCAAGTTGCAGTGATGGACGCTGGCGTGATCGTCGAGCAAGGTTCGGTCGCCGATGTGTTCCTGCACCCAAAGCATCCGACCACCAAGCGTTTCGTTCAGGAAGCCGAACAGGTTGACGAAGGCGAGCAGCGCGACGACTTCGCCCACGTGCCGGGCCGCATCGTACGCCTGACGTTCCAGGGCGATGCGACCTACGCGCCATTGCTGGGTACCGTCGCTCGCGAAACAGGCGTGGACTACAGCATCCTGGCCGGTCGTATCGACCGCATCAAAGACATCCCTTACGGGCAACTGACCCTCGCCGTCACCGGCGGTGACATGGAGGCCGCGTTTGCGCGCTTCACCGCCGCCGACGTTCACATGGAGGTCCTGCGCTGATGGACGTTTTCCTGAGTTTCTTTGCCAATATCGACTGGTCCGAAATCTGGCTCGCCACCGGCGACACCATGACCATGCTGTTCGGCTCGCTGTTCTTCACCGTGCTGTTGGGCCTGCCTCTGGGTGTGCTGCTGTTCCTGACCAGCCCGCGCCAGCTGTTCGAACAAAAAGGCCTGTACGCGCTGCTGTCGCTGATCGTGAATATCCTGCGCTCGCTGCCGTTCATCATCCTGTTGATCGTGATGATTCCGTTCACCGTCCTGATCACCGGTACATCGCTGGGCGTTGCCGGCGCGATCCCGCCGCTGGTCGTAGGTGCTACGCCATTCTTTGCGCGGCTGGTAGAAACGGCCCTGCGCGAAGTCGACCGCGGCATCATCGAAGCCACCCAATCCATGGGTGCGAGCACCCGCCAGATCATCACCAACGCCTTGTTGCCCGAGGCGCGCCCCGGCATTTTTGCGGCGATTACGGTGACGGCGATTACACTGGTTTCCTACACGGCCATGGCCGGTGTAGTCGGAGCTGGTGGCCTGGGTGACCTGGCGATCCGTTTTGGTTACCAGCGCTTCCAGACCGATGTGATGGTAGTCACCGTGGTAATGCTGTTGATCCTGGTGCAAATTCTGCAAACCGTCGGCGACAGGCTGGTGGTGCATTTTTCTCGAAAATAACGGCCATTGCCGGCTCACAGCCGGCAGATGCCCGAACAAGGAGCTTGCTGGATGAAAAAACTACTGGTTGCCTTCGCTGCCGTTGCCGCGTTTTCCGCCCATGCCGAGACGATCAAGGTCGCTGCCTCGCCGGTGCCTCATGCGGAAATCCTCGAATTCGTGAAGCCCGCCCTTGCCAAAGAAGGCGTGGATTTGCAGGTTAAAGTTTTCACCGATTACGTGCAGCCAAACGTGCAGGTGGCTGAAAAACGCCTGGACGCTAACTTCTTCCAGCACCAGCCGTACCTGGATGAGTTCAACAAGGCCAAGGGTACTCACCTGGTGAGCGTTGGCGGCGTGCACCTGGAGCCGCTGGGCGCCTACTCCAGCAAGTACAAGAAACTGGCCGACCTGCCTGACGGCGCCAACGTGGTGATCCCTAACGACGCCACCAACGGCGGTCGTGCGCTGTTGCTGCTGGCCAAGAACGGTCTGATCACCCTGAAGGACCCTACCAACATCCTGTCGACCATCAAGGACATCACCGGCAACGATAAAAACCTGAAGTTCCGCGAACTGGAAGCCGCCACCCTGCCGCGCGTGCTGACCCAGGTCGACCTGGCGCTGATCAACACCAACTACGCCCTGGAAGCCAAGCTGGATCCATCCAAGGACGCCCTGGTCATCGAAGGCAGCGACTCGCCTTATGTGAACATCCTGGTGACCCGCGAAGACAACAAGGATTCGGACGCAGTGAAGAAGCTGGTTGCAGCCTTGCACACGCCTGAAGTGAAAAAATTCATCGAAGAGAAGTACAAAGGCGCGATCAAGCCGGCGTTCTGATGCCCCGATCTCCAACACACCGGAGATCAAAATGTGGGAGGGGGCTTGCCCCCTCCCACATTTGCTTTGTGTTGCCTGCTACTTGCGCTGTAGCAAGCCTGGCAACTGCGCTACCAGCTTCTGGTTGTTCAACGGCGCACGGATAAACCCACGCTGGGTACCATCCGGGCCGATCAGCGCCAGGTTGCCGCTGTGGTCCACGGTGTAGTTCGGCTTGCTGGTATCTGCCGGAATGAAGGGGATGCTGACGGCATTCGAAACCTTCTGCACATCCTCAACATTCGCGCCGGTCAGGCCCTGGAATTGCGGGTCGAAGTAACCCAGGTACTGCTTGAGCTGGGCCGGAGTATCGCGGTTCGGATCGACGCTGACCAAAATCACCTGCAACTTATCCACAGCCTCTTTAGGCAGCTCGCTCTTGATCTGGCGCAGCTGGGCGAGGGTGGTCGGGCAGATGTCCGGGCAGAAGGTGTAGCCGAAGAACAACAGACTCCACTTGCCTTTCAATTCATTGGCCAGCACCGGCTGGCCGTCCTGGCTGGTCATGCTCACTGCGGGCAACTGGCGGCTTTGCGGCAGCAGGATGATGCCCGCGTCGATCAGCGCGGTCGGGTCGCCCTGGCCTTTGCCCGAGAGCACTTTGTTGACGGTCAGGCCCATGATCAACGCCACCAGGGCCACGAGGATGAAGACGGTTTTTTGAGTTCGAGTCATAGGTTCAACAGTAAGTAGTGGTCTACGAGCAGGGCGATAAACAGCAACAGCAAGTACCAGATAGAGTACTTGAACGTGTTGATCGCCGCGTGCGGCTGGGTGCCACGGTACAGCACCCAGGCCCATTGCAGAAAGCGTGCGCCAAAAACCAGGGCACAGGCCAGGTAGAGCACGCCACTCATATGGATGACATAGGGCATCAGGCTCACCGCCAGCAAGGCGAAGGTATATAGCAGGATATGCACCTTGGTGTAGTGCTCACCATGGGTGACCGGCAACATGGGGATGTCGGCCTTGGCGTATTCCTCTTTGCGGTGAATGGCCAGCGCCCAGAAGTGCGGCGGGGTCCAGGCGAAGATAATCAGCACCAACAGCAGGGGTTCGGCACTCACATGCCCGGTGACGGCCACCCAACCCAGCAGCGGCGGCGCTGCGCCGGCCAGGCCACCGATGACGATATTTTGCGGCGTCGCCCGCTTGAGAAAACCGGTGTAGATCACCGCGTACCCGAGCAGCGACGCCAATGTCAGCCAGGCCGCCAGCGGGTTGGTGAACGCCAACAGCAGCGCCAGGCCCGCCACCGCCAGCAACAACGCAAAGGCCAATGCTGCAGCGGGCGATATACGGCCCTCAGCCAGTGGCCGCTTATGGGTGCGCGCCATCAGCGCATCAATCCGCCGATCAACCACATGGTTCACCGCCGCCGCGCCGCCTGCACACAGGGCAATGCCCAGGTTACCGAACACCAGCACCGTCCACGGCACGCCAGCGCGGGTGGCCAGGAACATGCCCACCAGCGAGGTGATCAGCATCAGCACCACCACTTTGGGCTTGGTCAGCTCCAGATAGTCACGCCAGATTGCCCGATCGTGACCTGCGCCGATCAGGGTCGCCATGGCATCTCTCCTTTAAGGGTGATCAGGCCTGAGACCTGTTTGCGCGGGATGAACCGCCAACCGAGCGTCAGCGGGGCGCGAACCCGGACCAGGCTCGTGCGGGCGTGGTAATTGACCAGCACCAGGCTCAGCAACAAGGCCGCTCCACCCGCGTTGTGACCCACCGCCACCGGCAGCGGCAGGCCGAACGCCACATTGCTCACACCCAGGCAGATTTGCGCAGCCAGGGCGATCAGCAGCAAGCCCGCCAACCGCGTCATGCCCACTGCACGCAGTTGCCAGGCCAACCCCAATAGCACCAAGGTGACCAGTACCGCGCCGATGCGATGGGTCAGGTGGATCGCCGTGCGCGCCTCGCTATCAAGTTGGCCGCCCAGGTAATTGGGGCCGATATGCTGGGTCAGGTGAAAGCCATTGGCAAAATCCGCCGCCGGCCACCATTGGCCGTGACAGGTCGGTAGGTCGACACAGGCCACGGCCGCGTAGTTGGAACTGACCCAACCGCCCAGCGCGATCTGCCCGATTACCAGTACCAGCCCCGCCGTTGCCCAATATTGCAGGCGCCTGGGCACGATCAGCGCCGGCAGCACGCCGGATAAACGCAGGGTCAGCAAAAACAACAGGCTCAAGGTCGCAAAACCACCCAACAGGTGCCCGGTGACGACTTGTGGCCACAGCTTCAAGGTCACCGTCCACATGCCAAAGGCCGCCTGGGCGAACACCACCACCAATACAAACAATGGCAATTTCACCGGCTGGCCCGGGTCGCGTCGATGGCTCCACGCACGCGCCGCCAGCAGCGCGATCAGCAGACCCAGGGTGCCGGCGAAGTAGCGATGGGTCATTTCTGCCCAGCCCTTATCGGCCTCTACCGGCGTATCCGGAAAATGCAGTTCGGCGTGGGCCAACTGGGCTTCGCTTTGCGGCACGCCGATAAAGCCGTAGCACCCGGGCCAGTCCGGGCAGCCGAGCCCGGCGTGGGTCAGCCGGGTATAGGCACCGAGCAGCACGACGATCAGCGCCAATAAGGTGGCAAACAGCGCGAGGCGAAATCCAGGCTTGGCCATGACGGTGCCCCTATCCGATGTTCGACAGTTTCAGCAGCAGGCGCAGGTCGTTGAGCAAGTCCTTGCCCTTGACCTTGGCGTCGTAGCGCAGCACCAGGTTGCCGTGGGGGTCGACGATCCACAGTTGAGCCTCACCGGGCGCCGCGGCGTTCCTGGCAAAGGTCGACACATCCAGCGGGTAGCGCTGCAGTTGCGGGTACTCAGCCTTGAGCTTGGCCTCATAGTCGGTGCTCAGCGGTTGCGCAGCCGCCAGGGCATGGTTGGCGCGGGACGCATCACGGCCAAGGCTGATTTGCAGTTGGCGCGCCAAGTACACCAGTTGTTGGCAATCGGCGGCGCAGGCGGTGGGTGCGGTGACCAACAGTTGCCACCGACCTTCGCCGGCCTGCACGCCGATATCGGCACGGGTCTGGCCGTTGCCGATCAGTTCACCGTGATAGCTGCGGCTGTCCGGCACCCAGAACTGCAACTTGTACATGAAGGTGGCCAGCGCCATCGGACCGATCACCATCATGAGGATCAAAATCAGCTGCCAGCGCCCTTTGCGCCGGTCCGGCGTTTCAGACGTGCTGGGTGGATTCATGGCCGCTCCCATGGGGCTTCTCCTTTTTGTTGTGCCATCCGAGGTAGAGGTAAAGCACCAGCAGTGCCAGTGCCATGGCGAACCACTGCACTGCGTAGGCCAAGTGTTTTTCCGGGCCCATGGCAACGATAGGCCAGGTGGTTTCGTACGTACCCGGGCCCGCTTCGGCACGCAGTTCGTAGGCAAAGCCGCTGCGCCCCAGCTCGTCCCACAGCGCGGCGGGATGCAGTGCGGTGAGCAAACGTGGCCATTGCGCGCTGGCAGGGTCGGCATGCAGTTGGAAGGTCTCGCCGGGGGCGACGTACACCCAGGCGTCAAGATTCAATGCCTGTTCAGGCGTGGAGAAGGCCGGCGGCGTGCGCCGGTCCGGCCACGGCAACCAGCCGCGATTAAGCAACAGCCACAGGCCGCTAGCCTGGTCCTGAAAGGGTTGCAGCAGCTCGACACCTGCCTTGCCGTCACGCATACGGTTATCCAGCAATATGCTGTGCGCAGCGTCCAATTGCCCGCGAAGATGGACGCGGCGAAAGGCAGGGTCGGCCATATCATTGAGCTGCGCACTGCTGATCGGCTCGGCAGCGCGGCGCTCGGCATAACGCTCCACCAGCAGCTGTTTTTCATGCCCACGGGACAGTTGCCAGAACCCCAGGCTCACCATGAGCGGCAGCAACACCAGCACCACCAGCGTCGGCGCGATACCTGGACGAAAGCGCTGCATGGCACTGGCTATACTGGATCTCATCGCCCCTCCCTCTGTAGCCCTGGAGCCAGACCATGCTCAAAGCAGCCATTGCCCTGATGCTGATCGCGACTGTCGTGAGCCTGTTCAGTGGCCTGTTCTTCCTGGTCAAGGACGAGGGCAACTCCAACCGCCTCGTCACTGCCTTGACCGTGCGTGTGGTACTGGCCGTGATCACCGTGGGCTTGATCGCCTGGGGCTTTTTCAGCGGCCAACTGGTCTCTCATGCGCCTTGGTAATCCGCCTCATAGCACATAAACAAAGAAAAACAACCCGATCCACACCACGTCCACAAAGTGCCAATACCAACTGGCCGCCTCGAAGCCGAACTGGTGCTCGGCGTTGAAATGCCCACGCAGGATGCGCATCAGCATCACGAATAAAATGATGGTGCCGATGGTTACGTGGGCGCCGTGAAAGCCCGTCAGCATGAAGAACGTGGCGCCGTATACCCCTGAACCCAGGGTCAGGCCCAGTTCTTTATAGGCGTGGATGTACTCCTCGGCCTGGAACCCGAGAAACGCCAAGCCCAACAGCACTGTGATCGCCAGCCAGATTTTCAGCGCACCCCGATGGCCTTTACGCAGGGCATGGTGGGCGATGGTGATGGTCACGCTGGAGCTCACCAGCAGGATGGTATTCACCAACGGCAGGCCCCACGGGCTGATGGTGCCTTCAGGCGCAGGATAGAGCTTGGGGTCAGGGTTATTGAGCAAGGGCCAGGCGAACTCGAAGTTCGGCCACAGCATATGCGCAACGCCTTTGGAGCCCTCACCTGCCAGCCATGGCGCCGACATGTGCCGCACATAAAACAACGCACCGAAGAACGCGATAAAGAACATCACCTCCGAAAAGATGAACCAGGTCATGCCCCAGCGAAACGAGCGGTCCATTTGCGCGCTGTACAGCCCGTCGCGACTTTCCTTGATCACAGCACCGAACCAGCCAAACAGCATGTAGGCCAACAACAGGCCGCCGACGAAAAAGATCCACGGCCCGTGGGATTCGGGGCGCGCAGCCTTCAAGTCGTTGAACCACACCGCCAGGCCGTACACGGTGACCAGCAGGCCAATCGTGGCAATTATCGGCCATTTGCTTTGCGCTGGTACGTAGTACGTATCATGAGTCGACATGTATTCGCTCTCCTGATTGAGGGGGCAAACAGTAGCTAGCCCCCGGTCCTCGCGGCCACGGGCGGTTGGCGCGCAGTGATATCGAACAGCGTGTACGCCAGGGTCAAATGCTTCACATCCTTGGGCATCGCGCGGTCGACGATAAAACGCACCGGCATCTCGATGCGCTCACCCGGCTGAAGCACTTGCTGGGTGAAGCAAAAGCATTCGGTCTTGTGGAAATACATGGCCGCTTCGGCCGGGGAAATACTCGGGATCGCCTGGGCGGTCATCGGCTTATTGGTGGGGTTGTAGGCCACGAACAGCATCTCGTTGACCGCCCCCGGGTTGACCACAATCTCATCGGCCTTGGAATGAAATTCCCAGACCATGTCGATGGCGTTGGTGGACAGAAACTGCACCCGAACCTGACGTGAGGGGTCGACCATTTGCTCGCCCTCGTACTGCCCGGCGGTCTTGCCGTTGATGCCGAAGGCCTTGCACATCACGTCGTAGATCGGCACCAGCGCGAAGCCGAAGGCGAACATCGCCAGTACCAGGATCAGCAGGCGGGTGACCAAGCGTTTGATCGGCACGGAGTCAGACATGACACCCACCCAAGGCTGGTGCGCCCCTCCCACATGGACCGCGTTCGCAACACACAGAGGTATTCATTTGACCTCCGGCGGGGTGGTGAAGGTGTGATACGGCGCAGGCGAGGGCACGCTCCATTCCAGGCCCTCGGCGCCATCCCAGGGCTTGGCCGGTGCCGGCGTACCCCCACGGATGCACTTGATGACAATGAACAGGAAGAAGATCTGTGTGGCGCCGAACATAAAGGCACCAATGGACGAAACCATGTTGAAGTCGGCGAATTGCAGGTTGTAGTCCGGCACCCGCCGCGGCATACCCGCCAGCCCTACAAAGTGCATGGGGAAGAACGCCATGTTCATGCCCACGAAAGACAGCCAGAAATGCAACTTGCCCAGGGTTTCGTCGTACATGTGGCCGGTCCATTTCGGCAGCCAGTAGTAGGCCGAGGCGAAGATCCCGAAGATCGCGCCGGGCACCAGTACGTAATGGAAATGCGCCACCACAAAGTAGGTGTCGTGGTACTGGAAGTCCGCTGGGGCAATCGCCAGCATCAGCCCGGAGAAGCCGCCAATGGTGAACAGGATCACGAAGGCCACCGCAAACAGCATCGGCGTCTCGAACGTCAGCGAGCCCTGCCACATGGTGCTGACCCAGTTGAATACCTTCACCCCCGTGGGCACGGCGATCAGCAGGGTGGCGTACATGAAGAACAACTCACCCACCAGCGGAATGCCCACCACGAACATGTGGTGCGCCCAGACGATGAACGACAGGAACGCGATGCTCGCCGTGGCGTAGACCATCGAGGTGTAGCCAAACAGCGGCTTGCGCGAGAAGGTCGGGATGATCGAGCTGACGGCGCCAAAGGCCGGCAGAATCATGATGTACACCTCGGGATGGCCAAAGAACCAGAACACATGCTGGAACAGCACCGGATCACCGCCACCGGCCGCGCTGAAGAAGCTGGTACCGAAGTGGATATCCATCAGCATCATGGTCACGCAGCCCGCCAGCACCGGCATCACCGCGATCAGCAGGAACGCAGTAATCAGCCAGGTCCACACGAACAAGGGCATCTTCATCAAGGTCATGCCGGGGGCGCGCAGATTGAGGATGGTGGCGACCACGTTGATCGCGCCCATGATCGAACTGATGCCCATCAGGTGGATGGCAAAGATAAAGAACGTCACGCTTTCCGGCGCATAGGTGGTGGAAAGCGGCGCATAGAAAGTCCAACCGAAGTTCGGCCCGCCACCGGGGCTGAACAAGGTGGAGACCAGCAGCAGGAACGCCGCCGGCAGCAGCCAGAAGCTGAAATTGTTCATGCGCGGCAGGGCCATGTCCGGCGCGCCGATCATCAGCGGGATCATCCAGTTGGCCAGCCCGACGAAGGCCGGCATCACCGCGCCGAACACCATGATCAGGCCGTGCATGGTGGTCATCTGGTTGAAGAACGCCGGCTGCACGATCTGCAGGCCTGGCTGAAACAGCTCGGCGCGGATCACCATGGCAAACGAGCCACCGAGCAGGAACATGGTGAAGGCAAACCACAGGTACATCGTGCCGATGTCTTTGTGGTTGGTGGTCAGCACCCAGCGCATCAAGCCTTTGGCGGGGCCGTGGGCATGGTCGGCATGACCGTGGTCGATCACAGTGCTCATGGCCGTTCTCCTGCAAGCGAGTGAGCGGGGCGATTCAGGGTATTGGCGTTGAAAGTAGTCATTTGCTTTCGGCCTGTTTCAAAGCCAGCACGTCTTTGGGCGTGACCATGTCGCCTTTGTTATTGCCCCAGGCGTTACGCTCGTAAGTCACCACGGCGGCGATATCCACTTCCGAGAGTTGTTTGCCGAAGGCTGCCATTGCGGTGCCGGGCTTACCGTGGAAGACGATGCCCAGGTGATCGGCGGCGGGGCCGGTGGCGATTTTCGAGCCCTTGAGCGCCGGGAACATCGGCGGCAAACCTTGGCCCTCAGCCTGGTGACAGGCAACGCAGGTGGTGTGATAGACCTTGTCGCCACGGGCCACCAGTTCGTCCAGCGTCCACTCTTTGGAGGTCAGCTCCTTGAGCTTGGCCGCTTCTTCCTTGCGCTCGCCGAGCCAGGTGTCGTAGTCGGCCCGGGACTTGACCTCGACCACGATGGGCATGAAGCCGTGGTCTTTGCCGCAAAGTTCGGCGCACTGGCCGCGGTAGATGCCGGGTTTCTCGACACGGGTCCAAGCCTCGTTGACGAAGCCCGGGATGGCATCGCGCTTGACCGCAAAGGCCGGCACCCACCAGGAGTGGATCACGTCGGCGGCGGTCACCAGAAAGCGCACCTTGGCACCCACCGGCAGCACCAGCGGCTGGTCGACCTCCAACAGGTAATGTTCGCCCTTGGTGGCCTGGTTATGAATCTGCTCGGCGGGCGTGGCCAGGTTGCTGAAGAACTCCACATCCTGGCCCAGGTATTTGTAGTGCCACTTCCACTGGTAGCCGGTGACCTGGATATCGATATCCGACTCACTGCTGTCGTAGATGTTGATCAGGGTCTTGGTCGCCGGAATCGCCATGGCCACCAGGATCAGCAGGGGCACGACCGTCCAGAGAATTTCCACCGTGGTGCTCTCGTGGAACTTGGCTGCGACCTGGCCCGTGGATCGCCGGTGCAAAATCATCGACCAGAACATCGCGCCAAACACGACGATGCCGATCACCACACAGATCCAGAAAATGGTCATGTGCAGGTCAAACACGGCGTGACTGACTTCAGTAGCCCCTGGCGCCATATTCGTTGTCCAGGCGGCGTGCGCCTGGCCGAATACCGACCACAACAGGAGGCCCATCCATACGTGTGGATGTCGCGTCATTGCGGGTTCCCCTTTATGTTTCTTGTTATCCCGCCGGTTTGCACCTGCGGCCAAGGGAGCGGCTTCCATACTGCTTACAACCGCCAAGCCTTGCCTGCGCCATGCAGTTGGGCGTCATCAGCTAATTGCGTACAAAATCGAGTATAGACAGCCCTAGCAACCCCGCAATGTGTGGGGGCAAATGAATAGAAACAGACAGACGGACCCCGTAAAATGGGCGGCGGAATCGTTTATCCGACGAACGATGGCATTTCGATATAACGCCTGCGTATAACCATGAAATAATTATGACAAATGCGTCTTAGGCGCTCGTATAAACGAACTACCTTATCCTCTCCCTTTTCCTACGCCTGTTTCACTGGAGCCTTCATGAACACCGCCGCATTGCGCGAGCAGATTTCCCGTGCCCATCAACACGAAGCCAGCACCGGCCAACTTGCCACTCAGTTGGGACAACAATTGCCGCACCTGCACTCGGCCATTTCGCTGGCTGACGGTGATCGCAACATCGTTATGACGCGCTTTGTCACCGCTTACATCGACCTGGTTCCCGATTTGCTGGACGCTGCCAATGACGTGGCCCGCGAGGCCGGAATTGAAAGCCAGATCAAGCCGGTGCTGAAAATCGCCGAACACTTCTTCCTGCAACCCCCCGCGATCCTGGCCGGCCACGAAGGTCTGGACGGCCTGCTGGACGAAGCTTACCTGGCCCATCGCTTGGTGGAGGAGGTCAACGATCTGTATATCAAGCATTTCGGCCAGCCGTTGATTCCGGCGGATACCACCGTGGCCAACGTGATTGCCCATCAATTGATCGGCGAAACATTCGCCAACCAATTGGATGAAGCCGTACACCACGCAGTGGATGAAATGCTCAACGAAGACAGTTTTGCGCTGGAGTCGGTCGAGGCGTACCGCGAGACCCTGAAGAGCCCGAGCACCGAAGCGGCATGGAAGCGCTGGCCGTGCCTGTCGCGCCAGCTTGGGGTTGAACTGGCGCTGGATCAGCCTGCATAAAACTGCCATTTTACGGCGATCAAATGTGGGAGGGGGCTTGCTCCCGATTGGGGTGTATCAGCCAAAGAGATTTTGACTGGTCCACCGCTATCGGGAGCAAGCCCCCTCCCACATTTTATGATCGGGTTTCGTCAGGTAACAGGCGGCGCCGAACCTATCCCCACCGTCGTACGCACTCGGCCTTCCAGCCGGCGCTTCAATCCCCGTGCCTCGATCACCAGCGTCGAGCCCTTGGCCGCATTGGCCCGTCCCCACTCCTCCAGCAATTCCAGACAAGAGTGGTCGATGTAACTCAAGTTACTCAGCGGCACATGCAACGTGGTCCCCGCAGGCACCGCCGACAGCACCTGAGTCAGCGCCGGCACTTTCAGAAAGGTCGCCGCACCCGTCAAGCGCAGCTCCATCTCCCCCTCTTGAGGCAGGTCGATCAAGCTGACTTTCAGCCGCGAAGCCTTGAAGGCCAGTTTGAGCAGCGTAAGTCCGAAGCCCACCAGCACACCGGTCAGCAAGTCGGTGAAGATGATCGCCAGTGCCGTGGCCGCATAGGTGAACATCGGCATTCGCCCGTAACGTCCCAGCGCCTTGAACGCCTTGACGTCCACCAGCTTGATCCCGGTGTACACCAGCACACCCGCCAGGCTCGCGACCGGAATGCTTTGCAGCACGCTCGACAGCAAGAGCACGAAGCCGAGCAACCACAGGCCATGGAACATCGCCGACAAGCGAGTGGTAGCCCCGGCCTGGACGTTGGCCGAGCTGCGCACGATCACGCCGGTCATCGGCAGGGCACCCACCAGGCCGCAGAGCATGTTGCCGACACCTTGGGCAGACAATTCCTTATCGAAATCGGAACGCTGGCCGCTGTGCATACGATCCACCGCTGCGGCAGACAGCAGGGTTTCGGCGCTGGCGATAAACGCTACGGCGAAAGCTGCGATCAACAGCTGTGGGTCAGCCAGGTTGAGCAGATCGCTGGGGCGCAGCCAGTCAATGGCATCCGCGAGATTTTCCGGGACCTCCACGCGCTTGACCTGCAGGGCCAGCACCAGGCTGGTGACGGTCGCCAGCCCCACCCCCAGCAGGGCGCCCGGCACAAAACGCAATTGCCGCGGGCGGAATTTGTCCCACAGGTACATGACCAACATGGTCGACAGACCGAGCAGGCCGGCCTGCCACCCGAGCCCGCCACCCAAGGTCGGAAGCGCTTCAGCCACCGCCGCCGGGAAGCCTGCCAGGTTATCCAGCCCGGATGGCTTGGGCGCCCCATCAAGCATCACATGGATCTGCGAAAGCACAATCAACACGCCGATCCCCGCCAACATGCCGTAGACAACCGCCGGCGCCGTGACACGAAACCAGCAACCCAGGCGCAAACGCCCGGCCACCAGTTGTAGGAAGCCGGCCAGCAGCAGGATCGGCCCCAGCATCATCATGCCGTGTTGGCGCACCAGTTCGAACACCAGTACCGCCAAACCCGCCGCCGGGCCGCTGACTTGCAGCGGCGACCCCGCCAACCAGCCCACCACCAGGCCACCGATGATCCCGGTGATCAGCCCCTTGGCCGGCGGCATACCGGATGCGATCGCAATGCCCATGCACAGCGGCAAGGCAACCAGAAAAACAACCACCGAGGCGAGCAGCTCTCGTGGCAAAACAGCTTTCAATTGAGCAGCACGCATGATGACTCTCCCGAGGCATTCGCCGGGCGCGGTAAAGCCTGGCTGCGTCCATGGCAGCCACCGCGTTACCCGGCAGGGAAGTGTTTTAGAAGCGCGCTTTAGGCGTCGCTGAAGGGATCGGCTCGGTGCCGTTCAGCGGTCGGAACGCCGCTTTGTCCGCATCGTAGGCCCGAATTTCGCTGGTCTCGATGTTGTAGATCCAGCCATGGATAAACAAATGACCATTGGCCATGCGCGAAGCCACGGAAGGGTGGGTGCGCAAATGTTGCAGTTGGGCGATAACGTTTTCTTCGGTCAGCACCGCCATGCTCTCGCCTTCGTTGGCGCAGTCGCAGTTGTCATGGACCATGGTCTTGGCGACCTCGGCGTGACGCAGCCATGCCTTGACCGTCGGCATCTTTTCCAGGCTGTCTGGGTTGAGTACCGCGCGCATCGCGCCGCAGTCGGAGTGCCCGCACACAATGATGTGCTGTACACCAAGGGCAAGCACCGCATACTCGATGGCCGTGGAGACACCACCGTTCATTTGGCCGTAGGGAGGCACCACGTTACCGACGTTACGGGTCACGAACAGGTCGCCCGGGGAGCTTTGGGTAATCAGCTCGGGCACGATGCGCGAGTCGGCGCAGGTAATGAACATTGCCCGCGGGCTCTGGGCCGTGGCAAGTTTCTTGAAGAGTTCTTCCTGCTGAGGGAAGACGTCGTGATGGAAATGCAAAAAACCGTCAACGATGTGTTGCAGCGCTGCATCGGCGGACTCCGCCACAGGGGCTGAAGCCGACGCAGCCAACGGCTGTTTATCCTTGTCACTCATGATTCATCCTCTTGATCAATGCAGGGGAGGGTTCAGGTCAGTTCGACGCCAGGGCAGTGAAATAGTTGTAAAACCACCGCAGAACAGGGCACCGACTCGTCAGTCACTCGCTGAACAAGGTAACCGCTGAAACTTAACTCAAACTGAATGAAACGCTCTAGATCGCGGGTTTCAGTGATGTCAAAAGGCGACTATTCCTACGGTAAATTCACCGCCATCTTCTTCAGTTTACAACAATGTCATCTGTCTGCCCGGTGGGCAGAATGCGGTGCAATCCAGGTTGAATCCTTCGCGTCGGTTCAGCCCCAAACGCTTGATCGCCTTGCTGAAGCGTTGAGCCAGCAAATCGGCAAAGGGCCCTTCACCCCGCATGCGCACACCGAAGCGGCTGTCATACACCTCACCCCCGCGTACCTGACGCACCAGGCTCATCACATGAGCCGCACGCTGCGGGTAGTGTGCCGCCAGCCACTCCTCGAACAGCGGCGCCACTTCCAACGGCAGGCGCAGCATCATGTACGCCGCGCTTTGCGCACCGGCCGCATGAGCCTCGGTCAGCAGGTTTTCCAGCTCACTGTCGTTGATCATCGGAATCATCGGCGAGCACAACACACCCACCGCAATACCCGCGTCGCGCATCACCCGAATGGCCCGCAACCGCGCCTTCGGCGCCGCCGTGCGTGGCTCCAGGATGCGCTTGAGCTCGTCATCCAGGCTGGTCAGGCTGATCATCACCGCCACCAGGCGCTGACGGGCCAACTCGGTGAGCAGGTCCAGATCACGCAGGATCAGCGAGCCCTTGGTGATGATCGTCACCGGGTGACGGTAGCGTAGCAGCACTTCAAGGATTTGCCGCGTGATCCTGTATTCGCGTTCGATAGGCTGGTACGGATCGGTGTTAGAGCCCAGGTTGATCGGCGCGCACACATAGCCAGGCTTGGACAGCTGCTGCTCCAGCACATCGGCCGCATTGCTCTTGGCAATCAGCCGGGTCTCGAAGTCGAGCCCCGGGGACATGTCCCAATAGGCATGGCTGGGCCGTGCATAACAATAGATGCACCCATGCTCACAGCCGCGGTAAGGGTTGATCGAGCGATCGAACGGCAAGTCCGGCGAGTTGTTGCGGGTGATGATGGTCTTGGCCGTTTCGATACGCACTTCGGTGCCTTGAGTGGGCGGCACCTCCTGGTACCAGCCATCGTCCTCGGCCACGCTGACCGTAGGTGCAAACCGGTTGTGCAGGTTGGTGGCCGTGCCCCGACCCCGGGGCGGCAGCGCAGTAGTCATGAAAACGCCTCGATACTGTTTTTATATACAGTATCGAGGCGCGGGGTTGCTGACCAGTGCCGTTGGGCGGCTAGAGTGGGATCAGTGCTTTTGCGTCACCTGCCCCAGATCATCGCCCGACGTGGTGCGCATATCGCTTTTGCGCAGACCTGCCACATCGCTGGCGTTTACCGGCGCACCTTGGTTGCCCCAGCTGCCACGGATAAAACTGACCACATCGGCCACTTCCTGGTCCGACAGCCGCCAGGCGAATGCCGGCATGGTGAAGGTGGACGGCGCGGTATGCGTCGCCGGCAAGGTACCGCCGTTCAACACAATGTTGATCAACGACGTGGCGTCCGCCGTCTGCACTACAGGGTTACCCGCCAGCGCCGGGAACACCCGCGTATAGCCATGGCCATCGGTGCGGTGGCAGGCCGCGCAGTTGTCGATATACACCGAGGCGCCCGGCTTGCTGTCATCACCTTTCCAAAGCGCCTCGGCCACCTGCTTGTCGTACTGGTGCGGCTGATCCTTAGGGTCCACCGCCGGCAGGCTCTTGAGGTAACGGGCGATAGCGGTCAAGTCATCTTCTGACATGTACTGCATGCTGTGGACGACAACATCGCTCATACCACCGAACACCGCACTGCGGTCACTGCGACCGGTCTTGAGAAACTGCACCAGTTGCTCTTCGCTCCAGCTGCCGAGGCCGTCCTTGTGGTCGCCACGCAGGCTTTTCGCAATCCAGCCCTCCAACGGCGCGCTGCCGGACAGGAAGTCGTTGCCGTCAGTGGCGCTCAGGGCTTTTTCCTGCATGGTCAGGGCACGCGGCGTATGGCAGGCGCCGCAGTGTCCCAGGCCTTCCACCAAGTACGCGCCACGGCTGATCACCGGATCCGCTGCGGCTGGTGACGGTTGCGTCTCGACCGCCGGCGCAAACATCCAGCGCCACGCGGCCAGCGGCCAACGCATACTCAAAGGCCAGGGGATATCGCTGTCCTTGTTCTCTTGGGCGACCGGCTCGACGCCCTTCATGAAATACGCATACAGCGCTTGCATATCGCTATCGCTGACACGCGCGTAGGACGGATAGGGCATCGCCGGGTAAAGCGTACTGCCGTTCTTGGCGACGCCATGGCGCACGGCCTTGTCGAAGTCTTCGAAGCTGTAGTCGCCCAGGCCGGTCTTGTCCGGGGTGATGTTGGTGGAATAGATCACGCCGATGGGCGTTTCCATCGGCAGGCCACCGGCGAAGGGTTTGCCGCCTTTGGCGGTGTGGCAAGCCACGCAGTCGCCGGCACGTGCCAGGTATTCACCCTGTTTGATCAAGTCAGATTCCGCAGCGCTCACCGAGCAGCTGCTGAAGAGCGCCAGGGAGGCGATAACGAGTGCTTTCATGGTCATCGCTCCTTATGCCTGAACCAGTGGGCCGGGGTTTTTCAGGTACTGCTCGCGGATTGCTCGAGCTGACCAATAGGTCAAAGCTGCCACCAGGCCGGTAGGGTTATAGCCCAAGCCCTGTGGGAAAGCAGACGCGCCCGGGACGAACACGTTGTGCACATCCCAACACTGCAGGTAGCGGTTCAACGCACTGGTTTTCGGGTCGGTGCCCATGATGGCGCCGCCGTTGAGGTGGGTGGTCTGGTAAGAGGCGGTATTGAAGTGATCACCGACTTTTTTACCCAACACGGCGATGGCCTTGGGGTTCATCGCCTGTGCGACCTTGCCCATTTTCTCGACCATGAAGCGGTTCATCTTGATGTCGTTTTCCTGCCAGTCGAACGTCATGCGCAGCAGCGGCAGGCCGTAGGCATCGCGGTAAACCGGATCCAGATCCAGATAGTTACTCCGGTAGGATTGATGGGCACCGTGGGCATCCATCGACACCTGGTGGGTGTAGTAATCGGCGGTGGCACGCTTCCAGGCGCTGCCCCAGGCCGGCGTGCCCGGCGGGTTGGAAGTACCGGCAATCGGCCGGCTGCCCGCCTGGTTGACCCACATCGGCGAGCCCCCCACGAAGCCGTGGGGGCCGTGGTCGAAGTTGTCGGCGTTGAAGTCGTCGATGGCCACGCCATTGCCGCCCGCGCCAATGAAGTTGTTGGTGTGGGTGTCCTTATCAAAGAACGCCTTGATGGTGCCCATGTTCTGGTAAGCGAAGTTGCGGCCTACCACGCCCTCATTGGTAATCGGGTCGTAGGGTTTGCCGATGCCCGACAGCAACATCAGGCGCACGTTATGGAACTGGAACGCGCCCAGAATCACCAGGTCTGCCGGCTGTTCGCATTCGCGGCCCTGGGCATCGATATAGGTCACGCCAGTGGCTTTTTTCTTGGTGCTGTCGAGGTTGACCTTGAGTACGTGGGAATTGGGCCGCAACTCGAAGTTGGGCACCTGGCGCAGGGCCGGCAGGATGTTCACGTTCGGCGACGCCTTGGAATACATGTAGCACACGTAGCCACTGCAAAAGCCGCAGAAATTGCACGGTCCCATCTGCGCGCCGTAGGGGTTGGTGTATGGCCCCGACGTATTGGCCGACGGCAGGTTGTAAGGCTTGTAACCCACCTCCGTAGCTGCTTTCTGAAACAGTTGTGCGGAGACCGTATTCTTCTGCGCCTCCAACGGGAACGGGTTGGAACGATCCGGCGCGTAAGGGTTGCCCCCACGGCCTTCGCCTACCAACTGACCTTTGACCGTCCAGGCCTGCCCGGAGGTACCGAAGACTTTTTCCGCATAGTCGAAAAACGGCTCCAGCTCTTCATAGCTGACGCCGAAATCCTGGATGGTCATGTCCTTGGGAATGAAGTTCTTCCCGTAACGTTCCTCGTAATGGCTGCGCATACGCAACTCGATCGGATCGACACGAAAATGCACGCCCGACCAGTGCAGCCCCGCGCCGCCCACGCCATTACCCGGCAGGAACGCACCGAGTTGACGGTTGGGCAAGGCCACATCATTCACACTATGGCGAATGGTTACTGTCTCTTTGGAAATGTCCTGGAACAGCTTCTTACGCACGCTGTAGGTCAATTCGTCGATGACTTGGGGATAGTTGCCGTCCGGATAAGTGTCCTGCATCGGGCCGCGCTCCAGCGCTACCACGTTGAGGCCTGCTTCCGTCAGCTCCTTGGCCATGATCGCGCCGGTCCAGCCAAAGCCTACAATCACCGCATCCACTTTCTTCATGATGGTCGCCACGTTTATGCCCTCTCGCCGCGAATGGAAACAGCCGGGAAGGGGTATTGCTCGTTGCGTTCCACCCAATCCATGAAGTCGGCGCGGGCGCCGGGGAAGCCGATCATGGTCCAGCCGACCATGCCTTTATTGCCGCCATGGATCGGGTCGCAGAAGAAACCTTCCTTGGTGTTTTGCAGCAACAGGTTAAAGAACATCTTTGGCGGCACGGCGTCGAAGTGCGCGGCAACTTCGCTGCCGCCGGCCTCCAGACGGCGTAGCATATCGTCTCGGGTAGCGCTGTCTTGCGCAGCAAAAGCCTTGCCGTTGAACGCTTTCGACCAAGCGTCCGTTGCGGCGATACCCAGGCGATAGATTTCCTTGGGTACCAATTTGCTCTGCCAGCCCATTTCCGGCGGCGCATCGGCGTTGAAGGGACCTTGCATGAACCACAGGGCGCCGCTGGCGTAAGGGGTGTTCATCTGGCGGTCGATATATTCCGGCGCGCCAGCTTCCAGTGCGCCAGGGCCTTGGGCATCAGCCGGAATCAAGCGCTCGACGGCGGCGTTGATGAACGCCCATTCCTCGGCCGTAAAATAGCTCGGCTCATAGGCTTTATCGCTCGTCGCAGGTTTGGCCGGCGCCGCTTGGGCAGGCTCCGGCGTGGCCATCAGCATCGAACCACCCAGGCCGGTGCTGGCAACCGTGACCACCGGGATCAAGGTCAAGGATTTGCGTAGAAAGTCACGCCGGGGGTTGTCTTGATCTTGATCAGACATGGATACACCTCATCATGTGGTCACGGGTTTATCCGCCGCTTCTGGGAGCAGCGTGAAGGCTTGCCAAGCAATGGGATCCAAAAACATAGAACACATTGGCAAACAATAGTTACAAATGATAGCAGGCTAAGAATTGAGAAGAGTCGATTCAGCGAGAAAAACACCGGATCAGATCGGATGAATCACAATTCTTTGACGAAGACCTCACGCGACATTGACCGCCCCTAAGCGAATCTACGGCCCATCAGCCACTTCCTTATTCGGTCACACTGTCCATGTTCAACACACGATTACTGCCTATCCTCGGCTTGGCGGTCATGGCCCTGTTCAACACGCTTCAAGCCCAGGCCGATGACGCGATCTCGATCCGCTCGCCGGAATGGGCCCAACCAGTGGGTGACCAGTACAACCTGCATCAAATGACGCCCACGCTCTATCGCAGCGCATTGCCAGACGGTGATGCACTGCCCATTTTGGAAGAACTCAAGATCGCTACCGTCATCAACTTTTTGCCGGAATCTGATGCGCAGTGGCTTAAATCATCTGATATCAAACAGGTGCAGTTGAGCTATCGCACCAACCATGTCGACGATTCCGACGTGTTGGCGGCGATCAGAGCGATTCAGACAGCAGAAGCAGATGGCCCGGTGTTGATGCACTGCAAGCACGGCGCCGACCGGACTGGCCTGATGGCAGCGATGTATCGGGTGGTGGTTCAGGGATGGAGCAAGGAGGACGCGCTGAACGAGATGACCTTGGGCGGCTTCGGCAGCAGCAATGGCTTCAAGGACGGGGTTCGCTACATGATGAAAGCCGATGTCGACAAGTTGCGTACAGCTTTGGCGAATGGCGATTGCAGCACCAGCGCGTTCGCGTTGTGCTCAATGAAAGACTGGATCACCACAACGGGCCAGGAAGAGAAAAAATTGTAGGCGTGAGCTTACTTGCGAATAACTGAATGACACCGCGTTTACTTAGGGAAACCGCGTTATCGTTAACGTTTTTCGCGAGCAAGCTCGCTCCTACAGTGAGTCCGGTTTAGTCTTTTTTGAGCTTGGGATTGGGGAAGAACTGCACCGCCTGCACTTTTGGATCCGCCGGCGCTTTCAATGCCGATGTATTGACCCGCGTGCCCAACTCCTTGGGCACCGAAAGCCCCTGATCATTCAACGTATCGGTATACCCGCAGGCCACGCATTCGCGGTGCGGCACGCTGTCTTCGGTCCACATTTTCAACTTGTCCGGCTCACTGCACGCCGGGCAGACCGCCCCGGCGATAAATTGCTTTTTGGTAATCACAGGCGCTTCACTCATGCTGCCGCGTCCTCACTCAGGCCGCTGTGGCGCAAGAGTGCGTCAATCGACGGCGCCCGTCCGCGGAAGTCGACGAACAGCACCATCGGCGCCTGGGAACCGCCACGCGCCAGGATCGCTTCGCGAAACGCACGCCCGGTCTGGGCATTGAGCACACCGTCTTCTTCGAACTTGGAGAAGGCATCGGCCGAAAGCACTTCGGCCCATTTGTAGCTGTAGTAACCCGCCGCATAACCACCGGCGAAGATGTGCGCGAAGCTGTTGGGGAAGCGGTTGTAGGCCGGCGGACGCATCACCGAGACTTCATCACGTACACCTTCAAGCACCTGCGCCACGCTGCGGCCATCGCCATGAGTGGCGTGCAGCTCAAAGTCGAACAACGAGAACTCCAGCTGACGCACCATCATCAGGCCGGACTGGAAATTCTTCGCCGCGAGCATTTTTTCCAGCAGATCCTGGGGCAGGGGCTCGCCGGTTTCATAGTGGCCGGAGATCAGCGCCAGGCCCTCGGGCTCCCAGCACCAGTTCTCCATGAATTGGCTCGGCAATTCCACCGCATCCCACGCCACGCCGTTGATCCCGGATACACCGGCGTGCTCGACGCGAGTCAGCAGGTGATGCAGGCCGTGGCCGAATTCGTGGAACAGGGTGGTGACTTCATCGTGGGTCAGCAGCGCAGGCTTGCCGCTGTCGGCTGGCGTGAAGTTGCACACCAGGTTGGCGACCGGGCTTTGCAGCACGCCGTCGACCGTGCGACGACGATCGCGGGCACCGTCCATCCAGGCACCGCCACGCTTGTTGGCGCGGGCATACAGGTCGAAGAAGAAGCGCCCGACGTGCTCGCCATTTTCTTTGATTTCAAACAGGCGAACGTCCGGGTGCCAGGTGTCGAAGCCCTTCTGTTCGGCAATCTCGATGCCGTACAGGCGTTGCACAATGGCAAACAGGCCGCCCAGCACCTTGTCGATCGGGAAGTAAGCACGCAGGGCTTCCTGGGACACGCTGTAGCGCTGCTCACGCAATTTTTCGCCATAGAAACCGCTGTCCCAGCTTTGCAGGTCGGCGCAGCCTTGTTCGGCGGCGTAAGCCTTGAGCTGTTGCAGATCCTGTGTGGCGAACGGCTTGCTGCGTTTGGCCAGGTCCCGCAGGAAGCTCAGCACCTGGTCGCTGGAGTCGGCCATCTTGGTCGCCAGGCTCAGCTCGGCGAAGGACGCGTAACCCAACAATTGGGCCAGTTCCTGACGCAGGTCGAGAATCTGTTCCATCACCGGGCCGTTATCGTTCTGACCGGCATTCGGGCCCTGGTCCGACGCACGGGTGCAGTAGGCCGCGTAGACCTCTTCACGCAGGGCGCGGTCCTGGGCATAGGTCATCACGGCGTAATAGCTGGGGAATTCCAGGGTGATCAGCCAGCCGTCGAGGCCCTTGGCCTGGGCGGCGGCAGCCATTTGCGCCTTGGCCGAGTCGGTCAGGCCGGCGAGGGTGGCTTCATCGGTGACGTGCTTGGTCCAGGCCTGGGTAGCGTCCAGCAACTGGTTGGAGAATTTGCTGCCCAGCTCGGAAAGCTTGCTTTGCACTTCGGCGTAGCGCTTTTGCTGCTCCGGCGGCAGGTCGATACCCGACAGGCGGAAATCGCGCAGGGAGTGTTCCAGAATGGTTTTTTGCGCCACGTCGAAACCGGCGGCCTCGGGGCTGTTGGCCAAGGCGTCGAAAGCCTGGAACAGTTCACGGTTCTGGCCCATCTCGGTGGAGTAGGCACTCAAGGCGGGCAGGCAAGCCTCGTAGGCTTCACGCAACTCGGCGCTGTTGCACACTGCATTGAGGTGGCTGACCGGGCTCCAGGCAGCGCCAAGGCGGTCGTTCAGTTCATCCATGGCCAGGACCAGACCGGCCCATGTCGGATTTTTGCCCTGGCTTTGCAGGATGTCTGCGATAGCCACACGGTTGTCGGCGAGGATCTGTTCGATGGCCGGCTGGACGTGCTCGGCACGGATCGCCGAGAACGGCGGCAGGTCGTAGGACTGCAAAAGAGGGTTGTTCGCGCTCACGGTTGGCACCTTGGCTGAAGAAACATGTAAGAACAAAGATGGGGCCATCTTAATTACAATCAACACCCACCGCAGCTATCAGCAGAAGAGAGAGAGGCTATCGTGACCCTTCGCACCTATCAGAACCACACGCCAACCCTGGGCGCCGGGGCTTTTGTCGATATTTCGGCGGTGGTGATCGGCGATGTCGAAATCGGCCCCGACAGCTCGGTTTGGCCGCTGACCGTGATTCGCGGCGACATGCACCGCATCCGCATCGGCGCACGCACCAGTGTGCAGGACGGCTGCGTGTTGCACATTACCCATGCAGGGCCGTTCAATCCTGATGGTTTCCCGCTGCTGATCGGCGACGACGTGACCATCGCCCACAAGGTCATGCTGCATGGTTGCACGGTGGGCAACCGCGTCTTGATTGGCATGAGCAGCATCGTGATGGACGGCGCAGTGGTCGAGGACGACGTGATCATCGGCGCCGGCAGCCTGGTGCCACCCGGCAAGAAACTCGACAGTGGTTTTTTGTATGTGGGCAGCCCGGTTAAACAGGTCCGCGCGCTGACTGACAAGGAGCGCGCCTTTTTCACCTACAGCGCTGCGAACTACGTGAAGCTCAAGGACCTGCACCTGGCAGAAGGATTCGATCAATGACCCTCAACCACCCAACGGTCCTCTTCGACCTGGACGGCACGCTCACCGATCCGCGTGAGGGCATCACCCGTTCGATCCAGTACGCCCTTGGCAAATTGGGCATCGACGAACCTGACCTGACCAAGCTTGAACACTTCATCGGCCCGCCTCTGCTGCAAGCGTTCATGCAGTTCTACGGTTTCGACGAGGCCAAGGCCTGGGAAGCGGTGAATTTCTACCGCGAGCGCTTCAAGGTCACCGGGCTGTATGAAAACCGCGTGTTCGACGGCGTGATGCCATTGCTGGAGGAACTCAACAGCCAAGGGCGCCAACTGTACGTGGCCACCTCCAAGCCATGGGAATTTGCCCGCGAGATTGCGCGGCATTTCGACTTTGCCAAGCACTTCAAGGTGATTTACGGCAGCGAACTGGACGGCACGCGTACCAACAAGGTCGAGTTGATCGCCCACTTGATCCGTGAGGAAGGGCTGGACCCGGCCACAACCTTGATGATCGGTGATCGCAAGCATGACCTGATCGGCGCACGCAGCAATGGGTTGGATTCGGCGGCGGTAGGGTATGGGTTCGGCAGTTTTGAAGAGTTGAGTGCCGAAGCGCCGACCTGGCACTTCGAGACGTTGGCACAGATGCACCAGGCATTTTTGCAGCGCTCTTGAAACCGCTTTCGCGAGCAAGCCCGCTCCCACACTTGAATGTGTTCACATATCAAAATGTGGGAGGGGGCTTGCCCCCGATGAGGCCCTAACGGCCAACCCCTTCCAACTGCCTCAACGCTGCTTTACGCTGCGCCACCGTCAACCCGCCCAACCTCTCCACCGCCTTATAAAACCTCACCCAATCCCCACCCTCCTGCGCAAACAACGCCGCAAACGCCGGCACCCACCGGTCATACAGCCCGAATGGCAACAGTCGCGCATTGTTCATCGGCTGGTTGATCCAAGCGTCATAGGGCTTTTCGCCACCCCATTGGCTATCACGCATCTGCCGGTATTCAGTGCGCAAGCGCTCGAACTGCGCGGCCTTGGCCTGCCGCATCACCTGCGCCGCCAACGGCTGCGCATACAACGCCTCCAGGCGTTTGCGGGTATCGAGAATCAGCCGGATGAATTGATCACGTTGCTTCAACGCCGCATCGCTGACAGGCGCCAGGCCCCGTGCCGCCCGCCACTGACGGGTGCCTTCCTGCTCGACGAACGTGGCGAATGACTCGTTGAACTCGGTGTCATCCTTCACGTAGAAACGCTGGTGGGCCAGTTCGTGGAAGATCAGAGTCGCGAGGCGCTCATCACCCCAACTCATCATCGAACTCATGATCGGGTCGTTGAACCACCCCAGGGTGGAATAGGCTTCGACGCCACCGATCGACACGTCCATGCCTTGTTGCCGCAACAGCGCCGCCTCGCCACGCGCCGCGCCTTGGTTGTAGTAGCCGCGATAGGCAACGCAACCGGCGATGGGAAAGCAGTGGTTTTCAGGAGCCAGAGAAAATTCCTGCGTGGCGAAGACATTCCAGACCACATAGGGCCGGCCGATATCGGCGTATAACCGGTAGCTTTGATTATCAGGCAGATGCAAGTGCTCACTGGCAAAGGTGCGAGCTTTTTGCGATTGCACGAGATGCTCGCGCAATAGTTGAGGGCGAGTCTGGTCGGCGATAACTTCGGCAACCGGCTCCCGGGCCCGCAATAACTGCCACTGACCGCTCGCCAACTGACTGTAATAACTGACGCTGGAACAACCGCTGAGTAGCACAACCATCAACCCTGGAAGAAAACACCTGATCATGCACCGACTGCTCCTGGGTGATTTATTCGCCAGACTATCGCGCTTGAACGGGATTTTTCCATGGCGCGGCATGTTTATACTCAAGGCTCTTCTCGCGTTGAGTACCTGCCATGCGTCAGTTTCCATTGCCCGTTGCCGCCCTCCTGCTCAGCGCTTGCACTTCGGCCCCCATCCCGCCTGTCGACCCGCAACAGGCCTGGGTGGATTTCACCACGCCGACGCCGGGCTCCAAATTGGTCATGGCTCAGCGCCTGGACGGGAAAAACCTCAACGACGGGCGCTTCTTCCAAATGCCTCCCGGCCCTCACGAGCTGATGGTGCGCTTTGACTTTGAAGTGCCCGCCGGCGGCGGTTTGGGGGGCCTTAGCCAGATGATGTATCGCACCTGTTTCATGACCCTGCAGTACGACCATTTCCAGGCCGGCCAACGCTATGTGCTCGAAGGTCGCTCGCTCGCGTTCACGCCCAACATCCGGCTGTATGACTCAGCGCGCCAGTTGCTGGCCGAAGAACGCAGCGTCAACTGCATCTGAGTCAGTCATTGTTTTTCTGATAGATGATGCGCTTGGTACCGTTTTCGCACGAACCGACGATCATGGCGCTGTCATGGTTCTCGGCTTCTTCGGCAGTGATGATTTCCAGGGTGTAGGACGGAATCGCCTTGGCCTGGATCTTCACTTCGATTTCTTTCCTGAGCTCTTCACAATCTTTTGGCGCGGCCACGGCCGAAGTGGCCAATACACCGCAGATGATTGCCAAGGCAAAACGTTTCATGTGTGTAGCTCCCTGAATGCGCTGCGCACGAGTGTGCGCCTAGGCTGCATGGGCTATTCGACCACATTTTACAAACACGAGTTCTGATTTAACGCACAACTGAAAATGTGGGAGCGGGCTTGCTCGCGAATACGGAGTGTCAGTCCCCGAGATATCGGCTGATCCACCGCATTCGCGAGCAAGCCCGCTCCCACACAAGAGTACTGCTGTGTCAGTTGACCAGCGTGGCATCCAAGGTGATGGTTGCATTCAGCACTTTGGACACCGGGCACCCTTCCTTGGCCTTTTTGCTCAGTTCATCGAACTGCGCCTGGCTCGCGCCCGGGATCTTGGCTTTAAGGATCAGGTGCACGGCAGTGATCGCGAATCCGCCCTCGACCTGGTCCAGGGTCACTTCGGCCTGGGTATCAATGCTGTCAGCCTTGAGCCCGGCATCGCCGAGAATCATGGAAAACGCCATGGAGAAACAGCCGGCGTGAGCTGCGCCGATAAGCTCTTCAGGGTTGGTGCCCTTGCCGCCTTCGAAACGGGCCTTGAAGCCGTAGGGCGCTTCGCGCAGCACGCCGGTTTCAGTGGATATGGAACCCAGGCCTGTCTTCAGATCACCTTCCCAATGCGCGGATGCCTTTTTAACGATACTCATAGCTTTCTCCTCGAACGGTGGTTTTGCGTCAGTAAGGGTTCTGAGGATAGACCCGTGGGCAAAGTTCACCTTGTCGGAGAAACCTAGCAATACAGTAGGAAATTTCGGAGCCACCTATTGAATCTCGGGTATATGCCCTCATTGCATAGAGTATGCACATGCAGCGGCAGGTTTTAGCTCGTTTAAAAAAGCCTGTACGCCCTATTGGAGAAGCAGGCTGATGAAATCGCTGTCCGACGTAAAGTTTTCGACCCTCGACCTGGTGCCCGTGCGTGCCAATGGCAGCCCGGCGCAATCGCTGCGCAATTCCCTGGACTTGGCCCAACACGTGGAAAAGTTCGGCTACAACCGCTTCTGGGTGGCTGAGCACCACAATATGGACGGCATCGCCAGTTCTGCCACTTCAGTATTGCTCGGCTATCTGGCTGGCGGCACCTCGACCATTCGTGTCGGTTCTGGCGGCGTCATGCTGCCTAACCACGCGCCCTTGGTGATTGCCGAACAGTTCGGAACTCTGGAAAGCCTCTACCCCGGCCGTATCGACCTGGGCCTGGGCCGCGCGCCCGGTTCTGACCAGATGACCGCTCGCGCCCTGCGCCGTGAACGTTCCGGCAGTGCCGATGACTTCCCCGAAGACGTAGCCGAACTCATGGCCTACCTGGGCCCGCGCACGCCCGACCAACGGGTGATCGCCGTACCGGGCACGGGCACCAATGTGCCAGTGTGGCTGTTGGGTTCGAGCCTGTTCAGCGCGCAATTGGCCGGTGAGCGTGGCTTGCCCTACGCCTTCGCCTCCCACTTCGCACCGCGCCTGATGCATGAGGCGATTCGTGTGTACCGCAATCACTTCAAGCCTTCGGCGGTACTGGACAAGCCCTACGTGATGCTCGGCATTCCACTGGTGGCAGCCGATACCGACGAACAGGCCGATTACCTGGCCACCTCGGTGTACCAACGCATCCTCGCGCTGATGCGCGGCCAGAGCCTGGTGCAGCGCCCACCGGTAAAAACCATGGACGGCTTGTGGCTGCCCCATGAAAAAGACGCGGTGGGTAGCTTCCTTGGCCTGGCCATGGTGGGTAGCCCGGCGAAGATTCGCGCCAAGCTGGAGGTGTTGATCGAGCAGACCGGCGCCGATGAGCTGATTTTTACCAGTGACCTTTATGAGCACGCCGACCGGATTCATTCCTACGAGCTGCTGGCACAGGTGATGAAGGACTGAAATCCAAGCGAAAAAAACCGACGCACTTGCGTCGGTTTTTATGTCTGGAGCACGGAATCAACCGCGCTTGTAGACAATTTCCTTGGTGTCGCCGCCGCACGTCCCTACGACGTCACCACCCGCTGCGGCACCTTTATCTACGATTTCCAAAGAGTAATGCGGTACGCCCTTGGCATCGATTTTCGCTGCGATCTCGCTTTTCAGCTCCTCACAGTCCTTGGCTGCCATCGCCGTACCCGCAATGCTCAACAAACCCACCGCCAACAGAAACTTCTTCATCCGTTACTTTCCTTGCGCTGATCAAAAAGAGCGTGCCAACGCTCATCGCATCGGCACGCATTCGTTGTAGCGCAGGTTATGGCAATCGGCCAGCGGGCAAAGTTCAACTGAGCGGATTAACTACTCGCAATTCGGAACCCCACTTTCAGCGTGACCTGGAAGTGCGCGGCCTTGCCATCCTTGATGTGACCACGGGTTTCAGTCACCTCGAACCACTCCAGGTGCTTGATGCTTTTGTTGGCTTCAGCCAGAGCATTGTTGATTGCGTCTTCGATGCTGGTGGTGGAAGAGCCCACCAGTTCGACTTTCTTGTAGGTGTGATGATCACTCATGGCGTTTCTCCTATAGGTCGTCAATCAAGACTAGCAGCGAATGTGCTTACTGCTTCTGGCGACCGCTGGGAGGTGAAAGTTCAGAATTACTGCACTTTCTGAAACCGGCGCAGTCGGTATCTACACACGCCACTCAATCACTTCAGGAGATGTCCACATGGCCAACACTTCTTTACGCAAAGCGTCGCTGGAAAGCATGGAAGCCGAGATTTCGAGCCTGCTCAAATCTTTGGAGAGCCTCAAGGACGACGCGTCCGATGAGTCGCGCAAAACGCTGAAGGCCCTGAAAAGCAATGCCGAGAACGCCCTCAAGCACTCTCGCCACCTGATCAGCGACGCCTATGAAGAAAGCAAAGTCAAAATTCGTGAAACCAGTGCTGCCACCCGTGACTACGCACAAGAGCACCCATGGACGACCGCCGGCGTTGCCGTAGGTGCACTGGGCTTGCTGGCAGCCTACCTGCTGTGCAAGCGCGGTGACTGATTGACCGGTTACACCGGTTGACGCAACAGCTCAGCCTTGAGCCATTGCGCCAACTGCCCGGCGCGCCCGTCTGCGGCGCGCTTGGGTAGCCACAACGCCAGGTGCGCCGGGGTTTCGCTGAAGCCCCACGGCGCCACCAGGCGACCCGCTCGCAGGTCCTCTGCCACCAGTGGTTCTGGCGCAATCGCCACTCCCAATCCTGCTACTGCCGCTTCCAGCAAATAATACAAGTGCTCAAACCCCTGGCCGAGTTTCAACGCGCCGGGCTCGATGCCGTGTTGCCGCGCCCAGCTGGGCCAGGCTTGGGGTCGTGAGGTGGTGTGCAACAACGCTTCGCTTAGCAATGCCGTTGCTGGAGCCTGACGCAACTGTTCAAAACCTGCGAAACGAGGGCTCAACACCGGGCCGATTCGCTCGCTGGCCAGCTCATACACTTGCATATCGGCCGGCCACGGCGGCTCGGCGAATACCAGTAAGGCGTCCAGGCCAGGCCGCCGGGGGTCCAGATCGCCTTCGCCCGCCGACAGGTGCAGGCGCAAATCGGGCAAGTCGGCATTCAAGCGCCCCAGCCGGGGGATAAACCAGCGCGCCAGCAAGCTACCCGAACAGCCGAGCACAAAGGGTGCGTCGGCGCTGCTTTGGGTAAGTTCGGCGCACGCGTCCCGCAACCGCTCGAAAGCCTCCACGCTGGCATCCCGAAGCCGAACGCCTGCATCTGTGAGTTTAAGGCCACGTCCATCCTTGACGAACAGGCTCACACCCAAATGTTCTTCCAGGACTTTCAACTGCCGGCTGACCGCACCGTGGGTCACGTGCAGTTGCTCAGCGGCTTGGCTGACGCTACTGAAGCGGGCGGTGGCTTCAAAAGCACGCAAGGCATTGAGGGGTGGAAGGTCGCGGCTCATCTGTGAGTTTTCCTGACAGGTTACGGCGATCTTATCGGTTTTCAGGCCAAAGCGTCAGGGGTAGAGTGGCCGTCATTGCCTCTCAACACACATTCATTCCTGGAGCGCCCCATGACCCAGTCCCAGACCGATCTACGCAACGGCCCTGACGCCAACGGCCTGTTTGGTGCGTTCGGCGGCCGCTACGTGGCTGAAACGCTGATGCCGTTGATCCTCGACCTGGCCCGTGAATACGAAGCGGCCAAAGTGGATCCAGCGTTCAATGAAGAATTGGCCTACTTCCAGCGCGATTACGTCGGACGCCCAAGCCCGCTGTACTTCGCCGAACGCCTGACGGAGTTCTGTGGCGGCGCCAAGATCTATCTCAAGCGCGAAGAGCTGAACCACACCGGCGCGCACAAGATCAACAACTGCATCGGCCAGATCCTGCTGGCACGGCGCATGGGCAAGAAACGCATCATCGCCGAGACCGGTGCCGGTATGCACGGCGTAGCCACCGCTACGGTTGCCGCACGCTTCGGCCTGCAATGCGTGATCTACATGGGCACCACCGATATCGAGCGCCAGCAGGCCAACGTGTTTCGCATGAAGCTGCTGGGTGCCGAAGTGATCCCGGTGGTCGCCGGCACCGGCACCCTCAAAGACGCCATGAACGAAGCCCTGCGTGACTGGGTGACCAACGTCGACAGCACCTTCTACCTGATCGGCACCGTGGCCGGCCCGCATCCTTACCCGGCCATGGTGCGCGACTTTCAGGCCGTGATCGGCAAGGAAACCCGCACCCAACTGCAAGCCCAGGAAGGCCGCCTGCCGGACAGCCTGGTGGCGTGCATCGGCGGTGGCTCCAACGCCATGGGCTTATTCCACCCGTTCCTGGATGACACCAGCGTCGAAATCATCGGCGTCGAAGCAGCGGGCCATGGCATCGAAACCGGCAAGCACGCCGCCAGCCTCAACGGCGGCGTACCCGGCGTGCTGCACGGCAACCGCACCTTCCTGCTGCAGGACGACGACGGCCAGATCATCGACGCCCATTCGATTTCCGCCGGCCTCGACTACCCCGGCATCGGCCCTGAGCACGCCTGGTTGCATGACATCGGCCGCGTCCAGTACACCTCGGTAACTGATGACGAAGCCCTGGATGCATTCCACAAATGCTGCCGCCTGGAAGGGATAATTCCTGCGCTGGAAAGCGCCCACGCCCTGGCTGAAGTGTTCAAGCGCGCACCCACCCTGCCCAAGGATCATCTGATGGTGGTCAATCTCTCGGGCCGTGGCGACAAAGATATGCAGACCGTGATGCATCACATGGAACAGTCCAAGCAGGAGAAACACTAAATGAGCCGCCTGCAAACCCGCTTTGCGCAACTCAAGGAACAAAACCGCGCCGCCCTGGTGACCTTCGTCACCGCTGGCGACCCGGGTTATGACGCCTCGCTGGCGATCCTCAAGGGCTTGCCGGCCGCCGGCGCCGACGTGATCGAGCTGGGCATGCCCTTCACCGATCCGATGGCAGACGGCCCGGCGATTCAACTGGCTAATATCCGTGCGCTGGACGCCAAGCAAAACCTGGCGAAAACCCTGCAAATGGTCCGCGAGTTCCGCACCGACGACAGCGACACCCCCCTGGTGTTGATGGGCTACTTCAACCCCATTCACAAATACGGTGTGCCGCAGTTTATCGCCGATGCGAAGGCAGCCGGCGTCGACGGCCTGATCGTGGTCGACATGCCACCTGAGCACAACGGCGAGTTGTGCGACCCGGCTCAGGCCGCGGGCATCGACTTCATCCGCCTGACCACGCCGACCACCGATGACGTGCGCCTGCCGACGGTGCTCAACGGCAGTTCCGGGTTTGTGTATTACGTGTCGGTAGCAGGCGTGACCGGTGCCGGCGCCGCCACGCTGGAACACGTCGAAGAAGCGGTCACGCGTCTGCGTCGCCACACCGACCTGCCGATCAGCATCGGTTTCGGTATTCGTACACCGGAACAAGCTGCGGCCATTGCGCGCCTGGCCGACGGTGTGGTGGTGGGTTCGGCACTGATCGATCACATCGCCAATGCCGGCAGCGACCAGCAAGCGATCGATGGCGTGCTGAGTCATTGCGCGGCGCTGTCGGCAGGTGTGCGCAACGCACGCAAGTAAGCACCTGCGTTTTGATACTTTGCGCTACGCTGAGGGGTGACACCACGTCACCCCAACGCACTTCCATGCCTATTGCCGTCTAACCACCCTCGCAAGCCCCCCCGCATTTCTTGCTTCCCGGTCGTTAAGTTAGTTGCATCAGAAGTCATCCCTGGCTCTCAGGAGTACATCATGGCCTTTGATCTCATTACCTCTTCAGACTCCCGTCACTCAACCTTGCAAAAGGGCTTCAACCTGCGCTGGCCGTTGGGCAATGTGCAGGGTCAGTCTTCGCAAAATGGCGCCAACCTGATCTACCTCTGCCGCAACCCACAAGACATCATTGACGCCGCCGCGCAGGCATTGGCCCTTCCCGAGGGGCGCATCACCGTACGCAGTGGTGGTCATTGCTACGAAGGCTTTGTCGCCAACAAGATGCCCGACAGTCCACTTGAGGTACTGTCGATTCTGGATATCAGTGCGTTGAACCAGGTGGTCTACGACGCCAGCGGGCAAATCGGCTCCGAGCTGGACCCCAGCGCTGCTGAACGCTATAGCTTTCGCCTGGAAGCCGGCGGACAAAACTGGGATGCCTATGTCGCGTTATACAAGCTTGCCAACAAAACCCTGCCCGGTGGCTCGTGTTATTCAGTGGGCCTTGGCGGACATATTTGCGGAGGCGGCTATGGGCTGCTGTCGCGCAAATATGGACTGGTATGTGACTGGCTCAGCGGTGTGGATATCCTGGTGCCCGACAGCCTTGGCAAAGGCCTCGAACCGCGCCACGTTTCTCGCGACAGCACCAATCAGGACGAACTGGACCTGTTCGCCGCGTGTTGCGGTGCCGGTGGCGGACAGTTCGGCATCATCACCAGCTATTACTTCAAAGACCTGCCACCGGCACCGAAAGAGGTACTGTGGCTGGTGTTGGAATGGGACTGGTCCGTACTGACCAAACCTGCACTCGATAACCTGCTGGTGGCCTATCAATCATGGTTCGCCAGCAATCAAAGCAACACGGACACTTGGGGCCTGGCGACCAAGCTGGAGATGCGCCACCAGCACACAGGCAATGTGACCCTGGGTATTCACTATGTGGACAAGGATGGCGAACTGAACGAACGGGCGCCCTTCGATGACTTCGTCGACAAGATGCTCACAGCCATTGGCCTGCCCGCTACAGAGTCCCTGGTCCCATTTCACGTCATCCATCTGCCGCGCAGCACTACCAACGGGCGCACCATCGACTCAGTGTCATCCGCCCGAGCAGCCTCTCAACGCTTGGACTGGCTGGTGTGCCAACAGACATTGAACGGTTCGGGGGACAACCAGCGTGGGCGCTATAAATCGGCCTACCAGAAGGGCCCTTTCAGCCCTCAAGTGCTGGACGCCATCTGGACCACATTGACCTGGCCAGACCCTGATAACCACCTGACACAAAGCCTCATTCAGATTCAGTCTTTCGGTGGCCAGATCAATGCCGCCAGCGAGCCAGTGCGCAGGGAGTCGTCAGCCGCTCAGCGCTCGTCATACCTCAAGTGGCAACCGCAATGTTACTGGCGCGGCGATAGCGCCGCCTCGGATCAAGCCCATGCCGACTGGATCCGAGGGTTGTACTTCAACGCGTTCGCCGATGATCAGGGCGTACCGGTCAACGACGAGTTTGAAGGTTGTTACATCAATTACCCCGACCTCGATATGACCTACATCGGTGGCAATCCGGCCAATGGCAAAAACCCACAGTGGTACAAGATCTTCTTTCCCGACCTGATCATCGAAAGCCGCCTGCGGCGTACCAAAAAGCGCTGGGACCCACACAACATTTTCCATAACGAAATGTCGGTGCCGTAATCGCGAAAGAAGGGCGACTCCAAGGTCGCCCTTTTTTACAGCTCGATCCGCTCGACTTTACCTACAAGCAATATGTAGGAAAATGCTCCCAGCAACGCCAGCACCGCGATGTAAGTAATCGCCGGCGCAAACGACGAACCACTGGCCAGAAAGCCAATCACGATGGGCGTAGCGATTGCCGACAGGTTACCGATGAAGTTGAACACGCCTCCGGTCAGCCCCAGCAACCGCGCAGGCGCCAAGGTCGAAACCAGCGACCAGGTGATCGACGCCAGGCCATTGCCGAAAAATGCCACCGCCAGAAACGCGATGACCCACGCCGTGGAGTCCACGTAGTTGGCACCGATGATCGCCGTGGAAATCAGCAGACCACTGATGATCGGCAACTTGCGGGCAAAGCCTACCGAGGCACCACGACGGATCAACCAATCGGAAAACACCCCCGAACACAGCACGCCCACAAAAGCGGCCAGGAACGGCAACGACGCCAACAAACCTGACTGGATAAAGTCCATGCCGCGATATTTCACCAGGTACGTCGGGAACCAGGTCAGGAAGAACCATAGCGTAGAGTTCAGGCAGAACTGCCCCAGGTAGATGCCCCAGAGTTTGCGCTTGCTCAGCACGATACCGAGGTCGACCCAACTGAAGGGTGCCTTGGCCGTTTGCGCCTGCATGTCCACCAGCCCACCACCGTCACGGATCAACTGGATTTCAGCCTCATTGGCGCCTTTGAAATCTTTGGGCTCGCGATACACCGCGTACCAGATCGCGGCCCACAGGATGCCGACGCCACCGGTAACGACAAACACCATGTGCCAGCCGTACTGGTGTTGCAGCCAAGCCAGTACCGGCGTGAGGAACGCCAGGCCGACAAATTGCCCGGAGGTGTAGACGCCGATAGCCGTGGCGCGCTCGCGCTCGGGAAACCAGGTGGTGACCACACGGCTGTTGATGGGATAGGCCGGCGCCTCCAACGCGCCAACGGCCATGCGCAACACGAACAACGCGATAAAGCTGGCGGCGAAACCGAGCATCACGGTGGCAATCGACCACAGCAGCAGGGCGGCTGTGTAGAGAATGCGCGGCGGCACCCGGTCTACCAGCCAGCCGCCGGGGATTTGCATGGCCGCGTAAGTCCAGCCGAAAGCGGAAAAAATAAGCCCGACCTGCACCGGGTCGATACCCAGCTCGCTGGTCAGCGCAGGCGCGGCAATCGACAGGTTGCTGCGGTCCAGGTAGTTGATCACCACGGTGATGAACAGCAGCACCATGATGAAGAAGCGCTTTCGGCTAGGCGTGACTAAAGAAGCCTGCCCGGTGTGGGATTCAGGGTGCATGGGGTGCCTCTTTTTATGTTTGTTGAGGACAAAACGTGCTGAAGGAACGCGGTCAATGTGGGAGCGCATTCCTTCAGATAAAAATCACCACTCGGCAAAACTGCCGTCGGCGTGGCGCCAGATCGGATTGCGCCAGCGATGGCCGATAGCCGCGCGCTCAATCACGTATTCCTCGTTGATCTCGATGCCCAGGCCCGGGCCGTTGGGGATCTTCACAAAGCCCTGGTCATAGTCGAACACGCCCGGGTCGCGCACGTAGTCGAGCAGGTCGTTGCTTTCGTTATAGTGGATACCCAGGCTTTGCTCCTGGATAAATGCGTTGTAGCAAGCCGCATCCAGCTGCAGGCACGCTGCCAGGGCAATCGGGCCCAGCGGACAGTGCAGGGCCAGGGCCACGTCGTAGGCTTCGGCCATGTTGGCGATCTTGCGGGTTTCGGTAATCCCGCCTGCGTGGGAGGCGTCCGGCTGGATGATGTCGACGTAGCCTTCGCTGAGCACACGCTTGAAATCCCAACGCGAAAACAGGCGCTCGCCCAGGGCAATCGGCGTACTGGTCAGCGGCGCCAGTTCTTTCAATGCTTCGTAGTTTTCGCTGAGCACCGGTTCTTCAATGAACATCAGTTTGTAAGGATCAAGCTCTTTCATCAGCACCTTGGCCATGGGCTTGTGCACGCGGCCATGGAAGTCGACGCCGATACCGACGTTAGGGCCCACCGCATCGCGCACGGCAGCGACATTGGCCAGTGCCAGGTCGACTTTGTCGAAGCTGTCGAGGAACTGCAGTTCTTCGGTGCCGTTCATTTTCACCGCAGTGAAGCCACGAGCCACGGCCTCTTTGGCTGCACGGGCAGTGTCGGCGGGGCGGTCGCCACCGATCCACGAGTACACGCGAATCTTGTCACGCACCTGGCCGCCCAGCAGATCGCTGACCGAGACGCCCAGCGCCTTGCCCTTGATGTCCCACAACGCCTGGTCGATACCGGCGAGGGCGCTCATGTGCACGGCACCGCCGCGATAGAACCCGCCGCGATAGAGCACCGTCCAGATATCTTCGATATTGCGTGGGTCTTTGCCGATCAGGTAGTCGGACAGTTCTTCGACGGCGGCGGCCACTGTGTGAGCGCGGCCTTCGACCACGGGCTCACCCCAGCCAGTCACGCCCTGGTCGGTTTCGACCTTGAGGAAGCACCAGCGCGGCGGGACGATAAAGGTCGTCAATTTGGTGATTTTCATCTCTTGTCTCTCTTATGGATGCAGCGCCTGCGGGCGCGGAACTTGCTATCAGCTCAGGGCTTTCCAGGCGGCGACATAAGCCTGGGCACGGCTCGCGACCTGATCCACTGTCATTCCCGGCTTGAACAAGCCGGAGCCCAACCCGAACCCTTTCGCGCCGGCGTCGATAAACACCTGCATGTTGTCCGGCGTAACACCGCCTACCGGCAGCAGCAGCGTGCCCGCCGGCAATACCGCCAGCCACGCCTTGATCACCGAAGGACCGATCTGCTCGGCCGGGAACAGCTTCAATACGTCGGCGCCTTCGGCCAGTGCGGCAAACGCCTCGGTTGGCGTCGCCACGCCAGGCGACAAGTACAGGCCTGCGGCCTTGGCGGCGCGCAGTACTTTGGCATCGCTATGGGGCATGACAATCACTTGGCCACCAGCCGCCTTCACCTGCTCGACCTGTTCAGGCGTCAACACCGTGCCGGCGCCGATCAGGCAATCGGCGGGCAGGCTGTCGCGCAGGGTGCGAATGCTGGTGTACGGCTCCGGCGAATTGAGCGGGACTTCGATCACACGAAAACCCGCGTCGTACAACACCTGGCCGATGGCCTGGGCTTCGTCCGGGCGTATGCCACGCAGGATTGCGATCAAACCGTTTTGCGCGAGTGCTTGCTTGAGCATGTCAGGCCTCCGTTACAGGTTGAGTGAGCCCAGCCGCCACGGCCAATTGCCACAGGCCGCGCTCGGTGGCTTCCTGCGCCAGGCTGACGTGGGCGAAGCCGCAAAGGGCCAGAGCGCGTTGATAGCGGGCGCAGAGTGGGGCGGCGCCAACCAGGATGATCGGCTTGGTTTTGGCGCTGTCTGGCAAACCGGCGAGTTCGTGGCCGATCAACAGGCCGGACAGGTAGTCGGGCTGCTGGTTGGGTGCAAGCTCAGCCGTCAGGCCCAGGGTACGGGCACTGAACAAGGTCGACAGCACGCCACGCCTGCCATCCTTTGAAAGCGCCACGTGCACGCCACGATCAAAGGCCTCGGCCTGGAATTGTTCGCTCGGCTGCTGAGTGCGGCCCAGGATGCTGTGCTTGCTCAATACCGCGAACAGTTCGCCGGTCATGAAGGTGTCGAAATGCGTAATGCGGCCTTCACTCACCTCGACCCATTTGGAGTGGCTGCCGGGCAACCCGATCAGCACTTGGGCCCCAAGCCCCTGCAGCACGCCGAGTACCTGGGTTTCTTCGCCGCGCATCACATTGGGTAAACCCGCTTGCTCAATCACCCCCGGCACAATATGCACATCCACCCCACGCAGGCTGCGCACGCGGTGCAACGCCAAGCCCAGGCTGGCGACATCCACAGGCGTGGCGCAATAAGCCGCCTCGCTCCAACCCTGCGCGCTGCCAACCATACCGCAGGCAATCACTGGCAATTCAGGCTGGGCGTCGAGCCAATCGCCGCAGGCGCTATCGAATGCCAACTCGAAGCCGTCAGTGCAATGAATACCGTTGATGTCCCGTGGCTCGCAGGGCAAATGCATGATGCCCCAGGCTTGCGCGCGCTGTTCCAGCACAACGCCCGCCGAGCCGAGTTTGTAAGCACGAAGGGAGCTGGTCCCCCAATCGAGCGCGATCAATTGCGCCTGCATCGCTTCACCTGAAATGAGTGGGTGCTGAAAAAAGCAGATGGGCGAATATAAACCTACGCGCCGGAATATCTCAATATATAAATATCGATCCCACATAATGAGACGAAGCAAGATTAATCCTACACCGTTCCCTGTTTTTACTTAGGGAAAGGCAAGGCGTTATCTGATAAGGAAAGTTAAAAAACCGACAGATTTAGCTCGCGCATCGCACCCATCCAGATCGCGTAGTCGGTGTGGTCCTTCAGGTCATCGCCGGTTTCAGGATGCAGGAAGACCACCAGGCCATCGCGGTGCAGCGCCAGCCACGGCAACACCACGCCGATGTATTCCGGCTCGAATGCCAGCTGGCAGCTCCAATCCGGATGCGGGCCCACCGGCCGCTCATGCACACGGCCCATGCGCAACGGGAACAGCCTGGCGGCGTCCTCACACAGCGTGCGCGCCTGGTCGATGGTGCTGGCGTCGAAGTAGATATGGGCGTGATAGCCCTTGATACGTTGCATGACGGACTCCGGATCCACGATGTGCCGATCCTAGACCGCAATCGAAGGCAGGGCCAGCCCGGTCAACGACTGCGCACTGCTGGCCTGTTCCGCCATCAGCCATTGGACAAAACGCTCAACCAACTGCCCGCGGCGTTTGCGCTGGGGTTGCACCACGTAATAACCGAAACGCGAGGTCACCGTGGGGCTGATCGGTCGGCACAGCCAGTTCTGTTCCAGCAGGTTATCCACCAAATGGCGCCAGCCGATGGCAACGCCCTGGCCGGCAATCGCAGCCTGAATCAGCAAGGTGTAGTTGTCGAAGCGCAATTGCCCGGGAGTTGGCGCAGCGGATATACCCAATTGGCGGAACACCCCGCTCCAGTCGAACCATTGGCTGTTGTTTTCCTGACGCAGGTGCAGCAACGGGTACTCAGGCAAGGATTGCACCGTCATCGGCGCGGCCTGAGCCTTGAGCCACTGCGGGCTGCATACCGGGAACACTTCCTCATTGAACAACCACAGGCTGTCGCCCTGCTTGAAACGGCCATCGCCGAACAGCACCGCCACATCGATATCGCTGCGCAGGCTGGCGTGGTTGCGCTCACTGGTAACCAGGCTCACATCCACCTGCGGGTTGGCCTGGTGAAAGCGATGCAGGCGCGGCATCAGCCAATAGGCGGCGAAGGCAAAGTCGGTAGCCACTTGCAGTACTTCGTGCTGGTCCTGTTGGGTGATGGTGCTGAGCCCTTGATTGATGCTTTGCAGGGCGCCCTGTACGTGCTCGAACAACAGCACGCCGGCGTCGGTCAGTTCGATACCGCGATAGATGCGGTCAAACAGGCGGATTGCCAGTTGTTCTTCAAGACGCTTGATCTGCTGGCTGACCGCCGGCTGGGTGGTGCCAAGCTCCATCGCCGCGGCGGTAAAACTGCGGTGGCGCGCCGCCGCTTCGAAGGCTCGCAGCAGATCGAGAGAGAGGTTACCCAGCGCTTCATACATAAGCTGTCGTTATCCTAGGCATTGCTTGTCATGGGCTTTACCCTGATTTCCATGGGCCGCATTCTCATTGGCATAAACACTTACTATGGAATGCCGAGAAACCATGAAGCGCAAGAACATTCTTTTCATCATGGCCGATCAAATGGCCGCTCCCATGCTGCCGTTCTACGGGCCTTCCTCGATCAAGCTGCCCAACCTCAGCCGCCTCGCCGCCCAAGGCGTGGTATTCGAGGCCGCCTATTGCAACAGTCCGTTGTGTGCGCCTTCGCGCTTCACTCTGGTCAGCGGCCAGTTGCCGAGCAAGATCGGCGCCTACGACAACGCTGCCGATTTCCCCGCCGATGTGCCGACCTATGCCCACTACCTGCGTCGCCTCGGCTACCGCACCGCGTTGTCGGGCAAGATGCATTTCTGTGGCCCCGACCAGTTGCACGGCTATGAAGAACGCCTGACCAGCGATATCTACCCCGCGGATTATGGCTGGGCGGTGAATTGGGATGAGCCCGACGTACGCCCCACCTGGTACCACAACATGTCTTCGGTGCTGCAAGCGGGCCCGTGCGTGCGCACCAACCAGCTGGACTTCGACGAGGAGGTGGTGTTCAAGGCGCAGCAATACCTGTTCGATCATATCCGCGAGGACGGTGATCGGCCCTTCTGCCTGACCGTATCGATGACCCATCCCCACGACCCTTACACTATTCCCAAGCCGTTCTGGGACCTGTACGACGACGCCGACATCCCTTTGCCTGCAACGCCGGCGCAAGCAGAGCTGGACCCACACTCCCAGCGTCTGCTCAAGGTCTATGACTTGTGGGATAAACCGCTGCCTGTGGACAAGATCCGCGATGCCCGTCGCGCCTACTTCGGTGCGTGCAGTTACATCGACAGCAATGTCGGCAAACTCCTGCAAACCCTGGAAGACACCGGCCTGGCTGACGACACCCTGATCATCTTCTCCGGCGACCACGGTGACATGCTCGGCGAGCGTGGCCTCTGGTACAAAATGCACTGGTTTGAAATGGCCGCCCGCGTGCCGCTGCTGATCAGCGCGCCGGGCCAATTTGCGGCTGGGCGGGTCACTCAGGCCGTGTCCACCGCCGACCTGCTGCCGACCCTGGTGGAGCTGGCCGGCGGCGAGCTGGACCCACACTTGCCGCTGGACGGTCGCTCTCTGGTCCCGCACCTGCAAGGGCAGGGCGGGCATGACGAAGTGTTTGGCGAATACATGGCCGAAGGCACCATCAGCCCATTGATGATGATTCGCCGGGGCGCCTACAAATTTATCTACAGCGAGGACGACCCTTGCCTACTGTTTGATGTGCGCAACGACCCGCACGAGCGGGAAAACCTCAGCCTGTCAGCAGAACATCGCTCGCTGTTCGAGGCCTTTTTGTGTGAAGCGCGGGCCAAATGGGACATCCCGGCGATCCATCAGCAAGTGCTTGCCAGCCAGCGTCGGCGCCGTCTGGTGTTTGAGGCACTGACTCAAGGCACGCTCAAGAGCTGGGACCACCAGCCACAGGTGGATGCCAGTCAGCAGTACATGCGCAACCATATCGACCTCGACGACCTGGAGCGCAAGGCACGTTATCCACAACCCTGCCAAAACCAATAAACAGACAGAGGGAAGGCCATGCAAAAGTTGACCGTGGTACTGAGCATATTGGCGCTGGGCAGCGCCAACGTGTACGCAGACGCTCGCTGTGAAACGGTAAAGATGGCCGATCCAGGCTGGAGCGACATTGCCGCCACCAATGCCATTACCGGTTTTTTGCTGACGGGGATGGGCTACAAAGCCAAGGTCGATACCCTGGCGGTGCCGATCACTTTTGGCGGGCTCAAGGACGGTCAGGTGGATGTGTTTCTCGGCAACTGGATGCCGGCGCAACAAGGTTTTTATGACAAGTTCGTGGCCAACGGCGATGTGGTGCAACTGGCGAAGAACCTCGACGGCACCGAGTTCACCCTCGCGGTGCCGGACTACGTATGGGACGCCGGCGTACGTGACTTTGCCGACCTGAACAAGTTTGCCGACAAGTTCGACAAGAAGATCTACGGCATCGGCTCCGGCGCGCCGGCAAATATCTCGTTGCAGGAGATCATCAAAAAGAATGACTTCGACCTGGGCCAGTGGAAGCTGATCGAATCCAGCGAGCAGGCGATGCTCGCCGAGGTGTCGCGAGCGGTGAAGAAACAGCGCTTCGTCACCTTCCTCGGCTGGACGCCGCACCCGATGAACGTGCAGTTGAAGATGCATTACCTCAAGGGCGGCGAGCAGTATTTTGGCGCCACCGGTAGCGTGTATACCTTGACCCGCAAGGGTTACGCCCAAGCCTGCCCGAATGTCGCCAAACTGCTGACCAACCTGAGTTTCACCCAGGAGATGGAGAACGGCATCATGGCGCAGGTGGCCAACAACAAGGTCAGCAATGCCGAGGCGGCCAAAGCGTGGATCAAGGCCAACCCCGCGGTGCTGGACAAGTGGCTCGACGGCGTGAAAACCCTGGATGGCCAGGATGCGTTGCCCGCGGTCAAAGCCCAACTCTAAGATGCGCCTGGATCCAAATGTGGGAGGGGGCTTGCCCCCGATGACGGCCTATCAGCTATGAATGTATTGGCTGAAACACCGCTATCGGGAGCAAGCCCCCTCCCACAGGGAGCCGGTGTGTACTGATACTCTAAGCCAAACCTTCTACCCGAGCCTGCGATGCCCCGGCCCAACCGCCACACACTCTTCCCCTTCCTCAGCTGGCTCCCGCGCCAAACCCGCGCCAGCGTCGGCCGGGATGCGATCGTCGGCCTCAGTGGCGCCGTACTGGCCCTGCCACAGTCGATTGCCTACGCACTGATCGCCGGCCTGCCACCGGAATACGGGCTCTACGCGGCGATCATCCCGGTCTTGATCGCTTGCCTGTGGGGCTCTTCCTGGCACCTGATCTGTGGGCCCACGGCGGCGATTTCCATCGTGCTTTACGCCAGTATCAGCCCATTGGCCGTGCCAGGTTCCCAGGACTACATCACCCTCATCCTGTTGCTGACCTTCCTCGCCGGGGTGTTCCAGTGGTTGCTCGGCCTTCTGCGCTTTGGCGCGCTGGTGAATTTTGTCTCCCATTCGGTGGTGCTGGGTTTCACCCTGGGCGCCGCGGTGGTGATTGCCCTGGGGCAGTTGCCGAACCTGCTGGGGCTGGACTTGCCGAGCCAGGCCACCGCCCTCAACAGCCTGCTGGCGCTGGTCGACCATGGCGGTGAGTGGGATCGTGCGTCCCTGATCCTCGGGCTCGGCACTTTGCTGGTGGGCGCGCTGCTCAAGTCTCTGGTGCCACGCTGGCCGACGCTGTTGATCGCTTTAGTCCTGGGTAGCCTGACGGCATGGCTGTGGCCGACGATGTTCGGGCATGTGGCGCTGGTCAGTTCGTTTATCGGCCAGTTGCCGCCGTTCAGTCCATTGCCGATGGACCTGGACCTGGTACTGCGCCTGTTGCCCAGCGCGGTGGCGGTGGGGATGCTGGGGTTGGTGACCAGCCTGTCGATTGCGCGCTCACTGTCGGCTCGCTCGCAACAATTACTCGACGCCAACCAGGAAGTGCGCGCCCAGGGTTTATCCAACATCGTTGGCGGATTTTTCTCCGGCTACCTGTCAGCGGGTTCGTTCACCCGTTCGGGCCTCAGTTACGAGGCGGGTGCTTGTTCGCCCCTGGCTGGGGTGTTTTCGGCGCTGTGGGTGGCGTTATTTGCGTTGTTCGGCGCGACGTTGATCGCGCATATTCCCATCCCCAGCATGGCCGCCAGCATCCTGCTGATTTGCTGGGGTTTGGTGGATCATCGAGGGATTCGTGCTTTGTTTCGTGTCAGCCGCGCCGAATTCGTGGTGATGGGCCTGACGTGTGTCGCCACCTTGCTGCTGGAGCTACAAACGGCGATTTATGCCGGGGTGTTGGCATCGCTGTTTTTCTACCTCAAGCGCACTTCGCAACCACGGGTTCAGCAATGGCGCGATGGGGACGAGGATGTATTACGCGTGGGTGGCTCGATCTTTTTTGGCGCCAGCCATTACCTGCAAGTACGCCTGCAAAGTCTGCAGGGCACGCGGGTGGTGATCGAAGCGCAGCAGATCAATTTTATCGACTACTCCGGGGTGGAGATGCTGCATCAGGAGGCGCGACGGTTGGCGCGGTTGGGGCGTAGCCTGACCTTGCGTGGGGCCAGGCCGCAAGTAATCGAAGAGTTAAGAAAACTGGAAGGGGCCAAGAGTTGCCCCCTCCATTTCCAAGATTGAACACGATCAGGCCAATTGACGGCGTAGTTCGGCTAACACCGGCGCTGAATCAGGGCGCACACCACGCCACAGGAAGAAGGCTTCCGCTGCCTGCTCCACCAGCATCCCCAAACCATCCATCGCCACCACAGCGCCGTGTTCCGCAGCCCAGCGGCAGAACGCGGTAGGTTCCTTGGCGTACATCATGTCGTAGCAGAACGTCTTGCCCGGCTCGATCAGGCTGCCGGCAATCGGCGGTACATCGCCTGACAGGCTGGCGGACGTGGCATTGATGATCACGTCAACCGGCTCACGTAGCCAGTCGAAACCACTGGCAGACACCGGGCCCAGGTCGTCGAACAGCTCAGCCAGCAGCTCGGCCTTTTCCACGGTGCGGTTGGCAATGATCAACGAAGAGGGTTGCTGTGCCAGCAACGGCTCAAGTGCACCGCGCACCGCGCCACCGGCTCCCAACAACAGGATGCGTTTGCCTTGCAGGTTCAGCCCGGCGTTGACCGTCAGGTCGCGCACCAGGCCGGCGCCGTCGGTGTTGTCTCCCAACAACGTACCGTCCGCCAGTTTGCTCAGGGTGTTCACAGCTCCAGCGCGCTGGGCGCGTTCGGTCAAGGTATCGGCCAAACGATAGGCGTCTTCCTTGAACGGCACGGTCACGTTGGCGCCACGGCCCTGGCGAAAAAACTCACGGGCGCAGAGGGTGAAATCCTCCAACGGCGCGAGCAACGTGCTGTAGTCCAGTTGTTCGCCGGTCTGCTCGGCGAACATACGGTGGATCAGCGGCGATTTACTGTGGCCGATGGGGTTGCCGAACACGACATAACGGTCCATCACACCGCCGCCTTGGCTGCAACGACGCCGAGCCAGTCGCGGTCTTGCAGGAAATAATCGGTGAGGCGCGCCTCTTCGCTACCGGCCTCGGCCTTCCAGTCGTAGCTCCAACGGACCTGGGGCGGCAGCGACATCAGGATCGACTCTGTACGCCCGCCCGACTGCAAACCGAACAGGGTGCCACGGTCATAGACCAGGTTGAATTCGACGTAGCGGCCCCGGCGGAACTCCTGGAACTGACGCTGCTGCTCGGTATACGCCATGGCCTTGCGACGTTGCACAATCGGCAGGTAGGCATCGATATAGGCATCGCCGATGGCACGGATAAAGGCGAAACAGGTGTCGAAGCCCCATTCGTTCAAGTCATCGAAGAACAGGCCACCGATACCGCGAGGTTCATTGCGATGCTTGATGTGGAAATAGGCGTCGCACCAGGCTTTATAGCGTGCGTACACGTCCGGGCCAAAGGGCGCACAAGCTTGCTCGGCCACACGGTGCCAGTGGACGCAGTCTTCTTCGTTGCCGTAATACGGGGTCAAGTCAAAGCCGCCACCGAACCACCACACCGGCTCTTCGCCTTCTTTTTCAGCGATGAAAAAGCGCACATTGGCGTGGGATGTCGGCACATGGGGATTATGCGGATGAATCACCAGTGACACGCCCAAGGCTTCAAACCCCCGACCAGCCAGCTCAGGCCGATGGGCACTGGCGGACGGTGGCAAACCGCTGCCAAACACGTGGGAAAAGTTAACGCCGCCTTTTTCGATCACCGAACCGTTCTCGATCACACGGGTGCGACCGCCACCACCGGCAGGCCGGGTCCAGGCGTCTTCGATAAAGCGAGTATCCGTCTCGAAGGTTTCCAGGGCGTTGCAAATGCGATCTTGCAGGTCAAGCAGGTAGGCTTTAACGGCCTCGGTGCGGGTAGTCATGGCATCACCTTGAATCGGGCAAAGCTACGCGAGGCCATCGGGCGTCGGCGGCAAATGGGCGCACAGGATACCACTGCGCCCACATGCCACTGCACTTAGGTGCGCGGCAGTTGACGAAGATCAAGCTTAGGAGTCCGATAGGGGGCTACGCAGATTCGAACCCAAGGAAAAGTGCAGATGGCCAAACGTATCCAGTTCAGCGCCCACGGCGGCCCCGAAGTACTTGAGTATGTGGACTACACGCCAGCGGAGCCTGGCCCACAACAGGTGCGGGTGCGTAACGAGGCCATCGGTCTGAACTTCATCGACACCTATTTTCGCAGTGGCCTCTACGCACCGCCCGCGCTGCCATCCGGCCTGGGCGCTGAAGGCGCTGGTGTCGTCGATGCCGTGGGCAGTGAAGTCACCCAGTTCAAAGTCGGCGACCGCGTGGCCTACGGCAGCGGCCCGCTGGGTGCCTACAGCGAGTTGCATGTGTTGCCCGCCGCCAACCTGGTGCACCTGCCGGATGACATCAGTTTCGAGCAGGCCGCCGGGGCCATGCTCAAGGGCCTGACCGTGCAATATCTGCTGCGCCAGACCTACGAATTGAAAGGCGGCGAAACCATCCTGTTCCACGCCGCTGCCGGTGGCGTCGGCTCCCTGGCCTGCCAATGGGCCAAGGCCCTGGGCGTGAAGCTGATCGGCACCGTGAGTTCGCCGGAAAAGGCCGCCCTGGCCAAATCCCTCGGCGCCTGGGAAACCATCGACTACAGCAAGGAGAATGTCGCACAACGTGTGCTGGAATTGACTGACGGTAAAAAGGTGCCGGTGGTGTACGACGGCGTCGGCAAGGACACCTGGCTGACCTCTCTGGACAGCGTGGCGCCACGGGGTTTGGTCGTAAGCTTTGGCAACGCGTCGGGCGCGGTGGACGGGGTGAACCTGGGCATTCTGTCGGCCAAGGGCTCGCTGTACGTGACCCGCCCGACGCTGGCGACCTACGCCAACAATCCGGCGAACTTGCAGGCGATGGCGGACGATCTGTTTTCGATGATCAAGAGCGGCAAGGTGCGCATTGATATCAACCAGCGCTACCCGCTGGCGGATGCGGCCAAAGCGCAGACCGAGTTGTCGGCGCGACGCACGACTGGCTCAACCATTCTGTTGCCTTGAGTGCGTCATCGCAGGCAAACCAGCTCCCACATTTGACCGCGATGACTGATCAAATGTGGGAGCCGGGCTTGCCCGCGATGGCCGTGCCTCGATCTCAGGAGGGGCGCACGACCTCACCTGTCACCAGGTCCCGAATCAGGCTTGGGTTCTTGCGCCCACCCAGCGCGCCACCCAACACCAAGTCCACTTGCCCGCGGAAATACTGCTCCACGCGAATACGCGTGCGTGCCGCCGGGCGCCCCTGAGGGTTGGCCGACGTGGAGATCAACGGCCCGACCTGAGCGCACAAATCCCTCACCAACGGGTGATCAGTGACCCGCAACGCCACGGTGTCATGCATACCCGTGACCCATTCGGGCAACAAGTCCTGGTGGGGCACCAGCCAGGTATTCGGCCCGGGCCAGGTGCTGGCCATGCGATCGATCCAGGTGTCCGGGAAGTCTTCGAACAGGAAGTCGAATTGACGAATGTTGTCCGCTACCAGAATCAGGCCCTTGTCCACCGAGCGGTTCTTGATCGCCAATAGCCGATCCACCGCTTCTTCATTCCACGGGTCGCAACCCAGGCCCCAGACCGCCTCGGTCGGATAGGCAATCACCGCGCCTGCGCGAATTTCCCGTGCGGCTTGCAGCACACGCCACCTGTTGACCATTATTTAATCTCCGGACTAAAGCTCTGGGCAGTTTACCGATCTTCGTTACAAAACCCAGCGCCAAAAACCGGCAGCACCTAAACCTGGCAACGCGCCAGCCAGCGCCCGCTTTCGCAGATGACCTGGCCTTCCAGCTCCAGCTCCGTAAGAGTCGCCAGCACCTGGGACAACGGCCGACCACTGGCAATCGCCAGGGCTTCACTGGTATGCGGCGCAGCATGCAGCAGTGCCACCAGTGGGTGGGTGATCGGCACCGGCGCAGGGCGCGATAACGCCTGCCAACCGCGCAGCGCCTCAAGGATGTGTTCGATGGTTTCCACCAGCACCGCGCCATCACGGATCAGTTGATGGCAACCCTTGGCACCGGGATGGTGAATGGAGCCCGGGATCGCATACACCTCGCGCCCTTGCTCTGCGGCCAGCCGTGCGGTGATCAGCGAACCGCTGGCCATGCTGGCTTCCACCACCAGAACCCCCAGCGAGAGCCCGCTGATAATCCGATTGCGCCGTGGAAAATTACCGGCCTGGGGCCCCGCGTCCAACGGAAACTCAGAAACCACCGCGCTGCCTTGGGCAATCATCGCGGCAGCGAGCTTGCGGTGGCGCTGTGGATAAAAATTTTCCAGCCCGGTGCCAAGCACCCCGACTGTACGACCGCCCACCTCCAGCGCTGCCTGATGTGCTGCGCCGTCAATGCCCAGCGCCAAACCACTGGTGATGACAAAACCGGCGCTCGCCAGGCTGCGGGAAAACGCGGCGGCCGTGTCCATGCCGGGGCGGGAAGCACGCCGGCTACCGACCATGGCCAACTGTGGTTTTTCCAGAATGCCCGGGTCGCCCGCAACGAATAACAGCGGCGGTGCGTCGTCGATCTGAGCGAGCAAGGCCGGGTACTCAGGTTGGTCCCACATCAGCAAATGCTGGGCCGGACGCTCTAACCAGGCCAATGCCGTACTGGCGCCATCACGGATTTGCGGGCTACGCCGGGCATCGGCGCTGATGGCGGGCAACCCGAGGGAACGCCAGGCACTGGCGGGGGCACTGAGGGCCTTGGAGGCGCAGCCGAACGCTTGGATCAATACGTGAAAACGCTTGGGACCCAGTTCTGGCAGCCTGTGCAAGCGTAGTCGGGCTTCCAGCTCTGCCGGAGAAATTTCGCTACTGTTTATCGGATTCATTTGATCATCCTTGACCGGAACAAGCTGTGGATAACTCTGTTGGTAACTTATTTAGCAGGCTATTTATTGCGCTTGTTGACGGGTCTCGAAACGATCCTTTACAGCCAGCGCGCGTGAAGCACTGAGCACCAAGGCGTAACTGAGTTTTTCATAGGTGCGAAACACCAGAAGAGTGCCGGCCCGTTCTTCCGGGAGTTGTGTTGGCGTGCCGGTAAGGACGTCTCGCACCGTGGCACCCGCCTTGATCACCGTCAGTAACTGGCCTTCGATCAATCCGTCGCGGCGGCCCTTGTTCAGGGTCACGGCGTCCAGCACACCAATCTGAGTGACGCCCCTGGGGATGTCGATGATGTGCCCTGCGATGAAAGCCGTGGATTTGGCTGACTCCAGGGTGTTCAGCGCGACCGGACGTTGGGCACCAAGCAAGCGGTCACCTGGACGGATTTCCTGGGTAACCCGCTGCACCGCCAGGGTGGTGAGGTCGTCGGCGAGTACAAAGCATGCGGTGCCGATATCGTCGGCATTGATGCCCAGTAGCTCCTGGGTGCCTGGGTCGGTGTAGACCTTGCCTCGACGAAAGATTCCGTAGCTTGGCTGGGCCGGGTCCAGCTGACCGCGAGCATGCACGCGCTCACCGTTGGCCCCCAGCACGCGACCGCCTTGCGCTGCGACGATATAAGGCGCGTTGTCCAGGTCCTGGGGCGTATCGACAATCCGGTTATGCAGTAAAAAGTGCTGGATGGCCTGTTGCGTCGCGTGATCCAGGCGTTCAGTGGGCTTGGGAATCAACGCCATGGCGACGGGGGCCCACAGCAGCAAGACGAGTAGCGATTTCCTCATGGGGTGAATCTCCTTTATTATGTGCGTTCGCGTGAAATGCCTTGGCCCTCGTGGCTTCTGAGCGTTTCACACCGGCCGTGTGGGTCCATCCCACCGCCGATTGGTCTTTACCTCACATGTGCAGCAATTACGCTTATGGCTATTTTGAACATCCTCGAATTTCCCGACTCGCGCCTGCGCACGATCGCCAAGCCGGTGGCCGTAGTGGACGACAAGGTTCGTCAGTTGGTCGATGACATGTTTGAAACAATGTATGAAGCTCCGGGCATTGGCCTCGCCGCTACCCAGGTCAACGTGCATCTGCGTGTCGTGGTCATGGACCTGTCGGAAGATCGCAGCGAACCCCGGGTGTACATCAACCCCGAGTTCGAACCACTGACCGATGAGATGGGCGAATACCAGGAAGGCTGCCTGTCGGTGCCGGAGTTCTACGAGAACGTCGAACGCCCGTTGCGCGTGAAGATCAAGGCCCTGGACCGTGATGGCAAACCGTTTGAGCTGATTGCCGAAGGTCTGTTGGCAGTGTGCATCCAACATGAATGCGACCACCTTAACGGCAAGCTGTTTGTCGATTACCTGTCCACGCTCAAGCGGGACCGGATCAAGAAGAAGCTGGAAAAAAAGCATCGCCAGCAAGCTTGATGCCCTTCTTCCAAAGGCTTGCTGCGGCAAGCCTTTTTCTTTTGTGACTGTTTTTAACCGAGAACTCCCATGACCGAGCCATTGCGCATTGTTTTTGCCGGCACCCCTGAATTCGCCGCCGAACACCTCAAGGCGCTGCTTGCCAGCCCTTATGACATCGTCGCGGTGTACACCCAGCCGGATCGCCCGGCCGGTCGCGGGCAAAAACTGATGCCGAGCCCGGTCAAGCAACTGGCGCTTGAACACACTATTCCCGTGCTGCAACCGCCGACCCTGCGTAATGCCGAGGCCCAGGCCGAAATGGCCGCGCTGAAACCGGACCTGCTGGTGGTGGTGGCCTACGGTTTGATCCTGCCCCAGGCGGTGCTGGATATCCCGCGCCTGGGTTGCATCAACAGCCATGCTTCGCTACTGCCTCGCTGGCGTGGTGCGGCGCCGATCCAGCGCGCCGTGGAGGCGGGCGACAGCGAAAGCGGCGTGACCGTGATGCGCATGGAGGCGGGCCTGGACACCGGACCGATGCTGCTCAAGGTCACCACCCCGATCACCGCGCAAGACACCGGTGGCAGCCTGCACGACCGCCTTGCCGAAATGGGCCCACCTGCCGTAATCCAGGCCATCGCCGGCCTCGCAGCAGGCACCCTGGAAGGCGAGGTACAGGACGACAGCCTGGCCACCTACGCGCACAAATTGAACAAAGACGAAGCGCGCATCGACTGGAGCCGCCCGGCCGTGGAGCTGGAGCGCCTGGTACGTGCCTTCAACCCATGGCCAATTTGCCATAGCACCCTGAACGGCGAAGCCTTGAAGGTGTTGAACGCGACCCTGGCCGACGGCAAAGGCGCCCCCGGCGAGATTATCGGCGCCAGCAAAGACGGGCTGTTCGTCGCTTGCGGTGATCAGGCGCTGTGCCTGACACGTCTGCAATTGCCCGGCGGCAAAGCGCTGAACTTCAGCGATTTGTTCAATAGCCGCCGTGAGAAATTTGCCTTGGGCACGATCCTCGGGGTGGCCACTCAATGAACCCACGTCTGGCCGCCGCCAAGGCTCTCGCTGCCGTGCTCAACGGCAAGGCTTCGCTGAACAGTTCATTGCCCACGCAATTGGACAAGGTCGAAGACCGGGATCGCGGTTTCACCCAGGACCTGGCCTTTGGCACCGCCCGCTGGCAGCCAAGGTTGTCGGCACTGGCAGCCAAGCTGCTGCAAAAACCGTTCAAGGCGGCAGACGCTGATGTCGAGGCGCTGTTGCTGGTGGGCCTCTATCAACTGCTCTACACCCGCGTACCGGCCCACGCCGCCATCGGTGAAACCGTCGGTTGCGCCGACAAGCTGAAAAAGCCCTGGGCCAAGGCCCTGCTCAATGCCGTACTGCGCCGGGCCCAGCGTGAAAGCGAAGCACTGCTGGCCGAGCTGGAACATGATCCGGTGGTGCGCACCGCCCACCCGCGCTGGCTGCAAAAATCCCTGAAAGCCTTCTGGCCCGAGCAATGGGAGGCTATCTGCGCGGCCAACAACGCGCACCCGCCGATGATCCTGCGGGTCAACCGTCGCCACCATAGTCGTGATGCGTATCTGCAATTACTGGCCGACGCCGCCATCAACGCCACCCCGTGCGTGTACAGCACCGACGGCATCGTGCTCGAAGCCGCCACTGATGTGCGCAGCCTGCCGGGCTTTGCCGAAGGCTGGATCAGCGTGCAGGACGAGGCCGCGCAATTGGCGGCCGACCTGCTCGATTTGGCCCCCGGCCAGCGCGTACTCGACGCCTGCTGCGCGCCAGGCGGCAAGACCTGTCACATCCTTGAGGTTGAAAAAGACCTGGCCGGTGTAGTGGCTGTGGATCTTGAAGCCAAACGCCTGGTGCGCGTGCGGGAAAACCTTGCACGCCTGGGCCTCAGCGCCGACCTGATCGCCGCCGACGGCCGCGACACAGCGACCTGGTGGGACGGCAAGCCATTCCAGCGCATCCTGCTGGACGCACCTTGCTCTGCCACCGGCGTGATCCGTCGGCACCCGGACATCAAGCTGACCCGCCAGCCCGACGACATCGCCGCCCTCGCGGTGCTGCAAGGCGAATTGCTTGACGCCCTGTGGCCAACCCTGGAAGTCGGCGGCATCCTGCTGTACGCCACCTGCTCCACGCTACCCACCGAAAATACCGAGGTCATCCAAGCCTTCCTCGCCCGCACCAGCGGCGCGCGCGAACTGGACCTCGCTACCAGCGCCGGCATCAAGCAGCCCCACGGCCGCCAACTGCTCGCGCAGGAAGGCGGGCACGATGGCTTCTACTACGCCAAACTGATCAAGATCGCCGCCGCACGCGGCTGAATGGGTTTAAGGGAGTGACCGGATGAAAATCATCATCCTTGGGGCAGGGCAGGTCGGAGGCACGCTGGCCGAACACTTGGCCGGCGAAGCCAACGACATCACCGTGGTCGACACCGATGCCGAGCGCCTGCGCAACCTGGGCGACCGCCTGGACATCCGCACGGTACAAGGCCGGGCGTCGTTTCCAACGGTGCTGCGTCAGGCGGGTGCCGACGATGCCGACATGCTTGTGGCGGTGACCAACAGCGACGAGACCAACATGGTCGCGTGCCAGGTCGCTCATACGTTATTCCACACCCCAACCAAGATCGCCCGGGTGCGCGAAGCGGCCTACCTGACTCGCGCCGGCCTGTTCGATAATGACGCTATTCCGGTGGACGTATTGATCAGCCCGGAACAGGTGGTCACCCACTACATCAAGCGCCTGATCGAAATCCCTGGCGCCTTGCAGGTGATCGACTTCGCCGAGGGCAAGGCGCAACTGGTGGCGGTAAAGGCGTACTACGGCGGGCCGTTGGTTGGCCAACAACTGCGCCAGCTGCGTGAGCACATGCCAAACGTGGAAACCCGCGTGGCCGCGATTTTCCGTCGTGACCGGCCGATCCTGCCCCAAGGCGAAACGGTGATCGAGGCCGACGACGAAGTGTTTTTCATCGCCGCCAAGGCGAATATTCGTGCGGTCATGAGCGAAATGCGCAGGCTCGACGAGAGCTACAAACGCATCGTCATCGCGGGCGGCGGGCAGATCGGCGAGCGGTTGGCCGAGGCCATCGAAAGCCGCTACCAGGTGAAGATCATCGAGATGAGCCCGACGCGTTGCCGGCATTTGTCCGACACCCTCGACAGCACTGTCGTACTGCAAGGCAGCGCCTCGGACCGCGACCTGCTGATGGAAGAAAACATCGCCGACGCCGATATCTTCCTCGCCCTGACCAACGATGACGAAGCCAACATCATGTCGTCGTTGCTGGCCAAGCGGCTGGGGGCGAAGAAGGTGATGACCATCATCAACAACCCGGCCTATGTGGACCTGATCCAGGGCGGCGATATCGACATCGCCATCAGCCCCCAACTGGCGACCATCGGTACCTTGCTCGCCCACGTGCGGCGTGGCGATATTGTCAGCGTGCACTCCCTGCGCCGGGGTGCGGCGGAAGCCATCGAGGCGATTGCCCACGGTGATTCGAAGTCGAGCAAGGTGATTGGCAAGGCCATCCGCGATATCGGCCTGCCGCCGGGTACCACCATTGGTGCAATCATCCGCGATGAAGAAGTGATCATCGCCCACGACGACACGGTGATCGCCACTGGAGACCATGTGATTTTGTTCCTTGTGGATAAAAAACATATCCGCGATGTAGAGAAGCTGTTCCACGTGGGCTTGAGCTTTTTCTGATCAAACGGAGTGACCGACATGCTCGAATCCCTGGAAAAAATGCTCGCCAAGGGTGTGGATAATTCGCTGCTGCGCTTCGGCTTGGGCAAGGGTTATCTGGACTTGAAAGACAACGCCAAAGCCGCCGAGCATCTGGGCAAGTGTGTCGAGTTCGATCCGAAGTATTCGGCGGCGTGGAAGCTGTTGGGCAAGGCGCACCAGGCGCAGGGTGACAGTGCCTCAGCACGACAGGCGTGGGAAAAAGGCATTGAAGCGGCCCAGGCCCACGGCGACAAGCAGGCCGAAAAAGAGATGACCGTGTTCCTGAAGAAACTCGATCGCCAGGCTTGATACAGGACTAAATGTGGGAGGGGGCTTGCTCCCGATGGCAGTGTGTCAGCCAATGCATATTTGACTGAACCACCGCTATCGGGAGCAAGCCCCCTCCCACATTGTTTCTATATCGGTCTTGAGTCAGGTGTGAATCAGTACCACCGCGCCTCACCCGGCGGGCGCTTCTTGAAGCGCTTCATGCTCCACATGTACTGGCTCGGGTAGGCGCCCACATAGCGCTCCACCACTTTGCTCATCGCCGCGCAGGAGGTGGCGGTGTCGGTGCTGTACATGTCTTCCGGCGCCGCTTCCAGGATCACTTTGTAGCCTGAGCCGTCCGGCAGGCGCAACGCGTGCAGGAATACGCCAACAGCCTTGTGGCCCGCGAGCATGTTCGGCACGAATTTGCTGGTGAGGGCCTGGGTGGCGAAAAACGGTACGAAGATGCCGGCGGACTCGGCTGGTTCCGGGTCGGCAGGAATGCCTACCTGGCCGCCTTTGCGCACTTCCTTGATCACGCTGAGAATGCCTTCCTTGGTCGACGCCGCCACGCGGTTGCCCAATTGCACGCGTTGTTTGCGCAGCAGTTCGTCCACCGCCTTAAGCTTGGGCGGGCGATAGAAAATGATCGGTTTGCACTGGCTGCAATAGAAGTGGTTCAGCACTTCCCAGTTGCCCAGGTGACTGGTGATACCCACCACGCCTTTGCCCGAGGCCAGGGCTTGGTGCAACACTTCCAGGCCCTCGACTTCCCGCACCAGGTCGATGGAGCGCTGGGCTGGCCAGATCCACGCGCAAGCACTTTCGGTCAGGGACTTGCCGATGTCCATCAGGCTGCGGCCCACCAGGCGCTCGCGCTCGGCCGGGTCCATATCCGGGAAGCACTTGGAGAGGTTGATCCGCACGGTGTCGCGGGAGCGGTTGGGGGTTTTCCACATGATCCAGCCGATGCCCGTGCCGACGGCTTGTACGGCGCGCCAGGGCAGCAGGGCAAACAACCGGAGAGCGCCTACCAGCAAGGCGCCTTTAAACTTTTCCACAGGTCACTCCTGATCGTGTGTGGTGCGCAAAACCGGCATTCTAACCGGCGTTGACCAAGTCCGCGTAACGGTCACAGTCCTGAGTGTGGTCCATGACCATGCCCGAGGCCTGCATGAAGGCGTAGCAGATGGTGGGCCCGACGAAGGTGAAACCGGCTTTCTTCAAGGCGCGGCTCATGGCTTCAGCCTCGGGTGTAATGGCCGGGACGTCGCTGCGATCCTTGAAGTGATTGACCTTGGGTTTACCGCCGACAAATGACCACAGCAACCCCACCGGGTCTTCCAGCGCCAGCCAGGCCGCGGCGTTGCGCCGGGTAGCATTGAGCTTCAAGCGATTGCGCACGATGCCCGGATCCTGCATCAGCGCCTCGATTTCTTCATCGCTTAACCGCGCCAGACGCTGCGCATCAAAGCCGAACAAGACCTTTCGATAATGCTCGCGTTTGCGTAAAACGGTGATCCAGGACAGGCCCGCCTGGAACCCTTCGAGCAAAAGCAACTCGAACAAACCCTGCGCATCGCGCAGCGGCGTTCCCCACTCTTGATCGTGATAAGCCATGTACAGCGGATCTTCAGAACACCAAAAGCAGCGTGGCATAAGGCTCCAGGGAGTGGTGGCGGGGCCGAATCGGGTATACTCCCGCTCTTTAAATCGCAGCCCAAGTAACAGGTGAATTTCGTGAGCCAGCCTACGCCAGCCGTGCGTACCTTCCAAGACTTGATCCTCGCCCTCCAGCAATACTGGGCCGAGCAAGGTTGTGTGGTACTTCAGCCCTACGATATGGAAGTAGGCGCCGGCACTTTCCACACCGCTACATTCCTGCGGGCCATCGGCCCGGAAACCTGGAACGCCGCTTATGTGCAGCCCAGTCGTCGCCCGACTGACGGCCGCTACGGCGAAAACCCGAACCGTCTGCAGCACTACTACCAGTTCCAGGTGGTATTGAAGCCCAACCCGGATAATTTCCAGGAGCTGTACCTGGGCTCGCTGAAACACGTCGGCCTCGACCCACTGGTGCACGACATCCGTTTTGTCGAAGACAACTGGGAATCGCCAACCCTGGGCGCCTGGGGCCTGGGCTGGGAAGTCTGGCTCAATGGCATGGAAGTGACGCAGTTCACTTACTTCCAGCAAGCCGGCGGCATCGAGTGCTACCCGGTGACCGGCGAGATCACCTACGGCCTCGAGCGCCTGGCCATGTACCTGCAGGGCGTGGACTCGGTCTACGACCTGGTATGGGCTGACGGCCCGTTCGGCAAAGTGACCTACGGCGATGTGTTCCACCAGAACGAAGTGGAGCAGTCCACCTACAACTTCGAACACGCCAACGTCGAGAAGCTGTTCGAACTGTTCGACTTCTATGAAAGCGAAGCCAAGCGCCTGATCGAACTCGACCAGCCGCTGCCGTTGCCAAGCTATGAAATGGTGTTGAAGGCGTCCCATACCTTCAACCTGCTGGACGCCCGCCGTGCCATCTCGGTAACTGCGCGCCAGCAATACATCCTGCGTGTGCGCACGCTGGCACGTTCCGTCGCCCAAGCCTATTTGCTGGCTCGCGCCAAGCTGGGCTTCCCGATGGCAACCCCTGACCTGCGTGATGAAGTGTTGGCTAAGCTGGAGGCTGCACAATGAGTGCTCAAGATTTCCTGGTTGAACTGGGCACCGAAGAGCTGCCACCCAAGGCACTCAATACCCTGGCCGATGCATTCCTGGCCGGTATCGAAAAAGGCCTGCAGACTGCCGGCCTGAAGTTTGAAGCCAAAAAAGTCTACGCCGCGCCGCGCCGCCTGGCTGTGCTGCTGACCGCGCTGGAAACCCAGCAGCCGGACCGCAACATCAACCTGGACGGCCCACCGCGCCAGGCAGCTTTCGATGCCGAAGGCAACCCGACACAAGCCGCCCTTGGCTTTGCCAAGAAATGTGGCGTAGAGCTGAGCGAGATCGACCAGAGCGGCCCGAAACTGCGTTTCAGCCAGGTCATCACCGGCAAGCCGACCGCCAGCCTGCTGCCGACCATCGTTGAAGACTCCCTGAACGACCTGCCTATCCCCAAGCGCATGCGCTGGGGTGCGCGCAAGGAAGAGTTCGTACGTCCGACCCAATGGCTGGTAATGCTGCTCGGTGACCAGGTCATCGATTGCACCATCCTCGCCCAGAAGGCTGGTCGTGATTCCCGTGGTCACCGCTTCCATCATCCCGAAAGCGTGCGCATCACTTCGCCGGCCAACTACCTCAACGACCTGCGCGCCGCTTACGTATTGGCCGATGCCAATGAGCGTCGCGAGCTGATCAGCAAGCGCACCGAAGAATTGGCCCGCCTGCAGGAAGGCACCGCCATCGTGCCGCCAAGCCTGCTGGACGAAGTGACCGCTCTGGTGGAGTGGCCGGTGCCGCTGGTGTGCTCGTTCGAAGAGCGTTTCCTCGACGTGCCACAAGAAGCGTTGATCACCACCATGCAGGACAACCAGAAGTATTTCTGCCTGCTGGACGCAGACGGTAAGTTGCTCCCGCGCTTTATCACCGTGGCCAACATCGAAAGCAAGGACCCGCAGCAGATCATCGCCGGTAACGAGAAAGTCGTTCGCCCGCGCCTGACCGATGCCGAGTTCTTCTTCAAGCAAGATAAGAAACAGAAGCTCGAAGACTTCAACCTGCGCCTGCAAAACGTGGTGTTCCAGGAAAAACTCGGCAGTGTCTACGACAAGGCCGTGCGGGTTTCCAAGCTGGCGGCCTACATTGCGCCACGCATCGGCGGCGACGCAGCCTGGGCCGCCCGTGCCGGCTTGCTGTCCAAGTGCGACCTGGCCACCGAGATGGTTGGCGAGTTCCCTGAGATGCAAGGTGTCGCCGGTTACTACTACGCCCTCAACGACGGCGAGCCGGACGACGTCGCCCTGGCCCTGAACGAGCAGTACATGCCACGCGGTGCCGGTGCAGAATTGCCGACCACCCTGACGGGTGCGGCCGTGGCCATCGCCGACAAGCTCGATACGCTGGTGGGTATCTTCGGTATCGGTATGTTGCCCACCGGTAGCAAAGACCCGTATGCCCTGCGCCGTGCGGCATTGGGCGTGCTGCGGATCCTGATCGACAAGAAGCTGGATCTCGACCTGACCCAGGCCGTGGTGTTCGCGGTCGGCCAGTTCGGGACCAAGGTCAAGCAAGCCGGCCTGGCCGAGCAAGTGCTGGAGTTCGTGTTCGACCGCCTGCGTGCGCGTTACGAAGACGAAGGCGTGGACGTTTCCGTCTACCTGTCGGTACGTGCCCTGCAACCGGGTTCGGCACTGGACTTCGACCAGCGCGTACAAGCCGTACAAGCGTTCCGCAAGCTGCCGGAAGCCGATGCCCTGGCGGCCGTGAACAAGCGTGTGTCGAACCTGCTGAGCAAGGCCGACAACCTCGGCAATGCCGACGTTGACCCAAGCCTGTTTGCCGATGCCAAGGAGTTCTCGCTGAACTCCGCCATCGCCAAGGCCGAGAACGCTGTGAAACCGCTGATAGCGGAGCGTAACTACGCTGAAGCGTTGGCGCGCCTGGCGTCTCTGCGTGAGCCGGTAGACGCGTTCTTCGAAGCGGTGATGATCAATGCCGACGATGCCGGCGTGCGGAAAAACCGTTACGCCATGCTCGCGCGTTTGCGTGGCCTGTTCATCAATATCGCTGACATTTCCGTATTGGGTTGATCATGTTGAAACTGCTGATTCTCGATCGGGACGGGGTGATCAACTACGACTCCGACGCTTACATCAAGTCGGTACAGGAGTGGATCCCCTTGCCCGGCTCGATCGAGGCCATCGCGCAGTTGAGCAAAGCCGGCTGGACGGTGGCCATCGCCACCAACCAGTCCGGCATCGCCCGCGGTTACTACGACATCGCCACCCTGGACGCCATGCACGCGCGCTTGCGCACGTTGGTGGCCGAACAGGGAGGTGAGGTGGGGCTGGTGGTTTACTGCCCTCACGGGCCGGATGAGGGCTGCGATTGCCGCAAGCCCAAGCCTGGCATGTTGAAAACTATTGCAGAACATTACAAGGTGCCCTTGGCTGGGATATGGTTCGTCGGGGACAGCCTCGGTGACCTGGAGGCGGCCAAAGCCGTCGACTCTCAGCCAGTTTTGGTAAAGACCGGAAAAGGCGAAAAGACCCAGGCGAAAAACCTGCCGGTAGGCACTTTGATTTTTGACGATCTGGCGGCGGTTGCCGCAGAACTTATTAACAACTAGCCGCCCTCGACTTCCTGACCAAGGATTGTTCGGGAGTGCGCTTTTAACAGGCGGGCCGTGTCCCGCAACGGTAAATGCCGCCATGTCGATCTTGCAGGCCATCAGAACCTTTTTCTTTTACCTGCTGCTGGGCACCAGTTCGTTTCTCTGGTGCACCCTGAGCTTTTTTATTGCCCCCTTCCTGCCGTTCAAGGCGCGCTATCGCTTCATCAACGTTTATTGGTGCCGTTGCGCGTTGTGGCTGAGCAAAGTGTTCCTGAACATCCGTTTTGAGGTCAAGGGCGCAGAAAACGTCCCGGACCAACCCTGCGTGATTTTGTCGAACCACCAAAGCACTTGGGAAACCTTCTTTCTTTCCGCGTACTTCTCGCCCCTGAGCCAGGTGCTTAAGCGTGAACTGTTGTACGTACCGTTCTTTGGCTGGGCCATGGCCATGTTGCGCCCGATCGCCATTGACCGTGACAACCCCAAGGCGGCGCTCAAGCACGTGGCCAAGAAGGGCGACGAGTTGCTCAAGGACGGCGTCTGGGTACTGATCTTCCCCGAAGGTACGCGTGTGCCCTACGGCACCGTAGGTAAGTTCTCACGGGGCGGTACGGCATTGGCGGTCAACGCCAACCTGCCGGTGCTGCCCATTGCCCACAATGCCGGCAAGTTCTGGCCGAAGACCGGCTGGGCCAAACGCGCTGGCACCATCACCGTGGTTATAGGCGAGCCGATGTACGCAGAAGGCGAGGGGCCGCGTGCGATTGCTGCACTGAACGACCGCGCCGCTGCATGGAATGAAGCACAGCAGCGAGCCATGGGTTCTCTGCCTCCTGAGCCCTTGGTAGTCGAGACCCCGGCGATTTGAGGATCTGTGGATAACCTGTGCACGCTTTGTTGGCGAATTGGCTTTTTTGATTCATAACCTTCTGATTTAGCTGCATATTTCTGAAGGTCATAAAATCTCGAAAAACGTGCATAAGTTTTTTCTTCATAATAAAACCGGTCCTTGTGACCGGTTTTTTATGCACAGCAGAAAAGTCGGTTTTTAGTCTTCCAACTGCGGCAATAACAGAATGAATGTCGAGCCCTTGCCCAGCTCACTTTCACAAACGATGCGTCCACCGTGCCGTTCCACCACGGCCTTAACCATCGTCAGCCCCAGTCCAAGACCATCACTGCCCTGGGCCGAATCGAAACGCCGGTATTGGCTGAACAGTTCCGGTAAATCCTCGGGGGCAATCCCCGGCCCCTGATCGCTGATGCGGCATTCCAACCAACCCTGTGCACTGCCGTGCCTCAACCTGACGGTAGTGCCGGATGGGGAATATTTGATCGCATTCTCCAGCACGTTGAACAACGCACGGGTAAGCAATGATTGATCGGCATGGATCATGGCTTCATCCGCCTCATCCAGGTCGTTGACCAGATGGATGCCCTTGAGCTGCGCAATCACCGCAACCTGATCAAAGGCGTCCATCACCAGCATGGCGAACAAGGTAGGCTGGAACTGGTAACCGTCAGCCTCGGCCTTGGCCAATTGCACAAAGGATTCGGTAAGGCTCAATGCCCGTCGGACCTGTAGTTCGACCTGGGCAAAGACTGGCGATTCGCCGTTATGCACATCCAGCAGGGCGAGGATCGCCGAATGGGGTGCGCGTAGGTCGTGGGAGAGGAAACGCAGCATGGTCTCGCGATGCTGCTGGGCTTCTCGCTCCTTGCTCAGGTCCGTCAGGCTCAACAGCCATCCGAGGGCGAAGTCACCTTCGGCCGGAAGCAAGGGCGCAAGCTCCATCCGCAGACTGCGCTGGTGGATATCGCGGAACTCAACCAATTCCAGTGCTGACAGGGCAGGGCGTACGCCGTTATGCAGCGGGGGATAACCCAAATCGGCGAGTTGTTCGATGAGGTTTGAATTGACCAGGTCGTTACCAAACACATCACGGGCTACACGGTTGGCCAACAGAATATTGCCCTGTGGGTCGGTTATCAGCGTAGCCACCGGCAGGCACTCCAACCCGTCAGCCATAAAGCGCCGCGTATCACGCGTACGACTGACTGCCTGCTCAAGGGCAAAGATCCGCCCCTGCAACACATCACCCTTGCTGGCGGGCGCACGACGACGCTCCGGCAGCACCTTGGGCTCGTTATCCAGCCGCGCCAGTTCCCAACCAAAGTAGGCCAGGATGACGCTCAGGCGCCGCCAGTTCCAGATGAGATAGCTGAGTAACAGCCCGATCAAACACGCGGCGGGAGACCACCAATGCCCAAGGCGCAGCAATGCCCATGAGCCCACCAGCGCCGCGGTCATGCCACCCAGGGTCATCCACAGAGCGTAGCGAGGGCGATACAGCAGAAGGCCCAGCAGCAAGGTCACCAGGGATGTCGCCAACAGGGCAGCAAGCCATCCGGGCAGGTCGACAATGCTGCGTCCCTGCAACAGACCATTGAGGATATCGGCCTGGATCTCCACTCCTGCGGTCGTGCCGACGGTGGAGGAGAGCGGTGTCACAAAACGATCGGCCATTCCATACGCCGTGGCACCTATCAGAATCAGCCGGCCGCGAAGCGTCTCGGGAGGTACCTCGCCGCGTAATACGCTGAGGTAGGACACGCTGGGAAAGTGGTCATCTTCCGAGGTGAAAGGCACGCGGATTTCATGCTCCTGATGCCACTGCTGGCTGCTGGGCTCCTGGGTCAGGCCCGGCATTACCGGTGCTTGCTCACTCAGCGCAAACGCCAACCATGCCAATTGAGGGAGCGTGCTTCCCGGCGGGCCTTCACGCAGATACACGCTGCGTACGATGCCGTCGCTATCCGCTTCGACGTTGATATGCCCCACGCCCTTGGCGCACTTGAGCAACGGTGACAGCGGCTCTCCTGGCAGGCTGGGACTTACGCTGCTATCACCGACGATGGGCAGCAGTACATTGCCAGCATTGCAGACCGCATCAGCCAACCGTCGTCCATCGGCCCCCTTGCTAGGTTCGCTGAAGACTACGTCAAACAGAATGCCTGCCGGCTGGGCGGCGCTAAGGCGTTCAATCAGATCTGCATGCACACTGCGCGGCCACGGCCATGGGCCGAGTATTTCCAGGCTGGGCGCATCAATGGTGACCAGCAGAATCCGTGGATCCACCGGTAAAGGTGTCAGGCGGCGCAGGCTGTCGTAGAGAGGGTTATTCAGTGCCAGGCCCGGGCTCAAGGACAGGTAAACGGTAAAGGGCAGTAACACCAGACCGATCAGCAGCCATTCACGGACCAACCCGTGGAATAACAGCTGTGCCTGGGTGGGTTGGCGTTTCTCGGCTTTGCGCCATAGTTTCACAGGGCTACCACCGAAAGTATGCGAAGGCATTGATGGTCATCGGGTAAAGGTGCCATAGGCCCGCTCCCTCTCCATGTGGTGACGTTCAACAGTGTTCTGAAACAAGTGAAGCTTATTTCGGTCTCAGTTGAGGACTTTACCCAGAACCGTGCAACAAACCATACCTCACCTTGTTGCAGGGCAGGGTATGAGCGAGTCCTTTTCCTCACAGACAGGAGCCGGTATCTTTGCTTTGAGCATCACGGGATCTTATCAGCGTATCGAGAGATACAAGGATCGTAGAATCCGCCCATAATTGTTCAGATTCAGAGGCTGGCTTTGCACAGTCGCCTCTCATTAAAGCAGTCGTATTTTTTGTAGGAAGGACCCCCATGCGAGTCGCAATACTGGATGACGAGCCCGCCGAGTTGCGACGGGTGGAACAGACACTGCGACAGATTCCCAGCACTGCGGAACAGCCATGGTCGCTGCATTTCTTTGAGCGCGGCGAAGACCTGCTGCGCCAACTGCGGCGGGAAACCTTTGACCTGCTGATCCTGGACTGGCAACTGCCGGATATCTCGGGCATTGCCTTGTTGCGCTGGACCCGCGAACACATGGAATCGCCCCCCGCGGTCATCATGCTCACCAGTCGCGATGCCGAAAGCGATATCGTCACCGCATTGAACAGCGGCGCAGATGATTACGTCAGCAAACCCTTTCGCCCCAACGAGCTCAAAGCACGCGTCAGCGCCGTCCTGCGACGTCACGGCTTGCAGAAGTCGGATACCCAGGAAGTACAGAGCTTTAATGATCTAACCTTCGACGATGCCGAACTGACCGTCACCCGCGCCGGCAAACCCATTAACCTGACAGAGCGGGAATACCGCCTGGCCAGTTGCCTGTTTGCCAACCTGGCCCGGCCGCTGTCTCGCGAGTACCTGTATGAGCGGTTTTGGAGCCATGAGGAAATGGTCTCGTCACGGCCTTTGGATACCCATATCTACCGTCTGCGTAACAAGCTCGGGCTGACGGCGGATCGCGGCTGGCAGCTATTGACGATCTATGGATATGGGTATCGTTTGGAGAGTGTGGCGACAACGGCGCAAAGTTGAAATCTTGATGTTCCACGTGGAGCATTTTAAAACGCTTAACCATCACCCAATAAAAAAGGCCAACGCTAAGCGTTGGCCTTTTTGTTCAAGCAGGTTTACCTGATCAGAAATCCAGGTTAGACACCGCCAAGGCGTTGCTCTCGATGAAGTCACGACGAGGCTCGACCGCATCACCCATCAGGGTGTTGAAGATCTGGTCCGCGCCAATGGCGTCTTCGATGGTCACACGCAACATACGACGCTGAGCCGGGTCCATGGTGGTTTCCCACAGCTGATCCGGGTTCATCTCGCCAAGACCTTTGTATCGCTGGATGGTATGGCGCTTGGTGCTTTCAGCCATCAGCCAGTCCAGGGCTTCCTTGAACTCTTTGACCGCTTTCTTGCGCTCGCCACGCTGAATGTAAGCACCATCGTCCAGCAGGGTGCTCAGTTGCGCGCCGAGGGTAACGACCGTTTTGTAATCGTTGCTGCCGAAGAAGTCGCGGTTGAAGGTGACGTAGTTGGACAAACCGTGGGAGATCAGTTCGACCTCCGGCAGCCACACGTTACGTTCGCGGTCTTCGCGCAGGCTGGCTTTGTACACCAGGCCAGACTTCTCAACGGTACGCAGACGCACTTCGTACTGGGCCAGCCAATCCTGCATGGCGGCGTGATCGCCCAACTGCTCCAGGCTCACGGCCGGCAGGTAGATGAAGTGCTCGGTCAGCTCCTGAGGATACAGGCGCGACAAACGCTTGAGCGTCTTCATGACCATACGGAAGTCGTTGACCAGACGCTCCAGCGCCTCGCCGGAGATGCCCGGTGCTTCGTCGTTCAGGTGCAGGCTCGCATCTTCCAGGGCCGACTGCGTCATGTATTCTTCCATGGCGTCGTCGTCTTTGATGTATTGCTCTTGCTTGCCTTTTTTCACCTTGTACAACGGCGGCTGGGCAATGTAGATGTAGCCACGCTCGATCAGCTCTGGCAGCTGACGGAAGAAGAACGTCAGGAGCAGGGTACGGATGTGCGAACCGTCGACGTCAGCATCGGTCATGATGATGATGTTGTGGTAACGCAGCTTGTCGATGTTGTACTCATCACGGCCAATACCGCAGCCGAGTGCAGTGATCAAGGTGCCGACTTCCTGAGAGGAAATCATCTTGTCGAAGCGCGCCTTCTCAACGTTGAGGATCTTGCCCTTCAACGGCAGGATGGCCTGGGTGCGACGGTTACGACCCTGCTTGGCGGAACCGCCAGCAGAGTCACCTTCCACCAGGTACAGTTCGGAGAGGGCAGGGTCCTTCTCCTGGCAGTCAGCCAGTTTGCCAGGCAAGCCGGCGATATCCAGCGCGCCTTTACGACGGGTCATCTCACGGGCTTTACGCGCGGCTTCACGGGCGCGGGCAGCATCGATCATCTTGCCGACAACCAGCTTGGCCTCATTGGGGTTTTCCAACAGGAAGTCGGAGAAGTATTTGCCCATTTCCTGTTCAACCGCGGTCTTCACTTCGGAAGACACCAGCTTGTCTTTGGTCTGGGAGCTGAACTTCGGATCCGGAACCTTGACCGAGATAATAGCCGTCAGGCCTTCACGGGCATCGTCACCGGTGGTGGCGACTTTATGCTTCTTCGCCAAACCTTCGGCTTCAATGTAGGTGTTCAGGTTACGCGTCAACGCAGAACGGAAACCCACCAGGTGAGTACCGCCATCGCGCTGGGGAATGTTGTTGGTGAAGCACAACAGGTTCTCGTTGAAGCTGTCGTTCCACTGCAGGGCGATTTCCACGCCGATGCCGTCTTCACGCTGGATGTTGAAGTGGAACACCTGGTTGACCGCAGTCTTGTTGGTGTTCAGGTATTCAACAAACGCACGCAGGCCGCCTTCGTACTTGAACAACTCTTCCTTGCCGCTGCGCTCATCCTTGAGGACGATGCCAACACCGGAGTTGAGGAAGGACAGTTCACGAATCCGCTTGGCCAGGATGTCCCAGCTGAAGTGGATGTTCTTGAAGGTCTCAGCCGATGGCTTGAAGTGGATCTGGGTACCGGTGGTTTCACTGTCACCAACGATTTTCATCGGTTCCTGTGGCACACCGTGGACGTAAGTCTGTTCCCAGATCTTGCCGCTACGGCGAACGGTGAGAATCAACTCTTCGGACAGAGCGTTCACTACCGACACACCTACACCGTGCAAACCGCCGGATACTTTATAGGAGTTGTCGTCGAATTTACCGCCGGCGTGGAGCACGGTCATGATGACCTCTGCCGCCGAAACGCCTTCTTCTTTGTGCACGTCTACCGGGATGCCACGACCGTTGTCACGCACGGTAATGGACTCATCCGGGTGGATGATAATGCTGATGTCGTCGCAGTGACCGGCCAGAGCTTCGTCGATGGAGTTATCGACCACCTCGAACACCATGTGGTGCAGACCGCTACCATCATCGGTGTCGCCAATGTACATACCGGGACGTTTGCGTACGGCATCCAAACCTTTCAGCACTTTAATGCTGGTCGAGTCGTACGTGTTTTCTTCGCTCATGCCTTCACTCCCGATGGTCGTGGGTCTGGGTGATACGGCCTTGTTCCACGTGGAACAAAGCGACTGGCGTTTCCGTCTGCCAGCCTTCCCTCAATAATTCGTGGTCTACACAGGTAATGAATACCTGGCAGCGTAAGTCTTCCAACAAGCGGCATAGCGAACGGCGGTGCTGCTCGTCGAGCTCCGACGGCAAGTCATCCACCAGATAAATACACTGACCGCGCCTTGCCTGGCTAACCAAGTGCCCTTGCGCAATACGCAGCGCACACACCACCAACTTCTGCTGGCCGCGGGACAAAATATCCGCAGCATTATGTGCACCTAATCTAAGGCGCAAATCAGCGCGTTGGGGGCCGGCCTGGGTGTGTCCGATTTGCTGATCCCGCTGCAGGGACGTCGCAAGCACAGCACTGAGCTCACGGTCTTTATCCCAACCTCGGTAGTAACTCAGCGTCAGCCCCTCGAGGTCCAACAACTCGCTCAAGGTCTGCTCAAAGACTGGTTTCAAGGCTTTGATATAGGCACGACGGTATTCATCTATTTCGTCGCTGGCCAGGCACAGCTCTCGGTCCCAGGCTGCTTGCGAAGCGGCGTCAAGTGTACCATGCCGCAGCCATGAGTTCCGCTGCCGCAGGGCCTTCTGCAGGCGCTGCCAAGTAGCCATGAAGCGGGGTTCCACGTGGAACACACCCCAATCGAGAAATTGGCGGCGGATTTTAGGTGCACCTTCCAACAGGCGGAAGCTGTCGGGGTTGATCAACTGCAACGGCAGGATTTCTGCCAGTTGCGCGGCACTGCGCGCATTTTGCCCGTCGATACGAATCTGAAACTCCCCGCCGCGATCGCGGGATATCCCCAGTGCGCTCTGACCACCCTCCGCCAACTCGACTTGGCCAAACACTGTACACGCCAACTGTTCGTACTGAATCACCGGCAACAGGCGGGCACTGCGGAAGGAACGGGCCAGCCCCAACAAGTGGATAGCTTCCAGCACACTGGTTTTGCCACTGCCGTTGGCGCCATGGAGGATATTGATGCGGGGGGAAGGGGAGAAGGTCACCGGGTGCAGATTACGCACCGCGGTGACAGAGACGCGACTAAGGGACATCTAGCTTCTGCTGAGCATGATTACAGGCGCATCGGCATGACAACGTAAGCCGAGTCGTCGTTATCGGATTCTTGCACCAGAGCGCTGCTGTTGGAGTCCGACAGGATCAGGCGAACCTGTTCGGTAGTCATGACGCCCAGCACGTCCAACAGGTAGCTCACGTTAAAGCCGATTTCCAGAGAGCCGCCGTTGTAGTCGACGCCCACTTCTTCTTCTGCCTCTTCCTGCTCCGGGTTGTTGGCCTGGATTTTCAATTGGCCGTTGGCCAATTGCAGGCGAATACCACGGTACTTTTCGTTCGACAGAATCGCAGTACGGCTGAACGCTTCACGCAAGGCCTGGCGATCGCCAATCACCAGCTTGTCGCCACCTTTAGGCAACACACGCTCGTAATCCGGGAACTTGCCGTCAACCAATTTGGAGGTGAAGGTGAACTCACCAGTGGTCGCGCGGATATGGTGCTGACCCAACACGATGCTGACATTGCCGTCCGGCTCGGTGAGCAAACGCGCCAACTCAAGGATACCTTTGCGCGGAACGATCACTTGGTGACGATCAGGCTGGCCGATATCGGCACGCATCGAGCACATCGCCAGACGGTGACCGTCAGTGGCAACCGCACGAATGATGCCTTCGGATACTTCCAGCAACATGCCGTTAAGGTAGTAGCGCACGTCCTGCTGGGCCATGGCGAAGCTGGTGCGCTCGATCAAGCGACGCAGCTTGCTTTGCTCCAGGCTGCACGTCAGCGAGCCTGGCCCTTCTTCCACGGTTGGGAAGTCATTGGCCGGCAAGGTCGACAGAGTGAACCGGCTACGGCCAGCCTTGACCACCAATTTTTGCTCATCGACCTTGATGTCAATCAGCGCATCGTTGGGCAGGCTTTTGCAGATGTCCATCAGCTTGCGCGCCGGCACAGTGATTTCGCCGGGTTCGGCGGGCTCTTCAAGCTGCACACGACCAACCAGCTCGACTTCCAGGTCGGTACCGGTCAAGGACAACTGCTGGCCTTCGACCACCAGTAATACGTTGGAGAGCACCGGCAAGGTCTGTCGGCGCTCGACGACGCCTGCGACCAGTTGCAGGGGTTTCAACAGGGCTTCGCGTTGAATGGTGAAATGCATGGTCTAGTCCCTTGCCTTAATAAGCTGCGCTGGTGTCATCACGTAGTCAGTGTACGCAGCAGGTTCTTGTAGTCCTCGCGAATATCCGCGTCGGATTCCTTAAGTTCGTTGATTTTGCGGCAGGCGTGCAAGACCGTGGTGTGGTCGCGACCGCCAAACACATCGCCGATTTCCGGCAGGCTGTGGTTGGTCAGCTCCTTGGAGAGAGCCATAGCCACCTGACGCGGGCGTGCAACCGAGCGCGAACGGCGCTTGGACAGCAGGTCGGAAATCTTGATCTTGTAGTACTCGGCCACGGTGCGCTGGATGTTATCCACACTCACCAACTTGTCCTGCAGGGCCAACAAGTCTTTCAGGGATTCGCGAATCAACTCGATGGTGATATCACGGCCCATGAAGTGCGAGTGAGCGATGACCCGCTTGAGCGCGCCCTCCAGCTCACGCACGTTGGAGCGAATGCGTTGGGCAATAAAGAAGGCAGCGTCGTGAGGCAGATCAACCTTTGCCTGATCGGCCTTCTTCATCAGGATCGCAACCCGGGTTTCCAGCTCCGGCGGTTCCACCGCAACGGTCAGGCCCCAGCCGAAACGCGACTTCAGGCGCTCTTCCAAGCCTTCAATTTCTTTCGGGTAACGGTCACTGGTCAAGATGACCTGCTGGCCACCTTCGAGCAGGGCGTTGAAGGTGTGGAAAAACTCTTCCTGGGAACGTTCCTTGCGAGCGAAGAACTGAATGTCATCGATCAGCAAAGCATCAACGGAGCGGTAGAAACGCTTGAACTCGTTGATCGCATTGAGCTGCAGGGCCTTGACCATGTCAGCCACGAAGCGCTCCGAATGCAGGTACACGACCTTGGCGTTCGGGTTCTTCTTTAATAGGTGGTTACCTACGGCGTGCATCAAGTGCGTCTTACCCAAGCCAACGCCACCATAAAGGAAGAGCGGGTTGTAACCGTGCTTGGGGTTATCGGCGACTTGCCAGGCAGCTGCACGGGCCAGCTGGTTGGACTTGCCCTCGACGAAGTTCTCGAAGGTGAAGGTGCGGTTCAGATAACTGGTGTGCTTGAGCCCACCCTCAACCTGCACAGTGCGCTGTTCGGCACGAACGGGAGCCTGCTGGGAGCTGGCGCCTGCCATCGGATCGAAGCTGTCGCGAGACGGTTCTTCATGCTCTGGCGCATTTTTTTGCGCAGAGGATTTGGACGACGTTGCAGCAGGTGCAGTAGAAGCAGCAACCGGTGCCGCTGCCGCCTGGGCTTGCGATGCCGCTGCAGCCAAAGGCGCGTTTGGCGCAGCACGGGGTGCTGAGCTACGTTTGCTGCCTATTAATAAGGAGAGCACGGGCGCGAGGCCATTGCCATGTTCATCGAGCAATTCGAGAACGCGGCTCAGGTACTTCTCATTGACCCAGTCGAGAACAAAACGATTGGGTGCGTAGACACGCAACTCGTCGCCTTCGGCTTCGACCTGTAGCGGACGGATCCAGGTGTTGAATTGCTGGGCAGGCAGCTCATCGCGCAAAAGCTCCACGCACTGCTGCCAAAGTTCCACTGACACGGATATCCCCTAAGTTGAAAGCCGGTGAGGCAAAAACAGCCGCCATTGTAGCGACCAGACGCCCACTTATCCACATGTAGGTTGCTCACAGGGCACCCAAAATCAATGTGTTAACCGCAGAAAAGGCGACCAATGGTCTGTGCATAAGCTCTGTGGATAAGCCACCCTGAGCTCGTTGCACAAGTGGGGGCAAAAGTCTGTGGGTAACCGGCCTGTGGATAACAACCCATTCCACGCACAGCTTATCCGATAGCGCAGCACAGGCAGAGCACTGCTTCTCCCCCGTGTTGTCATTCTCTGTACAGCACGCAGAATAAGGGCTAAAGGCAGTTATCCACAGATGATCGCCTGGCTAGCTTTTATAAGCTTTACAGAAAAGCTTTAAATAACTTCCTTCTTTATTTTTATATCTATGGCATGGCGGATGAAAGCAGAACGGCTCGGAAGGCGGCAAAGATCTAATTGAAGGAAAAGCTGGTTGGAAATTGACCTAGAGGCTTGCTTTCTCTAGAATCGCCGGTCTCTTAAAACGGGGGCCATTCCGGCCCGTTGTGGACGAACCAGGTAACAACGCCATGAAACGTACTTTCCAACCAAGCACCATCAAACGCGCCCGTACTCACGGCTTCCGTGCTCGCATGGCTACCAAGAACGGCCGTGCTGTCCTGTCGCGTCGCCGCGCCAAAGGTCGTGCGCGTCTGGCAGTTTGATAATCCGGTACTGGTGGTGAGTCAGGACTTCAGTCGGGAAAAGCGTCTGCTTACCCCCCGGCATTTCAAGGCAGTCTTTGACTCCCCCACCGGCAAGGTTCCGGGGAAAAATCTCCTGCTCCTTGCGCGTAACAACGATCTTGATCACCCCCGTCTCGGGCTGGTGATTGGCAAGAAGAGCGTCAAGCTCTCCGTTGAGCGCAATCGCCTCAAGCGTCTGATGCGCGAATCGTTTCGCCTCCACCAGGACACTCTGGTTGGTTGGGATATTGTTATCGTCGCGCGCAAAGGCTTGGGTGATGTAGAAAACCCCGAATTGATTCAGCATTTCGGCAAGCTCTGGAAACGTTTGGCTCGTACCCACAAGCCAGCACCAGCAGTCAGCACCGAAACTGTAGGGGTAGACAGCCTTGATGCGTAAACTGGCAATCGTTCCGATCCAGTTTTATCGCTATGCCATTAGTCCTCTGATGGCCAGCCACTGTCGTTTCTACCCCAGTTGTTCCTGCTACGCGTTAGAGGCCATAGAAAATCATGGTCTTCTGCGCGGTGGCTGGCTGACCTTTCGTCGTTTAGGTCGCTGTCATCCGTGGAATCCCGGTGGTTATGACCCGGTTCCACCTATCCCTACCTCCCGTTCTTCTTCGATGGCCGAGTAATCATGGATATTAAACGCACAATCCTGATCGTCGCCCTGGCAATCGTGTCCTATGTCATGGTCCTTAAATGGAACCAGGACTACGGCCAGGCTGCCCTGCCGACTCAGAATGTTGCTACCAATCAGGCTGCGCCGGCTATTCCGGACACCCCGCTGGGTAACAATGCGTCCGCGAGTGCCGATGTTCCCAGCGCGAATGGCGAGACAAGTGCCCCGTTAGAAACGCCAGTGGTCACCAACAAAGACCTCATCCACGTGAAAACGGATGTGCTCGACCTGGCTATCGACCCACAAGGTGGTGATATTGCACAGCTGAAGCTGCCGCTTTATCCACGTCGCCAGGATCATCCGGATGTTCCGTTCCAGCTGTTCGATAACGGCGGTGAACGTACTTATCTGGCGCAAAGCGGCCTGACCGGCACCAATGGTCCGGATGCACGTGCTACCGGTCGTCCGGTTTATTCGACCGAGCAAAAGACTTATCAACTGGCAGACGGCCAGAACCAGTTGAACGTCGACCTGAAATTCAGCCTCGACGGCGTCAACTACATCAAGCGTTTCAGCTTTACCCGTGGTTTGTACGATCTGAAGGTCACTTACCTGATCGACAACACCAGCGACAAAGCCTGGAGTGGCAACCTGTTTGCCCAGCTCAAGCGTGACGCCAGTTCCGATCCGTCTTCCAGCACCGCCACCGGCACCGCGACTTACCTGGGCGCCGCCCTGTGGACAAGTAACGAGCCGTACAAAAAAGTGTCGATGAAAGATATCGACAAGGGCGCGCTGAAAGAAACCGTCCAGGGTGGCTGGGTAGCGTGGCTGCAGCACTACTTCGTGACCGCCTGGATTCCGAACAAGGGTGACGCGAACCTGGTTCAAACCCGCAAGGACAGCCAGGGCAACTACATCATTGGGTTCACTGGCCCGGCGTTGACCGTCGCTCCAGGTGCCAAGGCTGAAACCAGCGCTACCCTGTACGCCGGTCCTAAAAGCCAGGCCGTATTGAAAGAGTTGTCCCCAGGTCTGGAACTGACTGTGGATTACGGCTTCCTGTGGTTCATTGCCCAGCCGATCTTCTGGCTGTTGCAACATATCCACAGCATCGTCGGCAACTGGGGCTGGTCGATCATCTTCCTGACCATGCTGATCAAGGGGATCTTCTTCCCACTGTCGGCAGCCAGCTACAAGTCGATGGCGCGTATGCGTGCCGTTGCCCCGAAACTGGCGGCACTGAAAGAACAACATGGCGATGACCGGCAGAAAATGTCGCAGGCCATGATGGAGCTGTACAAGAAAGAGAAGATCAACCCGCTGGGTGGATGCTTGCCTATTCTGGTACAGATGCCGGTGTTCCTGTCGCTGTACTGGGTACTGCTGGAAAGCGTGGAAATGCGCCAAGCGCCGTTCATGCTGTGGATAACTGACCTGTCGATCAAGGACCCGTTCTTTATCCTGCCGATAATCATGGGCGCGACCATGTTTATCCAGCAGCGTCTGAACCCAACCCCGCCGGATCCGATGCAGGCCAAGGTAATGAAAATGATGCCAATCATCTTCACCTTCTTCTTCCTGTGGTTCCCTGCTGGCTTGGTACTGTACTGGGTGGTCAACAACGTGTTGTCGATCTCTCAACAGTGGTACATCACACGTAAGATCGAAGCGGCTACCAAAAAAGCCGAGGCGTAATTTACTCTGTGGATAACCACTCAAGACGCCCCCTAGTGGGGCGTTTTGCTTTCCGTCACTTTTGTTCTGGAACCTGCTGATGAGCGCTCCTCGTGAAACCATCGCTGCTGTCGCCACCGCTCAGGGCCGAGGCGGAGTCGGTATCGTTCGAATTTCCGGCCCCTTGGCGGGCGTTGCGGCCATGGCAATCAGTGGCCGAGAGCTGAAACCCCGTTATGCCCATTACGGCCAGTTTCTGGATGCTGACCAAAGCGTATTGGACGAGGGCTTGGCGATCTATTTTCCGGGACCAAACTCTTTCACCGGTGAAGACGTCCTGGAATTACAGGGGCACGGTGGTCCTGTGGTCCTGGATATGCTCCTGCAGCGTTGCTTGCAACTGGGTTGCCGCTTGGCACGGCCTGGGGAATTCAGCGAACGGGCATTTCTGAACGACAAGCTCGATTTGGCCCAAGCCGAAGCGATTGCGGATTTGATCGAAGCCAGTTCTGCACAGGCTGCACGTAACGCTTTGCGCTCATTGCAGGGGGCTTTTTCCCTGCGTGTGCATAACTTGACCGAGCAATTGATCAGCCTGCGTATTTACGTCGAAGCGGCGATTGATTTTCCCGAAGAAGAAATCGACTTCCTCGCGGATGGCCATGTGTTGGCGATGTTGGATAAGGTCCGTGAGGAATTATCCACAGTGCTGCGTGAAGCCGGGCAGGGAGCCTTGCTGCGCGATGGTATGACGGTGGTGATTGCCGGGCGGCCCAATGCCGGTAAATCCAGCCTGCTCAACGCCCTGGCAGGGCGCGAGGCGGCGATCGTCACCGAGATTGCCGGCACTACCCGGGATATCTTGCGCGAACATATCCACATCGACGGCATGCCGCTTCACGTCGTCGACACTGCCGGGCTGCGCGACACCGACGACCAGGTGGAAAAAATTGGTGTGGAACGCGCGCTCAAGGCTATCGGGGAAGCCGATCGTGTGTTGTTGGTCGTCGATGCCACGGCACCGGAAGCTGTGGATCCTTTTGCGCTGTGGCCAGAATTCCTTGAGCAACGGCCTGACCCGGCCAAAGTCACCTTGATTCGTAACAAGGCCGACCTGACGGGTGAAGCGATTGCCCTGCAAACCAGTGAGGATGGCCATGTCACTATCAGCCTGAGCGCCAAAGCGGCAGGTGACGGCCTGGAATTGCTGCGTGAGCATCTCAAGGCCTGCATGGGCTATGAACAGACCTCGGAAAGCAGCTTCAGTGCACGTCGCAGGCATCTTGAGGCACTGCGCCATGCCAGTGCCGCCTTGGAGCACGGCCGGGCGCAGCTGACCTTGGCGGGTGCTGGGGAGCTGCTGGCTGAAGATTTACGTCAAGCACAGCAACTGCTGGGAGAAATTACCGGCGCGTTCAGCTCGGACGATTTGCTGGGCAGGATCTTCTCCAGCTTCTGCATCGGTAAATAGACCTTCGTTGTCCACAGACAGGCCATTCGCGCCTGTCTGTTCAGCCCGTTTCAGGGCAACCCAATCCATTTTTTGACTGACCCGCCGAGCAATCGGTGTTTTTCCGTGCGCGCTATTCGCCTCGGCTGGTACTTTTCTGTGGATTAAACCCTGTGAGTAACCGCGCCTGTGCCCAGTTGATAACAGGGCTTGAAACCTGAGTAAAAACCCGCCTGTGGATAACCATCACTTTAATCCACAGGCTTAAAGCACTTATCCAAGGGCCTCATTGGCACATGACCACAGACTTTTGAATCGCTGTACACATTGAATATAAAGGGCTGTAGAGATCTATCCACAGAAAAGTTGCTCAGTAGAAATAAACATAAAAACAAAGATTTAATAAATTTCTCTCTTTTAATTTCTATTGTCTGTGATTCATCCACAGCTGGTTAAATTTTGTGCAAAGGGTTCTTTAGGAAGGGCGAAGTCCCTATACTTGCCGCCATAGCTCCAAAACTCTTTCAACAGACAATTCCTGATTACCTACATAAGCAGGCACGAGGTGCGTGGTGGATTTCCCTTCCCGTTTTGAAGTGATCGTCATCGGCGGCGGTCATGCCGGTACCGAGGCAGCACTGGCGTCAGCACGCATGGGCGTAAAAACCCTGTTGCTTACGCACAACGTGGAAACCCTCGGTGCCATGAGTTGCAACCCCGCTATTGGCGGGATTGGCAAAAGCCATCTGGTCAAGGAAATCGATGCCCTTGGCGGTGTAATGGCGATGGCCACCGACAAAGGTGGTATTCAATTTCGCGTGCTAAACAGCCGTAAAGGCCCGGCCGTAAGGGCTACCCGAGCCCAGGCCGACCGCATCCTGTACAAGGCAGCGGTGCGCGAAACCCTGGAAAACCAGCCGAACCTGTGGATATTTCAGCAGGCTGCCGATGACCTGATCGTCGAGCAGGACCAGGTACGCGGTGTCGTCACGCAAATGGGTCTGCGTTTTCACGCGGATTCGGTAGTACTGACCACAGGGACGTTCCTCGGCGGACTTATCCACATCGGTATGCAAAATTATTCCGGTGGTCGCGCTGGTGATCCGCCGTCGATTGCCCTGGCAAAACGTCTGCGTGAACTGCCGCTGCGCGTCGGCCGCTTGAAAACCGGTACCCCGCCACGCATTGACGGGCGCTCTGTGGATTTCTCGGTGATGACCGAGCAAGCCGGCGATACGCCGATCCCGATGATGTCGTTCATGGGTTCCAAAGAACAGCACCCCAAACAGGTCAGTTGCTGGATTACCCACACCAACGCCCGTACCCACGAAATCATTGCCGCGAACCTTGATCGTTCGCCGATGTATTCCGGGGTAATCGAAGGCATTGGCCCGCGGTATTGCCCGTCGATCGAAGACAAGATCCACCGCTTTGCCGACAAGGAAAGCCACCAGGTCTTTATCGAACCCGAAGGCTTGACCACTCACGAGCTGTACCCCAACGGGATTTCCACCTCGCTGCCGTTCGATGTGCAGATCCAGATCGTGCAATCGATTCGCGGTATGGAAAATGCGCACATCGTGCGTCCCGGCTACGCCATTGAGTACGACTACTTCGACCCGCGTGATCTGAAATACAGCCTGGAAACCAAGGTGATCGGGGGGTTGTTCTTTGCTGGCCAAATCAACGGGACCACCGGTTACGAAGAAGCCGGCGCCCAAGGTTTGCTGGCCGGAACCAACGCGGCATTGCGTGCACAAGGCAAAGACAGCTGGTGCCCGCGTCGTGATGAAGCGTACATCGGCGTATTGGTCGATGACCTGATCACCCTGGGCACCCAGGAACCGTACCGCATGTTCACTTCCCGCGCGGAATACCGTCTGATCCTGCGCGAAGACAACGCCGATCTACGCCTGACTGAAAAAGGTCGCGAGTTGGGCTTGGTCGATGACGCGCGCTGGGCTGCCTTCTGCAAAAAACGTGAAAGCATTGCGCTTGAAGAGCAACGCCTGAAAAGTACCTGGGTTCGCCCAGGCACCGAGCAGGGCGACGCGATCGCGGAAAAATTCGGCACGCCGTTGACCCATGAGTACAACTTGCTCAACCTGCTTTCTCGTCCGGAAATCGACTACGCTGGTCTGGTTGAAGTGACAGGCCAGGGCGCAGAAGACCCACAAGTCGCCGAACAGGTGGAGATCAAGACCAAGTACGCCGGTTACATTGATCGCCAGCAGGACGAAATCGCTCGCCTGCGCGCCAGTGAAGATACCAAGTTACCTGTGGATATCGACTACACCGGGATTTCCGGGCTGTCGAAAGAAATTCAAAGCAAGCTGGGGATAACTCGGCCTGAAACACTCGGGCAGGCTTCACGTATCCCTGGCGTGACCCCAGCAGCTATTTCGCTGTTGATGATTCATTTGAAAAAACGCGGCGCGGGCCGTCAGTTGGAGCAAAGCGCTTGAGTTCGTTGGTCACCTCGCAACACGCCGAAGAGTTATCCACAGGGGCGCGCCAGTTGGGCGTAGCGTTGACCGAGGTCCAGCATGAGTTACTGCTGGGCTACCTGGCCCTGTTGATCAAATGGAACAAGGCCTACAACCTGACCGCAGTGCGTGATCCAGACGAAATGGTCTCGCGCCATCTGCTCGATAGTCTCAGTGTGATGCCGTTCATCGAAAACGGTCGCTGGCTGGATGTCGGCAGCGGCGGCGGGATGCCTGGTATTCCGCTGGCCATCCTGTTTCCCGAGTCGCAAGTGACCTGCCTGGACAGCAACGGCAAGAAAACCCGCTTCCTGACCCAGGTCAAACTCGAACTCAAGCTGGACAACCTGCACGTTATCCACAGTCGCGTCGAAGCCTTTACGCCTGAACAGCCTTTCCACGGAATTGTTTCCCGGGCGTTCAGCAGCATGGAGAACTTCAGCAACTGGACTCGCCATCTAGGCGATCGCGACACGCGCTGGCTGGCAATGAAGGGCGTCCATCCAAGCGACGAGCTGTTAGCATTGCCGGCAGACTTCCACCTCGATAGCGAACACGCCTTGGCCGTCCCCGGTTGCCAAGGCCAACGCCATCTGCTGATACTGCGCCGCACGGCATGATTGGGAACACAAGCAAGAATGGCTAAGGTATTCGCGATTGCGAACCAGAAAGGTGGTGTGGGTAAAACCACCACCTGTATCAACCTCGCAGCATCCCTGGTCGCCACCAAGCGTCGGGTGCTGTTGATCGATCTCGATCCACAGGGCAACGCCACCATGGGTAGCGGTGTGGATAAACACGGCCTTGAAAACTCGGTCTACGATTTGCTGATTGGTGAATGTGACCTGGCCCAGGCCATGCACTATTCCGAGCACGGTGGTTACCAACTGCTGCCGGCCAACCGCGATTTGACCGCGGCGGAAGTGGTGTTGCTGGAAATGCAGATGAAAGAAAGCCGTCTGCGCAGCGCCTTGGCACCTATCCGCGAGAATTACGACTACATTTTGATCGACTGCCCGCCGTCGCTGTCGATGCTCACACTCAACGCGCTGGTTGCCGCCGATGGGGTGATTATCCCCATGCAGTGCGAGTACTTCGCCCTTGAGGGCTTGAGCGACCTTGTGGATAACATCAAGCGTATCGCCGAGTTGCTCAACCCGAACCTGAAAGTCGAAGGCCTGCTGCGGACCATGTATGACCCGCGCCTGAGCCTGATGAACGATGTCTCGGCGCAGCTCAAGGAACATTTTGGCGATCAGTTGTACGACACCGTGATTCCACGCAACATCCGCCTGGCCGAAGCACCAAGCTATGGCATGCCCGCGCTGGCGTACGATAAATCCTCGCGTGGTGCCATTGCCTACCTGGCGCTGGCTGGCGAGATGGTTCGTCGTCAACGCCGCAATTCACGCACCGCTGCAGCCCAGCCAACTTAAGGAATCCCCATGGCCGTCAAGAAACGAGGTCTCGGACGTGGACTGGATGCACTCCTTAGTGGTCCGACCGTCACATCGCTTGAAGAACAAGCGGTGCAGGCCGACGAGCGCGAGCTGCAGCACTTGCCCCTGGACCTGATCCAGCGCGGCAAATACCAGCCACGCCGGGACATGGATCCCCAGGCGCTGGAAGAACTGGCCAACTCGATCAAAGCCCAGGGCGTGATGCAACCGATTGTGGTGCGCCCAATTGGCAGTGGTCGCTTTGAGATCATCGCCGGTGAACGTCGCTGGCGCGCGAGCCAACAGGCTGGCAAGGAAACCATCCCGGCGATGGTGCGTGATGTGCCGGATGAAACTGCCATCGCCATGGCGTTGATCGAGAACATCCAGCGTGAGGACCTCAATCCGATCGAAGAAGCGATCGCATTGCAGCGTTTGCAGCAGGAATTTCAGCTTACCCAGCAACAAGTGGCCGAGGCGGTCGGAAAATCCCGTGTCACGGTTTCCAACTTGCTGCGTCTGATCGCCTTGCCGGAAGTCATCAAGACCATGTTGTCCCATGGCGATCTGGAAATGGGCCACGCTCGCGCTTTGCTGGGTTTGCCGGAAAATCAACAGGTTGAAGGGGCGCGACACGTTGTCGCACGAGGGCTCACCGTTCGTCAGACCGAGGCCCTGGTTCGCCAGTGGCTCAGCGGTAAACCTGCACCGGTTGAAACCGCCAAACCTGATCCGGATATCGCGCGCCTCGAGCAGCGCCTGGCCGAGCGGCTAGGCTCTGCGGTGCAAATTCGCCACGGCAAGAAGGGCAAAGGGCAACTGGTCATCGGATATAACTCTCTCGATGAGCTTCAGGGCGTCCTTGCCCACATCCGCTGAAACATTTGCTTATGTAGCGCGTGATCGGAAATCACTACCCGACAGTTGAATAGGGGCAGAACCGCCCCTATACTCTGCGCGCATTTTGTCGGCACAAATTATGCCAAGTTATTGATTTCCGGCAGCCGACCATTGAGGAGCAAGAGTGATGGAAACCCGCACGCCAAACACGTTGCCGTTCCATCGCTTGGCTGTTTTTCCGGTTTTGTTGGCTCAATTTGTCATTTTGCTGATCGCCGCTTTGGCGCTTTGGTACTGGCATGGAGTCGTAGCCGGATATTCAGGACTCTGCGGAGGCCTGATAGCCTTGCTGCCCAATATGTATTTTGCTCACAGGGCCTTTCGGTTTTCCGGCGCCCGAGCAGCCCAGGCTATCGTGCGGTCTTTTTATGCCGGCGAAGCAGGGAAACTGATTTTGACGGCAGTGCTGTTTGCACTGACCTTTGCAGGTGTGAAGCCATTGGCGCCGCTGGCTGTATTCGGCGTCTTCGTGTTGACCCAACTGGTCAGCTGGTTCGCTCCCCTGCTAATGAAAACAAGACTTTCGAAACCTTAGGGCGTTTGAGGCAACCATGGCAGAAACAACCGCTTCGGGCTATATCCAGCACCACTTGCAGAACCTGACCTTCGGTCAGCTTCCTAATGGCGGCTGGGGCTTTGCCCACACCGCAGCAGAAGCCAAAGAAATGGGTTTCTGGGCTTTCCACCTGGATACTCTGGGTTGGTCGGTCGCATTGGGTCTGATCTTCGTCCTGATTTTCCGCATGGCGGCAAAGAAGGCGACTTCCGGTCAGCCAGGTGCTTTGCAGAACTTCGTTGAAGTATTGGTCGAATTCGTCGATGGCAGCGTGAAAGACAGCTTCCATGGCCGTAGCCCGGTGATTGCACCGTTGGCACTGACCATCTTCGTCTGGGTATTCCTGATGAACGCCGTCGACCTGATCCCGGTGGACTGGATCCCTCAGTTGGCCATGGCGATCTCCGGCGATCCGCACATCCCATTCCGTGCCGTATCCACCACTGACCCGAACGCTACCCTGGGCATGGCCCTGTCGGTGTTCGCGTTGATCATTTTCTACAGCATCAAGGTCAAGGGCATCGGCGGCTTCATCGGCGAACTGACCCTGCACCCGTTCGGCAGCAAGAACATCTTCGTTCAAGCCCTGCTGATCCCGGTGAACTTCCTGCTGGAATTCGTGACCCTGATCGCCAAGCCGATTTCCCTGGCTCTGCGACTGTTCGGCAACATGTATGCCGGCGAGCTGGTGTTCATTCTGATCGCTGTGATGTTCGGCAGCGGTCTGCTGTGGCTTAGCGGCCTGGGCGTAGTACTGCAGTGGGCGTGGGCTGTGTTCCACATCCTGATCATTACCCTGCAGGCCTTCATCTTCATGATGCTGACCATCGTCTATCTGTCGATGGCGCACGAAGAGAACCATTAAGACCAGTCTCGACTAGTCTGATGTCCTTCCCGGTCAAACGGGAAGGTGGCCCAACAGGGCTATGAAACGATTTGTTTTACCGCTTTAAAATCTAAAAAACCTAAACCATACGACGTAAAAGTCGGGAGGAAAGATGGAAACTGTAGTTGGTCTAACCGCTATCGCTGTTGCACTGTTGATCGGCCTGGGCGCCCTGGGTACTGCCATTGGTTTCGGCCTGCTGGGCGGCAAATTCCTGGAAGGCGCAGCGCGTCAGCCAGAAATGGTCCCAATGCTGCAAGTTAAAATGTTCATCGTCGCCGGCCTGCTCGACGCCGTGACCATGATCGGCGTTGGTATCGCACTGTTCTTCACCTTCGCGAACCCCTTCGTTGGTCAACTCGCTGGCTAATCACTCGAATTTTCGAGTGATTGGGGTGATGGACAACGAATGAGCGAGGTGTTGGCGTGAACATTAATGCAACCCTGATTGGCCAATCCGTTGCGTTCTTCATTTTTGTAGTGTTTTGCATGAAGTTCGTGTGGCCTCCGGTCATCGCGGCTTTGCACGAACGTCAGAAGAAGATCGCGGATGGTTTGGACGCTGCCAGCCGTGCAGCTCGCGACCTGGAGTTGGCCCACGAGAAAGTGGGTCAGCAACTGCGCGAAGCTAAAGCACAGGCAGCCGAGATCATTGAGCAAGCCAAGAAACGCGGTAACCAGATCGTCGAAGAGGCTGTTGAAAAAGCCCGCGTCGAAGCTGACCGTGTGAAGGCTTCGGCTCATGCCGAGATCGAACAGGAACTGAACGGCGTCAAAGACGCGCTGCGTGCCCAACTGGGTGCTCTGGCGGTCGGCGGTGCTGAGAAGATCCTCGGTGCCACAATCGATCAAAACGCGCACGCGGAGCTGGTTAACAAACTGGCTGCTGAAATTTAAGCGAGGGCGATCATGGCAGAACTGACCACGTTGGCCCGACCTTACGCTAAGGCAGCCTTCGAGCACGCCCAGGCCCACCAGCAGCTGGCCTCTTGGTCAGCCATGCTCGGCCTGGCTGCAGCAGTGTCGCAAGACGACACCATGCAGCGCGTGCTCAAGGCCCCGCGCCTGACGAGCGCAGACAAGGCCGCCACTTTTATTGAAGTGTGCGGCGACAAGTTTGATGTGAAGGTGCAGAACTTCATCCACGTCATTGCCGAAAACGACCGTCTCCCGCTATTGCCGGAGATCGCCGCTCTGTTCGACCTGTACAAGGCCGAAGCAGAGAAATCGGTAGACGTTGAAGTGACCAGTGCTTTCGCATTGAACCAAGAACAGCAAGACAAACTCGCCAAGGTTCTCAGTGCACGACTCAATCGGGAAGTGCGCCTGCAAGCTTCGGAGGACGCATCCCTGATTGGTGGTGTTGTTATCCGTGCCGGCGACCTGGTTATCGATGGCTCGATTCGCGGCAAAATCGCGAAACTTGCCGAAGCATTGAAATCTTGAGTTTGAAGGGGCAGCAGAGCAATGCAGCAACTCAATCCTTCCGAAATAAGTGAAATTATCAAGGGCCGCATCGACAAGCTCGATGTGACCTCCCAAGCCCGTAACGAAGGCACTGTCGTCAGCGTATCTGACGGCATCGTGCGGATTCACGGTCTGGCCGACGTAATGTACGGCGAGATGATCGAGTTTCCGGGCGGCGTCTACGGTATGGCCCTCAACCTGGAGCAAGACTCCGTAGGTGCCGTTGTATTGGGCGCGTACACCAGTCTGGCTGAAGGCATGAGCGCCAAGTGCACAGGCCGCATCCTGGAAGTTCCGGTTGGTAAGGAACTGCTGGGTCGCGTAGTCGACGCACTGGGTAACCCTGTTGACGGTAAAGGTCCACTGGGCAACACCGAGACCGATGCGGTCGAGAAAGTTGCTCCAGGCGTGATCTGGCGTAAGTCGGTAGACCAGCCTGTACAGACTGGCTACAAGGCTGTCGACGCCATGATCCCGGTCGGCCGTGGCCAGCGTGAGCTGATCATCGGTGACCGTCAGATCGGTAAAACCGCTCTGGCGATCGACGCGATCATCAACCAGAAAGACAGCGGCATTTTCTGCGTCTACGTAGCCATCGGTCAGAAGCAATCGACCATCGCCAACGTGGTTCGCAAGCTGGAAGAAAACGGCGCCCTGGCCAACACGATCATCGTGGCTGCCAGTGCTTCGGAATCTCCTGCGCTGCAATTCCTGGCACCGTACTCCGGTTGCACCATGGGTGAATTCTTCCGCGACCGCGGTGAAGACGCGCTGATCGTTTATGACGATCTGTCCAAGCAAGCAGTGGCTTACCGCCAGATTTCCCTGCTGCTGCGCCGTCCACCAGGCCGTGAAGCCTACCCAGGCGACGTGTTCTATCTCCACTCCCGTCTGCTGGAGCGCGCTTCCCGCGTTTCGGAAGAATACGTAGAGAAGTTCACCAACGGCGCAGTGACCGGCAAAACCGGTTCCCTGACCGCACTGCCGATCATCGAAACCCAGGCTGGCGACGTTTCCGCGTTCGTTCCGACCAACGTGATTTCCATCACTGACGGTCAGATCTTCCTGGAATCGGCCATGTTCAACTCCGGGATCCGTCCTGCTGTGAACGCCGGTGTTTCGGTATCCCGTGTGGGTGGTGCCGCTCAGACCAAGATCATCAAGAAGCTCTCCGGTGGTATCCGTACCGCTCTGGCTCAGTACCGTGAACTGGCGGCATTCGCCCAGTTCGCTTCTGACCTGGACGAAGCGACCCGTAAGCAACTTGAGCATGGTCAGCGCGTTACCGAGCTGATGAAGCAGAAGCAATACGCCCCAATGTCGATCGCTGACATGGCGTTGTCGCTGTATGCCGCTGAGCGTGGGTTCCTGACCGACGTTGAAATCGCCAAGGTCGGAAGCTTTGAACAAGCGCTGATTGCTTACTTCAACCGCGATCACGCCGAATTGATGGCGAAGATCAACGTGAAGGGTGACTTCAATGACGATATCGACGCTGGCATGAAAGCCGGTATCGAGAAGTTCAAGGCCACCCAAACCTGGTAAGCCGCAGCGGGAGCCGCAAGGCTCCCGCTTGCTAACCTGATAGGTGTTACATGGCAGGCGCAAAAGAGATTCGCAGTAAGATTGCGAGCATCAAAAGCACGCAAAAAATTACCAGCGCCATGGAAAAAGTGGCGGTCAGCAAAATGCGCAAGGCACAAATGCGCATGGCTGCTAGCCGTCCTTATGCGGAGCGTATCCGCCAGGTAATTGGGCATCTGGCCAACGCCAACCCGGAATACCGCCACCCGTTCATGATCGAGCGCGCCGTCAAGCGTGCAGGTTATGTGGTAGTGAGCAGTGACCGTGGTTTGTGCGGTGGTCTGAATACCAACCTGTTCAAGGCCCTGGTCAAGGACATGGCGGTAAACCGCGAAAACGGCGTCGAGATCGATCTGTGTGTGGTGGGTAGCAAGGGTGCGGCCTTTTTCCGCAACTTCGGCGGTAACGTCGTTGCAGCTATCAGCCATCTGGGTGAAGAGCCGTCGATCAATGATTTGATCGGCAGTGTGAAGGTGATGCTGGATGCGTACCTGGAAGGCCGTATTGACCGCCTTTCCGTGGTATCCAACAAGTTCATCAACACCATGACCCAGCAGCCAACCGTGGAGCAATTGATTCCACTGGTGGCGACTCCGGATCAGGAACTCAAGCACCACTGGGACTACCTCTACGAACCAGACGCCAAAGAGCTGCTTGATGGCTTGATGGTGCGCTACGTGGAGTCGCAGGTGTACCAGGCGGTGGTCGAGAACAACGCAGCTGAACAAGCGGCGCGGATGATCGCGATGAAAAACGCTACCGATAACGCCGGTGATCTGATCAGCGATTTGCAGCTGATCTACAACAAGGCGCGTCAGGCTGCGATCACCCAAGAGATCTCGGAAATCGTCGGCGGCGCTGCCGCGGTTTAACGGTTCAAATATTCAGAGGATCCAGCTATGAGTAGCGGACGTATCGTTCAAATCATCGGCGCCGTTATCGACGTGGAATTTCCACGCGACAGCGTACCGAGCATCTACAACGCGCTGAAAGTACAAGGCGCGGAAACTACCCTGGAAGTTCAGCAACAGCTGGGCGACGGCGTAGTTCGTACCATTGCGATGGGTTCCACCGAAGGCTTGAAGCGCGGTCTGGACGTTGTCGACACTGGCGCTGCCATCTCCGTACCGGTCGGTAAAGCGACCCTGGGCCGGATCATGGACGTACTGGGCAACCCGATCGACGAAGCTGGCCCGATCGCTACCGAAGAGCGCTGGGGCATTCACCGCGCAGCACCTTCGTTCGCAGAACAAGCGGGCGGCAACGACCTGCTGGAAACCGGCATCAAGGTTATCGACCTGGTTTGCCCGTTCGCCAAAGGCGGTAAAGTCGGTCTGTTCGGTGGTGCCGGTGTAGGCAAGACCGTAAACATGATGGAACTGATCCGTAACATCGCCATCGAGCACAGCGGTTATTCCGTGTTCGCCGGTGTGGGTGAGCGTACTCGTGAGGGTAACGACTTCTACCACGAGATGAAGGACTCCAACGTTCTGGACAAAGTGGCACTGGTTTACGGTCAGATGAACGAGCCGCCGGGAAACCGTCTGCGCGTAGCACTGACTGGCCTGACCATGGCCGAGAAGTTCCGTGACGAAGGTAACGACGTTCTGTTGTTCGTCGACAACATCTACCGTTATACCCTGGCCGGTACTGAAGTATCCGCACTGCTGGGCCGTATGCCTTCTGCAGTAGGTTACCAGCCGACCCTGGCTGAAGAGATGGGCGTTCTGCAAGAACGTATCACTTCGACCAAGGAAGGTTCGATCACCTCGATCCAAGCGGTATACGTACCTGCGGATGACTTGACCGACCCGTCGCCAGCCACCACCTTCGCCCACTTGGACGCCACCGTCGTTCTGTCCCGTGACATCGCTTCCCTGGGTATCTACCCAGCGGTCGATCCACTCGACTCGACTTCGCGCCAGCTGGATCCGAACGTGATCGGCCAGGAGCACTACGACACCGCTCGCGGCGTTCAGTACGTGCTGCAGCGTTACAAAGAACTGAAGGACATCATTGCGATCCTGGGTATGGACGAGCTGTCGGAAGCCGACAAGCAGTTGGTAAACCGTGCTCGTAAGATCCAGCGTTTCTTGTCGCAGCCGTTCTTCGTGGCTGAAGTCTTCACCGGTGCCTCGGGTAAATACGTTTCCCTGAAAGACACCATTGCTGGCTTCAAAGGCATCCTCAACGGTGACTACGACCACCTGCCAGAACAAGCGTTCTACATGGTCGGCGGCATCGAAGAAGCGATCGAGAAAGCCAAGAAACTGTAATCCAGGCGCCCGGCAACGGGCGCTCATCAGGTTGAGGCAATCAGATGGCTATGACAGTCCATTGCGATATCGTCAGCGCGGAAGGGGAAATTTTCTCCGGTCTGGTCGAGTTTGTAACAGCGCACGGCGACTTGGGTGATCTTGGTATCGCCATGGGTCACGCCCCGCTGATCACAAGCTTGAAGCCAGGTCCGATCACTCTGACCAAGCAAGGCGGGGAAAAAGAGGTGTTCTACATCTCTGGTGGTTTCCTCGAGGTTCAGCCGAACATGGTCAAGGTACTTGCCGACACCGTGCAACGTGCTGGCGACCTGGATGAAGCCTCCGCTCAGGAAGCCGTCAAGGCTGCCGAGAAGGCCCTGAACGAAAAAGGCGCAGACTTCGACTACAGCGCTGCTGCAGTTCGTCTGGCCGAGGCTGCAGCTCAGCTGCGCACGCTCCAGCAGATCCGCAAGAAGTAAGCGGCCTTGCCGTTACACTTCATGCGTGATTGATTAAAAAGGGTGGCCTCGGCTACCCTTTTTCTTTTTTTGCAAAACACTTCTTTGGTCTGAACCCGGACCGCCCAGGATTGGTAGCCATTCATGTCTCTTGAAATCGTCATTCTCGCCGCAGGCCAGGGCACCCGTATGCGTTCAGCCCTGCCCAAGGTGCTGCACCCGGTCGCGGGTAACTCCATGCTGGGTCATGTTATCCACAGCGCCCGGCAATTGGACCCGCAACGTATTCATGTGGTGATTGGCCACGGTGCAGACGTGGTCCGTGAGCGTCTGGCTGCGGACGACTTGAATTTCGTATTGCAAGACAAGCAACTGGGCACCGGCCACGCTACCGCGCAAGCTGTGCCCTTCATTACCGCCGACACGGTGCTGATCCTCTATGGCGATGTACCGCTGATTGAAGTAGAAACCCTGCAACGACTGCTCAAGCACGTAGTGCCTGGCCAGATGGGCTTGCTCACCGTTGAGTTGGACGACCCTACCGGCTATGGCCGCATCGTGCGCAATGCCGACGGCAAGGTTGCCGCGATCGTCGAGCACAAGGACGCCAGTGAAGCCCAGCGCGCCATTACCGAAGGCAACACCGGCATTCTTGCCGTACCTGCCGATAAGCTGGGCGACTGGATGAGCCGTCTGTCCAACAACAATGCCCAGGGCGAGTACTACCTCACCGATGTCATTGAGATGGCCGTCAGCGATGGCCTGGTGGTCGCCACTGAGCAGCCCCACGACCCGATGGAAGTGCAGGGCGCCAACGACCGCAAGCAGCTTGCAGAGCTGGAGCGTCACTACCAGTTGCGTGAAGGCCTGCGTCTGATGGCCCAGGGCGTGACCCTGCGTGACCCGGCGCGTTTCGATGTGCGTGGCGACGTAACAGTAGGCCGCGACGTGCTGATCGATATCAACGTGATCCTCGAAGGCCGGGTGATCATTGAAGACAATGTGGTCATCGGCCCGAACTGCGTGATCAAGGACAGCACCTTGCGCAAAGGCGTGGTCGTCAAGGCCAACAGCCATGTCGACGGTGCCGTGATGGGTGAGGGCAGCGATGCGGGGCCGTTTGCGCGCTTGCGTCCAGGTAGCGAGCTGGGGGCCAAGGCCCATGTGGGTAACTTTGTCGAACTGAAAAACGCACACCTCGGCGAAGGTGCAAAAGTCGGTCACCTGACTTACCTGGGCGATGCCGTCATCGGCGCCCGCACCAACATTGGTGCCGGCACCATCACCTGCAACTATGACGGCGCCAACAAGTACCAGACGACGATTGGTGAAGATGTATTCATTGGCTCCAATAACTCGCTGGTTGCTCCCGTCTCCATTGGCGATGGTTCAAATACGGCGGCAGGCTCGACCATCAACCAGGATGTGGATAAGTCCCAGCTGGCGGTAGCCCGCGCCCGTCAACGCAATATCGACGGTTGGAAACGCCCGGTCAAAATCAAGAAGACCTGAGTTGTCCACAGCCTTGGCAGCGTCAAAACTCCAATGTGCGAGGGGGCTTGCTCCCGATAGCGGTGGACCAGTCAACTCATCAGGTGACTGACACACCGTCATCGGGGGCAAGCCCCCTCCCACATTTGCCGGTGTTGTTCGAAAAATAGTTATCGCCCCAGCTTGACGATCTTTCGCCAATAGGTTTTGATTGCCTTCGTTATCTTTCGGAACGAAACTTATCACTGCCATGTCGAAACGAAATACTCCCCAGCGACGCCACAATATCCTGACCTTGCTCAATGAACAGGGCGAAGTCAGCGTGGACCAACTGGCCAAGCGTTTCGAAACTTCGGAAGTCACCATCCGCAAGGACTTGGCCGCCCTCGAAAGTAACGGCCTGCTCCTGCGTCGCTACGGTGGCGCAATCACCATGCCCCAGGAGCTGGTGGGCGACGCCGCCCAGCCCATCTCGGCCTACAAGCGTGCCATCGCGCGTGCGGCCGTGGTGCGCTTGCGTGAACATGCGCGCATCATCATCGACAGCGGCAGCACCACCGCCGCCATGATTCCGGAACTCGGTCATCAACCCGGGCTGGTGGTTATGACCAACTCCTTGAATGTGGCCCGCGCCCTGAGCGAACTGGAACATGAACCGGTGCTGTTAATGACCGGCGGTACCTGGGACCCGCATTCGGACTCGTTCCAGGGGCAGGTTGCCGAGCAGGTGCTGCGTTCTTACGATTTCGATCAGTTGTTCATTGGCGCCGACGGCATCGACTTGCAGCGCGGCACCACCACCTTCAACGAACTGCTGGGCCTGAGCCGTGTGATGGCTGAGGTCGCCCGTGAAGTGGTGGTGATGGTCGAGTCCGACAAGATTGGCCGCAAGATTCCCAACCTGGAGCTGCCCTGGAGCAGTGTCCATACCCTTATTACCGATGATCGCCTGCCACTTGAGGCCCGCGACCAGATCCAAGCCCGCGGCATTACGCTGATATGCGCGGCAGTCATCTAGGAGAAACACCATGTGTGGAATTGTTGGCGCAGTCGCCGAACGTAACGTAACTGCCATCCTGATCGAAGGCCTCAAGCGCCTGGAATACCGCGGCTATGACAGCGCAGGCGTGGCCGTCTTCACCAACGCCGGCAAGCTGGAGCGTATGCGCCGCCCGGGTAAGGTCAGCGAGTTGGACCAGGCTCTGGCCGGCGAGCCTCTGGCGGGTCGCCTGGGTATCGCCCACACCCGTTGGGCCACCCACGGCGCGCCGTGCGAACGCAACGCCCACCCGCATTTTTCCGGTGACCTGGCGGTGGTGCACAACGGCATCATCGAAAACCACGAAGTGCTGCGTGAGCAACTCAAGGGCCTGGGCTACGTGTTCACCTCGGACACCGACACCGAAGTGATCGCCCACCTGCTCAACCACAAGCTCAAAGACCACAGTGACCTGACCACAGCCCTCAAGGCCACAGTCAAAGAGCTGCACGGCGCCTACGGCCTGGCCGTGATCAGTGCCAGCCAGCCTGACCGCTTGGTTGCCGCGCGCAGTGGCAGCCCATTGGTAATCGGCCTGGGCCTGGGCGAGAACTTCCTTGCCTCCGACCAACTGGCCCTGCGCCAGGTGACCGACCGTTTCATGTACCTGGAAGAAGGCGATATTGCCGACATCCGCCGTGAAAGCGTACAGATCTGGGACGTTGACGGTCAGTCGGTCGAGCGTGAAGCCGTGCAATACCGCGACGGTGCCGAAGCCGCCGACAAAGGCGAGTTCCGCCACTTCATGCTCAAGGAAATCCACGAGCAACCATCCGTGGTGCAACGCACCCTGGAAGGTCGCCTGAGCCAGAACCAGGTGCTGGTCAACGCCTTCGGCCCGCAAGCCGCCGAACTGTTCGCCAAAGTGCGCAATGTACAAATCGTTGCCTGTGGCACCAGCTACCACGCCGGTATGGTCGCGCGTTATTGGCTGGAAGAATTGGCCGGCATCCCCTGCCAGGTCGAAGTCGCCAGCGAGTTCCGCTACCGCAAAGTGGTGGTGCAGCCAGACACCCTGTTCGTGACCATCTCCCAGTCCGGCGAAACCGCCGACACCCTGGCTGCCCTGCGCAACGCCAAGGAGCTGGGCTTCCTCGGCAGCCTGGCCATCTGCAACGTCAGCATCAGCTCGCTGGTACGTGAATCCGACCTGACCCTGCTGACACAGGCTGGTCGCGAAATCGGCGTGGCCTCCACCAAAGCCTTCACTACCCAATTGGTAGGCCTGTTGTTGCTGACCCTGTCCCTGGGTCAAGTACGCGGCACCCTCGCCGAGGGCGTCGAAGCCACTCTGGTGGAAGAACTGCGTCGTCTGCCGACCCGCCTGGGTGAAGCCCTGGCCATGGACAGCACCGTGGAAAAAGTCGCCGAGCTGTTCGCCGACAAGAACCACACCCTGTTCCTCGGCCGTGGCGCGCAATACCCGGTGGCAATGGAAGGCTCGCTGAAACTCAAGGAAATCTCGTACATCCACGCTGAAGCCTACCCGGCCGGTGAGCTGAAGCACGGCCCACTGGCCCTGGTGGATGACGACATGCCGGTGGTCACCGTCGCGCCGAACAACGAACTGCTGGAGAAGCTCAAGTCCAACCTGCAGGAAGTACGCGCCCGTGGCGGCCAACTGATCGTCTTCGCAGATGAGAAGGCAGGCATGACCAATGGTGAAGGCACCCACGTGATCAACATGCCGCACATTCACGACACCCTGTCGCCGATCCTCTACACCATCCCGCTGCAGTTGCTGTCGTACTACGTTGCGGTGCTCAAGGGCACCGACGTTGACCAGCCGCGTAACCTGGCTAAGTCGGTGACGGTGGAGTAAGGCTTACTGACGTACCCAAAAGGGGCTGTTTTCAACAGCCCCTTTTTTACGTTTTGGATTCGCTTAATTCAAGGATGCGTACTGATGCAACACCCTTCTGCTACTGTCCACGCACGTTTGCACGATCGTCGGTTTGCGGTCGCGAACAACGCCCAAGGGGTGTCCGGCACCGGCACCGTGTTTCATTACCAAATCGAAGATGGCGTGATTTCGAGCACTTACCACGGTGGCCGGATTCGCGTGGGCACGCAGGTCGGGCGGGTGACCGGTGCAGAGACCATCGAGCTGCTATTTCAGTGCGTAACCCTGGAAGGTGAACTGCGCGCGGGGTGGTCACGTGGCACGGTAGGCGTGGATCACGCCGGGCGCACCACGCTGAGTTTCGTTTGGGGCTGGCTATCGGGTGCGATAGGCGGAGGGGAGTCTAGCTATGTCGAGATCACTGCTGCACCAGTTTCAGACTTTGCTTAAACCCTGAAAGCACCACAAGTCCAAGGTGGGAGGGGGCTTGCTCCCGATTGCGGTGTATCAGCCAGCATAGGCAGTTACTGACAAACCGCTATCGGAGGCAAGCCTCCTCCCACATTTTGATCTTCATTGGTGCTGAAAAAGGGATGGAGTCAGGTCCACCAGTAGCGCACGAGGTGAAAGAAGATCGGCGCCGCGAAGCACACCGAATCCAGCCGATCCAGCATCCCACCGTGCCCTTCGATCATGTGCCCCCAGTCCTTCACGCCGCGGTCACGCTTGATCGCCGACATCACAATCCCGCCGGCAAAGCCCAGCAGGTTGATCAACAGCGCAATCAAGAACGACTGCCACGGGTTGAACGGTGTGGTCCACCACAGCGCCGCGCCGATCAAGGACGACAGCAGAATGCCGCCCACAAACCCCTCCACGGTTTTCGACGGTGACAGGTTAGGCGCGATCTTGTGTTTGCCGAACAGCTTGCCGCATACGTACTGCAGCACGTCCGAAAGTTGCACCACGATCACCAGGTAAGCGATCAACAACAGGTTACGGCCTTCGTAGCCGGGGATGTCCAACGTCAGCAGGGCAGGGACGAAGGACACGCAGAACACCGCGATCATCAGCCCCCATTGCACCTTCGAGGCGCGTTCCAGGAAGTGTGTGCTGTCGCCGCCAAGGGAGGCGAGGATCGGCAGCAGCAGGAACACGTACACCGGGATGAAGATCGAGAACAGCCCATACCAGTCGGCGTAGATCAGCACGTATTGCAGCGGCAGGGCCAGGTAGAACGCGGCCACCAGGGCCGGGTAGTCGCTGCGCCGGGTCGGGGTGAGGGTCAGGAATTCGCGCAGGGCGTAGAACGACACCGCGTAGAACAGCAGGATCACCGCGCCGGTGCCGAGCCAGAAGGCGACGCCGATCACTACCACCATGACCCACCAGGCGTTGATGCGGGCGTTGAGGTTGTCGATGACTGCGTTGGGGCTGCCACGGGTGCGCAGCTTGAGGATCAGGCCGATCAGCGAGGCGATGACCAGGATCGCGCCGATGCCGCCGAACAACATCAGGGTTTGGCTATCCATTTCAGGAGTGCTCCGGGGCGAGGGCGAGCAGGGCGGCGCGGGTGCGGGCGAGGAATGCGGCTTTGTCTTCGCCTTCTTCCAATTGCAGGGGGGCACCGAAGCTGGTTGTGCATAACAACGGCAGTGGCAGCACGCGCCCTTTGGGCATAACCCGGTTGAGGTTGGCTATCCACACGGGAACCAACTCGGCCTGTGGGTAACTTTTTGCCAGGTGATACAAACCGCTTTTGAACGGCAGCAAGCCATCCTCAAGATTACGCGTGCCTTCTGGAAAGATGATCAGCGAGTCACCGCCTTCCAGAGCCGCGAGCATGGGCAGCAATGGGTTATCCACAGGCTCTTTGCGCTCGCGGTCGATCAGCACGCCATTGAACACCCGGTTGATGATGTAGCGGCGCAGCGCGCTCTTGTTCCAGTAATCACTGCCCGCCACCGGGCGTGTGAATTTGCGCAGGTTCTGCGGCAGCGACGCCCACACCAGCACGAAGTCACCGTGGCTGCTGTGGTTGGCGAAATAGATGCGTTGCACCGGTACTGGCGCGCACCCCAGCCACAGGCTGCGAGCGCCGGTGACGGTGCGGGCCATGGAGGTAATCAGCGTGGCGACCACGGGTTCGAACATGGGAATTCCTTATCCGGCGAAAGGCAGCCAAGGGCTGGCGAGGATGACGCCCAAAGTCAGCAGCGCTTGCGCGCCCAGCAACCAGGCTTGTTTACGCAATAGTTTAAGGGCGCCACGGCGGCGTTCGGTCCACGGCCGACCGGCTCGCTTGGACGATTGCAGGCCGAGGGTTTGCAGGGCCTGGTCAAGGTCTGGAGTGCGGGTAACGTCGCGGGCCAGCATGGCGAACAGGTCGGCGTCGAAGGCCACTCGCAGCGCCCAGTACTTTTGCAGCAGGCCCAGCACGATCATCCACAGGGCCAGCAGCAGGCAGATCGTCGAGATACTGGCCAACAACAATTGGGCGAGGCCGAACAGTATGCCGAGCAACGTCAGGCCTGTGGATAACTGATCCAGGGAACGGCCACGGCGTAGAAGGCTGGCAACTATCTGGAGTTCCATATCAGGGTGCATGGTGCAAACCCTCCAACGCTTTACGGTGTGCGGGGTGCAGGACCACAGTGGCCCGTGCTGTACGAATAATAGCCAGTGCTTCATCGACCGTGGCGGCTCGGCCAGTATTCAGCAGCCAGGCGGCGACAGCAGTGGCGCTACGGGAGTAACCGAGGGCGCAGCACACCAGCAAGGGGCCGCTCGTTCGCAGGCGTTCAATGGCGTGTGCGGCTTTCAGGCATTCGTCGGCTGTCGGGGTGACGAGGTCCAGTACCGGCACGCAGGCATAAGCGCGGCCCAGTGGATTAATCGGCAGTTCGGCGCACAGATCGACAATGGCCCTGAACGAGCCCTGCTCGCTGGCCGTAGGAATGCGCCCCAGCCAGACGTTATCCACAATCAGGTCCGGCTGTGGATGTTTGCGTGTCCACAGCCGCGAATTGACCCACGCACCCGCTAAATAAGGCGCATACAACCAGCGGGCTGCAGGCGTAAGGCGGCCATCCGCACGTTTTTGAAAGCCCGACGCGCCGATCACAAGGTAGCTGGCGGTGATCAAACCCAGGGAAACCGCTGGCCACAGCAGCCACAGCCAGCCGCCGCCCAGTACCAGGGCAAGTGCCAGCAATAATAGCGTGCCCAGCCCGTAGCGCACAGCCAGGCGCCAGCGTTGGGTATCCCGCGTCAACCGCGCACTCAACAATGGGCTCGGGTGCTCCACTGGCCATAACCACACGCACAGCCACCCCGCGAGGGCGCCTGTGGGTAAGTCGATAAAGTGATGTTGATAAGTGGTCAGCACCGAGATGCCGATCAGCGCAAACCAGCCGTGCACCACCCAGCGCCAGCCCCCCTGGATGTGCCGCTGGTACATGACCCACAGGATCACCAGCAGTGCGATATGCAGCGAAGGTGCCTGGTTGAACGGTTTGTCGAAACCGGCCAGCACCGCGAATAGCCAGCCAAACACCCCGTCCAGCTCTGGCCGCTCAAAGGTGAAGCGCAGCGGCCAGATCAGGAAGCAGCTGACGGCAATCACCTGCGCACTCAGCAGGCGCAGTGCATGTTGTTTCAGCTCATGCCGTGTATTGGGCAGCAGCAGAGAGAAGCCGTAGAGCAGGTCGATGGACCAATAGGGCACGATGGTCCAGGCCCAGAACGGCATATGGCTTTCCCAGCCGAACACCAGCGTGCCGACGTCGCTGCGCTGGCTGGTGACCCAGGTGGCGAAGCCGTAGGTGCTGAAAAACAGCGGCGCCAACAGCAGCAGCCAGAGCACCGCTGGTTTCAATAAGCCGGGTTCGCGCATGTTCAGATCTTCTGTGCCAGGGACACAGTGAAAATGCCCCATTCATCCACGCGCTGGGTGATCTTGCGAAAGCCTGCGGCTTCAACCAACTGGTCCATTTCCGCCTGGCTGCGCCGACGCATCACCCAGGCCTGGCCCTGGCGGTGGCTGGTGAGCGCGCGGGCAATCAGCTCCAACTGCGGGTGCCACGGCTGCCCGGTGTAGACCAGGTAACCCCCCGGCTCCACGGCGTCGGCCAGCCCCGCCAGTGAACCACCGACCATGGCGTTATCGGCGAACAACTCATACAGGCCAGACACCACGGCCAGGGTCGGCTTGGGGTCCAGGGCGGCCAGGTCAGCGCGGTCGAACGCATCGCCTTTGACGAACTGGGCGATGTCCCCCAAGCCCTTCTCGCGAATCAGCGCGCCACCGTCGCGCACGTTGATGTCGCTGTAGTCGCGCAGCAGGATCGACTCCGGCAACGGCGATACGCCCTGCAAGGCTTCAAGGATGTAACGGCCGTGGCCGGCGGCGATATCGACGATACGGACCTCGCGGTGCTCGTCACGCAGCTTGGTCATGGCCAGGCGCAGCAGTTCCTCGACGTTCAGCTTGCGCTGGCGAATACCGCGCCAGCCAATGGAGTTGAGGTAGTTGGTGTCGATCATCCGCCCCAGCCCGCCCTTGCCGGTAGGCTTATTGCGATACACGTAGTCCAGCGTGCTGCCGGAGTCGAAACCGGTGTCGAAGCCCAGTTTCACGCCGTCCGACAGGTTCTTGCCCAGGCCCATGCTGGCGCGGGTCATGCGCCAGTAGAGGTCGCGCAGGGAATTGCGTGGCAGTGGCGCGGCAAGGGATTCGGATTCGGCGCAGGTGGCGCCAAGTTTGTCGGCGTCCAGTAGAGAGGCGCGGTCCAGCGGGTGTGCGAAGTTCTGCAAGATAAAGCGTTTGGCGCTGCTCACGGCCACGGCTCGGTCACGTTCACCGAGGGTGTCGTGGAAAAATCCAGGGAGGATATGCAGCTCTTTTTTCAGGCTGCCGAGGCGGTCGAAAAATTGCTGCTGGGGTTTACGGTGCACCACAAAATCGGAGCCGGAGATAAGCAACTGGGTCGGCACCTGGATCGCCTGGGCGTCGGCTACAACCCGGTCGGCCGCTTCGTACAGACCCAGCAGCACATTCACCGAGATGGCTTTGGTGATCAGCGGGTCGCTGTCGTAGGACGCCACACGTTCCGGGTCATGGCTGAGGAACTTGGCCTTGACGTAGCTGTTGACGAAAAAGTTGCCACGAAACCTGCGCATCAAGGCCAGGCCCGGGCGGGCGAAGGGCACGTACAGCTTGACCTTGAAGGCGGGCGAGGCGAGCACCAGGGCGCGGATTTTTGGCGCGTAATCGTGGACCCAGGTGGCCGCGATCACCGCGCCGACGCTTTGGGCGATCACGGCGAGGTTTTGCTCTTCGATGCCGTAGGTGGCGCCGATATGGTCGCAGAAGGTCTGCACATCACGGGCACTGGTGGCAAAGCTGGGGCTGTCGCCGCGCTCGCCGGGCGATTGGCCGTGGCCGCGGGCGTCCCAGGCGAAGAAATCAAACCCCGGCAAGTCCAGTTCATCCACCAGGTGGGCAATACGTCCGGAGTGCTCATGGCCGCGATGGAACAACAGGATTGCCTTGCGCGGCCCGGCGTCTGCCGTGGCCGGCCAGTGCCGGTAGAAAAGCTCGACGCCATCATGGGTACTGAAGGTGTGCTCTTGCTGTTCGCGCATCGCAAATTCCTTATGCAGAAGGGGGAGTTTGTGGCTGTTCTTTGAGGCCCTGGCGCACCCGGTTGACCAAGGTATAGGCGAGCATGGCGGCGACCAGCCACATCACCGCCTCGACCCAACCGGCGCCGAGCCAGCCCAGCGCCACGCCGGTGGCCAGTACACCCAGTACAAAAGCCCGATCACTCTTGCCCATCGGCCCGTCATAGCGACGCGATGCGCCCACCATCGGCCCCATCACACCGGCGTACTCGCTGAAGACCGCAAGCAGTGTCACCAGCACCACCGGCACCGGGCTCACGCCGGGGATCAGGGCAAAGGGCAGGATCAGCGCGCTGTCGGCGATCACATCGCACAGTTCATTGAGGTAAGCGCCGAGGCGTGACTGCTGGCCGAACTCCCGAGCGAGCATACCGTCGATGGCGTTGAGGGCCATGCGCACGATCATCCATAAAGGGATCAACGCAAACAGCCAGAGGTGTTGGGCGAAGCCTGCGATCAACAACCCCACCAGCAGGGAAATAACGCCGGCCAGCACGGTGATCTGGTTGGCGGTGGTGCCGTTGTCGTAGAGGCGCTGCACAAGCGGGCGCAGCAGGTTTTGAAACCGCGGTTTGAGTTGGTAGATGGAAATCATGGGGTGGCGCTTCCTTGTCCGTGAACCCGCGAAAAGCTGTTTCGGAGTGTGCCGATTAATCGCAGCCGACACCAGTGATGGCTCGTGTTTATAGGGGGTTAGTCACAATCCGGAGAATACAGGGAGACAAATGTGGGAGAGGGATCAGGGGTGGATGCAAAAGCGAACAAAAATTTCACGCTTCGTGTTATATCGTAACGAATTGTGTGCAAGTGGGCATTGAGCGGATGCAGGTGGATTTAGAAGCTGACGGCGCCTCCGTAGAAGGCCTGGCGCGTTTTCAGCAAGGGCTGTTCCATGCCCGTCGGTTACGCCAAGCGGGTATCAGCCTGACGACCCTGGCGATCAGCGGATGGGTGTTGGCGCTGTTCGTGGCGTTGTTTGCGCCACTGTCGATCTGGCCGGTGGTGTTGATCAACTGCGCTTCGGCCCTGCTGCTGTTGGTGGCCGGGTTGCAGTCGGCCTGGTGGGTGGCTGATTGGCGTGCCCAGGCGATGGAGGTGCCGAGCGCTGAGTTGATTGAGCAACCCATTGAGCCCACTGCCTGGCACAAGGGGCTGATCAACCGTTTCGGCAACGGCCTGCTGGCACAGGTTGGCGCACCGGTGCTGTGGTTGGCGGGCTGGTCGTTGCTGGCGTTGGTCAGCGTTATCCAGTTCTGGAACCTGGCCTTGCCTGCTGCGGCCATCGGTCAGTCCGCCAGCATCGGTGCGGCGCTGGCATTGGGGCTGGCTTTTGGCTTGCTGGTGTTCGAGCGTCGCCTGGCCCAGGAAACCGCCGCCCAGTGGCCGGAAGCTTCACAGCTGGCGCAGTTGAGTCGGGTGGCGATTATCTGCCTGGTGCTGAGTGCCATCTGCCTGTTGTTTGCCAATGCCGAGTCGGTGTGGCCGCTGCGTCTGGCGACACTCGTCGGCCTGTTGCCGGCGCTGGTGGCGCTGGAGTTCCTGCTGCGGGGCGTGCTGTCGCTGTTCAGCCCGCGCCAGCCGCGCCTTGAGCCGCGCTTGATGGCGCAGAGTTTTATCGCCGGCCTGCTGCGTTGGCCGCCACAACCGTTGCTGGCGTTGCAGCATGAATTGCACAACCGTTTTGGCATCGACCTGCGCCAGATCTGGGCCTTCACCTACATGCGCCGGGCTTTCCTGCCGGTGTTGCTGGTGGTGCTGACGGTAGGCTGGGCGCTGACCGGCGTGCATGAGGTCCCCCTGCAAGGGCGTGGGATTTATGAGCGCTTCGGCAAACCGGTCGAGGTGTTCGGCCCCGGCCTGCATACGGGTTTGCCGTGGCCGCTGGGTCGCGTACTCAACGTGGAGAACGGCGTGGTGCATGAGTTGGCGACCAGCGTCAGCGAAGCCGCCACACCGGAGCTGGCCGCTGCCGAAGGCCCGGCGCCGTTGATTGCCAACCGCCTGTGGGACGCCAGCCATGTGAATGACAAATCCCAGGTCATCGCCAGCAGCAGCGGCGATAAGCAGGGCTTCCAGATCGTCAACATGGACGTGCGATTTGTCTACCGCATCGGCCTCACCGACCAGGCTGCGCTTGCCGCCACTTACAACAGCGCGGACATACCCACCCTGATCCGCAGCACCGCCAGCCGCATCCTGGTGCATGACTTTGCCTCGCGCACCCTCGACGAATTGCTCGGTGAACAACGCACCAGCCTCGCCGACGAGATTGGCCGCACGGTGCAAGCAGACCTGCACACCCTCGACAGCGGGGTGGAGATCCTCGCCACGGTGGTTGAAGCGATCCACCCACCGGCTGGCGCCGCCAATGCTTACCACGGTGTGCAAGCCGCCCAGATCGGCGCCCAGGCACTGATCGCCCGTGAACGTGGCGCGGCCAGCGAGCAGACCAACCAGGCGCTGCTGCAAGCCAGCACCGTCCGTGATCAGGCCCAGGCCGGCGCCCGCGAAGTGAATGCCGGCGCGCAAGCGGCGAACCTGCGCTTTGCCGCCGAACAAAAAGCCTATGCCGCTGCGGGCCAGGCTTTCGTGCTGGAACAGTACCTGAGCCAACTGAGCCTGGGCCTGGCCCACGCCAAGCTGCTTATTCTGGATCATCGTTTGGGCGCCGACAGTGCGCCGACGATTGATCTGCGTTCTTTTACTTTGCCCGCCGATCCACTGGCGCCGCGCAAAGCCGTTCAATAAGGAGTCTGTCTGTTGAGCGCTCATTCTCACGATCACGGTCATCACCATCATCACGGCCACCACCATCACCACCATGGTGATGAACAAGCGGCCGGGCCTTTCCCTTGGCGGCGCATGGCCTGGGCGGCGTTACTGGTGCTGTTTGCCGTGGCAGCGGCGAGCCTGGTGCAGGTGCGCTCCGGCGAGGCCACGGTGATTACCCGCTTCGGCAACCCCGCGCGAGTGCTGTTGGAGCCGGGCCTGGGCTGGCGCTGGCCGGCGCCATTCGAAGCGGCGATCCCGGTGGACCTGCGCCTGCGCACCACGTCCAGCGGCTTGCAGGATGTGGGCACCCGCGATGGCCTGCGGATTATCGTGCAGGCCTATGTGGCGTGGCAGGTGCAGGGCGATGCCGACAATGTGCAGCGCTTCATGCGCGCAGTGCAGAACCAGCCGGACGAAGCGGCGCGGCAGATCCGCACCTTCGTCGGCTCGGCGCTGGAAACCACGGCGGCCAGCTTTGACCTGTCCAGCTTGATCAACACCGACGCCAGCCAAGTGCGCATCGCCGATTTTGAAGCGCAGTTGCGCCAGCAGATTGATCAACAATTGCTCGCCACCTACGGCGTGCGCGTGGCGCAGGTCGGCATCGAGCGCCTGACATTGCCTTCGGTGACACTCACCGCCACGGTTGATCGTATGCGCGCCGAGCGGGAAACCATCGCCACTGAACGCACCGCCGTGGGCAAGCGCGAAGCGGCGCAAATCCGCTCCGCCGCCGAGCGTGATGCGCGCATTGTGCAGGCCGATGCGACGGTGAAAGCCGCCGATATCGAAGCGCAATCGCGGGTAGAAGCCGCGCAGATTTATGGCCGTGCCTACGCGGGTAATCCGCAGCTGTACAACCTGCTGCGCTCGCTGGATACCTTGGGCACGGTGGTCACGCCGGGTACCAAAATCATCCTGCGCACCGACGCCGCGCCGTTCCGCGCCCTGGTGGATGGGCCGAAGGACATCCAGCCATGAGCGAACGCGGCAGTCCCGACAGCCCTTGGATTCAGGCCGGGCGCCTGACCTTCCTGGCGCTGTACGCGGTCACTGTGTTGGCGGCGTTGGCCTGGGCCTTTTCCAATGTGCGCCAGATCGACCCGCAGAATCGCGCGGTGGTCCTGCACTTCGGCGCCCTTGATCGCATTCAGAACGCCGGGCTGTTGCTGGCCTGGCCGCAGCCGTTCGAGCAGGTGGTGTTGTTGCCGGCGGCGGACCGGGTGATCGAGCGCCGAGTGGAGAACCTGCTGCGTTCCGATGCGGCGTTGCAGGCTGATCGCGTGGCCAGTTTCGCTACGCCGTTGAGCGATGCCCTGGCCGGTTCCGGCTACCTGCTGACCGGCGATGCCGGGGTGGTGCAGTTGGATGTGCGGGTGTTCTACAAGGTGACCGAGCCCTATGCCTTCGTGTTGCAGGGCGACCACGTGTTGCCCGCGCTGGATCGGTTGGTGACGCGCAGTGCCGTAGCCCTGACGGCAGCGCGGGATCTGGACACCATCCTGGTAGCACGCCCGGAACTGATCGGCAGCGACAACGGCGCCGCCGAACGCCGCGAGCGCCTGCGCGGCGATCTGGTGCAAGGCATCAATAAACGCCTGGCCGATTTGGCCGCCAGCGGTTTGGGCCTGGGCATCGAAGTCACCCGTGTCGATGTGCAATCGAGCCTGCCGGGCCCGGCGGTGAATGCCTTCAACGCAGTGCTGACTGCCAGCCAGCAAGCGGATAAAGCGGTGGCCAACGCCCGCACCGAAGCGGAAAAACTCACCCAGACCGCGAATCAGGAGGCTGACCGCCAGGTGCAAGTCGCCCACGCCCAGGCCAGCGAACGCTTGGCCAATGCCCAGGCGCAAACCGCTACCGTCGCCAGCCTCGCCCAGGTCAAAGACCCCGGCTTGCTGTTGCGCCTGTACCGCGAACGCCTGCCGAAGATTCTCGGCCAGGCGGGTTCCGTGACCACCGTCGACCCCAAAGACGACTCCCGCTTGATCATCCAGGGAGCCGAACAATGAGCGCACCCATGCTGACCTCGGCCGAACAGCGCAGCGCTGCCCGGCAATTGACCCTGGCCATGCTCGCCCTTGGGTTGCTCGTGCTGGGCCTGGTATGGCGCTGGCTGGGGCCGGACCAGAACGGTGTGAGCCAATTGCTGCTGGGGGTGGCATCGCTGTTGGTGGCGGTGCCGGTGATGCGTTCTGCCTGGTACAGCCTGCGCTTTCCCAGCTTGCACGGCATCACTGACCAACTGATTGCCCTGGCCATGCTTGGCGCCTGGGCCACCGGCGATCTGCTCACCGCCGCGTTGTTGCCGATCATCATGATCTTCGGCCATGTGCTGGAAGAGCGCAGCGTGATCGGCTCCCAGGAGGCGATCCATGCCCTGGGCAAACTCACCCGCAGCCACGCCCGTTTGGTACAGGCTGACGGAACCATCACCGAAGTGGATAACGCCACGCTGAACCCCGGTGATATCGTCGAAGTGCGCGCCGGCGACCGCGTGCCGGCCGATGGCGTGGTGCTGTCCGGCCAGGCGAGCCTGGACACGGCACCAATCACCGGTGAGTCGGTGCCGTTGGAAGCCAGCGCGGGTGTGCAGGTGTTTGGTGGCGCGATCAACCTTGATGGTCTGCTGCGCCTTGAAGTGACGCGCACTGGCAACGAATCGACCCTGGGCAAAGTCATCGCACTGATGCAGAACGCCGAGCGCTCCAAGCCGCCGATCACGCGGCTGCTGGAGCGTTATGCCGGTAGCTATATGGTGTTGGTGCTGTTGCTGGCGGCGGTCACCTGGTTCGTCACCAACGATGCGCAGGCGATGCTGGCGGTGCTGGTGGCGGCGTGCCCGTGTGCCTTGGTGCTGTCGGCGCCGGCCACGGCGATTGCCGGGATCGCCGTGGCGGCGCGTCATGGGATTCTGATTCGCAGCTCGGCGTTTCTCGAAGAATTGGCTGACCTGACCTCGTTGGTGGTCGACAAGACCGGCACCCTGACCTTTGGCACCCTGCGTTTGCAGTCCATCGAGACCACCGCACCGGATCGCCAGGAGCTGCTGAACCTGGCGGCCAGCCTCGGCTCGGCGAGCAGTCACCCGGTCAGCCGAGCGTTGGCGGGGTTGGCGACTCAGGAGCAGTTACTGGCGCTCTCCGACATTCGCGAGCGTCAGGGCCTGGGCGTGGTCGCACAGACCGAACAGGGCGAAGCGGCGCTGGGGCGGCCGGAGTTGTTCGAACAATTGGGCATCGTCACCAGCGGCGTTCCCAACCATGACGGCCCTATTGCCGGGTTGGCGTTGAACGGCGATTTCCTGGCCTGGCTGTTGCTGGCCGACAGCGTCAAGCCGGAGGCGCGCCAGGCCCTGCAAGAGTTGCGTGACTTGGGCCTGGGCCGCCAGTTGCTGCTGACCGGCGACCGCCAAAGCGTGGCCGACAGCCTGGCGCTGGAGGTGGGCATCAGTGATGTCGAAGCCCAAGCCTTGCCGGAAGACAAGCTCAACCGCGTGCTGGGTGAAATCAGCAGCGGCTTCCGGCCGATGGTGGTGGGCGATGGCATCAATGATTCGTTGGCGCTCAAGGCCGGTGTGGTTGGTGTGGCGATGGGGGCGGGCGGTGCCGATATCGCACTGGCATCGGCGGACGTGGTGTTGATCGGCAGCGACTTGCGCCGCCTGGGTACCTGCGTGCGCTTGAGCCGCCAGTGCCGGCAGACGTTGCAGGTGAACGTGATCATCGGCCTGGGCTGGACGTTGGCCATTGTGGTGTTCGCGGCCTTTGGCTGGCTGGGCGCGGCGGGTGCCATGATTGCGGCGGTGCTGCATAACCTCAGTACCTTGCTGGTGCTGGGTAACGCTGGGCGGTTATTACGCTTCCAGGAGCCGCTGTTGAAGCTTGATGAATAATTTCAGAAATATTTGCACACGGCTGTAACGCCGATGGGGGGCCTCACTCTAGTGGTGTGTCGAGACTGAACAATCCGTTCGGACCGACTTCACCACTGATCATGAGGAATACAACAATGAGCATTAAATCCGCTGCTGCTGGCGCCGCCCTCGCGATGGCTGCCGCCACTATGTTTGCCGGTGTGGCCACCCAGGCACACGCAGCCGATGCCACTGTGCATTGCTATGGCGTCAACGCTTGTAAAGGGCAGAACGACTGCAAGACCAAAGATCACGCGTGCAAAGGTCAAGGTTCCTGCAAAGGCCAGGGCTTCCTGTCCATGAGCAAGGCGATGTGCGACGAGAAGGGCGGTACCGTCGGCGAGTAACGGCAACCGAGTGCAACCGCAGCGACCGCCCCCCGTCGCTGCGGACACTTTTCCTGGAGCGTCTTATGCCCACTTCTTTTTCGAGCCTCGGTTACGGCCTGGGGCTGCGCAGTGAGTACTACCAGCAGATCCTCGAACAGTCGCCGGCCGTGGATTGGTTCGAAGTGATCTCCGAGAATTATCTGGTGCAGGGCGGCAAAGCCTTGTACTACCTGGATGCGATAGCCGAGCGTTACCCCGTGGTAATGCACGGGGTGTCCTTGTCCATCGGTGGGCCCCATGCCCTCGATACCGATTACCTTGCGCAAATCAAACAGCTCTCCGAGCGCATCCAGCCGGCCTGGATTTCCGATCACCTGTGCTGGAGCCGCGGCAGCGCGCATCAGCTGCATGACCTGCTGCCGCTGCCCTACACCGAAGAAAGCCTCTATCACGTGGCCGGTCGTGTGCGTCAGGTGCAGGACGTGTTGCAGCGCCCGCTGGTGCTGGAAAACGTCTCCAGCTATGTGCGCTCCAAGGCTGATGAGTTCACCGAGTGGGAGTTCCTCAACGCTTTGGCCCACCTGAGCGGGTGTCAGTTGTTGCTGGACGTGAACAATGTGTATGTGAGTGCGCGTAACCATGGCTTTGATGCCTGGACGTTTATCCGCAACCTGCCGCCCGAGAGCATCCGCCAACTGCACCTGGCCGGGCATATGGACTACGGCGACTATGTGGTCGACACCCACGACCATCCTGTGTGCGACCCGGTGTGGGCGCTTTACCAACAGACCCTGGAGCATTTGGGGCCGGTGTCGACGCTGTTGGAGCGCGATGATCATTTCCCGCCGTTCGAAGAATTGCTCACTGAGTTGAGCAAGGCCCGCGAGCTGGCAGCCAGTGCCCTGGCCAGGAAATCGCTATGCGCCTGATCGACTGGCAATTGGCTTTTGAAGAGCACCTGTTATCTGAACCTTGCGCGGCCAACAGCAGCTTTGCCGCCACCTTGCTGGGGGGGCCGACCCTGGATGTGGACACCGGCCTGGCGATTTACCACAACGCCTATCTGTCGCGATTGAAGGAAGTGCTGTGCCATGACTTCAGCGCTATCCGATATTGGCTGGGGGATGATGAATTTGCCGCGCTGAGCGAAGCCTACATTCGCCGTTACCCCTCGGCCCACTACAGCCTGCGTTGGCTCGGTGAGCGCTTTTCGATGTTTATCCTTGAGCACTTGGTCGCAGAACACAGTGCGCCGCTGGCTGAGTTGGCGCGCCTGGAGTGGGCGTTTACCCTGGCGTTCGATGCACCCCAGGGTACGCCGCTGACCGTGAATGACATGGCGCAATTGGCGCCTGGGGACTGGCCGGCGCTACAGGTAAGCCTGGCGCCTTCAGTGCAGCATTTGCTGTGCCGTTTCAACACGGTGGCGATCTGGCGAGCCAGCAAGGATGCATCGGGTTTTCCCGGCAGCAAGGCGCTGGACCCGATGCAAATCTGCCTGGTATGGCGTCATCAGAATGTGTGTCACTACCGCAGCCTGGAGCCGGACGAGGCCTGTGCACTGGCAGGGATGGTGACTACCGGCTGGAATTTTTCAGAACTGTGCGCAGAGTTGGCAGTCACTTATTCAGAGGGTGCGTCGCTGCAAGCGGCCACATGGCTGAAACAGTGGATCCAGGACGGTTTGCTTGAACTCCGAGCCCCATAGAGACGTGCTATTAAATCGATAGCCTCCTACTTTGTCTTCGGATGGTCTACCCTCACTCCAGACGTCTGAAACAAGGGGGGATTACTCATGCTCGCGCAACTTCCACCGGCCTTACAGAATCTTCAGCTACCGTTGCGTCTTCGACTCTGGGACGGCCATGAATTCAACTTGGGTCCTGAGCCCAGTGTGACGATTGTGGTCAAGGACCCCACGATGGTGTCCAAGCTGACCCACCCAACGCTCGATTCACTGGGCGAAGCCTTCGTCGAAGGCAAACTGGAGCTGGAAGGCTCCATCACCGAGGTGATCAGGGTATGTGACGAGTTGAGCCACGCCTTGATCGATGACGACGAAGGCAGCCGTCCGGTGCGCTCGATCCACGACAAGGCCACCGACGCGGCGGCCATTTCCTACCATTACGACCTGTCCAACGAGTTCTACCAACTATGGCTGGATCAGGACATGGCGTATTCCTGCGGTTATTTCGAAACCGGCAGCGAATCCATCGACCAGGCCCAGCAAGACAAATTCCGTCACCTGTGCCGCAAACTGCGGCTGCAGCCGGGCGAGTACCTGCTCGACGTTGGGTGTGGTTGGGGCGGGCTTGCGCGGTTTGCGGCGCGGGAATTCGGAGTCAAGGTGTTTGGTATCACCTTGAGCAAGGAACAGCTGGCGCTGGCCAGGGAGCGGGTGAAAGCCGAAGGCCTGGAGGATCAGGTCGACCTGCAACTGCTCGACTACCGCGACCTGCCCCAGGATGGCCGCTTCGACAAAGTGGTGAGCGTGGGTATGTTCGAACACGTCGGCCACGCCAACCTGGCACAGTACTGTCAGACGCTGTTCGGTGCCGTGCGTGAAGGCGGCCTGGTGATGAACCATGGCATTACCGCCAAACATACCGATGGCCGCCCGGTAGGCCGAGGCGCCGGGGAGTTTATCGAGCGCTACGTATTTCCCAACGGCGAACTGCCTCACCTGGCGATGATGACTGCCGAGATCAGCGAGGTCGGGTTGGAAGTGGTGGATGTCGAAAGTTTGCGCTTGCACTACGCCCGCACGTTGGACCATTGGAGCGAGCGCCTGGAAGACAATCTGGAAGCGGCGGCGAAGATGGTGCCGGAGCAGGCGTTGCGCATCTGGCGGCTGTACCTGGCCGGTTGCGCTTATGCGTTTGCCCGGGGCTGGATCAACTTGCACCAGATCTTGGCGGTCAAACCCCATGCCGATGGTGGTCATGAACTGCCGTGGACGCGGGAAGATCTCTACCGCTGACCCGATTTTCCAGAACACTGAAGATCCAAATGTGGGAGGGGACTTGCCCCCTCCCACATTTTCCCTGCGTTGTCTGTTAGAGAATCGGTGAGATCAAGCGCGCCACCCGCATCCCCAACTGTTGCAGGCGTCGCGTCTCGCGGCTTTCTTCCTGACTGACTTCATGGGACAGGGCAAAATCGTCCAGCAGCATGTGTTCAACCTGGCTGGCGAAAGCCTCATCCACTGTCAGCAACATCACTTCGAAATTCAGTCGGAACGAACGGTTGTCCATGTTGGCGCTGCCAATGGCGCTGATTTCGCTGTCTACCAACACCACCTTCTGATGCAGAAACCCGGGCTTGTAGCGGAACACCCGCACACCTGCGCGCACGGCTTCGATGGCGTAAAGGCTGGAGGCGGCATATACGATGCGGTGGTCGGGCCGCGATGGCAGCAACAGGCGCACGTCCACCCCGCGCAATACCGCCAGGCGCAGTGCGGCGAATACGGCTTCGTCGGGGACGAAGTACGGGCTGGTAATCCATACCCGCTCGGTCGCGGCGTGGATGGCCTCGACGAAAAACAGCGAGCAGGTTTCATAGGGGTCTGCCGGGCCACTGGCGAGCAGTTGGCAGAGCACGCCGTCTTCGGGGTAGGCATCCGGCAGGATCAGTGGCGGTAGTTGCCGCGCCGCCCAGAACCAGTCTTCGGCAAACGACTCCTGAAGGCAGGCCACCACTGGGCCGGTGACCTGTACATGGGTATCGCGCCATGGCGCCAGCGGCGGTTTTTTGCCCAAGTACTCATCGCCCACATTGTGCCCGCCGACAAAGCCGGTGATACCGTCCACCACCACGATCTTGCGATGGTTACGGAAGTTGACCTGGAAACGATTGAGCCAGCCGCTGCGGGTGGCGAACGCCTTGACCTGCACCCCGGCGTCGCGCAGCGATTGTACGTAGCGATGGGGCAGGGCGTGGCTGCCGATGCGGTCGTACAGCACGTAAATGTCGACGCCCTGGGCGGCCTTTTCCTTCAATAGCACCTGCAATTGGCGGCCAAGCTCATCGTCATGGATGATGAAAAACTGGAACAGCACGGCGGTTCTGGCGTTGCGAATCGCCTCGAAAATCGCGCCAAAAGTAGCCTCGCCATTGATCAACAGGCGCACTTCATTATTGGCCAGGCACGGCATGCGCCCGAGCTTGGGCATGGCTCGCAGAGAGGCATAGGCACTGGAGTTGCGCGCCGCGAGCGCTTCCTCTACCCACGGGCGCCAATTCAGTTCGGCGATCGCCGTGTGCATTTCCTGGTTGGCCTGGCGACGGGCCTGGATGTACGCGTCGAAGGTGCTGCGGCCGAAGATCAGGTAAGGGATCAGCGTCAGGTAAGGCATGAACATCAGCGACAAGGCCCAGGCGATCGAGCCTTGGGCGGTGCGGACAGTCAGTACCGCGTGAATTGCGGCGAGGCTCCCGAGAACGTGCAGCGTGGCAATGAAGTAGGCGAGCAGGTGCGGGCCAAAGAAATCCATGAACGACGTAACTCCAGGCAGTCCAGTGCGTAACAGACCATGAACCGCTGCGAATGTCGCTATTTTATTTGCCGTGCAACACTGGCCGCTTTACGACGTCTAACGCCGACAATTACCCAGGAGTTACCCGATGAATGCTCGTCTGCTTGGTTTGGCCATGGTTGTTGGTTTGTCGCTGCCGGTGGCGGCGCAGGCGCAGATGCTGGCGCCGGGCTTGTGGGAATTGACCACCAGTAATATGAAAGTCGATAACCAGGACCTGCCGGACCTGTCGCTGATCCTCGGTCAGCTCAAGCAACAAATGACTCCTGAACAGCGCGCCATGCTCGAAAAGCAAGGCATCAACATGGCCGGTAAGGGTGTGCAGGTGTGCCTGACCCCAGCCCAGGTTGCCACCGATTCCATCCCGCTGACCGACCCGCAATCGGGCTGCAAGCAGGAAGTGACTGACAAGACCGGCAACCAATGGAAGTTCCGTTTCAGCTGCCCCAAAGCCCAGGGCACGGGTGTAGCGACCTTCCAAAGCCAGAAGGAATTCACCACCACCGTCAACGGTACGTTCAATGCCACCGGCATCCAGCAGAAGGGCAGCCTGGACAGCCACGCTCAGTGGCTGGGCAACGATTGCGGTACGGTCAAACCCCGCGCTTAACGCAGAAAATGCAGGGGCAAGCCCTGGCAACTGTCGACCACCTGGCCGTTGTGCCAGGCCAGGTGGCCGGACACCAGCGTGGTGCTCACGCTGTGACGAAAGCTGCGCTCTGCAAAGGGAGTCCAGCCGCAACGGGCGAGAATCGGTTGGCTGCTGACCGGTTTGCCCTGAGGCTCAGGTTTGATCAACACCAGATCGGCCCAATAGCCTTCACGCAGGTAACCGCGATCAGGAATGGCAAACAGGTCGGCCACACGATGACTGGTTTTCGCCACCAGTGTGGTCAGAGGCAAATGCCCGTCGGCCACCAACTCCAATAGTGCCGGCAGGGCGTGCTGCACCAGGGGCAAACCCGAGGGTGCTTCACGATAGCCCAATTGTTTTTGCGCCCAGGTATGCGGCGCATGGTCAGTGCCAATCACATCCAGACGATCACTTAATAACGCCAGGCGCAGCGCGTCGCGGTCGGCGCGTGTCTTGATGGCCGGGTTGCATTTGATCTGGTGGCCGAGGCGGTGATAGTCGCGGTCGTCGAACAGCAGATGATGCAGGCAGACCTCGGCGGTGATGTGTTTTTCGGCCAGGGGCTTGTCTTCGAACAGCGCGAGTTCACGGGCGCTGGTCAGGTGCAGCACGTGCAGTCGCGTGCCATGGCGCTGGGCCAGTTCCACGGCATACGATGACGAGCGATAACACGCTTCGGCGTCGCGGATCAGTGGATGAGCGACAGCGGGAATGCGCTCGCCAAAGCGCTCGCGCAAGCGTTGCTCGTTGGCCAGGATGCTCGGAGTGTGTTCGCAGTGCGCGAGCAGAATGGTCGGCACGTCGGCAAACAAACGTTCCAGAATACGTGGGTCGTCCACCAGCATGTTGCCGGTGGAGGCGCCCATGAACACTTTGACTCCAGCCACTTCACAGGGGTCGAGGCCGGCGACGATATCCAGATTGTCGTTGCTTACGCCAAAGTGAAAGCCGTAGTTGGCCACTGAGTGCAACGCAGCACGGTGCTTCTTATCGGCCAAGGCTTGCAGGTTCAAAGTGGCTGGCTGGGTGTTGGGCATGTCCATGAAGCTGGTGATACCGCCGGCCACCGCGGCACGGGATTCGCTGTAGAAACTGCCTTTGTCTGGCGCGCCGGGTTCGCGAAAATGCACCTGGTCATCGATCATTCCCGGCAGCAACCACTGGCCTTTGGCGTCGATTTCCACCGGTTCGTCAGCGCCTTCAATGCTGGCGGCAATCTTCTCGATACGGCCATTGGCGACCAGCACGTCGGCGTCGAATACCTGGCCCTCGTTGACCAGGCGGGCGTTGCGTATCAGCAGGCGACTCATGGTTCAGAACTCGTTTTGCAAGGCTTTGTAGCCGCGCACCAGGTCGACGTTGGTGCGTGCCACGTCTTCGGAAAACTCCGAGGCACTGACACTCACCGGCGGGAATTGCGACAGGTCGGTGTTAGGCCCGATGCGGGTGGTGGAGGGCACGTAGAAGGCCGCGGGCAGGTCGCGGCCATCGACCACCGAGTTGTGGCGCACCACGCAGCCATCGCCGACGGCGCAATTGAACAGCACGCTGTTGAAGCCGATGAACACGCGGTCGCCAACTGTGCAGGGGCCATGGACGATGGAACGGTGGGCGATAGAGGTGAACTCGCCAATGGTCACCGCCGCGCCGGACTTGGAGTGGATCACCACGCCGTCCTGGATATTGGAGTTCGCGCCGATCGTGATCGGGTCCATGGCGCCGCTGGCATCGACTTCGTCGGCGCGGATCACGGCGTACGGGCCGACGAAGACGTTCTCGCCGATGATGACCTTGCCGCAGATGATCGCGGTCTTGTCGACGTAGGCTGACTCGGCAATTACCGGCAGGTCACCTGAAGGGTTTTTGCGGATCATGGTTTGCTCAACGCCGCGCACAGGGTGTTCAGGTTGTATTCGAACAGCCCGATAAAGGTGCTGGCCGGGCCTTGAGCGGCGAGGGCGTCGGAGTACAGCGTGCCGCCTATCTGCGCGCCGCTTTCATCGGCAATCTGCTTGAGCAGGCGCGAGTCCTTGATGTTTTCGATAAACACGGCTTTGACCTTGTCTTTACGGATCTGGGCGATCAGCGCGGCGACTTCGGCGGCCGACGGGTCACGCTCGGTAGACAAGCCCTGGGGCGCGAGGAATTGGATGCCATACGCCTGGCCCAAATAGCCGAAGGCGTCATGGGAGGTGACGATGCGGCGGTTGCCTGAAGGCAGTGCAGCGAACTTGGCTTTGGCCTCAGCCAGCAGGCTGTGGATTTGCTTAAGGTAAGCCTGGCTGTTGCGCAGGTAGTCGGTTTTATTGGCAGGGTCGGCGGTCACCAATGCCTTGGTGATGTTGCTCACATAAATTTCGGCGTTGGCCAGGTTGTGCCAGGCGTGTGGGTCGGGAATGGTCTCGCCGTCTTCCTCCATGGTGTGCGAGATCACGCCTTTGCTGGCGGTGACGACCGTAGCGGTGGTTTCAGTGCTGGTGACCAGGCGATCCAGCCACGGCTCGAAACCTAGACCGTTCTTGATGATGACCTTGGCCTTGAGCAGCGCTTTGGCGTCATCCGGTGTGGGTTCATAGGTATGAGCATCGGCGTCCGGGCCGACCATGTTGCTGATCTGAATATGGTCGCCACCGATCTGGTGGGTGATGTCATCGAGAATACTGAAGCTGGTGACTACCTGGAGTTTGTCTGCGGCGTGAGCCATCGACAGCGGCAGCAATAGACTGAACAACACAAGAAGAGCGCGCATCGGGAAACACCTCATGAGGATGTAGGCAAAGGTGGGCGGCGCAATAAGCCATGCACCGGACCGAATACCACGGACAACACATATCCAGCGCCCGCCACCAACACGATCGCCGGGCCGCTGGGCAGTGAGTAGTAGAACGACAGCAGCAAACCCAGCCACACCGACAGGCATCCCAGCACCGCCGATACCGCGATCAACACCGGCAGGCGTCGGCTCCAGAAGCGTGAAGCGATGGCCGGCAGCATCATCAAACCCACCACCATCAGTGCGCCGATGGCTTGAAAACCGATCACCAGGTTCAGCACCACCAGGGTCAGGAACAGGCCGTGGGCCAGTGGGCCAAGGCGGCTGACGGTTTGCAGGAACAGCGGGTCAAGGGTGTCGAGCAGCAGGGGTTTGTAGATCAGTGCCATGGCGATCAGGCTGAAGCTGGACACCCAGAGCATTCCGGTCAGTGTGGTTTCGTCCACGGCCAGGGCGGAGCCGAATAACAGGTGCAGCAGGTCCAAGCGTTTGCCGGCAATGCCCAGGATCAATACACCGGCCGCGAGCGAAATGGGGTAGATGGCGGCGAGGCTGGCGTCTTCGCGCAGGCCGGTGCGGCGGGTGATCCACGCCGCCAGGCCGGCCATGCTCAGGCCTGCGCCGAGGCCGCCGAGGGTCAGGGCGGGCAGGCTTAGCCCTGCGAACCAGAAACCCAGTGCGGCGCCCGGCAGAATGCCGTGAGCCACGGCGTCACCGATCAGGCTCATGCGTCGCAGGATCAGGAACACGCCCAAGGGGGCGGTGCTACATGCAAGCACCAACCCGCCGATCAGTGCGCGGCGAATAAACACGAAATCCTGAAATGGCATCCACAGGTGAGCGGTGAGGTGCATCAGGCCACCTGCATCTGTGGTTGCGGGCGGATCAGCTCTTTGCTGGGGCCGAACACGCAGCCGGTGTTTTTAAGCTGCAACACGTGCTGGGTGTGGTGACGCACGGACGCCAAGTCATGACAGACGACCACCAGCGTGCGGCCTTGGTTGTGCCAGGTATGGATGTGTTTCCAGCACAGTGCCTGGCCGTCTTCGTCGAGGGCGGCGTGGGGTTCGTCGAGCAGCAGGATGGGGGAGTCGGCCAGGCTCATACGGGCGAGCAGGGCGCGTTGCAGTTCGCCACCGGATAACGCCATCAGCGGGCGCTGTTCCAAACCGCTGAGACACCAGTCGTCCAGTACGGCGTGCAGGCGCTCGTTGCGTTCATGTGAATTCAGCTGGGTGCCCCAGAAGCCGGCAGCCACCAACTCTTGCAAACTGATCGGAAACTGACGATCCAGGTGCTGTTGCTGGGGCAAGAACGACAAGCCGCCGCGACGTGGAACATCGACACGCACCTTGCCCGTCAGCGGCTTTTGCAACCCGGCGATCACTTTGACCAGGCTGCTCTTGCCGGTGCCATTGGCGCCGATAATCCCTGTGAGGCTACCTTTTTCCAGCGTCAGGTTCAGCGCCGGCGTCAGTGGTTGGCCGGGGGCGCCCCAGCGCAAAGCGTGGCAGGTAATCATGCAAAGTCTCTCGTCCAACGGCTTTCAGCCACCGCATCGTGGGCGTGCAGGCTTTCAGCGTGGATCACTTTGAGGTGGAAGGCTTTGACGGCATCCGAGCGCTTCAAGGCGAGGTTCAAGCGGCGAGCGGCATCTTCGCAGAACATGAGGTTCTGTCCGTTAGCCAGGGCGAACGCTTGTTCATCCGCACGTTTCACCGCGGTTTGTACGGCAGTGCCCAGAGCTGCTTCGGCAGCGTTGATCAAGTCGACTATCGCCAGATCGTCACCCTGCAGCTGAACGTTTAACTGCGCGGTACTGCGTTGGCTATGGGGCGTGGCCACAATACCGTGGGCGCTGCCCAGCCAGCTCAACACGTCTTCATGCTGCAGAGGAGTGTCGGCAAAATCTTCGAGAAACTGCTGCTGAATCAGCTGTCTGGCCAGGGCAGCGGAGCAAGGGCAGGTTGAGGAATAAGTAACGTCAATTTTTAGTTCCACGTGGAACATCTGATTTTCCAGACGCGCTTCGATGCTGACCGGATAGCTTTTCCAACCCTCCAAAGGGCTGACCAACGCGGGGCGTTTTAACAACAAATGTGTGTGAATACGCAGGTAGGCGTTCTTAGATAAATCTTCATGTGTGTCTAGAAAACGCTGCAGTACATTACGCAAGAGTGCAGATGTAAGGGGTTGCTGTTCGAGCATTTCCAACGCCAGGTAGAGGCGTGACATATGAATGCCACGGGCCGTGCCGTCGTTCAGGCTTACGCCCGCATCGGCGGTAGCGGCCAGGTGTTGGCCGCCGAGCAACACAGGTAGGGCAATGCCGCACATGCCCACCCAGTCGAGTGGCAAGGCTTGGCGTGAAGCCTGCGCGGCGATATCCGGCAAAGTCAGCGCATTCATGAGCAGGTCCATCGTTGGAAATGATTAGTCATGTTATAGTATAACAATAACTGCCACGATGAAATTTCTGTCCCAGCCTTTGTTCAGTCCTGTCGAGTAGGGATGCTCCTTTATCTGCGGTATATGTCATGCACAGACGTCAGCTCCTTAACCTGCTGCTGGTCAGCCCCTTGTTCACGTTGCCTTTGGGGGCCTACGCCACGCAGATCCGCAATGCGCGGCTGTGGCGTTCGGACGATAAGCTGCGGCTGGTGTTCGACCTTAGCGGCCCGGTGCAATACAAGACGTTCTCCCTGACGTCGCCGGACCGCCTGATCATCGACTTGAGTGGCGCCGGCCTCAGCGGCGACTTTTCCCAACTGGCGCTGAAGAACAGTGGGATTACCTCGATCCGCTCCGGGCATTTCGGCAAGAGCGATACGCGTATCGTCCTGGATTTGGTCGCGCCGATGCAGCTCAACAGTTTTGTGCTGCCGCCCCAGGATGGCCAAGGCCATCGCCTGGTACTGGACCTGACCAACGCCACGCGCGCGCCCCGTCAAATCGCTGCTGAACCCGCGCCCTTGGTGGTGCCGGCGGACAAGGCGCATCCCAAACGCGACATCATTGTGGTGGTTGACCCCGGCCATGGCGGCAAAGACCCGGGCGCCGTCGGCTCCAAGGGCCAACGCGAAAAAGATGTGGTGCTGTCGATCGCCCAGTTGCTGGCTAAACGCTTGAAACGTGAAAAGGGTTTTGCCGTAAAGCTGGTGCGCAACGACGACTTCTTCGTACCGCTGCGCAAGCGCGTGGACATCGCCCGCAAGCACAAGGCCGATATGTTCATCTCGGTGCACGCCGACGCCGCGCCACGGCTTACTGCATCGGGCGCTTCGGTGTATGCGTTGTCGCAAGGCGGTGCCACCTCTGCCACGGCGCGGTTCATGGCCCAGCGCGAGAACGGCGCAGACCTCTTGGGCGCCACGACGTTACTCAATTTGAAGGACAAGGACCCGATGCTGGCCGGAGTAATCCTCGACATGTCCATGAACGCCACCATCGCCTCCAGCCTGCAACTGGGCAGCGCGGTATTGGGCAGCCTGCAAAGCATCACCAGCCTGCATCAGAAGCGGGTGGAACAGGCAGGGTTCGCGGTGCTCAAGTCACCGGACGTGCCTTCGATCCTGGTGGAGACCGGGTTTATCTCCAATGCACGGGACGCCCAGCGGCTGGTGACGGCGCGTCATCAACAAGCGGTGGCGGATCGGCTTTTTGAAGGGTTGAAACAGTACTTCCAGAAGAACCCGCCCATCAACAGTTACATGGCTTGGGTGCAGGAACAGCAGAAAACCCAGGCTTAACAGCCGGTCATTCGGTTACAGGTGAACTTGGCGCTGGCGCCGCCTGAACTGGAAAACCGGTTGATGGTGGTCCAGCCCACGCGACGTGTGTAGCCAACCCACGCCTCGCCATCCGATGCCAACCCGGTGAAGAACGTCAGTTGCCCGTAGCGGCTATTGGTCTGTGCCCAATAGCGTTTGCCGATCACTTCGAAACCGCGCAGGTAAGTGATGTTGCCCGCAGTCGCCACGCTGTAGGCATTGCCCAGCGGGTCCACGCAAGCCAGCAGGGTGGCGCTGCGGGTGCAGTTGGCCAACGGGCTTGGGACTTGGGCGCAGGCAGGTCCTGCGGTTGCCAATAGCAGGGCGCACAGCACGTATCTCATCGTGTTTCTCGGGGGGCGAAAGTGATCAAGCATTGCGCCCTTCGTCGTGAGGAGCAAGGGAAGTTGGCTTATTTGTATTGTTATACTATAACATAAATGCACAGCCCCACCCGTGAACCGTTTCCCATGACCGAACAAGAATTGCTGGCCCAACCGGCTGCTGACTACATGAATGAAGCCCAACAGCGCTTCTTCCGCGAGCTGCTGCTGGCTCAGCGCAATGAACTGCAAGCGCGTATCGACGCTGAGTTCCAGGCGCTGCGCGAGCAGGAAACCAATAGCGACCTGGCGGATATCGGCAGCGCTGAAGAGCAGCGCCAGTGGCAGTTGCGCCTACTGGAGCGGGAAAAAAAGCTGTTGGACAAGATCGACGATGCCCTGGAGCTGCTGGCCCGCGGTGAATACGGATGGTGCCGTGAAACCGGCGAGCCCATCGGCCTGCAACGCCTGCTGCTGCGCCCCACCGCAACCCTGTGTATCGAAGCCAAAGAACGTGAAGAGCTGCGCGAACGCCATAAACGGGCAGTTTGACCGGCCAACCCTGATGAGGAATACCTGATGCCCAATCGTCTCCCCGTGACCGTGTTGTCCGGCTTTCTCGGCGCCGGTAAAAGCACACTGCTCAACTATGTCCTGCGCAACCGCGACAACCTGCGGGTGGCGGTGATCGTCAACGACATGAGTGAAATCAACATCGACGGCAGCGAGGTGCAGCGCGACGTCACGCTCAATCGTGCCGAAGAAAAACTGGTGGAGATGAGCAACGGCTGCATCTGCTGCACCTTGCGTGAAGACTTGCTGGAAGAAGTCGCCAAGCTCGCCAAGGAAGGGCGTTTCGATTATCTGCTGATCGAATCCACCGGTATCTCCGAGCCGCTGCCCGTGGCCGAAACCTTCACCTTTCGCGATGAAAACGAGCAAAGCCTGGCCGACATTGCACGCTTGGACACCATGGTTACCGTGGTCGATGGCATGAACTTTCTGCTCGACTACCAGGCCGCCGAAAGCCTGGCTTCCCGCGGCGAAACCCTGGGTGAAGAAGATGAGCGCTCTATCACTGACCTGTTGATCGAACAGATCGAATTCGCCGACGTCATCCTGATCAGCAAAATCGACCTGATCAGCAGCCGCGAGCGTGAAGAATTGATGGCCATCCTCGAGCGCCTCAACGCCCAGGCGGAAATCATCCCGATGGTCATGGGCGAGGTGGCGCTGCACAAGATCCTCAACACCGGCCGTTTCGACTTCGAACGCGCTGCCCAGGCGCCGGGTTGGTTGCAGGAGCTGCGCGGTGAGCATGTACCGGAAACCGAAGAATACGGTATTGCCTCCACCGCTTACCGTGCGCGCCGCCCCTTCCATCCACAGCGGTTTTTTGACTTTATCGATCGCCCTTGGGTGAACGGCAAACTGTTGCGCTCCAAGGGCTTCTTCTGGTTGGCCAGCAAACATCAGGACGCCGGCAGTTGGTCCCAGGCTGGTGGCTTGATGCGCCATGGCTTTGCCGGACGCTGGTGGCGCTTTGTGCCCAAAAGCCAATGGCCCCAGGACGAGGAAAGCGTGGCGGCGATCATGGGCAACTGGCAACTGAGCACGGGGGACTGCCGCCAGGAGCTGGTGTTTATCGGGCAAAACATCGACTTCAACCTGATGCGTGCGGAACTGGATGCCTGCTTGCTCAATGATGAAGAAATGGCCCTGGGTGTCGAAGGTTGGCGCCAGCTGCCTGATCCTTTCGGCCCTTGGTATGAGCAGGTCGCCTGATGCTGGCCCCGGTTATCCCCCTGCGCCCCGTGATCCGCCAGACGTGTGGGCAAACTCCGTTGGCACTGTCCGATATCCTCGAAGATGGCGTCAACCTGGCGCTGTGGCAACGTCAGTTGCCCCTGCATATCGCCGAGTTCGGCGCCTTGCTGGTGGCGCTCAATGAGCCGCTCGCCGAATCCCTGGTGATTGAGCTCGACAACGAGGACGCTGTGCCGAACTTGCAGGGCCTGGCATCCAGTTGTCGCGATCTTGAGGGTTACGAAGGTTTTATCGCCGATGTGTCATGGCTGGTCAGTGCATTTGCCTGCCTGCTCGGCGCCAAGCGTATTGGCGTACGTTTGCGGCTGTTGGACAAGGCCATGTGCCCGCGTTTTCACGTTGATCATGTGCCGGTTCGGCTGATCACCACCTATGCCGGTATCGGCAGCCAATGGTTGCGCGAAGGTGTGATGGATCGCCGCAAACTGAGCCAGGCGGACGCCGAACCTACCGAGCGTATCGAGCAGATCCACTGCGGTGAGGTGGCGCTGCTCAAGGGCACCAAATGGCACGGTAACGAAGGGCATGGCCTGATCCATCGTTCGCCAGCGCTCAAGGCCGATGAGCGCCGGTTGATCCTGACGCTGGATTGGCTGGCATAACCGCGTAGGATCAAACGCTCTACACGGCCAGAATGATGTTTCCAATGTTGCAGAACATACCCACCCATGTGATTGCCGGCCCATTGGGCGCCGGCAAGACCAGCCTGATCAAGCACCTGCTCGCTCAGCGCCCGGCCAACGAGCGTTGGGCGGTGCTAATCAACGAATTTGGCCAGATCGGCCTGGACGCTGCCTTGCTGACTCAAGACGCTGACGGCGTCGCCTTGGGCGAGGTAGCGGGTGGCTGCCTGTGCTGTGTGAATGGTGCACCGTTCCAGGTAGGCCTGGGCCGTTTGCTGCGTAAGGCCAAACCGGATCGGCTGTTTATCGAACCTTCAGGTTTGGGTCATCCCGCGCAGTTGCTCAAACAACTGCGGGAAGCGCCATGGCAAGACGTGCTGGCCGTGCAGCCCAGCGTGCTGGTGCTGGATGCCCAGGCGTTGGCAGCAGGCAAGCCCTTGCCGCAGGCACAGCAAGCGGCGCTGGCAAGTGCTGGCCTGCTGGTGTTGAACAAGGATGAGGCCCTGAATGCCGCGCAGCGTCAGGCGATTGAACGGCAGTTACCCGATTGCGCGATTTACTGGACACGCCAGGCTCAGCTGCCAATCGACCAGTTGCCGGGCTTGAATGCGCAGGCCCAAGCGGCTGTGGATAACTTGGCGGCGCCTGAAGGCCTCGCGCAAATGCCGGCCATCTGGAGCGATCCTGCCTTGCCCATCTGTTTGAGCCAGGGCCAGGAGGGGGGGTGGAGTATCGGCTGGCGATGGCACCCCAGCCAGCAATTTGATGTCAGCCGTCTGCATCGCTGGCTATCAAGCCTCGACTGGCATCGTGCCAAACTGGTTATCCACAGCGGCGAAGACTGGGTCTCGGCCAACGCTGTGGATAACAGCGTTTTAACCTGGCAACCTAGCGAATGGCGACGGGATTCACGTATCGAATTGATCTTCAGCGAACCACGGGACGTGGCCGCATTGCAGGCGGCGCTGGCAGCCTGCCGCTACTGACGGTTCTTGGTGGCGTGGTCCTGGCGCCATTGGCTCAATTCGATCACTTCGGCGCTAGGCAGTGGTTCCTTGGCTTCGAACGGGTAGGGTGCCAGTTCGATCTGCGCACTGTGGGCGCCGAATTGGGTGATCGTCCCGGCATGGCGGGTCTCCCCGGTCACGGTGAATTCGAAATTATAGACGCGTGCCAGGCGCCGCCGGCCATTGGCATCCTTGACGAAACCAATGCGTTTGAGCGCAACCGCACCATCGAGCAATTCGATATCAAGCTTGGCGCAATGCTGCTTGACCCGCTCCAGCGCCCGCTCACGCAGGCCGTGGTTGTGCCAAACCCAGGCGGCGCCAGTCGCCAGCAGCATCAGCACGAAGATGTTTCCCAGGGTCAGCATTCCATGAACTCCAACAAAGTGAGAGCAGCTTAACTGCGTCGCCGGTCTGTCGTACAGGCTGCGTTTAGTCGCATACTGCGCGGCCAGAATTTCAACGGCTTTACGGAAATCTCCCGCATGAAACGCACACCTCATCTGCTTGCGATCCAGTCTCATGTGGTCTTTGGCCACGCCGGAAACAGCGCCGCCGTGTTCCCCATGCAGCGTGTGGGAGTGAATGTCTGGCCGCTCAATACGGTGCAGTTCTCCAACCACACTCAGTATGGACAGTGGGCGGGCGAAGTGTTGGCGCCGCAGCAAATTCCGGCCCTGGTAGAAGGCATTGCCGCGATTGGTGAGCTGGGCAACTGTGACGCGGTGCTGTCCGGCTACCTGGGCAGCGCCGATCAGGGCCGTGCAATCCTTAGCGGCGTGGCCCGTATCAAAGCGATCAATCCGAAGGCGCTGTACCTGTGCGACCCGGTGATGGGCCACCCGGAAAAGGGTTGCATCGTGCCCCAGGAGGTCAGCGATTTCCTGCTCGATGAGGCTGCGGCCATGGCAGATTTCCTGTGCCCCAACCAACTGGAACTGGACAGCTTTGCCGGGCGCAAGCCGCAATCGCTGTTTGATTGCCTGGCCATGGCCAAGGCGTTGCTGGCCCGCGGGCCCAAAGCGGTGCTGGTCAAGCACCTGGATTACCCAGGCAAACTGCCGGAAGGTTTTGAAATGCTGTTGGTGACGGCTGAGGGCAGTTGGCACTTGCGTCGGCCACTGCTGGCGTTCCCGCGTCAGCCGGTGGGCGTGGGCGACCTGACGTCGGGCCTGTTCCTGGCGCGGGTGCTGTTGGGCGATAGCCTGGTGGCAGCCTTTGAATTCACCGCCGCAGCGGTGCATGAAGTGCTACTGGAGACCCAGGCCTGCGCCAGTTATGAACTGGAACTGGTGCGGGCCCAGGACCGTATTGCCCACCCTCGTGTGCGCTTCGAAGCCACACCGATCAGTTTGTAAGCACAGGGAGCCCGTGGGTTTACAAATTACGGCGCGTCGGCTTTGATCTCCCGGTAACGCTTTTCCAGCTCCTGACGAATCTGCCGACGCTGCTGGGCCTGCACAAAGCGGCGTTTGTCCTCGCTGTTCTGCGGTTGCAGCGGCGGCACGGCGGCAGGTTTGCGCTGGTCGTCCACGGCCACCATGGTAAAGAAACAGCTGTTGGTATGGCGCACCGAGCGTTCACGGATGTTCTCGGTCACCACCTTGATGCCCACTTCCATCGACGTATTGCCGGTGTAGTTGACCGACGCGAGGAAAGTCACCAGTTCACCGACATGGATCGGTTCGCGAAAAATCACCTGGTCCACCGACAGCGTGACCACATAACGACCGGCATAACGGCTGGCGCAGGCGTAGGCCACTTCGTCGAGGTACTTGAGCAGCGTGCCGCCGTGGACATTGCCTGAGAAGTTGGCCATGTCAGGGGTCATCAGTACCGTCATCGACAGCTGGGCGTTTCCGGGTTCCATAGCACACTCACGGGTTGTAGGCATTGGTTGGGGGGAGGGCACCTCTGCGGGTGCTGGAGTCTTTGCAGCGCCATCCCTAACGGGACGCTGGTGGGCAGCTTGCCGTCACGCGTGCATCGATCTGTTTCCATATATTGCACCGGCTTTTCAGCAGAAGTCGCGGTGTTAACCTTCAAAAGCCCATCTCAGGGCATTTCTTACGATCAAGGCAGACTTTTCCTTCCGCTCTTTGCGACCGTACAAAGGCGGCCGGAAGTGGGAAAAGCGCTGGTACCTCAAGGAGTCCCTCGCCATGCACGCCATCAGCTTTATCCAGGACCTGGCCGTGATCATGCTGGTGGCAGGGGTTGTGACCATCCTGTTTCACCGCCTCAAGCAGCCGGTGGTGCTCGGCTACATCGTCGCTGGCTTTATTATCGGGCCGCATACCCCGCCGTTTGGCCTGATCCACGATGAAGACACGATCAAGACCCTGGCTGAGCTAGGGGTGATTTTCCTGATGTTCTGCCTGGGCCTGGAGTTCAGCCTGCGCAAGCTGTTCAAGGTGGGCGCCACGGCGTTTATCGCGGCCTTCCTGGAAATCGTCCTGATGATCTGGATCGGCTATGAGATTGGCCGCTGGTTCGACTGGAGCACCATGGACTCGCTGTTCCTCGGCGCGATCCTGGCGATCTCCTCGACCACCATCATCGTCAAGGCCCTCAATGACCTGAAGATGAAAGACCAGCGTTTCGCCCAGCTGATTTTCGGGGTATTGATCGTCGAGGACATCCTGGGCATCGGCATCATTGCCCTGCTGTCGAGCATCGCCGTCAGTGGCACGGTCAGCTCAGGCGAAGTGTTCTCCACGGTCGGCAAACTCTCACTGTTCATGATCGTCGCGCTGGTGATCGGCATTTTGCTGGTGCCGCGCCTGCTGGCCTACGTAGCCAAGTTTGAAAGCAACGAAATGCTGCTGATCACCGTATTGGGCCTGTGTTTCGGCTTCTGCCTGCTGGTGGTGAAGCTGGAGTACAGCATGGTGCTCGGCGCCTTCCTGATTGGCGCGATCATGGCTGAATCCCGTCAGTTGATTAAGATTGAGCGCTTGATCGAACCCGTTCGCGACATGTTCAGCGCGATCTTCTTTGTGGCAATTGGCTTGATGATCGACCCGCAGATCATGCTGCAATACGCGTGGCCGATCGCCGTGATCACCGTGGCTGTGGTACTGGGCAAAATGCTCTCCTGTGGCCTGGGCGCTTTTATCGCTGGCAATGATGGTCGTACTTCGTTGCGGGTCGGTATGGGGCTGTCACAGATTGGCGAATTTTCTTTCATCATCGCAGCGCTGGGGATGACTTTGCAGGTGACCAGCGACTTCCTGTACCCGGTGGCCGTGGCTGTTTCGGCAATCACGACCTTGCTCACCCCCTACCTGATTCGCGGGGCTGACCCGCTGTCGTTGAAGATCACAGCGGTAATGCCCAAGCGCATGAGCCGGGTATTCGGACTGTATGGCGAATGGCTGCGCAGCATCCAGCCCCAGGGCGAGGGTGCAATGCTGGCGTCGATGATCCGCAAGATCATCCTGCAAGTCGGGGTGAATCTGGCACTGGTGATCGCGATCTTCTTCGCCGGCAGTTTTTTCGCGGCGCGCATCGGCGGGTATCTGGAAGGCTGGATCAGTGATCAGAGCTGGCAGAAGGCGTTGATCTGGGGCGGGGCGCTGCTGTTGTCGCTGCCGTTCCTGATTGCGGCGTATCGCAAGCTCAAGGCGCTGTCGATGTTGCTGGCCGAGATGAGTGTGAAGCCGGAGATGGCCGGGCGGCATACCCAGCGTGTGCGAAGGGTGATCGCGGAGCTGATTCCGCTGCTCTCGCTGCTGGTGATCTTCCTGCTACTGGCAGCCTTGTCGGCCAGCATTCTGCCGACCAACAAGTTGCTGGTGCTGATCGCCGTGGTCACGGCGGCAGTGGCTGCGGTGCTCTGGCGCTGGTTTATCCGGGTGCATACGCGGATGCAGGTGGCCTTGTTGGAAACATTAGATAACCACAAGGATACGCCGGAGCACTAAAGGTTGGGTGTGGGACTCAGCTTTCCAGCCAGACGTCCCGCGCCCAGTGCCACACCGATTCCCAGGATTCTTCGGTGACGATTTCTTCTTCGCCAGACCACAGCACCACGGTGCCGTCTTCTTCGACGCAGTAGTAGTCGTCACCGTCTTGGCAGATTGGGATCAGCTCACGAGGTACACCAAGGTCCCAGGCGTTTGCAGCCACTTCAGGCAGGTAGGTATGGGAGCCCGGGTCAGTAATGGTCACTGGCTCCAAGCTGCCGTACACCACATCACTGACGGTCAGCAGGAATTCCTTAAAGACGAACGGAATATTGATGAACAGCTGTTCTTCAACTTCCACCAGTTGGTCTTCGTCAGGCAGCTCCAAAGGAACCGGGACCGGTTCGTTGGCTTCACGCAATTGTTCGATGATTTCTTCCACGGCCGGGATCCTCTTGCTAGATGGCGCGGTTTATAGGGGCGTTTTATACAGTAGCTCGCTATAAGTGCAACCGTGAAATAGAAAACCCCGGACATGTCCGGGGTTTTTGTTACCGCTTGCTCAAACGCGTGAGTATCAGCTGTTCTGGCGGATACCGGCGACCAGCCATGGCTGGTTCTCGCCCTGAGCACGTTCCATGTTCCAGCTTTCGCTGAACACTTCGCCCTGGTCGAAACGCGACGACTTCGACACGCCGCTGAAGGTCAGGGTGGCGATAGTCTTGTCGGCACGATCATCCACACCTTCAAGCTGTACGCGCAGGTCGTCGATGTAGGTCGACTGGAACGCATCGCCGATCTCGGCGCGTTCGCGCTTGAGGAACTCCAGCAGTTGCGGAGTCACGAACTCGGCAATCTTGTCCATTTCGTTAGCGTCCCAGTGCTGTTGCAGGGACTGGAAGTGGCTGCGGGCCGCTTCGACGAAACGCTCTTCGTTGAACCAGGCCGGAGCATTGATCACCGGACGGGCGGCGGCAGGTGCTGCCGAACCACCGAAGATCGAACCCATGGCTGGCTTCTGCTCGAACACTTCACGCTGCATCGGCGCGCCGGCTGGAGCAAGGTGCTCCTGCTGCTTGCGGCGACGGGCAGCGATAAAGCGGAAGATCACAAAAGCGATGACGGCCAGGATCAGGATGTCGAAGATCTGCATGCCCTGGAAGCCGCCGCCCATGAACATGGACGCGAGCAGGCCACCGGCGGCGATACCGGCCAGAGGGCCCAACCAGCGCGAAGCACCACCGGCCTTGGCAGCAGCGCCAGCCGCACCGGCTGCACCCGCAGTTGCGGCAGCACCGCCGGCACCGGCGGAGGGAGCCATTTGACTGGTTTGGTGAGTCGGCGCTGCGCCAGAGCTTTTGCCGCCACCGAAGCGTTTGGCGTTGGCGTCCAGGCTCATCGTCAAGCCGATGCACAACGCCATGGCGATGCTAAGAAAACGTTTCATAAAGGGAATTCCCATTTGTGGATTGCACGCGCGCCATGTTGCACAGGTGTCGTGGCAGTGGCTAGCGGCATAATGTTTCGGGCTTTTGCGTAAGACCAAATCCGAAGGGTCTGTAGGACTAACTACAGATATTGGCCCGTGCTCTTCTAAAACAAGGGTGGGCCAATAATCTTCATGTTACGCAGTGTTTCTTGTGGCGAGGGAGCTTGCTCCCGCTGGGCTTCGCAGCAGCCCCAAAAAACGGGCGAGCTGCCTCGCCACAAACAGCTCGCTTCAGACCGCTTCGAGCTTCGCGTAACCCATCATCAGCCACTTGCTGCCTTCGGCGAAGTTCACCTGCACCCGGGCCTGTGCACCGGCGCCTTCGAAATTGAGGATCACACCTTCGCCGAAGATCGCATGTTTGACCTGCTGGCCAAGGCTGAACGGGGTTTCAGGAATCTCGGAACCGGCAAACATAGTGCTGGAGTTCTGCTGCTGGCCGCCCCCGAACGGGCGACTGACGCTGTTGGACAGGCGCACTTCCTGGATCAAGCCTTTCGGCACTTCACGTACGAAACGCGACACCTTGTTGTAGGTCTCGCTGCCATACAGGCGCCGGGTCTCCGCGTAGGTCATCACCAGGTTCTGCATTGCCCGGGTAATGCCCACGTAGGCCAGGCGGCGCTCTTCTTCAAGGCGGCCGGGCTCTTCCAGGCTCATCTTGTGGGGGAACAGGCCTTCTTCCATGCCCACCAGGAACACATAGGGGAATTCCAGGCCCTTGGCGCTGTGCAAGGTCATCAACTGGATGCTGTCTTCATGCTCATCGGCCTGGGTATCGCCGGCTTCCAGTGATGCATGACCCAGGAAGGCGGCGAGCGGCGTCAGCTCTTCATCTTCCTCGGTGTTTTCAAAGGCGCGGGCAGCGCTGACCAGTTCCTCAAGGTTTTCTACCCGGGCCTGGCCTTTCTCGCCTTTTTCCGCCTCGTGGTAGGCGATCAGGCCGGACTGCTCGATCACGGTCTGGGTCATCAGGTGCAGGGGCATTTCTGCGCACTTGGCGGCCAGGTTCTCGATCAGCTCGACAAACACACCCAGCGCCCCGGCCGCACGGCCGGTCAAGCCTTTGTTGGCGATGAGCAAACGCATGGCTTCCCACATCGACACATCGGCATGGCGTGCATGGTCGCGGATCGCTTCAACGGTTTTCTCGCCAATGCCGCGGGCCGGGATATTGATCACCCGCTCCAGCGCCGCGTCGTTACCACGGCCTTCGAGCAAGCGCAGGTAGGCCATGGCGTTCTTGATTTCGGCACGTTCGAAGAAACGCTGGCCGCCGTAGATGCGGTACGGGATACGCTCGCGCAGCAAGGCTTCTTCCAGCACCCGCGATTGGGCGTTGGAGCGGTACAGAATCGCGATATCGCTACGGGCCAGCCCGGTTTTCAGCGCGCTTTCGATGGTTTCCACCACGTAGCGTGCTTCATCGTGTTCGTTGAACGCGGCATACAGGTTGATCGCTTCGCCTTCGCCGCCATCGGTCCACAGCTCTTTGCCCAGGCGCCCGGTGTTGTTGGCGATCAAGGCGTTGGCGGCCTTGAGGATCCCGGCGGTGGAGCGGTAGTTCTGCTCCAGACGGATGGTCACCGCGTCCGGGAAGTCCTCGGAATACTGATAGATATTCTCGATTTTCGCGCCGCGCCAGCCGTAGATCGACTGGTCGTCATCACCCACCACCATGAGGCTGTCGCCGCCCTTGGCCAGCAGGCGCAACCAGGCGTACTGCACGGCGTTGGTGTCCTGGAACTCGTCCACCAGGATGTGGCGGAAGCGCTTCTGGTAATGGGCCAGCAAACCGGGGTTGTCACGCCACAGGTCCAGCGCGCGCAGTAACAGTTCGGAGAAGTCGATCACGCCGGCGCGTACGCAGGCCGCCTCGTAGGCTTCATAAATGCTGCGCATGGTGGCCAGGAACAGGTCGCCGCTGGCCTGGATATGTTGCGGGCGCAGGCCCTCGTCTTTCTGGCCGTTGATAAACCACTGGGCCTGACGCGCCGGCCAGCGTTGTTCATCCAGGCCCAGTTCGCGGATCACCCGTTTGACCAGGCGTTGCTGGTCATCGCTGTCGAGGATCTGGAAGGTCTGGCTCAGCCCCGCTTCCTGCCAATGGGCTCGCAACAGGCGGTGCGCCAGGCCGTGGAAGGTACCCACCCACATGCCGGCCGGGCTGATGCCCATCAACTGCTCGATGCGATGGCGCATCTCGGCAGCGGCCTTGTTGGTGAAGGTCACCGACAGGATGGAATGCGGGGACGCGTTTTCGACCTGGATCAACCAGGCGATACGGTGCACCAGCACTCGGGTTTTACCGGAGCCAGCACCGGCCAGGACCAACTGACGGCCAACGGGGGCCGCTACGGCCTGGCGTTGGGCATCGTTGAGGGAGTTCAGCAAAAGAGAGAGATCATCGCGCATCGACGCATTCTATGGGCCTAAAGGGGCTCGGGCAAATCCCAATGCCCGGTGGTCGACGCAAAACACTTCGCACACCACCCAGCGGGCAAAAATTCTGTCGTGCGGGATGACCGGTTGGTCATGGGCCGCAGCCCGCGCCGCGTCTTGCTCGAGCTGTCTGGACCAAAGGTTTGCGGCCCATTGCAGGCGGTTTTTTATGACGTGGGGCAGTTTGGCCCAGGCGCTTGCTTGTGTATGCTCCGTCGACGTTTCGGGCTCACCATTATAAGAACATCGCCTATGACCCTTAGCACTGATCTGTTTGGCCCCTCAGTGGCGCCCGCGCAGGTCATCCGCAAACACTATGCAACCCAAATGGCGGTCGAGCGCACACGCCTGCTGTATCAGGGCTCGTTGCTGCCGACGCTGCTGATGCTGGTCAATGGCCTGGTCTGCGCCTGGTTGTTGTGGAATCCCGAGCACTACCTGCTCGACAGTCTCTGGTTGCTCTGGTTACTCGCTCTGGTGGCGATGCGCGTGATCCAGGTGGCGGCTTTTGATTCGGCCATGCCCAGCCGCCAGGCCCAACCGGTGTGGCGGCGTATGTTCATGCTCGGCTCAGCGGTCAGCGGCCTGACCCTGTCCATTGCCGCCATCGCCCTGGTACCCGCCGACAGTTTCATGCATCAGGCCTGGGTGTTCGGCCTGATCGGCGCCGCTACCTTGTCGGCCAGCGTGGCCTATGCCGTGAGCCTTTGGGCCTTCCTGTCATTTGCCTTGCCCTGCCTGTTGCCGGCCATTATTTATCTTTTCTGCAATGGCACCCCACAGCAGCAGGGCTGGGGCGTGCTTGGCCTGATCCTGCTGGCGTCCCTGAGCCTGGTGGCGTGGCAGGTCAACCGCTTGATCCAGCGCGGGCTGTTGCGTCGCTTCCAGAACCAGGCCCTGATCGAGCACCTGCAGCAGGCCCGGCAGCGCAGTGAGCAGCTGAACCTGGAGCTGGTGCGTGAAGTCGAGCAGCGCCGCCAGGTCGAGCAGGACCTGCGCGAAGCCCAAATCGGCCTGCAAGACCGCGTGGCGCAACGCAGCCAGGAACTGGATGCCGCCAGCCTCGCCCTCAATACCAGCGAAGCGCGCCTGGCCATGGCCCTGCAAGCCAGTGAACTGGGCCTGTGGGACTGGAACCTGCAAACCGACGAAGTCCATCACACTCAGCTCAAGGAGCTGTTCGGCCTGGAGCCTGAATACGTCAAGGCGATGCTCAGCCACCTCAAGCCGCGCCTGCACCCCGACGACCTGCCATTGCTCAAGCACGCGCTGGTGGAGCACTTGAAAGGTCGCAGTGAGGATTATCAGGTGGAATACCGGATACGTCATGGCGATGGACATTGGATGTGGATCCAGGACCGTGGGCGTGCGGTAGAACGTGCGCCCAATGGCCGCGTCGTGCGGATGCTCGGCACGCGCCGCGACATCAGTGCCAGCAAGGCGCTGGAAGAACAGCAACGGCTCGCCTCGACGGTGTTCGAGGCGGCCAGCGAAGGCATCGTGATCCTTGATCCCGAGTACGCGCTGATCGCGGTGAACCAAGCGTTCAGCCGTGTCACCGGTTTTGACATCGACGACATGCTTGGACGCAATGTCGTGGAGCTGCCCAGCAGTCGCGATGCGCGGCGCCACTTCCCGATGATCCGCCAGGCCCTGCTCAGCCATGGCACCTGGCAGGGCGAGCTGGTAGAAACGCGCAAGAACGGCGAGCTCTACCCGCAGTGGCTGCAATTGAATGTGGTGCGCGATGTTCGGGGAAACGTCAGTCATATTGTAGGCTTTTTCGCCGATCTGTCGGCACGGCGCGAATCCGAAGAACGTATGCGCTACCTTACTCACTATGACGAGCTGACCGGCCTGGCCAACCGTTCGCTGTTTCGCGAACGGCTGCACGAAGCCCATCAACGCGTGCGCCAGGGCGGGCGCAGCCTGGCGCTGCTGCATATCAACCTGGACCGCTTCAAGTTGCTCAATGACAGCCTGGGCCATGAAGTGGCCGACCAGTTGTTACAGAAAATGGCCCGGCGTTTGATCAATGCGCTGCCCGAAGCCGACACCATTGCGCGCTTGTCCGGCGATGAGTTCGCGGTGCTGTTCGATGCCTACGGCAATTTGTCGAGCCTGGCGCGCGTGGCGACGCGGCTGTTGGCGAAACTGCGGGTACCGGTAACGGTGGAGGGGCACGAACTGGTGGTCAGTGCTTCTATGGGGGTCAGCTTGCTGCCGGATAATGCGCGGGAGATCTCTGCGTTGGTCAGCCAATCGAATATGGCAATGCAGCACGCCAAGCATCTGGGCGGCAATAATTTCCAGTTTTACACCGACAGTTTGCAAGCCAGCACCCTGGAGCGTCTGCAGTTGGAAAACCACCTGCGCAAAGCGATCGAGGAGCGCCATCTGAGCGTGTTCTACCAGCCGAAGTTGTGCCTGGCGACCGGCAAGCTGAATGCCGCCGAGGCGCTGATTCGCTGGGAGCATCCGCAGTGGGGCATGGTGCCGCCGGGGGACTTTATCGGCCTGGCTGAAGAAACCGGCTTGATCGTGCCGTTGGGAGAGTTCGTGCTGCGCCAGGCGTGCCGGCAAGCTTGCGAGTGGCAGCGCCAGGGGCTGGCGCCGATTCGCGTGTCGGTGAACCTGTCGGTGCATCAGCTGCGTCAGGGCAAGCTGGTCAGCCTGGTGCGTCAGGTTCTGGAAGAGACCGGGCTGGACCCGCAATACCTTGAGTTGGAACTCACCGAAAGCCAGTTGCTCGATAGCGTTGAGCACATCATCGCCACTTTCCAGCAGTTGCGTGACCTGGGGGTGAAGCTGGCCATCGACGATTTTGGCACCGGTTATTCGTCCCTCAGTTACCTCAAGCGTATTCCTGTGGATTACGTGAAGATCGACCAGGCCTTTATCCGTGGCCTCGGTCAGGCGCGTGAGGATGCCGCCATCACGCGGGCTATCATTGCCATGGCCCATGGGCTGGCGCTCAAGGTGGTGGCCGAGGGCGTGGAGGATCAGCAGCAGCTGGATTTCCTGCGCGGTGAACAGTGCGATGAGGTGCAGGGTTATCTGATCAGCCCGCCAATGCACGCCGAAGGGCTGGCGGATTTGTTACGCAAAAATGCAGATTTTTCTTAACGCCGCGTTGGCCGCCTTTATGGCTACATGGCGTCTGCCCGCTGAAACCAGAGGGGAGCAGGGCGATTTAGTGATGCATCGAACGGGCAAAACGACAATTCTTGTAGTATAACTACAAGCTTGCTACATCCCTGGCACCTGCCAATAACAAGAGTCCTGCCCTTTGAACCTGTTGCAACATATCGCCCAGTCGCGCCACCTGTTACGCAAATCGGAACTCAAGGTTGCCGATCATGTGCTGCTTGACCCTGCGGCCGTGATGCACAGTTCCATGGCCGATCTGGCTCACAGCGTGGGTATCAGCGAGCCGACCATCGTGCGCTTCTGCCGCGCCATTGGTTGCTCCGGGTTTCAGGATTTGAAACTCAAGCTGGCGCAAAGCCTGGCGGCCGGCGCAAGCTTCGGCCAGTTTGCCATCCATGAAGACGACTCCGTCGCCGACTACAGCCTGAAAATCTTCGACACCACCCTGCACACCCTGATGGAAGTGCGCGAGAAGCTCGACCCGGTGGAGCTGCAAAAGGCTGTGACCGCGATGTCCCAGGCCCAGCGCGTCGAGTTCTATGGCTTTGGCGCTTCCGGCGCGGTGGCTGCCGATGCCCAGCACAAATTCTTCCGTCTGCTGCTGACGGCCGCGGCCTACAGCGACCCGCACATGCAGGCGATGTCGGCAGTGACGTTGAAGCCCACTGACGTGGCCATCTGTATTTCCCAGTCCGGTCGCTCCAAAGACCTGCTGATCACCGCCAACCTGGTGCGTGAAAGCGGCGCTTCGCTGATCACCCTGTGCCCGAGCCAGACGCCATTGGCGGAGCTGTCCACGGTTAACCTGGCGATCGACGTGCATGAAGACACCGAAATCTACACACCGCTGACCTCGCGTATTGCCCACCTGGTGGTGATCGACGTGTTGGCGATGGGCGTGGCCATGGCTCGCGGCCCGAGCTTGGTCAACCACCTCAAGAGCGTTAAACGCAGTTTGCGCAGCCTGCGTCTGTCACCCAAGTCCGTCAAAGCCCTCGACGACTAAATACCTGCACACAGAACTCAATGTGGGAGGGGGCTTGCTCCCGATAGCAGTAGGTCAGTCAATGACTCTGTGACTGAAACTCCGCTATCGGGAGCAAGCCCCCTCCCACATTAGATTCTCCATGCATCCAGAATCTTCATGAGGCTGTCATCCCCCCGTCATCCGTCGCGCCCATCCTGTACTCCCCCGTACTCGCATTGGGAGACTCCACATGACTCGGCATTACGAAGACAGCAACAGCACCGTCAAGACCCGTCGTCAGCAGGAAGACCAGCGCCGCATGGCGTTCCGTCGCGCCATCGAAGACCGTTGCGAAGAGCGCCAGTTGCTCCAGAGCATCAGTGACTACCCGGAACTCCATTGGCAGGCACCCGTGGCTGCCCAGCGAAACGCTCAGCCAGTGCGCTGATCTGCACCCGTTCGCTGCGGATAAAGCCCAGGAACGCATGGGCCACCGGTGACAGGCGTTTGGCCTTGGCCTGCACCAGGCACCAACTGCGGTACAGCGGCAGTTCTTCCACCGGCAGCTCTTTGAGCCCGCCGGTGGCCAGTTCCAGGTTCAAGGCGTGGCGCGTCAGCAGCGCCACACCCAAACCTGCGACCACGCACTCTCGTTGCGCCTCGGCCGAGGCCACTTCCACGGTTTGTGTGAAGTGCACGCGTTTTTCCTTGAAGTACTCTTCACACGCCAGCCGCGTGCCGGAACCTGGTTCGCGGATAAGCAGCGTGTAAGGCTCCAGGTCTTGCAGGCGCAGCGGCCCTTGCAGGCTCAACGGATGATCCGGCAGTGCCACCGCGACAATCGGATTATTGAGAAACGGCAGGAATTCCAGGCCCATGTCCTGGGGCACCATGGACATGATCACCAGATCATCGCGGTTATCCGAAAGCCTGCGGATTACCTGGGCACGATTGACCACGGTCAGGTGCAGTTGCACTTCCGGGTGCTGGCGCTTGAAAGCCGCAAACAGGTGCGGCACGAAGTACTTGGCGCTCGATTCCACCGCCAGCTTCAGTTGGCCCTGCAGTGAGCCCTGCATGTCCGATAGCTGCATATCGAGGTTTTCCAGGCGCCCGAAAATATCGCGACTGGCCCGTTGCAGGGCTTCGGCGGCCTCGGTCATGTAGAGCTTCTTGCCGACGTAGTCGAACAGCGGTTGGCCGATCAGTTCTTCCAGCTGGCGGATTTGCAGGCTGACGGCCGGTTGCGTGAGGGACATTTCCTCGGCGGCACGGCTGTAAGAGCGCAAATCGCACACCTCATGAAAGATCTGAAGTTGCCTTAATGTCAGCCTCATCAACGACTTACGCATTATTTATTCCCTCTCGGCCCTGGCCATACCGGCAACTATAAGTCTTTGCTTATGCATGACCCAATAATTATTGATTTTTGTTAATCCTTTGGCGGGCTTAGTGTGTGTCTCGCGACTGTCATGAAACATTTGGTCACGCGCCGACCCACCTCAAGCGGGTCGAAGAACGCAGCAATCGGCTCAAGGGAATTTCCAAGTGATAAAAAAGATCCTGATCGCCAACCGTGGTGAAATTGCCGTACGAATCGTGCGCGCCTGCGCCGAGATGGGCATTCGCTCGGTCGCGGTTTACTCGGACGCCGACCGCCACGCGTTGCACGTCAAACGTGCCGACGAAGCCCACAGCATTGGTGCCGAGCCCCTGGCCGGCTACCTCAACCCGCGCAAGCTGGTGAACCTGGCGGTGGAAACCGGTTGCGACGCGCTGCATCCCGGCTACGGCTTCTTGTCGGAAAATGCCGAGCTGGCGGATATCTGCGCCGAGCGCGGCATCAAGTTCATTGGCCCTTCGGCCGAAGTGATTCGCCGCATGGGCGACAAGACCGAAGCGCGCCGCAGCATGATCAAGGCCGGTGTGCCGGTCACTCCCGGCACCGAAGGCAACGTCGCGGATATCCACGAAGCGCTGACCGAAGGCGACCGCATTGGTTACCCGGTGATGCTCAAGGCCACTTCCGGTGGTGGCGGGCGCGGTATCCGTCGTTGCAACAGTCGCGAAGAACTTGAACAAGCCTTCCCCCGCGTGATCTCCGAGGCCACCAAGGCGTTCGGCTCGGCGGAAGTGTTCCTGGAAAAATGCATCGTCAATCCCAAGCACATCGAAGCGCAGATCCTGGGTGACAGCTTTGGCAACGTGGTGCACCTGTTCGAACGCGATTGCTCGATCCAGCGTCGCAACCAGAAGCTGATCGAAATTGCCCCCAGCCCGCAATTGACGCCTGAACAGCGCGCCTACATCGGCGACCTGTCGGTGCGTGCGGCCAAGGCCGTGGGCTATGAGAACGCCGGTACCGTGGAGTTCCTGCTCGCCGAGGGCGAGGTGTACTTCATGGAGATGAACACCCGGGTGCAGGTGGAACACACCATCACCGAAGAAATCACCGGCATCGATATTGTCCGCGAGCAGATTCGCATCGCCTCGGGCCTGCCGCTTTCGGTCAAGCAGGAAGATATCCAGCACCGTGGCTTTGCGTTGCAGTTCCGTATCAACGCCGAAGACCCGAAGAACAACTTCCTGCCCAGCTTCGGCAAGATCACCCGTTACTACGCACCCGGCGGCCCCGGCGTGCGCACCGACACGGCGATCTATACCGGCTACACCATCCCGCCGTTCTACGATTCCATGTGCCTGAAACTGGTGGTGTGGGCGTTGACCTGGGAAGAAGCCATGGACCGCGGCCTGCGTGCCCTGGACGACATGCGCCTGCAAGGCGTGAAGACCACTGCCGCCTACTACCAGGAAATCCTGCGCAACCCGGAATTCCGCAGCGGCCAGTTCAACACCAGTTTCGTGGAAAGCCACCCTGAGCTGACCAACTACTCGATCAAGCGCAAACCCGAAGAGCTGGCCCTGGCCATCGCCGCCGCCATCGCCGCCCACGCAGGCCTGTGAGGAATATAAGAATGAGCAAGAAGATTTTCGTAACCGACACTATCCTGCGCGACGCCCATCAATCGTTGCTGGCCACTCGTATGCGCACCGACGACATGCTGCCGATCTGCGACAAGCTCGACAAAGTCGGCTACTGGTCCCTGGAAGTCTGGGGTGGCGCAACGTTCGACGCCTGCGTGCGCTTTTTGAAAGAAGACCCGTGGGAGCGCCTGCGCAAACTGCGCGCCGCGCTGCCTAACACGCGCCTGCAAATGCTGCTGCGTGGCCAGAACCTGCTGGGCTACCGCCATTACAGCGACGATGTGGTCAAGGCCTTCGTGGCCAAGGCTGCCGTCAACGGTATCGATGTGTTCCGCATCTTCGACGCCATGAACGACGTGCGTAACCTGCGCGTGGCCATCGAAGCCGTCAAAGCGGCCGGTAAACATGCCCAGGGCACCATTGCCTACACCACCAGCCCCGTGCACACCGTCGATGCGTTCGTGGCCCAGGCCAAGCAGTTGGAATCCATGGGTTGCGACTCCATCGCGATCAAGGACATGGCCGGCCTGCTGACCCCGTATGCCACTGGCGAACTGGTCAAGGCGCTCAAAGCCGAGCAGAACCTGCCAATCTTTATCCACTCCCACGACACCGCCGGTTTGGCTGCGATGTGCCAACTCAAGGCTATCGAAAATGGTGCCGACCATATCGACACCGCCATCTCCAGCTTCGCCTGGGGCACCAGCCACCCGGGCACCGAGTCGATGGTCGCCGCCCTTAAAGGCAGCGAGTTCGACACCGGCCTGGACCTGGAGCTGCTGCAGGAAATTGGCCTGTACTTCTACGCGGTACGCAAGAAGTACCACCAGTTTGAAAGCGAGTTCACGGCGGTCGACACCCGTGTGCAGGTCAACCAGGTACCGGGCGGGATGATTTCCAACCTGGCCAACCAGTTGAAAGAGCAGGGCGCTCTCAATCGCATGAGCGAAGTACTCGCCGAAATCCCGCGTGTACGTGAAGATCTCGGCTTCCCGCCGCTGGTGACCCCGACGTCGCAAATCGTCGGCACCCAGGCGTTCTTCAACGTGCTGGCCGGTGAGCGCTACAAGACCATCACCAACGAAGTGAAGCTCTACCTGCAAGGCGGCTACGGCAAGGCCCCGGGCACTGTGAACGAAAAGCTGCGCCGTCAGGCCATCGGCAGCGAAGAGGTCATCGACGTTCGCCCGGCTGATTTGCTCAAGCCGGAAATGACCAAGCTGCGCGGTGAAATCGGCGCGTTGGCCAAGTCCGAAGAAGACGTGCTGACCTACGCCATGTTCCCGGATATCGGGCGCAAATTCCTTGAAGAACGCGACGCAGGCACCCTGGCCCCTGAAGTCCTGCTGCCGATTCCGGAGGCAGGCGGTGTGGCCCGTGCCGGTGGTGAGGGCGTGCCGACCGAATTCGTCATCGACGTGCACGGCGAAAGCTACCGTGTAGACATCACCGGTGTCGGCGTGAAGGCTGAAGGCAAACGCCACTTCTACCTGTCCATCGACGGTATGCCGGAAGAAGTGGTGTTCGAGCCGCTCAACGAGTTCGTCAGCAGCGGCGGCAGCAAGCGCAAGCACGCCACCGAACCCGGCCATGTCAGCACGGCGATGCCGGGCAATATCGTCGACGTGCTGGTCAAGGAAGGCGATGTGGTCAAGGCCGGCCAGGCTGTATTGATTACCGAAGCCATGAAGATGGAAACCGAAGTGCAGGCCGCGATTGCCGGCAAGGTGACCGCTGTTCATGTGGCCAAGGGCGACCGGGTCAACCCGGGTGAGATCCTGATTGAGATCGAAGGCTGATAACAGCCTTCGACACTACCGCTTAATCCTCGGGGGGGCAGGTGCCCTCCTTTTTTTTGCCTGAAACTCAGGCCTCTGTAGAGGTTTTGCGCCTGAAACTGACAAAGACCCCGCTGGGTGTGTAGATCAGCCTCGGCGTCAAGGTTTTAAGGTTGCTGGTGATCCTGTTGAAGCGTCCCTCAATCTGAGCAGCGTCGATAACACGTAACTGGCGGGTAAGCAGTTCGTCGTTTTCGTGTTCGACCTGGATATTCAGTGTTGTGCCCTTGAGGCGGGCGCTGTTGCCGACTTTCAAGGTGCTGTGCGCTTCACCCATGCCGAGGGTGAAGGCCAGGGTCGACCCGTTTGCCAGGTCAAGGTCGTGCTTGATTCGCGTCTGGCTTTTCAGCGCAGGGTCCAGCAGCAGCGTGCCGGCAACGTCAAGATTGGTTACCGTGCCTGCGGTGTAGGTTGCGCCTGCATCAATCGTCATTGTGCCCCCGATGTAACTCTGGTTGATCAGCGTTGCCCCGCGAGAGACTCGGCCTTGCTGATTGGCGTCCAGCGCACCGTCGAGGGTCCAGGCACCGCTGCCTATCCACAGGTGCTGGATACGAAGGGCGCCGTTGAAAGTGCCACCTTGGACATCGTCCAGCACGACGTGATTGGTGCCACTGCCACCGTCTACTTTGCCGTTGAATTGAGCGTTACCGCGCACAGTCAACACATCATCGCCACCCCCCATATCCAGGGCGATGCCTTTGGTGCCGCTTATCAGCCCATCGTTGGTGACTTGGTCATTGTGTTCTCCGATCAGCCTCACGCCGTAGCCGTTGCGACCGGTGATGATGCCCTCGTTGATCAGCGAGGTGCTCCCGTAGGCCGGGCCCAAGTCCCCATCGTCTACCAGCACCCCATGATGTGCGCCGCGAATAACTCCACGGTTATAGATTTCGCCGCCGCCCATGGCGATGCCTTCGCTGGTGTTGGGGGCTCCGTTCTTGTCCGCGCCATTGGCCCCGGTGCCTTCAATGAGCCCGTAGTTGTGCACGCGTGCACGTTTGTCGATGTCCAGGCCATCACCGTCGCCATCATTCTCTTTGGATCGCTGGGCATCCGCGCCCCTGATGATGCGGTAGTTGACGACGTCTGCATTGCCCTTGGATTTCAGACCGGCCCCTTTATGGCCGATGATTACGCCGTAATTGATCAGCGTCACATCGTCGGTGGCTTTGATGCCGTTGCTGCCACCCGCTACCGCTCCGTGGTTGACGATTATGCTTGCTGCGCTGTTCGCGCTTATGCCGCTATACGACTCCTTGAAGCGCGTGGAAGGCCCGGTGGATATGTGCCCGTAGTTGGTAAAATGACCGCCGGTGGCGAGTTCGATAGCGTTACTTTTTTCAGCATAAACAGGGGCTGCTGCCGAACAGCCAGGCAGGGGGATATAGGCCGCAAGCTGGTGGGGTACTCGTAACATTGGGTTTCGACCTCAAGTGTGCTTGAGGTCGAAAACTAACGCAGGTAACAGCCGACAGATGTCGGCTGGCAGAGCAGATGGTTGTAAGAAGGCTCGCTGTCGGGATGTCGTCTGACGATGCTCGGTTAAAAGCTCATCGTCCATTGCCCCTTCAAACCCTGGTTGCGGCTATGGGTGCCAGCTTGGCCGCTGTAGGCCAGGCCCAGGGTGTGTTGCTTGGATAACGCAAGATCAACGCCCAAGTTTACGTCGAGGCTATTGCGGTCCAGGGACGTGCCGGTAATGGTGAAGCCATCAAGCGCAACGGGCGCATTGCGATAGGTTTGGTGCACCTGGCTGTCAACCGCGCCGTAGAGGTGTTTCCAGCCGGCGCTGAGGTGAGGCGTGAGGCTGACCTGATCATCGAACCTGTAAACCGTCGCCAAGCGCAGGCCAACGGTGCTGTTAAGGTTCTGCTGGGTCTGCGCGCCGACGTTCAGCGCGGTCAGGCCGCCACTTTCCTTGAAACTGTCGCGGTGATGACGCTGGTAGCCGAGGCCAGCGAAAGGCTCGATGTGGAGGTCCTGGCTGCCCAATTGATAGCCCAGCTCAGAGAACAGCGTTTGGCTTTGAGCATCGTAACGAGACTTGAGCGAGTCCTTGTAAACGAGCAGGTTGACGTCGCGCCGATTGGTCCCGGCATGGCTGCTGTAAATCGCCCCCAGGCGCAGGGCCAGCGGGCCGTCCTGACGCACCGCGTATGCGCCCAGGTGCAAGCTGTCCAGTTCGGTAGAGAAGCGTTGCGCCTTTAGGTCACTGGCCGATTTTGCCCCCATAACACCCACACGCCAGGCGTTATCCACTGCCCAGTCGGCGCCCAGCATCAGACCCTTGCTATCGTGCTTCAGTCCGGCGCTGCCGCTTCGTTGGTCGAGGTGGCCGCCGTTACTCACCCCTTGTACCCAGAAACGACCGTTGTCATCGTCGGGCAGGTTGCGCAGGGACGAGAGCAATTGGCTGCTGATGTGGCTGGTGACGGCGTGCGTGGCGCTGAGCAGGTTCGCGTTTTGGCTACCGGCCAATTGCTCCAGGGCTGCGCCGATGCCGCCGGGCTGTGCGGCGAGTGCGTCATTTACCTTTTGCAGCTCCTTGAGCTTCTCCGAGGTCAATTCGCCGGACTTGAGCAGTTCAAGCAGTGCGGGCTCCAGCACCTTGGCCACTTGCACGCCATTGTAGGTGGAGGCTTGGCCAATGAAGTAGCCGGGGTAGGGCCCAGGGATTGGCGGCGTATCGACTTCAGGTTTGAAGGCCCCCTCAGCGTCGAGCGAATCATAGGGTTGGTGAGGCCTGTATTCAATATCGCCTCGTGCGTGCGCAGGTTGCACACTGAGGGCAATTACAAGACTGATAAATGCTGCGATTCTTTGCGGTGTAAAGGGCATGAATTACCGACCTCTGATGAATGAGGCCGGGAATGTAGCGGGGGCACAGGCGGATAACTGTCAGGCCATTGACCGCTGGTTTGCGGGAGTTGTCTTTAGTCAGGTGCGATAAAAAGCCCATCTGCGTTTGGCCGACCAAGGCGCTATACAACGGGTGCTGCGCTTTAACTGCGGTGCATATACCCCTTGCCGAAATGCCGCTCCATGCGCGCCTGGATCAGCTCCAGTCCCAGTGACAGTACCCAATAAATGATTGCCGCCGTGGTGAGCATCTCGATGTAGCGGTAGCTGGAGCGGCCATAGGACTGTGCCAGGAACATCACTTCCCATACCCCCATCACCGAGACCAGCGACGAGTCCTTGAGCATCGAGATGAATTGGTTGGTGGCCGGGGGGATGATGGTGCGCATGGCCTGGGGCAGGGTGACGTGCCAGAAAATTTCCCTGTCACGCATACCCAAGGCCAGCGCGGCCTCGCGTTGACCATGGGGCACGCCGAGGATGCCGGCGCGGAAAATCTCGCTCAGGTAGGCACCATAGTTCAGCGACAACGCGATGATCCCGGCGACGATGGCGCCCGGCACCAGGCCCAGTTGCGGCAGGCCCAGGTAAATCAGCAGGATCTGGATCAGCAGCGGCGTGCCACGAAAGAACGAGGCGTAGAAACTGGCAATGCCAAACGCCACCGCGCTTTTCGACAGGCGCCCCAGCGCGGTGATAAAGCCCAGCACCGATGACGCAAGCATGGCGCACAGGCACAGGAATAGCGTCAGCGCCGCACCTTGCAGAAAACCGTTGGGCGCCAGGTGCAGGCCGACCAGGTTGGGCAGCTTGTCGAGAATGATCGAGAACTTCAGGTCAAAGCTCAGGAAGAAACTGGCAAACAGGGCGAACAGCGCCGCCCAGGTCAGGTAAAGCCGTATGCGAAAACTCATTGGCTGATGTCGGCGCCGATCCATTTTTGCGACAGCTTGCTCAAGGTGCCGTCCTGTTTAAGCTGGGCGAAGACCTCACGCACTTTGCTGTCCCACTGCGCGTCGCCTTTCTCGATGGCTACCGAGTTGGGCTCCGAATACAGCGGTGCGCCGGCCAGCTTGAAGCGCTTGTCCTGGGTCAGGCGCGGCTGCGCGGTAACCAGGTTGGTGAGGATTGCGTCCAGACGCACGCCGGCGCCCAGGCCCAGGTCCTGGAACGCCACATTGTCGGTATCGTACGGGGCGATCTGCACCTCTTCGAACGGGTACTGCAGCTGCGTGTCTTCGGCGCCTTCGATGACCAGGTTCTTGTTCAGGTAACTCTCGTAGCTGGAGGCACTGGTGAGCCCGACTTTCTTGCCGCTCAGGTCCTTGGCTTCGTGGATGCGATCATCCTTGGCGTTGACCACGATCACCGCGGGCGAGGCGTAATACTCAACCGGGAAGTCGAACACCTCGGCGCGTGCCTTACTCGGGGTCATGGAGCAGATGCAAATGTCATAGCGCCCGCTCCAGCGGCCAGCGGCAATGACGTCCCATGAAGGCGTTTCCAGGCGCAGCTTCACGCCAAGCTTTTGCGCCACGGCCTTGGCCACATCCACATCGAAACCGTCGAGCTGGTTCTGCTCGTTGAGGAATGAAAACGGCGGGTAGCTTTCCATCAGCACGCCGACCAGTTCCTTCTTCTGCTCGATACGATCCAGCGTGGCACCGCCAAAGGCTTGGGTGGAAGCAGCCAACATCGTCAGGCCCAGGGCCAACAGCGGTCTGAATTTCAAAATCGAACACCTGAATAAAAAAGAGGTTGTTATTAACCGAACGGTACGCATTAAATAGTTATAAGAACGACTCTCATAGTGAGTTATTTTCATAAGCATATGAGTAAAAAGCATATGGGCGCAGCACGCACAGTAATTCTCGATGGTGGCATGGGCCGTGAACTGCAACGCCGTGGCGCGCCGTTCCGCCAGCCGGAGTGGTCGGCATTGGCCTTGAGCGAAGCGCCGCAGGCGGTGGAGGCGGTACACGCGGCCTATATCGACAGCGGTGCCGACGTGATTACCAGCAACAGCTACGCGGTGGTGCCCTTTCATATTGGTGAGGCGCGCTTCGCCGCCGAAGGCCAGGCGCTGGCCGCATTGGCCGGTGAGTTGGCGCGACGGGCGGTGCAGGCGTCCGGCAAGGCGGTGCGTGTCGCTGGCTCCTTGCCGCCGCTGTTTGGCTCGTACCGGCCCGACTTGTTCCTGCCGGAGCGGGTCAGCGAGTTGCTGACACCGCTGGTGCTGGGCCTGGCGCCTCACGTCGACCTGTGGCTGGCGGAAACCCAGAGCTCAATCGTTGAAGCGCGAGCGATTCATGCCGGCCTGCCGCAGGACGGTAAACCGTTCTGGCTGTCGTTCACCTTGAAAGACGAAGACACCGACGACGTACCGCGCCTGCGCTCCGGCGAACCGGTAGCGGAAGCGGCCGAGGCGGCGGCGCAGTTGGGTGTGCAGGTGTTGTTGTTCAACTGCAGCCAGCCGGAAGTGATCGGCGCGGCGATCGATGCCGCGCGGGAGACCTTCGAGCGATTGGGCGTAGCGATTCAGATCGGTGCCTACGCCAACGCCTTCCCGCCGCAACCCAAGGAAGCCACGGCCAACGATGGCCTGGACCCGTTGCGCGACGACCTCGACCCACCGGGTTACCTGCATTGGGCTGCTGATTGGCAGGCGCGTGGCGCCAGCCATTTGGGTGGGTGCTGTGGCATTGGGCCGGAGCATATTGCGGTGCTGGCGCAGCGCCTGACCAACTGATCCACCGCCCCTCCCACATGGGTTTTGTGTTGCGAGTGAGATCTAGATTCGGCAGTCGGCCAGCGTTTTCAGCTGGCCCGAACCACTCTGGTTCGCCTCAGACAACCAGGCCTCAAATCCCGCGCCCACTTTGGGCCATTCCGAATCGATGATTGAATACCACGCGGTATCCCGGTTCTTGCCCTTGACCACAGTATGCTGGCGGAACACGCCTTCAAAGCTGAAGCCCAGGCGCTCAGCCGCGTACTTGGAGCGGGCGTTGGCGTTGTTGCACTTCCATTCCAAGCGGCGATTGCCCTGCTCGAAGGCGTACTTGGCCAACAGGTACACCGCCTCGGTGCTTTTGGGCGAGCGTTGCATCGGAGCACCGAAGGTGACGTGGCCGATCTCGATGCGGCCTTGCTCGGGCACGATCGACATCAGGCTGAGGATGCCCTGGACCTGGCCGCTCGCGCGGTCGATCACGCTGAAGAAATACGGATCGTTATGGGCCGCGTGATTATTCAGCCAGGCATCGAATGCGCTGCGTTCAGGGAAGGGGCCGTAGGGCAAATAGTCCCATAGCTTGGGATCGGCGCCGGGGCCTTGCAGGGCGTTGAACAGATCATCGCCGTGGCGCGCCGGATCGAGTTTTTCCAGGCGGATAAAGCGCCCTTCAAGCAGTTGAACCGTGGGTGACGGGACGCCTTTCCAGTCGGCGAGGGAAGTGGACATGCTGGGCTCCTTAAAGACCTTGTCGAAATTGGATGAAACCAGGGCGTTCGGCGATGCGTTCGTAGAGTTGGATCGCGGTGGCGTTGGTCTCGTGGGTCAACCAGTGCACTTTGCAGCAGCCATCGGCCTTTGCGGTGGCGTAGACGAACTCGATCAGCTTACGGCCTACGCCGGTGCCGCGTTGGGATGGGTCCACTAAAAGATCCTGCAGGTAGCACGAGTTCTCGATGCTCCAATTGGAGCGGTGATAGATGAAGTTAACCATGCCCACCGCCTTGCCGTCCTGCCAAGCCAACGCCGAGTGGGTCGGCTCGCGGGCGTCTATCAGGCGTTGCCAGGTGCTTTGGCTGACGGCGTCCGGCAGTTCGGTGTTGTAGAACTTCAAGTAGGCCAGCCACAACGGTAGCCAGGCGGCGTGGTCCGCGGCGGTGACTTGGCGGATGTCGATCGGGGTCATTCTGCAACTCCTTGGGGAATGAAACGGGCGAGATTCTGGTCGCGCAGATCAGCGCTGCCGGCCAGGGCTTCACGTACGCCGGCCATATCGGCTGCGCTGCGGTTCTGGCTGAGCTTGCGTTTGCCGACCAGGCGGTCGATAGGCAGGGCAAAGCCAACGATGGCCTTGAGCATGGCGTCGATGTAGTCGGCCGGCGCATCGCCGACGGCCCAAGGTTGGGCGCGGCCGCGTTCGTGGTGATCAGTGAGGGCGCCGACGACCTTGAGTAATCGCTCGCTGTCGCTGAACACGTCGGCCTTGCCGTAGGCGTGCACGGCGAGGTAATTCCAGGTGGGCACCACTTTGCCGTGCTCGGCCTTGGAGGGGTAAAACGCCGGGCTGACATACGCCTCGGCGCCAGCAAAGATGACCAGTGCTTCACTGCCGTTTTGCAGGTCGCGCCACTGCGGATTGGCCTTGGCCAGATGCCCATAAAGCGTACCGTTGGATCCTTCGTCGGGATTGAGCAGTAACGGCAGGTGGCTGGCCTGCAGGCCGTTTTCACCCACGGTCACCAACTGCGCAAGGCGCGTGTGCTGGATCAGTTGCTGGATTTGGGGCAAATCATCGAGGGCGAAGGCGCGAGGTGTGTACATGGAAAATTTTCCTTGGAGAATACCTGCATCCTAGGCAGGCTAATGGCTCGTTGTAAGAGCCATCTAGCCCTCATTTCATAGGTCCAATATGCCGCCCGTCATCCCCTCGATGTCGTTCGACCCTGCTGGCATCGAGTTGGATCGCCGCCAGGGCCTGACACGCCAACTGTACGACGCCCTGCGCCAGCGCGTGCTGGATGGGCGGCTGGTCAGTGGCACGCGCTTGCCTGCCACCCGTGATATGGCGGCGGCGTTGTCGATCTCGCGCAACAGCGTGGTACGCGCATACGATCAGTTGTATGCCGAGGGGTTTATTGAAAGCCGGGTGGGAGACGGCACCTACGTCTCGCAGCTGCCCACAGCAAAAAAACTATCCACAAAACTATCCACAGGGTTTTCAACAGGCTTACCCACAGCCTTATCCACAAATCGTCTGGATAATGCGCACACTCAGGCCAGCGAAGTTATCCACAGTGGTGGCCTGGACAGGGTCAGACATAACCATTTGGTCCAGCCTCCTTGCGGTCCGCCACGGGCTTTTCGGGTGGGGGTACCGGCCTTTGATCTATTTCCTTTTGAGGTGTGGGCCAAGCTTAATGGGGCGTTCTGGCGCAAGCCGGACCTGGCGCAGTTATGCTACGGCGACCCGGCCGGTGACGAGCGTCTACGTGGCCTGATCGCCGCTTACCTGCGCACTGCGCGAGGTCTGCAGTGCACGACTGAGCAAATAGTGATCACCAGTGGCGCGCAACAGGCAATCAGCCTTTGTGCACAGTTGCTGGTGGAGCCTGGGGATTGCGTGGCGGTGGAAAACCCGGGTTATCGCGCGGCAGGCCATGCCTTTGCGTTGGCAGGTGGACGATTGAAGGGTGTGCCGGTGGATGGCGATGGTATTGACTGCGAGGTCTTGAACCGCCTGAAGGATTGCCGGGTGACCTATGTCACGCCGTCCCATCAGTACCCGTTGGGCGTGGTGATGAGCCTGGCGCGGCGCCTGCAATTGCTGGCCTGGGCCGAGCGTACTGGCGGTTGGATCGTCGAAGACGACTATGACGGTGAGTACCGTTACACCGGAGCGCCCTTGTCGCCCTTGGCGGCGCTGGACCGTAGTGGGCGCGTGCTCTATGTCGGCACATTCGGCAAGGTGGCATTCCCGGCTTTGCGCCTGGGTTACCTGGTATTGCCGCCGGGTCTGGTAGAGGCCTTTGCTCAGCGCCGCGCCGTGGACATGCGTCATTCCGAAGTCAGCACTCAGGCCGTAATGGCCGAATTCATGGCGGCGGGGCATTTCCAGCGCCATATTCGGCGTATGCGCCGTGCGGCCCTGAACCGCCGCAACGCTTTGTTGGTCGGCTGGCCCAGCGAATTGCCAGGTGTCGGGGCCTTGCCCAGCGTTGCAGCAGGCTTACACCTGACGGTGCGCGTGGACAGCCTGGCCCGTGAGCAAGCGCTGCTTGCCCAAGCCCGCGCGGTAGATGTCGAGATCAACGGCTTGAGCGGCTACTGGCTGGCAGATACCGGCCCACCACCGGACCAGCGTGCCGGACTGGTGCTGGGGTTCGCTGCCGTGCCTGAGGCGGCCATCGCACAGGCGCTGGCCCGCTTGCGTCGGGTGTGGCTGGCTTGAATACGATCCGGCACTGAGGTTACTTCACCTTGAAAAACAACCGCTGGGCCTGGTCCCGGTTTATTTCGCTGAGGTAGAACGCGGTTTTTTGCTGTTCGTTGAGGCCGTCAAGACTGTCGGCATCTACTCCCCGGGCGTGCTCTTGCGGGGTTTTCAAGCGGCCCCTGAGAAAAGCCCTGGCGGGCACCCATTCGGCCGAATAATGGAAGTGTGCATACCACAGCACAGTTTTATCACTGCGGTTACTCAGGGTGTACTCATCCAGGTAGACCTTGACAGGCCCTTTGAGCCGGCGGCGTTTGACGGTTCTCTTGATTACGATCTCGTTGTTTTGCTTAAGCCATTCCACGCTACTGATGGTGGGTGGGCGTTTCTTGATCATTTGCAGTTTCTGGCGAGCCGCCTCTTGATAGAGTGCCTGCGCCGCTTCGCTCAGTTGTTTGTTGACCAGAGCCGCAGAGCCCCCGTTGCTCTCGGTGGAGTTGCTTTGGGTCAGAGCCTGCTCAATGTTTGCAGAGGCCTGTTCCAGTTTTAACGCATGCTGGTGGTACAGCCATTCAATGCCAGTAGCGCTGCGCTCCGGTTTGATCGCCTGTTGGCCAGTGCGCTGCTTGAAGGCCCCCAACCCGTCCAGAAGCTCCTGGGCCTGGCTGATACTGGTGGCGACGTCCAGAGTAGTGGTGGTAGTGGTGGTCTCGACGGGATTGACGTGCTGCACCCACACACCTGGGGTTTTTTCGTGAAAGGTCGCCATGATCTGCTGGTTGAGAGGAGAGATGACATCCACCATGCCGGTTTCATCGCCAGCTTCTGTCAGTCGTGGTACTCCCACCAATACCCCGTTGTAGCGCGTGTGAATGATTTTTTCTTTGCTCTTGGCGGTGTTGAAGGCGGTGTCGGGCGACTTCTGAGCGTGTCCCGATCCGCGTGCAGCAGTTCCAGGCTACCCAGGGTTTCGCGATAGAAATCGCGGATTTTTTCGCGCAGGGTCGTGATACGTGCAGGCAGCGCTGCGTCAGGAAACTCGTCCGGAAAATCCTGCAGGCGTTCGTCGATGATCTTGAACTGTTCCACCAGGCTGCCAAGGGTTTCGATGCGTTCATCCAAGCGCGGCTGGCTACGCTCCATCGACGTTTCATGCAAGGCCTGAATCGACAGGTTGGCGGCGTCGACGATGGTGTCAATGGCACTCCAGGCTGACGAGGCTGTGGCGATGCTGCTGCCGTCCAGGCATAAGTTGCGCGCCATCGACACTTGCAAGGCCCTGAGGTCGCGGGCGGTGTAGCTTGGCAATTTACTCCGGTAATTGCGAATTTGCTCGAATCCCAGCTCACCCAGCGCTTTGAGTTGGGTAAGCCGCGATTGGCTGTAGTTCAGGCGCTGGATCATGTCCTGGCTCAATTCGGTCATGATGCGGGCATCGTCGATATGACGTTCCTCTGGATGGCTGATTTGATGTTCGATCTGGTCGAGCACGGTTTTGAGTTTAGGTGTGAAGGCGACTTGCGCCTCGGTGATACCGGTCCGAGTCAGCTCCAGTTGGGCGCTCACGTAGCGGATTGCGTGTTGCTGATAGTCCGCGCTGGGCGAGAACACATTCAATATCTTGAGCTGTTGCAGTGCCTTTTCGTAGTCGCTGCTCTGGCTCTTGAGTTTTTGCAGGTAGGTTTGGCGGCTGATCTCGGATGAAGTGGATGACGCGGTGTCCGACATTGCCAGACGGGCCTGCTGCAACTCCAATTGCGCAGTGGGTTTGTTTTGTTCAAATAGCGTCAGGCGTCTTTTGGCTTCTATCGCGTTGATCTCAGCTTTGGATTTTGACTGCTCCTGCAGCTGCTTGGAACCGGCGCCGCGCAGGCGCAGACGAGTGTCGATGAACCATTGGCCCTGAGCGTTGTGAATCAACGCAGGTCCTGTTCGACCGGGCTGCTTCGGGTCGATGATGACTACCGCTTCATCTTCACCGGCACTGACCTCAAACCAGCGCTCCCCTACGGGGACGTAATACTTCTGTGCCTGATGAAAGAGATGCTGGTATTGGTTTTTTGAGGTTTCAGCCGCGCCGAGGCCTTGCGGTTTGCTGACCTTGAAGCTGTCGAGCACGGTTGCGAGTTCGCTGGGTATGCGCTTGATTGCGCCGCTGGTGTGCAGGTGCGGTAAATGTGTGGCCGGCAGCTCCTTGGTCAGGGTCACCTCTTGTTTGATCGTGACCTGCTTTGTGCTGGTCGCTTTGGTCAGCTTTGGCGTGGTCTTGCGTGGGTAGCCGGTACGGTGGCTGCGGCTGGCGGCGTGCAACGTGATCGCCATGCCGAGGTTCAACAGGACATCGGTGAGTGCCGACCACTCGGCTTGTTTTTCGTCGTGGTCATGGGCTTGCACAAAAGTTTGCAGTTGATCGACCACCTGCCAGATCCAGGCGCCCGTGCCGATGGTGCGCCCCAGAAACGGCAGCACCCCATTGAAGATCACCCAGCCGGCGTGTTTAAAGGTCGCCCAACGGCTTTCGGCGTTGGACACCGATTGGCGGTCGGCCAGTTCTATCAGGACCTGGGCATTGGCCTTGAACATTGTGGTGAATCGATCACCGTTGAGTACTTCGGTGCCCAGGGTCATTGGCCCGCTCATGGTCCATAGCTTGTCGGGCTCCACCAGGTAATCGGCGACCGCCCAAGGTGAAGGCAGCGAGCCGGGAAATACATAGTTGGTATAGTCGCTGCGGACCGCATCCGGCAGCCAGGCCAAGACCGACTCGCACAAGCTGCTCGATTGCGCGATCGTATAGATGAGGTTGGCCGGCGACGGGAACTGCATCAGGGCTGGCGTGAACAGCGGCCGGTACAAGAGGCATGGCCCGGCCGCCGGGTCTTCGGGGCCTATCACGTACATGTTGGCGACCGTGTCCACAGAGGTGTCCGTGCGCCGGGTGGGCACGAAGGCCAAGGGCCTGAGTACGATGGCTTGCCCGTCCACTTTGCTGTCAGTGGCCTGTTCTTGCATCACCGCGGTCACATAACGGTAGCCCTGCTCGTCAATGCTGCCTTCCTGGCGGATCTTGGCTTGCAAGGCTTGCATCGGCAGTTGGATACGCAGGTGTTGGCTATATAGCGTATTACGGCGTGCAGATTCCTGAGTGTCATCCAGCAGCTTTTCCTTGATCAGCGCAGGGTAGGTACGGCCAATATCGGCATCGGTGGCCAGCGATTCAAAATAGGCAGGGGTCATCCACTCAGGCAGGTTGGAACCATTGCTGGTCTTGACCACTTTGTTACCGACGGGCACTGCAATCAGGTTTTGCAGGGCCAGTTCAACCAGGCTGAACGTGTTGCTCTCAACCTGGCCCGGAACGACGAAAGCGCCCCACACGACCGGGCTCTCTATTTGCAGGAAGATCTTCTCCAAGGGCAGGTTAGTGCTATCCGGGTGGTCCTTGATCACCTTTGCCTTGATGACCTTCAACGCGTACGCCTCGATAGTAGGGACGTCGTCCAGGAACGACCGACCGGCATTCTGGTTATGCAGCGCGGCGAGGTCTTTGAGGTGCCGAGCATAGAAATTCGAGTCGCTGGGTGAAGCGTTTGTCAGCCAGTCGGGCATCTGCTCGCGGTACCAGGCCAGATCCGGGCTGCTTTGCGCAGGCGGCGGGGCAGCAGCAGGTGGCGTGCCCAGTGCCATATCGACGTTGTTGGTTTTGCGCAGGTCGGAGAAGTCGATTTCAGCGATGGTATCGATCTGCAATGACACCAAGGCACAGGCTTGGTGATCAAAGAAGTTGCCGTCCGGTTCAAACAGACGCCATTGGATTTGCGGGTCCGTGACAGAGCCCGACAGGTGCGCGGGCAAGGATTGGCCCAGGTGCTCCAGCGAAGGAAACTTTTCATAACCCTTGAGCAGCGAATGCGTGAGGACTGTGGTTTTGCCTTCGTGTTCGCCGATCAATACCGCGATGATCACATCATTGACGTGCTTGACCTGCCCTTCATCGTCGACTCGGTCGATATCAACCAGGCAAGCCCTGAGCTTGTAGAGGTCGTTGCCCTTTCTGTCGGCTTTGTCGGGGTGAGTGAACAGGGCGCGAGCCATGGCACACTCGGTGGCGGTCCAGTCATCGGCGGCCTCGACATCCCACACCGTGCGCAGCAGGTTCGACAGCTCGTGCCAATGTGGGCCGCTGCCGTTGGTTTGATTCCAATAGTTGATCGTTTGTTGCTGGTAGGCCCGCAGCATCGAAGGCGCAAGTTGGTTGATGGTCTTGGCGATTTCAGTCACGCGCACGGGCAGGTGTACCGCCGGCTCGATGATCGGTTGCTGCGTGAGAAAGTGCTCGCCCTGAAGGTACAGGATCGGCACCGCCAGCACTGCCTGCCTGGCAAGGATGTCACTCAGGGCCTGGTACTCGGTGGGGCCGGCGCTGACCCGGTCGTCATCCAGGTTCCAGGTGGGCGTTGCGAGCATGACGGTGTCCGGGTCGATATCCAGCGTCGGGTACTGCTCCTGTAGCGCCTCGCGCAGCAGCAGGGTTGCAGTCTCCCTGAACGAAGGACCTGTAGAGAATTGGGTGAGCAGCGCTATGCGTGCATCCGGACGCGATGTGTTCGAGGGCGTGGTCGTTGAAGCGGGGGCGTTCATGGTGAGGCTTCCCTGTCTGGCCGTTTGGTGGAACCAGCCCTGAGGTCAAGGCTAGAAATTTCCATGCTAGGGCGCGGCCACACAGAGAGGCGGTGCTTAGATAGGCCACCTTCACAAGCGCATTCGAAGGTACACGTCAAACCAAGGTGCTTCAGGTGCCGGATTTGATCCTGGTCCAGGCCCTTGTCCTGGCGCGTTCGGCTTTGCTGTCCAGGGGGATGAGGGTGTAGAGCGTGGCCATGGCGGTGTCGGTCGGATACAGGTTGGGGTTGTGGCGAATGGTCGGGTCGACCCTCTCGGTAGCGTCCCTGTTTGGATTGGGGTACCCGACGAAGTCACTGATGGGTGCGATCACTGTGGGTTGCAGCAGGTAGTTGATGAAGGTGTAGGCGTCGTTCGGGTTTTTGGCGCCTTTGGGAATGGCGAGCATGTCGAACCAGATCGGCGCGCCTTCCTTGGGCAGGCGCATGTCCACGGTCACGCCATTCTTGGCGTCTTTGGCACGGTTGGCGGCTTGGGAAAAACTGCCGGAATAGCCCACCGCCACGCAAATATCCCCGTTGGCGATGTCGGCCATGTACTTGGAGGAGTGAAAGTAAGTGATAAACGGGCGGATCTTCATCATCAGTGCTTCGGCCTTGTCGTAGTCCTTGGGATTGCCGCTGTTGGGGTCCAGGCCAAGGTGTTGTAACGCCAGGGGCAGTATTTCCGAGGGCGAGTCCAGCAGTGCGACGCCGCATTGCTTGAGCTTGCTGAGGTTTTCCTCCTTGAAGATCAGGTCCCAGCTGTCCACGGGGGCGTTGTCGCCCAGGGCCGCCTTGACCTTGGCTGGGTTGAAGCCGATCAGGATGGTGCCGTACATGTAGGGCACGGCGTATTGATTGCCGGGGTCGTTGGCTTCGATCAGCTTCATCAGCTTGGGGTCCAGGTGCTTCCAGTTGGGCAACTGGCTTCGATCCAGGGGCTGGAACACACCGGCTTCGATCTGCTTGGCCAGGAACACATTGGACGGCACCACCACGTCATAGCCGGAGTTGCCGGTGAGCAACTTGGCTTCCAGGGCTTCGTTGGTGTCGAAGATGTCATACACCAACTTGATCGACGGGTTCTGTGCCTTGAAGTCTTCCAGCGCCTTGGGCGTGATGTAGTCGAACCAGTTGTAGACCTTCAGGGTTTTTTCTTCGGCCTGGGCTGCGCCACTGACAACCACGGCGCACAGGGCGAGCGACTTGAGTATGTTCATTGGGCTGCTTCCTCGAAACCTTCCAGCACGTTGACGGCGTTGATGCCGATTTCCTCCACCGCGTAGCCGCCTTCCATCACGAACAGCGTGGGCTTGCCCAGGCGGGCAATGCGCGCGCCCATGGCCAGGTAGTCCGGGCTGTCGAGCTTGAACTGCGAGATAGGGTCGTCCTTGAAGGTGTCCACGCCCAGGGACACCACGATGATGTCGGCGGCGTAGCGCTCGATCTCTGTGCAGGCTTGTTCAAGCGCTGCGCTCCAAGCCTCCCAGCCTGAACCTGCGGGTAGCGGGTAATTGAAGTTGAAACCTTCTCCGATGCCTTCTCCCTGCTCATCTGCATACCCGAGGAAGAACGGAAACTCTGCCTCCGGATGGCCGTGGATCGAGGTGAACAGCACGTCGCTGCGTGCATAAAAAATCGACTGTGTGCCGTTGCCGTGGTGGTAATCCACGTCGAGGATCGCGACCTTTTTGCAGCCCTGATCAAGGAACGCCTGGGCCGCGATGGCTGCGTTGTTGAGGTAGCAATAACCGCCCATCAAATCGCTGGCGGCGTGATGCCCAGGCGGGCGGCACAGCGCGAAGGTACTGTGGGCGCCTTGCGCGATGGCGGCCTGGGCTGTGAGGGCGACTTGCGCGGCGCTGTAGGCTGCTTGCCAGGTGCCGGCGGTAATCGGCGCGCCACCGTCGAAACTGTAATAGCCCAACTGGCCGTGCAGGCTGGTGGGAATCACGCGGCGCAACGTGCGGGCGGGCCAGGTGTAGGGCAGCAGGTCGCCGTCCTGGCCGTATTCGGTCCAGCGTTGCCAGGCGCCTTTGAAGAAATCCAGATAGTCGCGGCTATGGACGCGTTGCAGCGGCGCCAGGCCAAAATCCTGCGGGGCCTGCACGGGGCCCAGTTCCCGCGTCTTGACCCGTTGCAGCACGTGGTCGGCACGCGAGGGCATTTCAAAGCAGGGCATCAGTTGCCCGTCCATCAGTTCACAACGGCCGTGGTGCAGGTGGTGATCGTCCGAGTAGATCGTCAGCATTTGTTGTTCTCCGCAAGCTGTATCGGTGTATGCAGTCTTGCGGTGGGCGCGGTTTATGAGAACGTCAGGAGCGGCCAAAAGGGGATCAATATGGCCAAAGTGTGTGTCCGCAATTCGCCCCTCATTGGCGCGTCATGCACGAAATTGGCTCGGCGTCACGCCGCTCCAGCGCACGAAGGCATGTCTGAAACTCGCCGTTTCGCTGAACCCCAGCGTCTCGGCAATTCGGTGGATCGGCCACAGGTTGTCAGCCAACAACTGTTTGGCGCGTTCAAAGCGCAACTCATCGAGCAGTTCCTGATAGCTGCAGCCCAGGTCATGCAGGTGCCGGCGCAGGGTGCGCGCCGAACAGTTCATCTGCTGCGCCAGGCCATCGAGCCCAGGGGCGGCGTGCAGTTGTGCGGCCAGCAACTGGCGGATTCGCCCCAGCCAGGCCTCGCGCCCGGTGAATTCGGTGTTTTGTTTGCGGCAACGTTCGACCATGGCCTGGTGGGTGACCGTGTCGGCCAGGGGCAACGGTTGGGCAAGCCAGCGTTTATCAAAGGCGAACGCGTTGGCAATAGCCTGAAACTGTAGCGGGCAGTCGAAGCTCTCGGCGTAGCGCGCCTGATAATCCGGCGCGTCGTGCTCAAAACGAGCGCCCAGCAAGGGCAGGGGATGGCCGAGCAGGTCGTCACAGATGACCTTCAGTGATCCCAGACACAACTCGACATTGAAGGCGGTCAGGGCCGGGTTTTCGCGGTAGTCGCCGGCCGTGAACCAGATACGTTCGCCGTCTTCCTCCAGGCTCAGTTCGAAGAGTGTTCCCAACAGCGCCGGATACCGCAGGGCCAGGTGCAAAGCGTCACCGAAAGTGGCACTGGTGAGCAGGGCATAGCCCAGTATGCCGTAGGAAGAAACATGCATACGCCGGCCAACGATCAGGCCGATATCGCGCTGACGGGCCACGGCATTGGCGCACACTTGCATCTCCTGGTGCGTGGCGATGCGCGTGTCGGCGCGGCTCAAGTCCGCCGCGCAGATGCCGCTGCCGGCCAGCAACGCTTCGTGGGGCAAACCTTCGGCCTCGAAGGTGCTGAGTACCAAGGACACGGCATTGAGGGTGGTGAGGTGGGAGTGCAGCATGGGAACTTCCAGCCAGGAGAGGCTGGAAGTGGAGCAAGTTACATGCCGGTCAGCTCAGTTCGCCGCACAGGTCCAATTCCACCAGGCGACGGATTTCGCTGGTCTCCAGCCCGGCACCGAGCAGGGCGTTGAGCTTGCCGAACGCTGCCTCGCGGGTCATGCCGCCACCGGACAGTACGCCCACATCGCGCAGCCGGCTGCCGGCCTCGTACACGTCCAGTTCCACGCCGCCTTCATGGCATTGGGTGATAGCAACCACCACCACATCCTGGTCCTGCGCACGTTGAAGGCTGGCCAGGAAGGCTGGGTTGTCACTTGGCCCGGTGCCGCTTCCGAAGCACTCCAGTACCAACGCCTGAATGCCGCTGCCAATTACAGCGTCCAGTTGCGCGGCATCAATACCCGGCACCAACGGCAGTACGGCGACATTCGCCAAGGCTTTGGGCTGACGGTAATCCAGCGCGGCCGGCAGGGACTCGGTGCGGGCAATGCCACCCTGGCGTTGCAAGGTCGCAAACGGATTGCGCCCGAAACTGCGAATTTTCGCGCAACGGGTCGGCGCCATCAGCGCGCCGTGGAAGTACAGGTGTACACCCGCTGCCAGGCCTTCGCCCAATGCCGCCAAAGCACCGCTGACATTTTCCCAGGCATCGCTGTCCGACACGCCGGCCGGCAACATCGAGCCGGTGAACACCACCGGTGCGGGCAAGCCCAGCAATTGGAAACTCATGGCCGCCGCGCTGTACGCCAGGGTGTCAGTGCCGTGCAGGATCAGCACCGCGTCGCAGCCGTCGTCCACGGCTTCAACCACGGCGGTACGCAGGCGCTGCCAATAGGCGGGGGTCATGTTGGCGCTGTCGATCAGTGGCGACATTTCCCGGAAGCGCCATGTAGGTACTGGTGCATCGGCAAACTGCTCGCGCATACGCGCCTCAAAACCTGAAGCGGGCGCAAGGCCATTGGCGCTGGCCTGCATACCGATGGTGCCGCCGGTGTAGAGCACCATCACGTTGTTAGCTGGTTGCATGAGAAATCTCCTGAACGAAAAACGCCGCCGGGCCCAGAGCATGCCCAAGGCCGGGCGGCGTGTCATCTAGCGGTGATCAACGTTGCGCTTGAGCGCTCAGTTCAGCCGAGGGTGCTGCTTCAGGCTTCACCGGATTGGCCGGCCAGGCCTTGCGGTCCAGGTCCAGGTCAGGGAACTGGCTGGAGTCGAACACCGGGGTCTTGATGCCCGCCGCGCGCTGGTTGTCGTAGTCGTTGAGGATGCGCATGGCGATCTTGAACAGGAATGCCAGGGCGAACAGGTTGACGAACGCGAGCATGGTCATGGTGATGTCGGCGAAGGCGAACACGGTGCTCAGGTTCTCGATCGAACCCCAGAAAATCAGCACCAGCACCAGTGCGCGATAGCCCATCAGCACCTTGCGGTTATTGCCGACCAGAAAGCGCAGGTTGCTCTCGCCCAGGTAGTAGTTGTACATGATCGAGGTGAACACGAACAACGCCAGGGCCACCGAGATGAACATGCGGCCCCAGTCACCGACCACCGCCGCCAGGGAGTTCTGGGTCAGGGCAATGCCGTCGCCTTCAAAGCCTGGGGTGTAGAAACCCGACAGCAGGATCAGCAACGCAGTACAGGTGCAGATCACGAAGGTGTCGAGGAACACGCTGAACGCTTGCACCACGCCCTGGGCGATCGGATGCTCTACCGAAGCCACCGCGGCTACGTTAGGCGCACTGCCCAGACCTGCTTCGTTGGCGAACACGCCGCGCTTTACACCCATGATGATCGCGCTGCCCACCAGGCCACCGAAGGCTTGGTCGAGGCCGAACGCGCTCTTGACGATGGTCGCGAGCATGGCCGGTACGTGGTCGAATTGCAGCACGATCACGTACAGGGTCACGGCGATGTACACCAGGGTCTTGACCGGTACCAGCAGGTCGGCAATCGACGCAATACGCTTGATCCCGCCGATGAACACCAGGCCCAACAACACCGCCAGCGCGAGGCCGGTGTAAGTGGTGTCGAGGCCAAAGGCGTTATTGAGCGAGTGGGTCACGGCGTGGGCTTGCAGGCCGTTGAAGGCAAAACCGAAGGTCACCAGCAGCAGGAACGCCATGACCATCCCCAGCCAACGCTTCTGCAGGCCGTGCTGGATGTAATAGGCCGGGCCGCCACGGTAGGTGCCTTCAGCGTCGGTGCGCTTGTACAACTGGCCGAGGGAGCACTCGATAAAGCTCGAAGACATGCCCACCAGAGCAGTGACCCACATCCAGAACACCGCCCCCGGACCACCCAGGGTCACAGCAATACCGACACCCGCGATGTTACCGGCACCCACGCGGCCGGCCAGGCTGAGCATCAGCGCCTGGAACGAGCTGAGTTGACCGGCGCTGCTCTTGAGGCTGTCTTTAAACACCGAGAACATGTGGAAAAAGTGACGCAATTGAACGAAACGCGAGCGGATCGTGAAATAACCGCCGAGCCCGACTATGAGCACGATCAGTACTTTCCCTGAGAGGAAGTCGTTGATGACTTCGAGCATGGAGTGTTCCTCGCTGATTTTTCTGATGGCAAACGCAGGACGGTCCGACGCATCGCTCAGCACCAGGCAGTGCACGACGCTTCGATCCCCATCCTTTTGCGGGTGTTGTTATTCATGCGGTTTCGCGTGGTACCCGGGCCTCGTTACCGATGGCCGCAGACGCGAGAGGGGCGGCACTATACCTAGGCGAGACTGATCCGTCTGCACGGGCTGATTAAAGGTTTCAGCCACGCGGTGGCAAGCAAGGTGGGTTTGCAGGGCGATATTGGAGTTTTTATGGGCTTCATTTCACAACCTTGAGGCAAAAAAAAGGGCCTGAAGAACGAGCCTTCAGGCCCTCAAAAGGTGAGAGGTGTCTAGTCCCTCAGCCTGGTGAGCGGTGCAACAAACGCTTAGGCCTTCAGCGGGACCAAGCGTGGAGCGATCATGTTTTCCGGGCGCAGGATGTCGTTGAGCATGGCGTCGTCGAGCAAGCCTTCTTCACGCACCAGTTCCAGCACGCCGCGGCCGCTTTCAAGAGCGATACGCGCGATGCGGGTGGCGTTTTCATAGCCGATGTAGGGGTTCAGCGCGGTGACCAGGCCGATGGAGTGCTCCACCAGTTCGCGGCAGCGTGCTTCGTTGGCGGTGATGCCGACGATGCAATGCTCGCGCAGCATGTCCATGGCGCGTTGCAGCAGGCGGATCGAGTCGAAGATCTTGAAGGCGATCAGCGGCTCCATCACGTTCAGTTGCAATTGACCGCCTTCGGCCGCCATGGTCAGGGCCAGGTCGTTGCCGATGACCTGGAATGCCACCTGGTTAACGGCTTCCGGAATCACCGGGTTGACCTTGCCGGGCATGATCGAGCTGCCTGGCTGGCGCGCCGGCAGGTTGATCTCATTGATGCCGGTGCGTGGGCCGCTGGACAGCAGGCGCAAGTCGTTGCAGATCTTCGACAGCTTCACCGCGGTACGCTTGAGCATGCCGGAGAACAGCACGAAGGCGCCCATGTCGGAGGTGGCTTCGATCAGGTCGGCCGCCGGTACCAGCGGCTGACCGCTGATGGTGGCCAGGCGTTGTACGGCCAGGGCCTGGTAGCGTGGGTCGGCGTTGATGCCGGTGCCGATGGCGGTGCCGCCCAGGTTCACTTCGGTGAGCAGCTCCGGCGCCAGGGTCTTCAAGCGCGCCAGGTCTTCACCCAGGGTGGTGGCGAAGGCGCGGAATTCCTGACCGAGGGTCATCGGCACGGCGTCTTGCAATTGGGTACGGCCCATTTTCAGCACATGGCTGAACTCGGCGCCTTTGGCGGCGAACGCCTGGATCAGGCTGTCGAGGCTGGCCAGCAGCGCGTCATGGCCCAGCAGCAGACCCAAGCGGATCGCGGTCGGGTAGGCGTCGTTGGTCGACTGCGCCATGTTCACGTCGTTGTTGGGGTGCAGGTACTGGTATTCGCCTTTCTGATGGCCCATGGCCTCCAGCGCGATGTTGGCGATGACTTCGTTGGCATTCATGTTGGTTGAAGTGCCAGCGCCGCCTTGAATCATGTCCACCACGAACTCTTCGTGGAAATCGCCGCGGATCAGGCGGGCACAGGCTTCGCTGATGGCAGCGTGCTTGGCTTCGCTGAGCTGGCCCAACTCGCGGTTGGCGTCAGCCGCTGCTTGCTTGACCATTGCCAGGCCGACCACCAATTTCGGGTAATGCGAAATCGGAACGCCCGAGAGGCGGAAGTTGTTCACCGCTCGCAGGGTCTGGATGCCGTAATACGCTTGAGCAGGTACTTCGAGTACGCCAAGCAGGTCTTTTTCTGTACGGAAAGATGCAGCAGAGGACATGACGGAAATCATCTCGATATGGACCCGGAACTGGCCGGAACGCTGCGAATGCTAGGCTTGTAGAAGTTTTTGGGCCAATGCTGTTAAACACTGGGCTATGCACAAACGGCATAATGTGGATGTGACCCAGCCATGATGGCGGGCGTGTGTGCCAAAATGGTGCATTCGGCGTGGGAGGCAATGATGAACCTTGAAAGCAAATGGCTGGAAGACTTCAGCGCCCTGGCGGCGACGCGCAGCTTTTCCCAGGCTGCGGAGCGGCGTTTTGTGACGCAGCCGGCGTTCAGTCGCCGTATTCGCAGCCTTGAAGCCGCGTTGGGCCTGACGCTGGTCAACCGCTCGCGCACGCCCGTGGAGCTGACAGCGGCGGGGCAGTTGTTCCTGGTGACGGCGCGCACCGTGGTCGAACAGCTCGGCGAAGTACTGCGGCATTTGCATCATCTGGAAGGCGGGCAGGGTGAAGTCATGCAGGTGGCGGCCGCACACTCGCTGGCACTGGGGTTCTTTCCACGTTGGATCGCACAGCTGCGCAACGAGGGGCTGAACATCGCCACGCGATTGGTTGCCACTAACGTCGGCGACGCTGTGCACGCCCTGCGCGAAGGCGGTTGCGACCTGATGCTGGCGTTTTACGACCCGGATGCCGCCATGCAGATGGACGCCGAGATATTCCCATCGCTGCACCTGGGCAACACCGAAATGCTCCCGGTGTGCGCCGCCGATGCCGATGGCAAGCCGCTGTTCGACCTGGAAAGCGAGGGCAGTGTGCCGTTGCTGGCCTACAGTGCCGGGGCGTTCCTCGGCCGCTCGGTGAATTTACTGCTGCGCCAGCGGGCCCTGCGGTTCACCACCATTTACGAAACCGCCATGGCTGACAGCCTCAAGAGCATGGCTCTTGAAGGCTTGGGCATCGCCTGGGTGCCTCAACTGAGCGTGCGTGCCGAACTGGCTCGCGGCGAACTGGTGGTGTGCGGCGGGCCGCAATGGCACGTGCCCCTGGAGATTCGCTTGTATCGCTGTGCGTTGGTGCGCAAGGCGAATGTGCGGTTGCTGTGGCGCAAACTGGAAGGAGGCGCGGCGCAAAGTACCTGAGCCTGACACAGATCCAATGTGGGAGGGGGCTTGCTCCCACAGGGTTTTGCGGTGCAGGGGACTGACTCAAGAGTCAATAAAACCGCCGGTTTGAGCGGCTAGACAGATGGTCATTCCAGGGGCTGTTTATCTGGATTATTACGGTATACTGCGCGGCCTTCGGCCGGTTCAACCGGCCGCGTTTCGAGGTCAGAACTCGCCGAGCGAAGATCAGGCAAGGCAAAAACAAGCGAGGAAGCGGAGTTGGCTTTAGCCAATGAGCATTCCGAGTTTGTTTTTAACGCAGCCTGACTGAGCGCAGGCAGTTCTGGCCCGAAACTAATTCGTACAACAAGCCACGCCGGTCTCCTGCGTGGCTTGTTGTTTTTTGACGCGCCTGCGGGCGCCCAGAGAGAAGAGGCACGACGATGAGTGCATTGGTTGGCGTGATCATGGGCTCCAAGTCCGATTGGTCCACCCTTAGCCACACCGCCGATATGCTGGAAAAACTCGGCATTCCGTATGAAGTGAAGGTGGTCTCTGCCCACCGCACCCCGGATTTGCTGTTCCAGTATGCCGATGAAGCAGAATCCCGTGGCATCGAGGTGATCATCGCCGGTGCCGGCGGCGCGGCGCACTTGCCAGGTATGTGTGCGGCCAAGACGCACCTGCCGGTGCTTGGCGTGCCGGTGCAGTCGTCGATGCTCTCGGGCGTGGATTCGCTGTTGTCCATCGTGCAGATGCCGGCCGGTATCCCGGTAGCGACCCTGGCGATCGGCAAGGCCGGCGCGATCAACGCTGCATTGCTGTCGGCCAGTATCCTGGGCGCCAAGCACCCGCAGTTCCACGCGGTGCTGAAAAAATTCCGTGCTGAGCAGACAGACAGTGTGCTGGACAATCCAGACCCACGCATCGCCTGAGGTTGTTGACGATGAAAATCGGTGTAATCGGTGGTGGCCAACTCGGTCGCATGCTGGCCCTGGCGGGCACTCCGCTGGGGATGAACTTCGCTTTCCTGGACCCGGCGCCAGATGCCTGCGCCGCCGCCCTGGGTGAACACCTGCGCGCTGACTACAGCGACCCGGATCACCTGCGCCAACTGGCCGACGAAGTCGACCTGGTGACGTTCGAGTTTGAAAGCGTCCCGGCCGAAACCGTGGCCTTCCTGTCGCAGTTCGTACCGGTGTACCCGAGCGCTGAAGCCTTGCGCATCGCCCGGGACCGCTGGTTCGAGAAGAGTATGTTCAAGGACTTGGGCATCCCCACCCCGGCCTTCGCCGACATCCAGTCCCAGGCAGACCTGGACGCCGCTGTCGCCAGCATCGGCCTGCCTGCGGTGTTGAAAACCCGCACCCTGGGTTACGACGGCAAGGGCCAGAAAGTGCTGCGTACCGCCGCCGATGTGGTTGGCACCTTCGCTGAGCTGGGCAGCGTCGGCTGCCTGCTGGAAGGCTTTGTGCCATTCACCGGTGAAGTATCGCTGATCGCCGTGCGTGCCCGTGATGGTGAGACGCGCTTTTACCCGCTGGTGCACAACACCCACGACAGCGGCATCCTCAAGCTGTCCGTGGCCAGCACCGACCACCCACTGCAGGCCCTGGCCGAAGATTATTCCAGCCGCGTGCTCAAGCAACTGGATTACGTCGGCGTGATGGCGTTCGAGTTCTTTGAAGTCGACGGCGGCCTCAAGGCCAACGAAATCGCCCCGCGTGTTCACAACTCCGGGCACTGGACCACCGAAGGCGCCGAGTGCAGCCAGTTCGAAAACCACCTGCGGGCGGTGGCGGGCTTGCCGTTGGGCTCCACGGCCAAGGTCGGCGAGAGCGCCATGCTCAACTTCATCGGCGTAGTCCCGCCGGTTGAGCGGGTGATTGCCATCGATGACTGCCACCTGCATCACTACGGCAAGGCGTTCAAGGCCGGACGCAAAGTCGGGCACGCAAACCTGCGCTGCAAGGATCGCGCAACGCTGCAGGCGCAGATCCTCAAGGTCGAAGCGCTGATCGCCGAGTAATAAGCCGGGAGTCGGCGGGAACCATTGGTCACCGTCGTCTCTCTGATTGCAGGATGATAAAGCCTGACTAGGCTTTGTCATGACTCACATTCAATCAGAGGGAAATGCCATGGGTATCATTGGAACCATCTTTATCGGCTTGATCGTTGGCCTGCTGGCGCGTTTCCTCAAGCCGGGTGACGACAGCATGGGCTGGATCATGACCATTCTGCTGGGTATCGCCGGCTCCCTGGCCGCGACCTATGGCGGCCAGGCACTGGGGATCTACCAGGCAGGCCAGGGCGCGGGCTTCATCGGCGCGCTGGTAGGTGCCATCGTGTTGCTGGTGATCTACGGCCTGATCAAAAAGAAGTAATCAGCCGACAAAGTCCTCTGCGCTGCGCAGGCGCAGAGGGCTAGAATGCTCGGCACTTGTATTTGCCGAGCCTCTCCATGCGCCGTCTATTCTTGACTCTCCTCCTGCTGGGCTCTGGCCTGGCGCACGCTGGCGAACTGCCGGAAACCGACTGGCTCGACCTGATGCCGCTTTCGGACCAGAAAGCCCTCGAAGCCATGCCAGAGATCGACCATAACTCCCCCGAAGCCCAAGGCACGTTCACTGAAAAAGGTGGCTTGAAGCAGAGCAAAGGCTTGCCCGCAGTGATGTATTCCACCAAGACCGTGGCGGCCATGAACGGCAAGAATATCCGCATTGGTGGGTATCCGGTGCCGTTGGAAACCGATGCCAAAGGCCGCAGCACGCTGTTCTTCCTGGTGCCGTATCCGGGCGCCTGCATCCATGTGCCGCCACCGCCGCCTAACCAACTGGTGCTGGTGCGGTATCCCAAGGGGTTGAAGCTGGATGATATCTACACGCCGCTGTGGGTCACGGGCATGTTGAAGGTGGAGAAGGTCAACAATGACTTGGCCGATGCAGCGTATGCACTGGAGGCGGGGAAGGTGCGGGTGGTGAAGGAGTCCGATCTCTAACTGGCGCTACCAATCCCTGTGGGAGCTGGCTTGATCTGCGATGCAGGCGACTCGGTGTGTCAGTTGCACTGAGGCGATGCTATCGCAGGCAAGCCAGCTCCCACATTCTGACTGGGTTTACAAAGTGATATTGGTGATACGAACGCCCAAGGTGTGGCTTTTACCGGGGGCCAGGCTTACCACATCATCCAGCACATTCGCCGTCTCGATGCACAACATGCCCTGCCAGCCGTCGTCAGCCATGTCATCAAGTGCCTCGGCCCGTTCGGTCCAGGGGTTCCAGATCACGGTGGACTTCGAGCCTTCGCTGGTGAGTTGGATGCGGCGTTGCCAGTCTTTATCCACAATGCTCAACTGCGCTGGCGTATCCAGGTAGATACGATCAGTTTCGCCAGTGAAGTGCAGCAAGCCGGATTGCTGCTTCTCGGTCCACCCATCAGCAGTGTCGATATAGGCCAAGCCATCCACCCCCTCGACCTGCACGTTGCGCACGTCGCTCACAGCAAAGTAGGTGTGCAGTGCCTGGCTGAAGGTCACGGTGTCGGTGCCACGGTTGTGGCTGGTGAGGCGGATATGCAGTTGCTCGTCCAGCAGCAGGCTCAGCGTCAAGTCAACCTGATGGGGCCAGCCGGGAAAGCCGTTCGCAGGAGTCGGCAGCACCAGCTCGATACGCAGGGCTTCACCTTCGATTGCCGTCCCGGCCAACTCCCAGAGCGCGGTGCGCACAAAGCCGTGGGCGCCGGCAGGCTGATCGCTTTGGCGCATGGCTTTTACGCTCTGCGGGTTACGGTCGAAAACACCAAACCACGGCCAGCACACCGGCACGCCGGTACGGATGCCTTTGCCCCGCTTGAACACCGCCGCGGGGTTCGGCCATATCAGTGGCTGTTCGCCCTCGCGCTGGTAACTGAAGATATGCGCACCCTGTTGGGCCACCATCAGCTCGGCGCCGTTGTGGCGGATGCGCCAGCAGTCCAGCTCGTCGATTTTCATCGTCTCAACGTGGGGCGTAGGCATAACAAAGCTCTCTCAAGTGGCAGGCAATGGGGCAATTGACCGTTAAAACCCGGCGAGGTTTAACGCGCCCGTGACGGTACCGAACGGGTGCGACCGCTGCCGTCGATGGCGACGAACACAAATACCGCTTCGGTGACCTTGCGCCATTCGCTGGACAGCGGGTCATCGCTCCACACTTCGACCATCATCTGGATCGAGCTGCGGCCAATTTCCAGAGCCTGGGTATAGAAGGAAAGCTGTGCACCCACGGCTACCGGTACCAGGAAGGCCATGCGATCAATGGCGACGGTGGCTACGCGCCCGCCGGCGACCTTGCTGGCCATTGCCGTGCCTGCCAGGTCCATCTGCGCGACCAGCCAGCCGCCGAAGATATCGCCAAAACCATTGGTTTCACGCGGCAGTGCAGTGATTTGCAGGGCGAGATCGCCTTGCGGGATAGGATCTTCTTGTTCGAGTTCGATCATGCCGAGGGTGCCTCTGACCCGTGACGCTTCATGGGTATTTGAAGTGGATAGCCGTCTTCTGGAAAAACGTTTCAGCACCAACATACACCGCTCGATGCGTTTCTCGTAAGGCGAACTAAAGGGAAACTCTGCCAAATCGGCTGGATGGTACCCAACAACGTTTTGGCACAGCAGCCCCTCAAGACAGCGGGTCTGGCGCTTGCACTGGCGAGTATATCGAGACCCTGGCGCCACGACGACCTCCGGACGCTCATTTGGTCGGTAAATAGACGCTGTATCGGGGCTTTTGCGCGCAACTGTGTTCCTGGCGCTGTGCTTTTTCAGGCGATTTGCTATCTTGCCAAACCCGCCGCAAGTCACGGGCGTGCAGTCCTTTACGATGATTACTATAAGAGAAGCCTTGCCATGTCCTCCGTGCCCGCAAGCAGTGCGCAGCCCTCGCGCCCGCTGACCCGCAACGACTACAAAACCCTGTCGCTGTCTGCCTTGGGCGGGGCGCTGGAGTTCTACGACTTCATCATCTTTGTGTTTTTCGCCACCGTGGTCGGAAAACTGTTCTTCCCCGTCGACATGCCCGAATGGCTGCGCATGATGCAGACCTTCGGCATCTTCGCCGCCGGCTACCTGGCCCGCCCACTGGGCGGCATCATCATGGCGCACTTCGGCGACCTGCTGGGGCGCAAGAAGATGTTCACCCTGAGCATCTTCATGATGGCCGTACCCACCCTGATCATGGGCCTGCTGCCCACCTACGCGCAGATCGGCCTGTGGGCGCCGCTCTTGCTGCTGCTGATGCGCGTCATCCAGGGTGCGGCGATTGGCGGCGAGGTACCGGGCGCCTGGGTGTTCGTCTCCGAGCACGTTCCGCCGCGCCACATCGGCTACGCCTGCGGCACCCTGACCAGCGGCCTCACCGCCGGTATTCTGCTCGGCTCGCTGGTAGCTACTGCGATCAATACGGCCTATACCCCGGAGCAGGTCTCCGATTACGCCTGGCGGATCCCATTCCTGCTTGGCGGTGTATTCGGTCTGTTGTCGGTGTATCTGCGCCGCTGGCTGCATGAAACGCCGATCTTCGCTGAGATGCAGCAACGCAAGACCCTTGCTGCCGAGCTGCCGTTGCGTGCAGTGCTGCGTGACCACCGGGGCGCCATTGTGTTGTCGATGTTGCTCACCTGGCTGCTGTCCGCCGGCGTCGTGGTGGTTATCCTGATGACGCCGACCGTGCTGCAAACCGTCTACCACTTCAGCCCCACGGTGGCACTGCAAGCCAACAGCCTGGCCATCGTGACCCTGAGCCTGGGCTGCATCGCCTCGGGTGCCCTGGCCGACCGTTTTGGCGCCGGTCGCGTGCTGGTTACCGGTTGCGCACTGCTGCTGGCGACCTCCTGGACGCTGTATCACAGCCTGATGGCCCACCCGGACTGGCTGTTTCCGTTGTACGCATTGACCGGTTTGTTCGTGGGCACCATCGGTGTAGTGCCCTACGTGATGGTCAAGGCGTTCCCGCCAGTGGTGCGCTTCAGCGGCCTGTCGTTCTCCTACAACGTCGCCTATGCCGTATTCGGTGGACTGACGCCATTGGCGGTGTCGCTGCTGATGAAGGAGAGCCCGATGGGCCCGGCTTACTATGTGGCCGTCCTGTGTGTGATGGGGATGTTGGTGGGTGGGTATCTGTGGAAACGCGGTCGCTAACGCCAGCCTGATCTACTGTGGTGAGGGAGCAAGCTCCCTCGCCACAATGAGAGTGCCTGTTCCGTTTTTTACTTCGCATACCTTTGCTTCCCGATAGTGGCCTTTCATCTAATTGTCACATTGCAGACATAGAGTGTTCACACGGCCTCTCGATACTTGGCCCCGATCCAATTATCCCTATCTGCTAGGAGCAAGGCATGAAACTGAAACGTTTGATGGCGGCAATGACTTTTGTCGCTGCTGGCGTTGCGACCGCCAACGCGGTGGCCGCTGGTGTTGATCCGGCAATCCCGGCGTACGTCAAGACCACTGGTGTGTCGGGTAACTTGTCCAGCGTCGGCTCCGACACCCTGGCTAACCTGATGACTTTGTGGGCTGAGGGTTACAAAAAGGAATACCCGAACGTCAACATCCAGATTCAAGCTGCCGGTTCCGCCACCGCGCCACCTGCGCTGACTGAAGGCACCTCCAACCTGGGCCCGATGAGCCGCAAGATGAAGGACACCGAACTGGCGGCCTTCGAGCAGAAGTACGGCTACAAGCCAACCGCTATCCCGGTTGCCGTGGACGCCTTGGCGGTGTTCGTGCACAAGGACAACCCGATCCAGCACCTGACCATGGAGCAAGTCGACGCGATCTTCTCCTCGACTCGCCTGTGCGGCGCCAAAGCTGACGTTAAAACCTGGGGCGACCTGGGTGTGACCGGCGACCTGGCCAACAAGCCAGTGCAATTGTTCGGTCGCAACTCGGTATCCGGCACCTACGGCTACTTCAAGGAAGAAGCCCTGTGCAAAGGCGACTACAAGCCTAACGTGAACGAACAACCTGGCTCGGCTTCGGTCGTGCAGTCGATCAGCTCCTCGCTGAACGGCATCGGTTACTCGGGCATCGGCTACAAGACCGCCAGCGTGAAGACCGTGGCCCTGGCCAAGAAAGGCAGCACTGACTTCATCGAAGACAGCGAAGAAAACGCCCTGAACGGCAAATACCCGCTGTCGCGCTTCCTCTACGTTTATGTCAACAAAGCCCCGAACAAGCCGCTGGCCCCGCTGGAAGCCGAGTTCGTGAAACTGGTGCTGTCCAAGCAGGGCCAGGAAGTTGTCGTCAAGGACGGCTACATCCCACTGCCTGCCAAAGTGGCCGCCAAGGCCTTGGCTGAGCTGGGTCTGAAAGAAGGCAACTAAGCCTGCGATACCTGATGTAGACGCATGCTTTTCTGTGGGAGCGGGCTTGCCCGCGATGCTGGCGACGCGGTTTAGCGTTGAAATCGTGTTGATGCCATCGCGGGCAAGCCCGCTCCCACATAAGCAGTCTGCATCCCTAATTTTTAATCCGCTGCCAGCCCTGCTTCGCGGCGGATTTGTTGCGTCACTGCACTGTCATCTTTCTGTCATACAGGATCGCTAGGGTGTGCGCATGAATGATCTGGCCAATTCCACCATGACGACAACTTCTCCCCCCAAGCGCATTGATTTCAATACGCCTGAGTTGCAACGCAAGCGCCGCATTCGCGCGCTCAAGGATCGCCTGACCCGCTGGTATGTGCTGGTCGGTGGCCTCGCCGTCCTCGGCGCCATCACCCTGATCTTCTTCTTCCTCGCCTACGTCGTTGCACCTCTGTTCCAGGGCGCCTCGTTGACCAAGGAAGACGCGCTGACCCCCGCCTGGATGCAGGACGCCGGCAAGCCGTTGATGATCTCCCTTGAAGAACAGAACCAGGTCGCCATGCGGGTTTCCGACAAGGGCCAGGCGCTGTTCTTTGAAGTGGACTCCGGCGCCGAGCTCAAGCGTGTCGACTTGCCGCTTCCGGCCGGTGCCAGCGTTGCTTCTATTGGTGAAGACCAGCCGGGCAGCCCGCTGGTTATCCTTGGTTTGTCCAATGGCCAGTCCCTGGTGTTCCGCCACACCTATAAAGTGTCGTACCCGGACGGCAAGAAGACCATCACCCCAGCGATTGAATACCCTTACGGCGAAACGCCGATCGTGTTGGATGAGGCCGGTCGCCCACTGGAGCATGTCGCCCTCAACGCCACTGACTCCACCTTGGTGGTGGCCGGTTCGGCGGGTTCGTACCTGAACGTGCTGTCGTTGAGCCGCGAAGAAAACATGATGACCGGTGAAGTCACCAGCGAGCAGAAGCGCATCGAGCTGCCGCAGATGACCGAACCGGTGAAAGCCATCTTTGTCGACCCACGCCAGCAATGGCTTTACGTGATCAACGGTCGCGCCCTGGCCGATGTGTTCAGCCTGCGCGACAACAGCCTCAACGGTCGCTACAAACTCCTGGAAGACGGCGCAGCCGAAGTCACCGCCAGCACTCAGCTGGTGGGCGGTATCTCGCTGATCGTCGGCAACTCCAAGGGCGGCCTGGCCCAGTGGTTCATGGCCCGCGACCCGGATGGCGAGCAACGCCTGAAACAGATCCGCACCTTCCAGATGGGCACTGCGCCCATTGTCGAAATCAGTGCTGAAGAGCGCCGCAAAGGCTTCACCGCGCTCGATGCCGCTGGCCAGTTCGGCGTTTTCCACAGCACCGCTCACCGCACCCTGCTGGTCGACCCGGTGGTCGACGGCCAGGGCCTGTTCGGTATGTCGCCACGGGCCAACCGCGTAATCGTCGAGGCCGGCGGCAAGCTGCAACCGCTGTTGCTCGACAACCCGCACCCGGAAGTCTCGTGGAGCGCGTTGTGGAGCAAGGTCTGGTACGAGAACTACGACGAGCCTAAATACGTCTGGCAGTCCACCGCCGCCAACACCGACTTCGAACCCAAGATGAGCCTGGCCCCGCTGACCTTCGGCACGTTGAAGGCTGCGTTCTACGCCATGCTGCTGGCCGCGCCGCTGGCGGTTGCCGCCGCGATCTACACCGCTTACTTCATGGCCCCGAGCCTGCGCCGCAAGGTCAAGCCAGTGATCGAACTGATGGAAGCCATGCCGACCGTGATCCTCGGCTTCTTCGCCGGCCTGTTCCTGGCGCCGTACGTGGAAGGGCACTTGCCGGGCATTTTCAGCCTGCTGATGCTATTGCCGATCGGCATCCTGGTCGCCGGTTTTGTCTTCAGTCGCTTGCCCGAGTCGATTCGCCTGCGGGTGCCGGACGGCTGGGAAAGCGCGATCCTGATCCCGGTAATCCTGCTGGTGGGCTGGCTCTCGCTGTACATGAGTCCATACCTGGAAACCTGGTTCTTTGGCGGCGACATGCGCATGTGGATCTCCCATGACCTGGGGATCACCTACGACCAGCGCAACGCCCTGGTGGTCGGCCTGGCCATGGGTTTTGCGGTGATCCCGAACATCTACTCGATCGCCGAAGACGCCGTGTTCAGTGTGCCACGCGGCCTGACCCTGGGCTCCCTGGCCCTGGGCGCCACGCCCTGGCAGACCATGACCCGCGTGGTCATCCTCACCGCCAGCCCGGGCATCTTCTCGGCACTGATGATCGGCATGGGCCGTGCAGTGGGTGAAACCATGATCGTGCTGATGGCCACCGGTAACACCCCGGTCATGGAGATGAACCTGTTCGAGGGCTTGCGCACCCTGGCGGCCAACGTCGCGGTGGAAATGCCCGAGTCGGAAGTCGGTGGCAGTCACTACCGCGTGCTGTTCCTCTCGGCGCTGGTGCTGCTGCTGTTCACGTTCATCATGAACACCCTCGCCGAACTGATTCGTCAGCGTCTGCGCAAGAAATACTCGTCGCTTTAAGAAAGGTAGAAGTCTGTGAAACAGAACTCCCTGAATGGATGGTTCAAGAGCGGCGCCCCAGGCGTCTGGATCAGCGGTGGCGCGGTGTCCATCGCGGTCATCATGACCATTGGTTTGCTGGCTGTGATTGCCGTGCGTGGCCTGGGCCACTTCTGGCCGGCCGACCTGATCCAGGCCAACTACAACGTGCCGGGCCAGGCCAACCATATCGTCATCGGCGAAGTGGTACAGAAAGAAGAAGTGCCGCGTGAGCGCCTCAAGAGCGCCGGCCTGCCGGTGCCGGACCAGGGCCCGGAATTCATGACCCGCGAGCTGATCAAGGTCGGCAACCGCGACTTGAACGGCAACGACTTCACCTGGATCGTCGGCGAATGGTTGAAGGACCAGACCAAGCCGGCCAACCTGATGGCCATTGAGCGTCGTGAGTGGGGCAACTTCTACGGCACCCTGGTCAACGTCAAGCAGGACGGCAAGGTCATCGCTGAAGGCGAGGCCGCATGGCCAGAGCTGCAAGCTCGCGTGGACCGTGTCAACAAGCTCGCCGCCCAGCTCAAGACCCTGGAAAAAACCGATATCGGTGCGATCAACGCCGGCCTGGAACGCATCCGCCTGCACGGGCGCAAACTGGAACTGGAAGGCAAGCTCGACGCCGCCGCCCAGGCCGATATGGACGCCGACCGCGCCGAACTCAACGCCCGCTATCAAGATATCGAAGCGCGCCTGGCCGACTTGCACGCTCAGTTCAACCGCGACGCCCTGACTGCCCGCGACGGCAACGGCAAGGAAGTGGAGATCGGCATCGGCAAGGTGGTGCACGCCTACCAGCCTAACGCCATGGGCACCCTGACCAAGATCGGCTTCTACTTCAGCAAAGTCTGGGAATTCCTCAGTGATGACCCACGGGAAGCCAACACCGAAGGCGGGATTTTCCCGGCCATCTTCGGCACCGTGATGATGACCCTGATCATGGCGATGATCGTGACCCCGTTTGGCGTGCTGGCGGCCGTGTACCTGCGTGAGTACGCCAAGCAGAACACTCTGACGCGGATCATCCGTATCGCCGTGAACAACCTGGCGGGCGTACCGGCCATTGTCTACGGCGTATTCGGCCTGGGCTTCTTCGTCTATGTACTGGGTGGTTCGGTTGACCGCCTGTTCTTCGCCGAAGCCCTGCCGGCGCCGACCTTCGGTACTCCGGGCCTGCTCTGGGCCTCGCTGACCCTGGCGCTATTGGCGGTGCCGGTGGTGATCGTGGCCACCGAAGAAGGCCTGGCGCGCATTCCTCGCACGGTGCGTGAAGGCTCCCTGGCACTGGGCGCGACCAAGGCGGAAACGCTGTGGAAGATCGTGCTGCCGATGGCCAGCCCGGCCATGATGACCGGCATGATCCTCGCCGTGGCCCGCGCCGCCGGCGAAGTGGCGCCGCTGATGCTGGTGGGCGTAGTGAAGCTGGCTCCGTCGCTGCCGCTGGACGGCAACTATCCGTACCTGCACCTGGACCAGAAAATCATGCACCTGGGCTTCCATATTTATGACGTCGGCTTCCAGAGCCCTAACGTCGAAGCCGCAAGGCCGCTGGTGTACGCCACCGCGTTGCTGCTGGTGCTGGTGATCGCCACGCTCAACCTGTCGGCGGTGTGGATCCGTAACCACCTGCGCGAAAAATACAAGGCGCTGGACAGCTAACACGGCCCCCTGTGGGAGCTGGCTTGCCTGCGATGCAGACGACGCGGTGTATCAGTAAGACCGCAGTGATGCCATCGCAGGCAAGCCAGCTCCCACAGACACAGAATTTGAGTAAGCCGCCCCGGCGGTTCAACGAAACGAATTGGTAGCACAGGGAGCATCCCATGCAACACGAAAACCAACCTCACGGCATCAACATGTCTGCCCTGGGTCGCGACAAACAGAGCCTGAGCCTGGCCCAGGAAACCGTGGCCATCGAAGTCCCGGGCCTGAGCCTGTACTACGGCGAAAAACAAGCGCTGTTCGACGTCAGCATGAACATCCCCAAGCAGCGCGTGACCGCCTTTATCGGCCCGTCCGGCTGCGGCAAGTCGACATTGCTGCGCACGTTCAACCGTATGAATGACTTGGTGGACGGTTGCCGTGTGGAAGGTGCGATCAATCTCTACGGCACCAATATTTACCGCAAGGGTGAAGACGTGGCCGAGTTGCGACGCCGGGTGGGGATGGTGTTCCAGAAGCCCAACCCGTTCCCCAAGACCATTTATGAAAACGTGGTCTATGGCCTGCGCATCCAGGGCATCAACAAGAAGCGCGTCCTCGACGAAGCGGTTGAATGGGCTCTCAAGGGCGCCGCGTTGTGGGACGAGGTCAAGGACCGTCTGCACGAGTCGGCACTTGGCTTGTCCGGCGGCCAGCAGCAGCGTCTGGTGATCGCCCGTACCATCGCCGTAGAGCCGGAAGTGCTGCTGCTCGACGAACCGTGCTCGGCGCTCGACCCGATCTCGACCTTGAAAGTCGAAGAGCTGATCTACGAGCTCAAGTCCAAGTTCACCATCGTTATCGTGACCCACAACATGCAACAGGCGGCGCGGGTTTCGGACTACACCGCGTTCATGTACATGGGCAAGCTGGTGGAGTTCGGCGATACCGATACCCTGTTCACCAATCCGGCGAAGAAGCAGACCGAAGACTACATCACCGGTCGCTACGGCTAGGAAGCTGTGGTTCTGATTGCACTGACGCTGCGGTTCTCCGCACCTTACCGGACGCTCCAAGGACGCCAACATGATTAGCAAAGAAGGCCTTACCCATCACATCTCCGCGCAGTTCAACGCCGAGCTTGAGGAAGTGCGCAGCCACCTCCTGGCGATGGGCGGGCTGGTGGAGAAGCAAGTCAACGATGCTGTCACCGCGCTGATCGAGGCCGACTCGGGCCTGGCCCAGCAGGTGCGCGAGATCGATGACCAGATCAACCAGATGGAACGCAATATCGATGAAGAGTGCCTGCGCATTCTTGCCCGTCGCCAGCCGGCGGCCTCGGACCTGCGTTTGATCATCAGCATCTCCAAGTCGGTGATTGACCTGGAGCGCATTGGCGACGAAGCCACCAAGATCGCCCGGCGTGCCATCCAACTGTGCGAAGAAGGTGAAGCGCCACGCGGTTATGTGGAAGTGCGCCATATCGGCGACCAAGTGCGCAACATGGTGCGCGATGCCCTCGACGCGTTTGCGCGTTTCGATGCAGACCTGGCGTTGTCGGTGGCTCAGTACGACAAGGTCATCGACCGCGAGTACAAGACCGCCTTGCGTGAGCTGGCCACCTACATGATGGAAGATCCACGCTCTATCTCGCGGGTCTTGAGCATTATCTGGGTGCTGCGCTCGCTGGAGCGGATCGGCGATCACGCGCGTAATATCTCGGAACTGGTGATCTACCTGGTGCGCGGCACCGACGTTCGGCACATGGGCCTCAAGCGCATGAAGGCCGAAGTTGAAGGCTCCGCCGATCAAACGCCTAATGTTCCAGGCGAACCTGACGATAAGTAAGGTTGCCCGTGAAATTAACGCCCGGCCATTGGCCGGGCGTTTTCGTTTGTGGCAGCTGAATTTTTTGCGCGGGCGGCGAATAAAGTCCGAACGTGACTGCAAGGTTTTGGCAAAATGCCATCAGTCAGGCGTACTGCCAGCCGAGGTTTTTATAGGATGAAGGGTCGATGAGCAAAGTCAGTGTATTGGTGGTGGATGACGCCTCGTTTATTCGCGACCTGGTGAAGAAGTGCCTGCGCAATTACTTCCCCGGAATCAAGATCGAAGATGCGGTGAACGGCAAAAAGGCGCAATCCATCCTGATGCGCGAAACCTTCGACCTGGTGCTGTGTGACTGGGAAATGCCTGAGATGTCCGGTCTTGAGCTCTTGACCTGGTGCCGCGAGCAAGCGCATCTGAAGGCCATGCCGTTCGTGATGGTGACCAGCCGTGGCGATAAGGAAAACGTGGTTCAGGCGATCCAGGCCGGCGTTTCCGGCTATGTCAGCAAACCGTTCACCAACGAGCAACTGCTCAACAAGGTCAAGCAGGCCCTGCACAAGATCGGCCGCCTCGACGCACTGATCGCCAGCGCGCCGACCAAGATGAACTCGGCCTTCGGCAACGACTCCCTGAGCGCCCTGACCGGCGGCAGACCCGAAGCGGTCAAGCCGGCCCCGGTGGCGGCACCCAGTAAAGGTCTGCTCAACACCCCACCCGTGAAGGCCCCAGCAGCAGCGGCGCCGGCTGGCAGTCGCGGTCAGGGCCAGTTGCGCCTCGCAAGCGGCACTCAGCAATGCGTGATCAAGGCCCTGAGCATCAAGGAAGCGTTGCTGGTGGTAAAGCGCGGCGACGTCCTGCCTCAGGTACTGGAAAGCGCCGTGCTCGACCTTGAGCAGGGCGACAACGCCGAAGTCGCACGCCTCAACGGCTACCTGCATGCCATCGTCGCCTACGAGCCCAAGCCCGACAGCGACTGGTTGCAACTGACCTTTCGCTTTATCGACCAGGATGCGCAGAAGCTGGACTACATCTCGCGCCTGATTGCGCGCGGTACGGCGCAGAAGCATTTTGTGCCGGGTGCCTGATGGCCTGAATCAAGCAATCGACCGGTTGTCTGATTCCTGCTGGATGGCTTGATTTATATCTGTTCCGATATAGGCTCTCGATAACGCTTCAGTGTTGTCGAGCCTTTGCTATGCCTTGAAACACAGCTGCACCGCCTTTGGTTGAGTCGTCGATTACGCTTTTTCTTTCCAGGAAAGGAGAAGTCAATGCCAAGGCACAAGGATGTGGTGTTTCTAGGAAGCTCGCTCAAGGATCTCAAGGATTTTCCTCTCGACGCCCGAAGGGCAGCCGGTTTTCAGTTGGATCTGTTGCAACAGGGTGAGCAGCCCTTCGATTGCAAGCCGATGAAAACGATCGGGAGGGGCGTCAATGAGATTCGGATCACTGAAGAGTCGGGAGCGTTTCGAGTGTTCTACGTGGTCAATCGGCCTGAAGCTGTCTATGTGCTGCACGCGTTGCGCAAGACCACACGGAAAACCGAAGGGCGGGATATCGAATTGGCGCGTGCCAGATTGCAGGAATTAGGTTAAGCCCATGACAAATCAAAAGTTACATACCGAACGTTTCAACTCTGTGTGGGATGCTCTGGAGGACACGCCAGCGCAAGCCGCCAATATGCGCCTACGCTCAAAGCTGCTGTTGGAGTTGTGCAACACCATTCGTAGCTGGGAGCTGTCCCAGAAGGATGCGGCGCTAAGGCTGGGTATCAGCCAGCCTCGCCTGAACGACGTACTCAACGGCAAGATCGACAAGTGTTCTCTTGATGCGTTAGTCAATCTGTCGGCCGCGGCGCAGATGAATGTGGATATCTGTTTCAACGCGCTGCCTGCGTGACGATCGTTTAGGTCGTCACGACGCTTGGGATATTGCCCAATTTTGCATTGGGCAATCGAAGGTCAGTCCAGCAGCAAGACCTTGGCCAGTACTATCTTGGGCCCTTTCATCTTCTTGATGATGATCCGCAAGCCTTCCACTTCCAGCACTTCCTCTTCTTCCGGCACGCGCTTGAGGGTGTCGTAGATCAGGCCGGCCAGGGTTTCGGCTTCGATGTGGTCCAGGTCGACGCCCAGCAGGCGTTCGACTTTGAACAACGGCGTGTCGCCACGTACCAGCAATTTGCCGGGCTGGTAGGCGAGGATGCCGCGCTCGGCCTTGCGGTGTTCATCCTGGATATCGCCCACCAGTACTTCCAGCACGTCTTCCATGGTCAGGTAGCCGATGATCTTGCCGTCGGCTTCCTCCACCAGGGCGAAGTGCGCGCCGCCTTTGCGGAACTGCTCCAGCAGTTGCGACAACGGCATGTGCCGCGAGACGCGTTCCAGCGGGCGGGTCAGTTCGGCCAGGTTGAAGGATTCGGGAATATGGTCCAGGGCGGCCAGTTCCAGCAGCAGATCCTTGATGTGCAACAGGCCCACGAACTCATTGCGCACCGCGTCATACACCGGGTACCGGCTGAATTTGTGGCGACGGAACAGCGCAAGAATCTCTTTGAGCGGGGCGTTGAAGTCCAGGGTCACCAGGTCTTCCCGGGAGTTGGCCCAGTCCACCACTTCCAGTTCGCCCATTTCCACCGCAGAGGCCAGTACGCGCATACCTTGGTCGCTCGGGTCCTGGCCACGGCTGGAGTGCAGGATCAGTTTGAGCTCTTCGCGGCTGTAATGGTGCTCATGGTGGGGGCCAGGCTCGCCTTGGCCGGCGATGCGCAGGATGGCGTTGGCGCTGGCGTTGAGCAGGTAGATGGCCGGGTACATCGCCCAGTAGAACAGGTACAGCGGCACTGCCGTCCATAGCGACAGCAGCTCGGGCTTGCGAATCGCCCAGGACTTGGGCGCCAGCTCACCGACCACGATGTGCAGGTAGGAAATCACGAAGAAGGCGGCAAAGAACGACACGCCCTTGATCACTTCCGGCGACTGCACGCCGATTGCGCCCAGCATTGGCTCGAGGATGTGCGCAAAGGCCGGTTCACCGACCCAGCCCAGGCCCAGGGACGCCAGGGTGATACCCAGCTGACAGGCCGACAGGTAGGCGTCGAGCTGGCTGTGTACGGTGCGCAGGATCTGCCCGCGCCAACCGTTCTTGTGGGCGATGGCCTCGACCCGCGTGGCGCGCAGTTTGACCATGGCAAATTCCGCCGCAACGAAGAAACCGTTGAGCAGTACCAGGATCAGTGCAAAAAGAATCATGCCGAAATCGGCGAAGAGTGTAGCGAGGGTAATGCCAGGGGAAGGGTCCATGATGGGGTTTTGCAGGTTCCGTGTGTTCAATAAGGGATGACAGGTGAGCCTGAAAGGCAGGCGCAAGTCGGCCAATGTAGCGGCTGACGGGGCGCTTGCCTAGTGCCCGCTGCCGGGCGGGGCAAGGAACCTGTTCTCCAAAAGCATACAAATCCAATGTGGGAGGGGGCTGTATTTGAGTTATTCATCATTGTCGATCACTGGCGACGCGTCACCTGCGTTGTTGGAAAATGGCAGGTAAACGTACTGCCATGCCCCAGCACGCTGCTGATTTCCAGGCGTGCCCGATGGCGCAACAACACATGCTTGACGATGGCCAGGCCGAGCCCCGTGCCGCCGGTGTTGGAGTTGCGGCTGGAGTCAACGCGGTAGAAGCGTTCGGTGAGGCGCGGCAGATGCTTGGCGTCGATGCCGATACCCGAGTCCTGCACGCTCAGGTGCGCGCCCTGTTCGTCGGCCCACCAGCGAATACGGATATTGCCCTTGTCCTGGGTGTACTTCACCGCGTTGAACACCAAATTGGAGAACGCGCTGCGTAACTCGCCCTCACTGCCCTTGAGCAGCACCGTTGGGTCGGCTTCCAGGGTGATCTGCTGGCCGCGTTCACCGGAGAGCGCCTGGGCGTCATTCTTGATGGTGTGCAGCAGGCTTTGCACTGCCACCGGGTGGTTATCCGAGGGGTAATCGGTGGCTTCAAGCTTGGCCAAAAGCAGCAAGTCGTTGAGCAGGGTCTGCATCCGCGAGCCTTGCTGCTGCATCTGCTGCAGGGCGCGGCTCCAGCGCGGGTTGATCTCGTCGACGTTGTCCAGCAGCGTCTCCAGGTAGCCGCAGATCACCGTCAGCGGTGTGCGAAGCTCGTGGGAGACGTTGGCGACGAAGTCCTTGCGCATCTGTTCAAGCTGATGGATGCGGGTCACATCACGCACCAGCATCAAGTGCTCATTGTTGCCATAGCGCGTCAGGTACAGCTGGATGCGTACGCGGTCGTTGGTGGGCGACGGGATTTCCAGGGCTTCTTCGTAGTTGTCCTGCTCGAAGTATTCCTTGAAGCGCGGGTGGCGCACCAGGTTGGTCACCGGCTGGCCGCTGTCCTGTGGCGTCTTGAGACCCAGCAGGGTTTCGGCGGCGCGGTTCCACCATTCCAGATTGCCGTCGCTGTCGAGCATGATCACGGCGTCCTTGAGCGCCGCGGTGGATTCCTGCACCCGGTCGATCACCGCTTGCAGGCGCCCGCGTACCCGTTGGTCGCGGCGTTGCAGGTGGTAGATGCTGTCGAACACCTCACCCCACAGGCCATAGCCATCGGGCGGCGCCTCGTCGGGTTTGTGCTGGCGCAGCCATTCATGCAGGCGCAGCAATTGTTTGAGGGTCCAGCCCAGGTACAACGCGATGCCGGCGGCCAGGCTCCAGCCGTAATAGCCACTGATCAGCCCGACCAGCAGGCAAGCAGTGATCAACAGAAGCATGTGGCGGATCAGGGTGCCATGCCAGTTCTGGTTCACTTAAACATGCGTCCTTGTCAGCTGTTAAGGGAGGAAGGGGCTGGCTCAGCTTTTGGTGGAAAACCGATAGCCGGTGCCGCGCACGGTTTGTACCAGATTCTCGTACGCGTCGCCCAAGGCTTTGCGCAAGCGGCGGATATGCACGTCCACGGTGCGCTCCTCCACATACACATTGCCGCCCCACACCTGGTCCAGCAATTGGCCGCGGGTGTAGGCGCGCTCTTGGTGGGTCATGAAGAATTGCAGCAATCGGTATTCGGTCGGGCCCATCTCGGCGGGCTTGCCGTCGATGGTCACGCGGTGGCTGATCGGGTCCAGAATCAGGCCGTCGACTTCGATCGGCGCTTCGCCATCGGTCGGGCCGGCACGGCGCAATACGGCTTTGAGGCGCGCCACCAGCTCCCGAGGGGAAAAAGGTTTGGTGATGTAGTCATCGGCGCCCACTTCCAGGCCCTGGATCTTGTTGTCCTCTTCACCCTTGGCGGTGAGCATGATGATTGGGATATCCCCGGTCAGTTCGTCACGCTTGAGGCGCCGGGCCAACTCGATGCCGGACGTGCCGGGCAGCATCCAGTCGAGCAGGATCAGGTCCGGCTTGCGGTCGACGATAATGGCGTGGGCCTGCTGGGAGTTTTCCGCCTCCAGGCAGTCATAGCCGGCCATTTCCAACGCAACGGCGATCATCTCGCGAATGGGCGCTTCGTCGTCAACAATCAGAATGCTCCTGCCAACCATGCTCAAAATCCTCTTGTCATTTAACTGTCTTGCGCCGCATTAGATAACGGAATTATTGCAGTCGTGTGACAGTAATTTAGTCGCTTGGGCAATTCAGGGCACTCTGGACTACCCTTTGGGTCCGAATCCTGACAACCACAAAAGGAAGGTTCCGATGACTTACAGCACGATTTCCTGGAAAGCCCTGCTGCTATCCGCAGCCTTGGCGCTGCCAGGCCTGGCGTTTGCGGCAGAGCCTGCGATGACTAAAGAAGGGATGTTGGTGGATCACAAGGGCATGACGCTCTACACCTTCGACAAGGACGCCGATGGCAAGTCAGTGTGCAAGGACCAGTGCGCGACCAACTGGCCACCGCTGAAGGCAGAATCCACCGACACCACGACCGGTGACGGTGATTGGACGGTGATCACCCGCGACGACCAGACCAGCCAGTGGGCCTACAAAGGCAAGCCGGTCTACACCTACAAGGACGACAAGAAAGCCGGTGACAAGACCGGGGATGGCAAGGGTGGCGCCTGGCACATCATCAAGCCTTAAGTCTGCGGCGCTGCTGAATCCATCGGGGGCTTGCCCCCGATGGCGTCAGTCCTGCACTACCGAACCGCGTAATCCACCACAATCCCGACAAAAATCGCCAACCCCGCCCAATGGTTATGCAAGAACGCCCTGAAGCACTTCATACGGTCCCTGTCCCGGGTGTACCAGAACTCCCAGGCAAAACAGCCCGCCGCCGCCAGCAACCCCAGTTGGAACCAACCCCCCAGTTCAAACCGCGTGCCGGCCAGCAACAGGCACACCAGCGACAGCCCTTGCAGGGTCAGGATGATCACGCGATCAGCATCACCAAACAGAATGGCGGTGGATTTCACCCCGATCTTCAAGTCGTCATCACGGTCGGTCATGGCGTAATAGGTGTCGTAGCCCACGGTCCACAACAGGTTGGCGATATACAGCAACCACGCGGTAGCGGGCAGATGGCCGGTCTCGGCGGTAAACGCCATCGGCATGCCCCAGGAAAACGCCGCGCCCAGCACTACCTGCGGGTAATAGGTGTAGCGCTTCATGAACGGGTAGCTGGCTGCCAGCGCCAGGCCGCCCAGGGATAGCAGGATAGTGCTGGCGTTGGTCAGCAGCACCAGCAGGAAGCTGATACCCATCAACACGGCAAAAAACACCAATGCCTCTTTCGAGCTGATCTTGCCGCTCACCAGTGGGCGTTGCTCGGTGCGCTTCACATGGCCATCGACCTTGCGGTCAGCCCAATCATTGATCACGCAGCCACCGGCGCGGGTCAGCACCACGCCCAACACGAAAATCACGATATTAAGCAGCGACGGCGAGCCCTTGCCGGCGATCCACAGTGCCCACAATGTCGGCCACAGCAACAGGTAGATGCCAATGGGCTTGTCCATGCGCGTCAACTGAATGAAATCCCAGGCCCTGGGGTTCAGGCGGTTCAAGGACTTGAGCAGACGTTGATACATCAGCAGTTCTCCGGATGGTCATGCAGCGCGTGCCAGAAACTCGGCAGGAAGACTTCTGCCACCAGCACGCTCAGCGCGCCGCGATCGAAGCGAGAGCGGCGCGCCCACAAACCGTCGGTCTGGTGCGCTGCCGGCAGGCATGGGCGAGGGTAATGGCACACTTCGATGGCCTGGCGGGTAAAGGCGCGGTCGCAGAACAACAGCTCCCCCAGCGAGCGACTGCCCAGCTCGTCCATGTGCAGCCCGTCGCCCTGCAAGGCACTGCGCGCCGCCACGCTGCGTGCAAACACCCACGGCTGGTCATGCCCACGCAGGTACACCTCGCGCACCCAGCCGATGCTGGCCGGGGCCAGGCCCAGGGCGGCACATTCATCGTCGCGCAATGGCTGCCAGCCTTCGAACAGCGGCGTCACGCTGAAACCGTCGTTGGACAGCCCTGTCAGCCGTCGCGTCAGCGAGCCTTCGTCAAACAGCCAGTTGAGGGTCAAGGGCGTGGGCAAGGGACTCAGAAGGCTCTGGGTCAGCCATTGGCAAGCATCGGAAGGGGCGATTGAGTGCGGCACGGTGAGTCAGTATTGGCAGCAAAAGAGGCGGCGAGCTTACCATGGCACCCTGAACTTTTGCCGCGCCAAACCGGCCGTTTGCGTCGATCGTGCTTGCATCTGCCGGCCTCGATCAGTACAAAACGCCCTGAGCCGTGCGGCAACGCTGGATCCATCGACCGCCGGCCAAAATGCCTGGACTTGAGGAAGCACGTAATGAAGAAGTGGCAATGTATCGTCTGTGGCTTGATCTACAACGAAGCGGACGGCTGGCCGGATGACGGAATAGCTCCGGGCACGCTGTGGCAAGACGTCCCGGAAGACTGGCTGTGCCCGGACTGCGGCGTGGGCAAAATGGATTTCGAAATGATCGAAATCGGCTAATTCTTAGTTTAAGACACGTACTACAAGGAGAAAGGAATGAACGCACCCGTCGTGATCATCGGCACAGGATTGGCCGGTTACAACGTAGCCCGGGAGTTTCGCAAGCTCGACAGCGAGACCCCATTGCTGCTGATCACCGCGGATGACGGGCGCTCCTACTCCAAGCCCATGCTCTCCACCGGCTTTGGCAAGAACAAGGAAGCCGATGGCCTGAGCATGGCCGAACCCGGCGCCATGGCCGAGCAGCTCAAGGCCGAAGTGCGCACCCATACACGTGTCAGCGGCATCGACGCAGGCCACAAGCGCCTGTGGATCGGCGAGGAAGCGGTGGCCTACCGCGACCTGATCCTGGCCTGGGGCGCAGAAACCGTGCGCGTACCGGTTGAAGGCGATGGGGCTGAACTGATTTTTCCGATCAACGACCTGGAAGACTACGCGCGCTTCCGCGCCGCGGCTGCCGGCAAACGTCGCGTGTTGTTGCTTGGCGCTGGCCTGATCGGCTGCGAATTTGCCAACGACCTGATCCTCGGCGGCTATGAAATCGACCTGGTCGCACCCTGTGAGCAGGTCATGCCGACCCTGCTGCACCCGGCGGCTGCCGCAGCGGTGCAAGCCGGGCTGGAAGGCATCGGCGCGCGTTTCCACCTGGGCCCGGTGCTCAATCGCCTGCAACGCACGGCTGATGGCCTTGAGGCGCACCTGTCGGACGGTGATGTGATCCACTGTGACCTGGTGGTGTCCGCCATCGGCCTGCGTCCTCGTGTAGACCTGGCCGCCGCCGCCGGCCTGCAAATCAATCGCGGGATCATGGTGGACCGTCACCTCAAGACGTCCCACGCCAACATCTACGCCCTGGGCGACTGCGCCGAGGTCGACGGCTTGAACCTGCTGTACGTGATGCCACTGATGAGCTGCGCCCGTGCCCTGGCGCAAACCTTGGCCGGCAACGCCACGGCGGTGAGCTATGGGCCTATGCCGGTCACCGTGAAAACCCCGGTCTGCCCGCTGGTGGTGTCACCTGCGCCACGGGGCACCGAAGGTGTGTGGAGCGTCGAAGGGCAGGGCGCCGACATCAAGGCCCTGTGTCGCGACGCCAGCGGCCGCCTGCTGGGATACGCGCTGACCGGCAGCGCCGTCATGGAAAAACTGGCCCTGAACAAAGAACTTCCGCCATTGCTGGCGTAAATGCCAGCCGTTCTGTCGGAATCAGCACCGTTTCGCCTGTAGAAAGGTCGCCGGGAGACTGGCGGAGCGTGCGAGGGCGTGCCATCCTCACTCCCGTCTGCCGCAGAGTAGAGCCTGCGGCGCCTTGGGCGCTGCTCCACCAGAGAGCAGCACGGACATAACAACAAAAAACCGTCAAAGAGGCTTCATTTATGCGTAAACCAGATCTCGCAGCCGCCATCGCTGAAAAAGCAGACCTCACCAAAGAGCAGGCCAACCGCGTCCTTAACGCCGTACTCGAAGAAATCACCGGCGCCCTGCACCGCAAGGACAGCGTCACCCTGGTGGGTTTCGGCACCTTCCTGCAACGCCACCGCGGCGCCCGCACCGGCAAGAACCCGCAAACCGGTGAGCCTGTGAAGATCAAGGCAAGCAACACCGTCGCGTTCAAACCGGGCAAGTCGCTCAAAGACAGCGTCAACCCGTAAGTTAAGCGGTACCGTCTCGAAGGGAGGCGGGGCGGTAAAGAAAATGGGCACGCCGACTGGGTCGGGTGCCCATTTTTGTTGGGTGCCGATACGTATGCCAGATTAAGCCAGCTCGCCTAATCGCATTTTCAGAGCGTCGATTTGTTCCTCCACGGCGTTGATAACATCGGCGCTGTCGCCCCACATATCAAGAAACCCCCATTCGTCATTGGGCGGGTCAATCAGTTGGGTCAGAATTGAAATAGCCTGCTCGATCAGGGGTTTGAGTTCTGCCAGATACTCGGCTGGCCATATATAGGGGTTGCCTAGGGTTTGTAATAGATAACAGGCAGCCCTAAAGGCGTCATAACGTTCTTCAGCGGGATTAAACTGGCTGATTTCGTTGATCAAGACCGCAAAATTTTGTTGTTTCCAGAATTCCTGAAACCAGTCCGCGGCTTCATCGTTTTCCCAAGGGTTGTAATTCCAGGCGCCCATTTTTGACTCCTTAGCCACATTTTCCGAATCGTGATGGTTTAGATTTTTCTGTTGCGACCCAGTTGGGGTTTTTGAATAGCTCACGTGTACCGGCAGGCGCTCGAAGGTTAGAGGTTTTCCCGCCGTCTACGCTCCTGCCGCCATTTCGCACAATTTCACTGGCTTCGACCTTATAGATTTCCTGGGCGGTGGCCCCGTTCATACTGTGTAACTGTACCGAGCTGATTTTGTCAGCCGGCAGTTTTCCGGAAGCGACATGCTGACTCAGTCTTGAGCCGAAGGTTTGATCAGTAGTGGAACCTACGTAGAGCTTGCCATTTTTGTCAGTAAATCGATAAACACCGACTGATTTTGCATCCGCGCCAAGCGCCTCCAGGAGCGCTGGGTTAAGTCCAAGAGGATCGATCCAAGTCAGCGGGTTCGAGGCATAAGCGTAAAGATTCAAGCCACCTGCCAGACCTATAGGGTCAGGTGTCGTAAAACGGCCAATGTCGGGGTCGTAATACCGCAAAGTATTGAAATGCAACCCGGTTTCTCGATCAAGATACTGACCCTGGAATCGCAGGTTCTGCTCCTCGATGAAGTACGCTTCGCGCACCTCTTCAAGAGGGGCGCCCCATACTTTGTAGCGCGCTTGCCAAACTATGAGCCCATCAGTCTCGGTGAGGTACTCTGGCAGTCCGTTCAGGTCATTGTGGTAATACCGCACACACTGGTGTTTCCCCGTACCGTCCACGCGAGCTAGCGGGTCATAGCTGTGATTGTCATATAGATAGAGGCTGGTCTGGCTATGCCGATGTTCCTGTAGAAGACGCAAGCCATCCCAGTCGAAGCGTGTTTCTCCCAGGCAGAGCTCATTGGCATCGTGCTCGGTTTTGCCAATACGCCGCCCAAGGGGGTCGTACACCATCCTCACAATCGTGTTCAGCGCGCCTTTCTGGCTACGCACTTCGATCAAGCGATGCTCGGCATTGTAAGTAAACCGTTGCAACCCCCGCGCCGTGCTGCTTTTCTCGATCATCCGCCCAAGGGCGTCGTACTTGTAACGTTTGTCTTGATAGGTGAGCAGGCGGTTATGCCTTACCAGACCACCTTGGGTCGGGCCGTCGAGCAAATTGGCGGCAGCATCATAGGCGTAGGTTTCGCTGTGTCCTACTTGGTGGTTGACGAGGATGCGTCCCGTACTGTCGTAGCCCAGAAGCTCTTGACGGTCAGTACGACGACGCCCGATCAGGTTATCGCTGGGGTCGTAGCAGTATTCAGTCTCAACCAACGGTGGCAACTGCCACGGTTGGTCAATACTACGGCGCTGTCGCGAGCGAACCCGTCCATTTCGATCATAGGCGGTACTCGTCTTGAGTTGGCCCTGAGTGCGCTGCACTTCGCGGTGCAAACGATCCCGCTCGAAGTCGCTGATGACCTTACCATCGAGATTCAACTGATGCAGGTGGCCACTGCCGTAGTAGAGGCGGTTCAGCCATCGTCCGTCGGGCAACCGGGTCTGAATCAGGTTGCCCAATTCGTCGTAGTGATGCTGCAAGGACCCCGCTGTGCTTTGCTCCTGCAGCAGTTGTCCCAGCGCGTCATAGCTGAAACCCAGTACCTGTTCTGCGCCGTCAAGCGCGGTGAAGGTGACGGCCACCAGTTGATCGTTCAGATCATGCTCATAAACGGTGGTGCCGTCCGCAGTGACTTTGCTGACCAGGCGCCCAATCGGATCTCGCTGAAACTGGTGTGACAACGCAGCTACCGGTTCGCCTTCCATCCCCGGCAGGTAGTCCACGGCTACGACATCATCCAGCGAATCATAGGTGTAGCAGCGCCGACTCTGGTCGAGGTCTTGCTGCTGCACCATACGGTCGGCCGCGTCCCATTCAAAGCGGTAGCTTTCTCCGTTCTCGTTTGTCAGCTTGCGAAGTCGCCCGTAGGCGTCATGATCGAACATGACCGTGCGGTTATGCGCATCCCAGCGTTGCTTGACCAGGCCGCGTACGTCATAGGCATAGCGCGTGGTGCTACCGGCCGGGTCGATATAAACCGTCAGATAACCATTGGTGCTACGTTGAAATTGCTCCACACGACCATCTGGAAGCTGGCATTCCAGCAATAGTCCCTGAGGCCCGTATCGGTAACGCACCGATTCACCTTCGGCATTGGTCTGCACTACCAGATAGCCAAACGCATCGTATTGATAACGAGTCGGATAACCCGAGCAATCCACTTCTTCGACCAGTTGGCTCCACTCGTTCCAATGCAACGTTCTGGTCTTTTCCGTGGCGTCGATGATTTGCACCGGCTGACCGAAACCGTCATAGACGTAACGCGTACGGTTTCCCAAGGGGTCGATTTCTTCGATGCAGTTGCCACGCTGGTCGTAGCGATAATGCCAACTGTTGCCTGCCGGATCGGTTTCCACTTGGGGCAATGCCCAGTGTTCCAGCCACTGCGTGCCGCGGGTTCTGGACAGCGGATCGATGACGGCGCTCAGGTTGCCGGATGCGTCATAGTTGAAACGCCACTGGCCGTTTTGCGGGTCAATCGCGCCGAGCAACTGGCGATCTTCGCTCCATTCAAACTGCCACGTATGGCCCAGGTTATCGACGTAGCGAGTGATCTGGAACTGCGGGTTCCAATGCCGCGTGCTGACCCGCATCAGGCCGTCGGTCACGCGGGTAATGCCGGCGTCCAGATCGTAATCGAAGCGGTATTCATCGCCCGCGTCGGTCCAGTGCCGGCTGACGCGCCATTCCGGGCCGTCTGGCCCTGGTACTTCAGCCCATTGGTAGAAACAGCGCAAACCACTCGGCAATTGGTGCTCGGCCATGCGCCTGCCGCTGTCGTAGGCAAAGAGTCGAAGGGTTGTGCCTTGGGCATCCAATACTTCGGCAAGATCGCCGTTGCTGTCATAGCGATAACTGACAAGTACGTCGCTGCGTGCATCGAAATGGTCCTGGCGCAGGTAACGCCGTTCGATGTGGCTCACACGCCTAGGGTGTTCAGCCGCGTAGTTCAGTTCTACATGCATCAAGTCGTGGGTGTCGCGCAGGCGATACAGTCGGCCCTGACTGTCGTAGTCGAGGAAAATCCGGCCCTCATTACGATCACCCAGCAGATGCAAGCGCATCCGCGAGCTGTTCAGCGGGTCGGGCTCGAACAGGCGATACAGGCCGTCGATGCTTTCGACCAATACCGCGCCGTCGCCACTGCGCCTGACTGCAAGGCCTTGGCCCGGATCGAACGCTCCGCCGGACAACGGGATGTAACCGATCTCCAGGCGGCGTCCTTGTTCGTCGATGTAGACCAGGTTTTCGTCTGCTTCTATCTCGATCGACACCTCATACGCGACGCTCCATCCAGCGCCAAATAGGCCGTCCCGGCGTGTGTCGAGGCTGCTGTAAAAGCGCTGCCAATCTATCGGGAGCAATCCCGGCAACGTGAAGTCCAGTTCCTCGTCCCCGCCCAGGATCTTGGCCCCCGTCGCACTGTGCACCGGATTGGGCGAGCCATTCATGGCGCCCTTGAGCGCAGAGGTGACCTTGGCGGTCCCATAAGAAATCGCTCCCCCCACCAGCGCACTTCCGATCATGCACGGCAGCTTGGTCCAGAAACACTTCACATTGCCCCGCAACGCCATCACCACGGCAATCGCCAGCCCCACCCCCGGCGTTTTCCCGCTACGAATCTCCTGCACCACAATGGTCTCGCCACCAATGCGCACATCCGGCGAAATCAGACCCTCAGCCGTTCCAATCTTGGCGTCACAGGTACTGCGATCCCCGCTGCGTGCCGCCGGCTGACCATTGATGAATACCGAACTGGAACCCTCGGCAATGAACTGCAGGGGCATGGGCGGGTGCTTGTTGCACGCCACGGTGTCCAGCGGGCAAGGCTCTGTGCCGGGCGCAGGCGAGGCGACAGTCGGGCGCCACATCTGCGAGAAAAACTCTCCGGCCATATCCAGGAAGCTTGGCGCTGGCGGCTCGCTGGGCGCGACGGGCACAGCCGTCATCTTGCCGGCGGCGCGGGCAGCCTTTTTGCCATTGATGAACACGTTGTGCGAGCCGCTGGTGATGAACGCATCGATCACCGGCGGAAACACCCAGTTGGCGGCGGACTCGCACCAACTGGATATCTTCAAGTCGGCGCCAGTGAGCCCAGCGGTGATGCCGACGACCGCGCCCACCACCAAAACCAATGCAACACCGCCTGTGGCAATGGTTGCACCGGTCGCGAGGAACACCGCTCCGGCAACGGCCAGGCAGCCCACAGTAGTGATCGCCGCATAGGCGGCCACTTCCAGCACACCGCCGAGAATATCGGCCATCACCGAGGTGTGCAGCAGTGCGTCGCCTTCGCGGGCAGCCCAAAGATCGTCACTCATCGCTCAGGCTCGACTCAGGGCGTAGCAGTAAAATTGAGCGTGTTTTTCAGCGTTGCCCAATGAGCCGCCTCGGCAGGGCCCAGGGGCTGGGTCTTGACGTAGCTCAGTGCAATCAGTTGGCGGGTGCCGGGTATCTGCATTGCCAGCTGATATTGGTAAATGTTGTCGCTGCCTTTGTTGAAACGGTTCTGTACTTCAAAGGCGTCGATGTCCTGCGTCGGACCGACCTTGACCGCTTGTGCAGGGGAATAGCGCAGATCCTTGACCTGCTGCTCGAGTTTTTTCAGCTGGCCTTCGAAATTGCTTTGCAGGCTCTCGCCGTCCGCCAACGGGCTGCGGCTCACCACTAGGGTGGTGCCCAGCTTGGCGAACTTGAGGATATTGATCGAGGTGTCCTGTACCTCGGCATCGGGCAGGGTGAATTGGGCTTCGTTGATCAGGTAATTCATGGTGAAGAAGTCTCGTTATTGACCAGCGCCGGGCTTGCCGGGGAATTTTGATTCGACGGCGGACTTGATCGTGTCTTGCACGCCCTGGGCGCCGGGCGATGTGCCCTTGTCACTGCCCAGGTTGATGTCCAGTTTGCCCTTTGTCTGGATCTTGCTGCTGCCGGTGGAAAACAGGTTGAACGAGCCGCAGGTCAGGTTGATATCCCCGCCTGCCTTGAGCTCGATCACACTGTCGCCGCACACCAGGCGAATACTCTCGCCGGCCTCGATGGTGTAGTGCGTGGCGGCGCTGTCGGACTTGGCGCCACCCACGATCACCGTGTCGTTGTTGCGCACAACCCGCAGACGATTGCTGCCGATGGTCACCGTCTCGTTATGGCCAATACTCTTGTTGCGGTCATGCCCCACCGAGTGGCTTTCATCCACCTCCACCACGATGTCCTGATTGCGCTCGGCATGGATATACAACTGCTCCAGACCCTTCTTGTCCTCCATGCGGATTTCATTGAAGTTGGCCGGCGTGCCGCCTTTGCTGGAGCGGCTTTTCATGCCGCTCTGGGTGGCGTTTTCCGGTAGGTCGTAAGGCACAGTCTGCTCGGCGTTGTACACCCGCCCGGTGATGATCGGGCGGTCCGGATCGCCTTCAAGGAAGCTGACGATCACTTCCTGGCCGATTCGTGGAATCTGCATCGAGCCCCAGTTCTTGCCGGCCCAGGATTGCGACACACGGATCCAGCACGAGCTGTTCTCGTTGGATTGGTCGTGGCGGTCCCAGTAGAAATGCACCTTCACGCGGCCGTACTGGTCGGTCCAGATTTCCTCGCCTTTGGGGCCCACCACCAATGCAGTCTGCGGGCCTTTGACGATAGGGCGATGGGTGTTGGCCAGTGGGCGGAAACTCTGTTGTGCGTCGATGCAGGTCAGGCTGCTTTCGAATTGCGCCGAACCGGAGCCGCCGCCGCTCTCCAGGCTTTCCTGGACGATGTAGTAGCGACAGCCGACGATCAGGTATTCGCGGTTCTGATCCTGACGACTGAAGCCGGTGAGGCTGAACAGGTGGCCCGACCCCAGGCCACGCGCATTGCCGGCGAACTCGATCTGCTCGTGCAGGGTTTGCAGGGCTTCGATGCGGGTACGTGCGTAGTGTTCGCCGTCGGCGCTTTGCACGTAGGTGCCGGGGTAGTCGTACAGCGGATAGTCGCCGCCGGTGTGTGGGCGCGGCATGGCCGAGCGCACGTCGATGCTCGCGCTGGGGCGTTGGAAGTCGTAGTCGTTGAGCTCCAGCGAACCCGGCTGCACCTCCTGCGCCAAGTGCCAGTTGTGCATATGGTCGCGTTCGCGTTGCTGCTCGTCCTTGGGGTAGTAGGGGATCGACCCGTAGCCCGGCACCGTGGTGTGGGCGCCATAGGCGTCGGCCAGCACCAGTACGTGGCGATCCTGTTCATGGCGAAAGAAGTAGTAGATGCCTTCTTGTTCCATCAGGCGGCTGACGAAATCGAAGCTGGTCTCGCGGTACTGCACGCAGTATTCCCACTCGCGATACGGTCGGCTCAGGGCGTCTTCGAAATCGGAAAAACCCAGGTCGCGAAACACCTGCTTGATGATCTGCGGGATGCTCAGGTTCTGGAAAATCCGGCAATCGGAGGTGCGGCTGAGCAACCACAGCCATGGGCGCAGGGTGACCTGGTAACTGGCGAACTGACCCTGGTCGATGTTCTGGCTGCAACGCGCGACGATGCCGTGAAAGTGCCGCTCGCCACCGTCCGCCAGTTGCAGGCCCACGCTCATGGGCTTGCCGAGCAACTGGTTGAGGTCGATGTTGGCGTCCAGGGACGTCAGTTGCAGCTCATAGTTGAACAGCCTTCCTAACTCTTCACCGCCGCCCATTTCGTTGAGCAACAGCACATCCGGCCCGAGAGGGCTGGTGATCTTGGCCAGGCGTGAGGCTTGGTTGAATAGCATCGGTTAACCCGTAAGTGTCGTAATAACTGAAGAAACCGAATCCAATGTGGGAGGGGGCTTGCCTGCGATAGCAATTGAACATTCAACATTGATGTTGACTGATACACCGCTATCGCAGGCAAGCCAGCTCCCACATTTTGACCGTGTCCCGTCAGGTCAATCTGCGTCGCTGAAGTCGTAGTGCAATTCATTATCCCGGCTGCTGATCCGAACCCCCGCCAGCGCCTTGCCTTCCAACATGCGCGTGAGGAACTCACGGCTCATGTCCGGCAGCAGGCTGTTGGTGAGGATAGTGTCGATCATGCGCCCACCGCTTTCGGTTTCAGTGCAGCGCGAGACGATCAAATCGACCACCGCATCGTCGTAGTCAAAGGCGACTTTGTGGGTGTTCTCCACGCGCTTCTTGATGCGGTTCAGTTGCAGGCGCGTGATCGCCTTGAGCATCTCGTCGCTCAGCGGGTAGTAGGGAATGGTCACCAAACGCCCCAGCAGCGCCGGTGGGAAAATCTCCAGCAACGGCTGGCGCAGGGCCTTGGCGATTTCTTCCGGCTCGGGAATGTTCGCCGGGTCCTTGCAGACGTGGGAGATCAGCTCGGTACCGGCGTTGGTAGTCAGCAGGATCAGGGTATTCTTGAAGTCGATCACCCGACCATCACCATCCTCCATCACGCCCTTGTCGAACACCTGGAAGAAGATCTCATGCACGTCCGGGTGAGCTTTCTCTACCTCATCCAGCAGCACCACGCTATAGGGTTTGCGCCGCACCGCTTCGGTCAGCACGCCGCCTTCGCCGTAGCCGATATAGCCCGGTGGCGCGCCCTTGAGGGTGGACACGGTGTGGGCTTCCTGGAACTCGCTCATGTTGATGGTGATGACGTTCTGCTCGCCGCCGTACATGGCTTCGGCCAGTGCCAGGGCGGTTTCGGTCTTGCCCACACCCGAGGTGCCGGCCAGCATGAACACGCCAATCGGCTTGCTCGGATTGTCGAGGCCGGCACGGGAGGTCTGGATGCGCTTGGCGATCATTTGCAGCGCGTGGTCCTGGCCGATGATGCGTTTTTTCAGATGCTGGTCGAGGTTGAGCACGGTCTCCAGTTCGTTGCGCGCCATGCGGCCCACCGGGATGCCGGTCCAGTCGGCGACCACCGAGGCCACGGCCTGGTAATCCACGGTCGGCAGGATCAGCGGGGTTTCGCCTTGCAGGGCGGTGAGGCGCTGTTGCAGGTCGATCAGTTGCGTGCGTAATTCATCGCTGCCGCTGTCCACCGCGCCGGCTTTTTCGCGCAGGGTTGCACGGGTGGCGAGCAGTTCATCCACCAGGGCTTTCTCTTCGGCCCAACGGTTTTCCAGGGTCGCCAGGCGCTCGCGCTCGGTGCTCAACAGGGCTTCGCTGTTGCTCTGGCGCGTACCAATGGCAATGCCGATGGCCTGTTCGCGGGCGATGATTTGCAGTTCGGTTTCCAGCGCTTCGATGCGGCGACGGCTGTCGTCCACTTCGGCGGGCACCGCGTGCAGGCTGATGGCGACACGGGCGCAGGCAGTGTCCAGCAGGCTAACGGACTTGTCCGGTAACTGGCGCGCCGGGATGTAGCGGTGCGACAGCTTCACCGAGGCTTCCAGGGCTTCATCGAGGATCTGCACCTGGTGGTGTTTTTCCATGGTCGAGGCCACGCCGCGCATCATCAGCAGCGCTTTGTCTTCCGACGGCTCAGCCACTTGCACCACCTGGAAGCGACGGGTCAGGGCCGGGTCTTTTTCGATGTGCTTCTTGTACTCGGCCCAGGTGGTCGCGGCCACGGTGCGCAAGGTGCCACGGGCGAGGGCGGGCTTGAGCAGGTTGGCCGCGTCACCTGTACCGGCGGCACCGCCGGCGCCCACCAGGGTATGGGCTTCGTCGATAAACAGGATGATCGGCTTGGGCGACGCCTGCACGTCTTCAATGACCTGGCGCAGGCGCTGTTCGAACTCGCCCTTCATGCTGGCGCCGGCTTGCAGCAGGCCCACGTCGAGGCTGCGCAGTTCTACATCCTTCAGGGCCGGCGGTACGTCACCGGCGACGATGCGCAGGGCGAAACCTTCGACCACGGCGGTCTTGCCCACCCCGGCCTCACCGGTGAGGATCGGGTTGTTCTGGCGCCGACGCATGAGGATGTCTACCAGTTGGCGAATCTCTTCGTCACGGCCGACGATAGGGTCGAGCTTGCCGCTGCGGGCCTGTTCGGTCAGGTCAACGGTGAAGCGCTTGAGCGCTTCCTGCTTGCCCATCGCACTCGGCGCCATCGCACCGCTGGCTTCACCCGGCACTGCTCCAGCATTGAAACCATCGCTGGCGCTCAAGGCATTTTCCGGCGAGTCGCCGACATACTCGTCAAAGCGCTCGCTCAAGGCTTCGGCCTTGATTTTGTCGAATTCGGCGGACAAGCCCAGCAGCGCGTGGCGCAGGCTCGGCGTTTTCAGAATGCCCAGCACCAGGTAACCGGTGCGCACCTGGCTTTCGCCAAACATCAGGCTGCCGTACACCCAGCCACGTTCCACCGCTTCCTCCACGTGGGAGGACAGGTCGGTGATGGAGGTCGAGCCGCGTGGCAGGCGGTCCAGGGCCTCGGTAAGGTCACGGGCCAGGCGCGCCGGTTCCAGGTTGAACTGGCGGATGATGCGGTGCAGGTCCGAGTCCTGCAATTGCAGCAACTGGTGAAACCAGTGGGCCAGCTCCACATACGGATTGCCCCGCAACTTGCAGAACACGGTGGCGGCTTCGATGGCCTTGTAGGCCACGCTGTTGAGTTTGCCGAACAGTGCGGCGCGACTGATTTCACCCATGCTCTGGATTCCTTGAGGTGGTGGCGTGGTCGGCGTAATGCCGGGCCAGGATTAGGTCGTTGGCGTCATGCGCAGGTTGGCCGAGCCAGGTATTGAAACCCAGGCGGAACTGGCCGTTGAGTTGCAGTGCCGGAACTTCGGGTTGTTGCAAAACCAGGTTCAGGTCCCAGTCCAGTTCATGGCCCAGGTACTCGGCCACCCAGGCCACCAGTTCGTTGAACGGTTGATGACCAGGCAGCATCCCCATGTAGTCGTCCAGCTTGAGTGGGCCCAGGCGAATGCGGAATTTATGCTGGCGGTCCCACACAAAGCGGCCCAGGCAAAAGTCCACGCCCAACTGGTTGGCGCTCACACCGACGCGGCTGCGCTCGGGCAATTCCAGCCATTGGCCGACGTATTCCTCGATCGCTACCGGCAGGCCGAAATACTCGCCGAGGATCGCCTTCAAACCGTCCGGGTAGCGGGTTTGCGCCGACAGGTGGCCGCTGTAGTGCAGCTTGGCGGTATCGGCAATCAACCCCTGATTGAGCAGGCTCGGCATACCCCGCCCACTCAGGGCGGCGAGGCGTGCGGACCAGTAGTCATCGTCCGGCCGGTCGTGGCTGACCGTCGGACGTGCCTCGGCCCAGGCTCGGTAGAACAGCGTCAGCAAGCGATGGTGGAACACATCCAGGAACTGCTTGCTGGTGCTGTCGGCGTTATTGCGCTGACGCTCGCGCACGTACTCGGTGATATGCAGCGGCAGCGGGCCATTGGGGCCGCCGAGGCCGAAGAAGAACTGCTCCAGCCGCGCCGGCTTGCCGTCGCCGCCGGGGTCGACCGACGCCAGCGTGGCCGGCGCGAAGGTGCAATCGGCCTGTTGCCCGAGGCGCAACGGGTCATCCGCCAGGCGCAGGGAATCGCCCAGGCGCGGCAGGTCCGGCGATTCGCACTCGATACGTCGCAGCGCCTGGAAGAAGTCATATTCCCAGGGCTCCTGATGCATCGCATCCAGGGTACTCACAGGGTCGGACGCCGTCCGGGCTTGGCTTTCCATCGCATGATCTCGCCGCGTTCGGTGGTACGGATCACCGTTTCGGTAAAACTGTTGATCGACACATAACGTGCCAGGAAGCGCTCCAACACCGCACCGAGTAGAAACACACCGGTGCCGCGAAACGCGTTCTCATCGAATTGCAGGGTGATTTCCAGGCCCCGGCCAAACACGATCGGGCCAGGCATCGGCAGGCGCCGGGTCACCGCCTTGCTGCTGACTTCGCGCAAGCCTTCGATCTGCAATTGCAGGGCGGCGTCGTTGCTGTCGCCGTACAGGCGCAATAACTCACGCAGGGCGCCGGCACCCTGGCCCTGTTCGCTCAAAGACAGGTAATTGAGCGACAGCTGGCTGATCAGGCGCCAGGCCTTGGCATCGTGGGCATGGCTGGCGCGTGGGCGGCTGGGGCCTGCGACGCAACGCACTGAAAGCACCGGGGCGCTGTCGGCCAGGGTGAAATCGGTCTTGCCATTGCCCACGCTCATGAACAGCGGCAAGTCGCGGTTGGTGCACAGCGCCGTGACGCCCAACTGGCGCAAGTCATGGCCGTAAGGCGCCTGGCGGCTGTCCACCAGGCTGACGAAGGTTTCGCTGCCCACGTAGGTGGAGCGCGGACCGTTGCGGCGCTGGTCGCTGGACAGCACGCGTGGCTCGCGGCGCACCGTGTAGTAAGCCTGGTCACGGCCATAACGCGACGGATCACGCACTGCATAGAAGGGTAAAAACGGCTGCTCCGGCCCGGTGCCGTGGCCGGTGATGCCGCTCAACGAGTGAATCTCGAAATCCATCGGCCGCGTGCGGTCGGCGATCACGTGGTGTTCGTTGACCCGGTCAGACAAGTGGATGCGGTCTACACGTTTTGGGAACAGGTTGATCGCGGGGGTGCAGAAGGGCAAAAACTGCGCTGCGCCAACGCTGCCTTCCAGGCTCGGTTCGTGGCGGTCGAACAGCACGATCAGTTCCAGCTCCTGGCCGTCGCAACGCTTGACCGCCCGGCCCAGCTCGGCGAACTCGACGAACAGGAAGCGGTGGGGCAGGGCGAAGTATTCCTGCAACAACCGGTAGCCCTGGAACGCCCGCGCCACTACCGGCATCGCCGCGTCGGCATCGTCAAACCCACGGGAGCGCAACGCGTCTTGGGGCAAACGCTCAACCCAATCGCCGCCGGGTTTGCGTGCAAACACCGCGCAGGCATTGCCCAGCAGTTGTTCGTAGAGGCGGAATGGTTGCTCGTCGGCACCACTGAGGTACAGCGGCAGGTTATCCAGCTCAAGGCTGCTGAACGGCAATTCGGCGCCGGTGCGCAAGGTCAGGCGCAACCCCGCCTTGGCTTTCGGCTCACTGGCGGCCAGGCGACCGAGCACGGCGGCGGGGTTGCCGAAGTATTCGGCGTGACTGACCTGCAAGGGCCACAGCGTCACCGGATGTGCGGTGCGGTACTCGCAGCAGGTCTGGGTTTCGCGGCCCAGGGCGGCGCGCAGTACCGTGTCGCGGGGCAGGGGGAAACCGCTGGCCAGGGAGCCTTCATCCGGGTCGGTCTGCAATTGCACTACGGTCATCGACGGGGTGGGCGCCAGGTAGTGCGGGTAGGCGATTTCCAGCAGGTTGTGGGTGAAGGTCGGGTACTCGGCGTCGAGCTTGAGCTGCACCCGGGCCGTGAGGTAGGCAAAGCCTTCAAGCAAGCGTTCGACGTAGGGGTCGGCGCAGTCCATACCGGACAGGGTCAGCCGACTGGCGATCTTCGGGTATTCCTTGGCGAACTCGGCGGCGCTTTCGCGCACGTGGTGCAGTTCCTGGTTGTACAGCTCCAGCAGGCGCGGATTCATGGGCGTCTCCGCTGGTCGGCATTGACCACGCGTACGTGGCCGGACTCCAGGTCCAGGTCGGTTTGCAGCAGCAGGCGCAACGGCACTGGCTGCGCCCACAGGTCACCTTCGATCTCGAAACTCAGGGCGTTGTGGTTCATCTCGCCATGGCCGACACGGGCTTTGACCCGCAGGGTGTGGCGCAGGATGCGTGGCTCGAAGGTGGCGATGGCCTGGTAGATCAGGGCTTCCAGGGCCTTGATGTCGACGCTGGAAACGCTGTTGCCCGCCAGTGCCGGCAGGCCGTAATTGACCACCGAGGTACCGGCCGGGGTGTGCAGCGTCGCATCGGCATCAAGTAACGAGGTGGTGTTGAGCAGCCACGCCAGGTCACGCAGTACCGAGGCTTTCAATTGGGTCAGGGATAGCACGCGTTTGTCGGCGCTTTCCTTGGGATTGGTCGGGTCGTCGTCGGTCAGCCGGTCCAGCAGGGACGGTTGCAGACGGTCGCGGGAAGCGATTTCAGTTACCACCAAAGCAGCTCCACGGACGGGTTGCGAGAGAGACAAGATGCCTGTGGCCGTGGCGCGGGGTCACGGCCACAGGGGCTATCAGCGCTTGGTGTTGGAACGGATGTTCCAGCCAAACTTGATCGCGCCGCCGTCTTTGGTGCCGTCGGCTTTCTGCGGCTGGTAGTCGACCATCACTTGGGCGAAGTTCAGGGTCACGTTCTCGGTCAGGCGATCATCGGTGCCCGAGCCGCCGGTGCTCAGGGAGGTGACCAGCACTTCTTCCAGGTTGATCACCATGTACTCGACCTGGCTTTCGCCACCGGCCTTGCGCACGGTCAGCTTGACCTTGTCGATGTGCTTGCCGCTGGCGCAGTGCATCATCAGGTTGGGCGAAGCCTTGTCGACGTACTTGGTCAGCGACAGGTCCTGGATATTCACCTTGCCCGCACCGCCGCCACCGCCAACGTGCATGTTGCCGGACTGGGCCATGCCCCAGCTCCAGTTCAATACGTCGATTTCGTCCTTGTGGGCCTTGTCCATGGACTCGCCCTTGATGTCGCCGATCTTGATGAAAATATCAACAGCCATGTTTTCTCCCTGTGTGGTCTCAGCCACGATATTGGGTTACCGCCAATGGGGCAGTGCTTTTCTGGGGGGCTGGCTTGCCTGCGATAGCATCACCGCGGTCTGGCTGGCAGACCGCGTCGCCTGCATCGCGGGCAAGCCCGGCTCCCACAGAAGAACCGGTTCAACAGTTACTTATGCGCTCTTGGCAGAAGGCAGCTTCGATACCAGTCGCAACGACACCGTCAGCCCTTCAAGCTGGTAGTGCGGGCGCAGGTAGAACTTGGAGTTGTAATACCCCGGGTTGCCTTCGACTTCTTCCACGATCACTTCGGCAGCCGCCAATGGGTGCTGGGCCTTGGTGGTTTCGGTGGAGTGCGCAGGGTCGCCGTCGACGTAGTTGAGGATCCAGTCCTGCAACCAGCGCTGCATCTCGTCCTTCTCTTTGAAGGAGCCGACCTTGTCGCGCACGATGCACTTCAAGTAGTGGGCGAAACGGCAGGTGGCGAACAGGTACGGCAGGCGCGCGGCCAGGTTGGCGTTGGCGGTGGCGTCCGGATCGTCGTATTCGGCCGGTTTCTGCAACGACTGTGCGCCGATGAACGCGGCAAAGTCGGTGTTTTTCTTGTGCAGCAGCGGCATGAAACCGTTCTTCGCCAGTTCCGCTTCACGGCGGTCGCTGATAGCGATTTCGGTCGGGCACTTCATGTCCACACCACCGTCATCGGTAGGGAAGGTGTGGGCCGGCAGGTTTTCCACTTCACCGCCAGACTCGATACCACGGATGCGCGAGCACCAGCCGTAGTGCTTGAACGAACGGTTGATGTTCACCGCCATCGCGTAGGCGGCGTTGGCCCAGGTGTACTTGGAGCTGTCGGCGCCGTCGGTGTTTTCTTCGAAGGCGAAGGCTTCCACTGGGTCGGTCTTGGCGCCATACGGCAGGCGCGCCAGGAAGCGCGGCATGGTCAGGCCGATGTAGCGCGAGTCTTCCGATTCACGCAGCGAGCGCCAGCCGGCGTATTCCGGGGTGGTGAAAATCTTGGTCAGGTCGCGTGGGTTCGACAGTTCCTGCCAGGAGCCCATGCCCATCACGGTTGGCGATGCGGCCGCGATGAACGGAGAGTGCATGGCGGCGCAGACTTTCGACAGCTCGCCCAGCAGTTCCACGTCGGGTGGCGACTGGTCGAAGTAGTAATCGCCCACCAGGCAGCCGTAGGGTTCGCCGCCGAACTGGCCGTATTCTTCTTCGTACATCTTCTTGAAGATCGGGCTCTGGTCCCACGCGGTGCCCTTGAATTTCTTCAGGGTCTTGTGCAGCTCCGGCTTGGAAATGTTGAGCACGCGAATCTTCAGTTGCTCATCGCTCTCGGTGTTGTTGACCAGATAGTGCAGGCCACGCCAGGCGCTTTCCAACTGTTGGAAATCCTGGTGGTGGATGATCTGGTTGACTTGGGCGGTGAGCTTGGCGTCGATGGCGGCGATGATCGATTCGATCGACTTGATCGCATCGTTGGACACCAAGTCGGTTTGCGCCAGGGCTTGTTCAGCCAGGGTGCGCACCGCGGTTTCCACGGCTTCGCGGGCACGCTCGGTCTTGGGTTTGAATTCTTGCAGCAGCAGGTTGGCGAACTCGCTGGCTTCTTCGGTGGCACCCAGGATCTGGCTGCCTTCGCGGGCGGTATTGTCAGTCATGATTACTGCTCCCCTGCAGGCTTGGGCGCGCTGGCAAGTGCCTGAAGCAGTGCCGGGTCCTTGATCGCCTTCATGATGATTTCTTCAGCGCCGGTCTTGCCGTCCATGTAGGTCAGCAGGTTGGCCAACTGAGTGCGGGCTTCGAGCAACTGGTTCAGCGAGTCAACCTTGCGCGCCACGGCGGCCGGGCTGAAGTCGTCCATGCTTTCGAAGGTGATATCCAGGCTCAGGTTGCCTTCGCCGGTCAGCTCGTTGGGTACGTGGAACGCCACGCGTGGCTGCATGGCCTTGAGGCGTGAGTCGAAGTTGTCGACGTCCACTTCAAGGAACTTGCGGTCGGCCACGGGTGCCAGCGGCTCGGCGGGCTTGCCGGCGAGGTCGGCCATCACACCCATTACGAAGGGCAGCTGGACCTTTTTCTCGGCGCCGTAGAGCTCGACGTCGTACTCGATCTGCACTCGAGGCGCACGGTTGCGCGCGATGAATTTCTGAGAACTTTGCTTCGCCACGTTGCTGCTCCTGGTCGCTTGAGCGACGGTGTTGTTACTGCACGGTCCGGCGGCTTACTCGCTGTCCGGGCCGCGCAGGTTTTCAAATTGGGACATGCCGTCGGGAATCAGATTGCGCACGATGGCCGCGAAGTCGGCGTGCACCAGATTTTTCGCTCGGTTCAACAACACCGGCAGCGGGCTCGAAGGCTCGTGTCGGGTGTAGTACGCAAGGATCTTGTCGAGGCTGCGCAACACGTCATCGCGGGTAGCGATGTCGCCCGTCGGGCGCGGGGCTACGGGTGCGGCGGGTGCGGCGGCGAAATCGACCGAGGGGGCATTGTCTTCACTGACGGCCTCGGGTTCGCTGCTGCTGTCGGTGCCGGGCACCGCTTGATTGAGTATTTGCAGGGCCTGCTTGAGCGGCTGCTTCAAGGCGCTGAGGTCCACGCCCTGGGCGGAACCGACCTGGTCATTGACCTGTTGCTCGATGGCTTCGCAGGCCGTACGCGCTGCGATCAACGCGTCGCGGGTGGCTTGCAGCAGCTCGGGGTCGCTGTCGAGGAATGCAGCGTTGAGCTGCTGGTTGCCCAGTTGCTCGTCGGCAAAACTCTGCAGGCCACTGGCGTTGAGCGCGGCGCGCAGGCTCACGGGCCCGAAGGTGCGTGAGCGTGTCAGGATGCTTTCGCGCAACAGGCGAATATTGGTGTCGCAGGTCAGGCCGGTCAGGGCGTTGATGCGCACGGTGGGGTCGTTGTCGTCGTCGGCATCCAGGCGCGGATGCACGTCGGCCCAGTATTCGCGCAGCAAGGCGTTGATCAGGACAAGGACTTCAGCCAGCCCGGCCACGCCCTGCAAGGCGAGGGAACTTTGCAGCAGGAAATGAGTGATGCGCAGGTCTTTGCTGCGCTGCAACAGGTCGAGGCTCTGCTGCTGGATGCTGCGCCACTCCGGCGGCTCGGCGGGCAGGATCGAGTCGCCCATGCTGCGCTCGGGCTGGCCCTTGGCATCACGTTCCAATTGCAGAAATTGCGCGTCATATTCCATGTCTTCGCCACAGGGCGAAGTTGCAGAAACGGCGGTGAGCAGCAACGGCACATCCACTGAGTTCGATCTCCTTATCAGCCCGCTGGAAGGCGGGCAACGCATGCATTAGTTGCGCAATGAACTGTGCATGTTTTCTTGGTCATACAATCAGAGTGCCACTACTGCGCCATCACTGATGTTCAAGAAGTTGTGCATTTTTGGTGTAGTAGTTATGCCTTGTCAAGGTAAGCTATTCGCCCTCTGTGACAGATGTGCGGTGTTTAACAACCTGTGCGACTGGCGGGTCGAAAGGCGCGCCCATGGAGGATTTTTGTCATGCAAGCCAGTTAAGATCAGCGATCATGCTGGTAAAAGCAGATTTTGGCGGTCGTTTTCGCGACCGCGGGCAAATCTTCAGGGAAGCGTGGCCCGTTGGGTAGACCGCGCGCGATGCATCAGCAAGGAGGCAAGATGTCGCTGTGTTTGACTATCACTAGTTATCACAAGATTACCCCAGGGCAATGCGCTGAAAAGTCCATGGATCAGGGCAGGATAGCTATTGGTCGCAGTTCGGATAATGACTGGGTATTGCCTGATCCTGAGCGTCTCGTCTCCTCCCAGCATTGCGTTATTCAATACAAAGATGGCCGTTATTACTTAACCGATAACAGCACCAATGGTGTGGAGTTGGTCAAGGCCGGTATTCGTATGCGCCGGGGTAACAGCGAGCCGCTGCAAGATGGCGAGTTGATCCGCATCGGCGATTACGAAATCCAGGCGCGCATCGACTTCAACGTGCAAGCCGTCGACAGCCAACCGTTTGCCGGTGAGTCGCCAAACAGCTTCGAAGCGCTGATGGGCGCTGTGGCGAGTCCGCCTGCGCCTACGCCGATGATCGCACCGCAATTCCACGGCGCCTCGTCGATGGAAACCCTGCCAGACCTGTTCGACTTCCTCAGCCCCACCGCCGTGCCGCCGCCCACTGTGGCGGACCATGTGCCATCCGAACAACACGATTTCCGCCCGCCGGCTCCGGTTGCTGTACCGATAGTCGAGAAACCGGTGGTGCAAGGCGCTGTCATTCCTGAAGACTGGGACCTGTTTGGCGACGTGCCTGCGCCCGCGCCCGTCGCCAATGCCGCGCCTGCCCCGGCGCCGATTGCCCCAGCACCGATTGCTCCGCCGCCCGTGGTCGAGCCGGTTGCGCTGGCCGTGGCAGACGCTGCGCAACCTACCGACCTCTTGCAAGCCTTCCTGCGTGGCGCCGGTCTCGACCAGTTGCGCCTGGACCAGGCCGACGCCAGCGCCCAGATGGAAAGCATCGGCCGCAGCTACCGGCTGATGGTCGAGGGCCTGATCGACGTATTGCGCGCCCGGGCCAGCCTCAAGGGCGAGTTCCGTATGCAGCAGACGATGATCCGCCCCGCTGAAAACAACCCGTTGAAATTCGCCCCGAATGCCGACGAAGCGTTACTGCTGCTGCTTCGTCATGGCAACCAGGCGTTTATGGCGCCGGACATCGCGGTACGGGACAGTTTCGATGACCTGCGCGCCCACCAGTTGGCCGTGATGGCTGGCGTGGAAGCGGCGATCAAACACCTGCTCGCGCGCTTTGAACCGGCGCAGTTGGAGGAACGCATGGGCAAGCCCGGTGGCCTTTCGAGCATTTTCAACGGCTCGCGCCAGGCCCAGTACTGGCAGCAGTTTACCGAGCTCTACAGCAACATTTCGCGCGAGGCCCAGGAGGATTTCCAGGACCTGTTCGGTCGCGAATTCAGCCGGGCCTACGAAGAGCACAGCGCACGACAGCGACGCTAAAGCGCGTCGCACTTATGGATAAAACGGATAGCTAAACACGTCATTGAGGACGCAGGATGATTCCCAGGTTTTTACTCGCAGCCGCTACCGCGCTGCTGCTGACCGCGTGTGCAAACGACGCGGCCAAACCCGAAGCGGCTGCCGACACGCAAGCCAACAGCGCCGCCGTCGAGTTGCATTTCCACGCGATCGCCGGGCTCAACCCCGGTGCCAATGGCCAGGCTGCGCCGGTGCGGGTGCGTATTTTCGAACTGAAAAACGCCGCGACCTTTTCCCGCTCCGATTACTTCGCCCTGGCTGACCGTGCGCAATCCACCCTCGGCCTCGACCTGCTGGACCAGGATGAAGTGGTGGTGCAACCCGGCCAGCAACTGAGCATTCAGCGTGACCTCAACCCGGCCACGCGCCAGATCGGCGTGCTGGTGGGCTATCGCGAGTTGGACCGCGCGCAATGGCGCGCCGTGATCAACGTAGCGCCGCGCCAATCCAGCGAATACCAGATCAGCCTCGATGTGCGTGCCGTGCGCGCCGACGTCGTGGTTTCCCCCTCCAGCCCAGCCCAATAACAAGCAATCGGAGCCCCCATGTCCTGGAACAATCGCGTGGTCTGGTCGGAAGGCATGTTCATCGCAACGCAGCACTTCCAGCAGCATGACCGTTACCTGGAAAACCTGATCGACGCGCGCAGCCGTCCGTTGTCGGCAGGGGCCTGGGGTTTTTCCGAGTTGCTGATCGACCAGGGCCTGCTGGCCCAGGGCAAGCTGGCGATCGTATCGGCCCGCGGCCTGTTGCCCGATGGCACGCCCTTCAATATCCCCCAGGATGACCTGGCGCCGAGCCCGTTGAGTATCGACGACAACCTGCGCGACGGCTTGGTGTACCTGGCCCTGCCGCTCAAGCGTGCCGGTGCGCGTGACACGGTTGAGGAAGGCGAAGCCCTGGAAGCTGCGCGTTATGTCAGCCAGGTGCGTGAAGTGCGCGATGACAACGCGCCGTTCGAAAACCGCGCCCCGGTAGCCGTGGGGTCGCGGGCATTGCGCCTGCTGACGGCGCAGGACGGCATCAGCGACTATGCCGCCATTGGCCTGGTACGCATCAAGGAAAAACGCGCCGACCGCGCGCTGGTGCTCGACGACACCTACATCCCGCCGGTGCTGAATGTGACCGCAAGCAAACCGCTGACTGCGTTTCGCAGTGAACTGCTCGGCCTGCTGCACCAGCGTGGCGAAGCCCTGGCGGGGCGCGTGGTGGCCTCCGGCGCTGGCGGCGCTTCGGAGATTGCCGACTTCATGCTCCTGCAGCTGGTCAATCGCGCCCAGCCGCTGATCCAGCATTTGAGCCAGTTGAGCCCGCTGCACCCGGAGCGCTTCTTCAGCGAACTGGTGAGCCTGGCCGGTGAGTTTTCGACCTTCTCCACTTCAGGTCGCCGCCCGCAGGAATACCCGCAATACCAGCACGATGACTTGGCGCTGAGCTTCACTCCGGTGATGGCGGCCCTGCGTGAAGCGCTGTCGATGCTGATCGACAGCAAGGCCACGCCGATCCCGATTGTGGAGAAGGCCTACGGTATCCACGTGGCGATGCTGGCCGACAAGACCCTGCTCGACAACGCCAGTTTCATCCTCGTGGTGCGTGCCGATGTGCCCGGCGAAACCCTGCGCGCACGCTTTGGCCAGCAGAGCAAAGTCGGTTCGGTGGAGCACATTCGCGACATGGTCAACCTGCAACTGCCAGGCATTGGCTTGCTGCCGTTACCGGTGGCGCCGCGCCAATTGCCGTACCACGCCGGTAGTACCTACTACGAGCTGGACCGGGGCAGCGAGCACTGGCAGCAGTTGAGCAATTCCGGCGGCTTTGCCTTCCATATCGCCGGGCAGTTCCCGGGTTTGAACCTGGCCTTCTGGGCGATCCGAGGATAATCCGCGATGCACCCCAATGATGATGACCGCACCCAGTTCATGCCGCGCCCGGGTGGCCGAGCGCCGGAGCCTGCACGCGCAGAACCGACGCCGCTGTCGATGCCGGCTGCGCCGATCCTCACCGGCAAAAGCCAGGGCCTCAACCCGCTGGAAAGCGCCGCCGGCCCTTTACTGGCGTTGCTGACGCGGCTGCGCAACACCATCGCCCACCCGGCGCCAGCCAGCCTGCGGGCGCAGTTGTTGGCCTATCTGCGTCAGTTCGAAGAACGCGCCGAAGCGGCTGGTGTGGCGCGCAACGAAGTGCTGCTGGCCCGTTACGCGCTGTGCACCGCCCTGGATGAAGCGGTGTTGAGCACGCCGTGGGGCAGCACCAGTGATTGGGGCAAGCAAAGCCTGCTGATCACCGTGCACAACGAAGCCTGGGGCGGTGAAAAGGTCTTCCAGTTGCTCGACCACTGCCTGCAAAGCCCACGGGAACGCCTGTACCTGTTGGAGCTGTTGTACCTGTGCATGTGCCTGGGTTTCGAAGGCCGCTACCGCGTGATGACCGACGGTCGCAGCCAATTGGAAGCCTTGCGCGAGCGCACCGCCGCAGCGATTCGCAGTGCCCGTGGTGAACACGAGCGTGAGCTGTCGCCGCACTGGCGCGGCGTGACCGTGGCCCGTGATCGCCTGGCGCAGTTCATGCCACCGTGGATCGCCGTGGCGATCGGCGTGGCGCTGCTGCTGGCGTTGCTGTTTGGCCTGCGCATGAAACTGGCCTCGGACGCCGAGCCAGTGTTTAAAAACATTCATGCACTGGGCGAGATCCCGGTGCAGGCCATCGACCGTCCGGTGGCGCAGCCAAAAGTGATCGAGCGGCCGCGCCTGGCCGGCTTCCTGGCCGAAGACATCAAGGCCGGTCGCGTGGCCGTGGAAGACAAGGTTGACCGTTCGGTGGTGACCATTCGTGGCGATGAGCTGTTCGCCTCCGCCAGCTCCAGCATTGTCGATGCTTACCAGCCGCTGATGCTGCGCATCGCTGATGCCATTCGCAAGGTCAAGGGCCAGGTGCGTGTCACCGGCCATAGCGACAACCGCCCGATCGCCACGCTGCGCTTTCCGTCGAACTGGGCGCTGTCCGAAGCCCGGGCCAAGTCGGTGCTGGAGATCCTCGCGGCCAAGACCGGCCAGGCTGATCGCTTCAGCGCCGAAGGCCGTAGCGACACCGAGCCGCTGGCGAGCAACGGTACTGCCGAAGGCCGTGCCCGCAATCGTCGGGTTGAAATCACCGTACTGGCGGAGGGCGTCGAGTGAAGGCGTTTTTCAGTTTTATGATTCGCTGGGTAATCCCCGTTCTGGGCCTGATTGCCCTGAGCCTGATCATCTGGTTTGTCGGGCCGTTGCTCGACGTGTTGATGCCCGAGGGTCGACGCTGGGCGCTGATCATTCTGGTATTTGCGCTGTGGCTCGCCTACCGCGTGTTCCGCATCATCCAGGCCCGCCGCCAGGCTGCCGAAGTGATGCGCAGCCTGGCCGCCGAAACCCCGGCTGATCCCAACAGTGTTGCCACTGCCGAAGAGTTGTCGACCCTGCGCCAGCGCATGGATGAAGCCCTGACGCTACTGAAAAAAGCCAAGCTGGGCGGTGACGAACGCCGCAACCTTTACGAGCTGCCGTGGTACGTGATCATTGGCCCGCCGGGTTCGGGCAAGACCACCGCACTGGTCAATTCCGGATTGCACTTTCCGCTGGCGGCGCAGTTGGGCGCCGGTGCCGTGCGCGGCGTCGGTGGTACGCGTAACTGCGACTGGTGGTTTACCGATCAGGCCGTTTTGCTTGACACCGCGGGCCGCTACACCACCCAGGACAGCAACTCGACGGTGGATAAAGCCGCGTGGCTGGGCTTTCTTGACCTGCTGAAAAAGCAACGTTCGCGCCGACCCATCGATGGTGCGTTTATCGCCATCAGCCTGTCGGATTTGCTGCTGGGTACAGACGCCGAGCGCGCCGCCCATGCCGCCGCGATTCGCCTGCGTATCCAGGAGCTGTACACCCAGTTGGGCGTGCGTTTCCCCATCTACCTGATGCTGACCAAGCTCGACCTGGTGCCGGGCTTCATGGAGTTCTTCGACAACCTGAGCAAGGAAGAGCGCGCCCAGGTGTGGGGCATGACCTTTGCCCTGGACGACGGCAAAAATAGCGACAGCCCTTTGGCGCACCTGCAAAGCGAATTCGCCGGGCTGGAGCAGCGCCTCAACGAACGCCTGGTCGAGCGTCTGCAACAGGAGCGCGACCCGGCCCGCCGCGACCTGATCTACGGTTTCCCGCAGCAGTTCGGCGCGTTGAAGGACTGTCTGCAAAGCTTCCTTGAAGGTGTGTTCAAGCCCAACGCCTTTGAAGAGCGCGTGTTGCTGCGTGGCGTGTATTTCACCAGCGGCACCCAGGAAGGCAGCCCGATTGACCGCCTGATCGGCGCCATGGCCCAGAGCATGAACCTGGACCGCCAGCACCTGGCGCGCCAGAGCGGCACCGGGCGCAGTTACTTCATCGAAAAACTCTTCACCGCAGTGGCTTTCGCCGAGCGTGGCTTGGTGGGGGTGAACCCGAAAATCGAACGGCGCCGCAAGTGGATTGCACGTGGTGTGCTGGCGGCCACCGTAGCGCTGGTCGTGGTGGTCAGCAGCCTGTGGTGGGTGAGTTATCGCGCCAACCAGGCGTATATCGCCCAGGTCGACCAGAAAGTTGCGCCCCTGGGCCAGACCGTGCAGAACCTGAGCCCGGCACAACGAGAAGTGCTCGCGGTGCTACCACTGCTGAACGCGGTGAAGAACCTCGCGGGGGATTCGCCGAGCTGGTCCGAAGGGCTGGGGCTGTATCAGGGCGATATGCTTGAAGCCGAATCCGCCAGTGTCTACCGCAAGCTGTTGATCGCCGTGTTCGCGCCACGCTTGGTGACGCGCATCGAAGAGCAACTGCACGGCGGCGGTAACTCCGACTTTCTCTACGAGGGCCTCAAGGCCTACCTGATGCTCGCCGACACCGAGCATTACGATCCGGACTTTATCAAGGCCTGGATCGCCCTGGACTGGGATCGCAACCTGCCCCGCGACCTTCCGGCCGATCAGCGTCAGGCGCTGGCCGGGCACTTGCAAGCGCTGTTCGAACGGCACCCGCCGAGCGCCCGCCTGGACCCGCGCCTGATCGATGACCTGCGACGCCAGTTGCAGCAACTGCCGGTGGCCCAGCGCGTGTATGACCGGGTCAAGCGCCAGAAACTGCCCGAAGGCATCCCGGACTTTCGTCTCAACGAAGCCGCTGGGCGTGACGCCGCGCTGGTGTTCAGCCGCAAAAGCGGCAAGCCATTGGGTGAGCCGTTGAGTGGTTTCTTCACTGCCAAGGGCTATCGTCAGGCGTTCTTGCTGAGCAGCCTGAACCAGACCGGCACCCTGGCCGAGGAACAATGGGTGCTGGGCCACGAACAGGCCGATCAGCAGAACGTGGTGAGCCTGGCCGCGGATGTGCGTCGTTTGTACTTCCAGGACTACCAGCGTCAGTGGGATGCGCTGCTTGCCGACATCGACTTTGTGCCGATCACCAGCGTGGCCCAGGCCGCCGACGTGCTGCGGGTGATTTCCGGCCCGACCTCGCCGCTGAAAAAGCTGCTGGTGGCGGTCGCCAGGGAAACTGACCTGCAAGCCGAAGAGCGCCAGTTGGCTGCCAAGGGTGTACCGGTGGAAGGTGGCGTCGACAAGCTCAAAGAGCGCCTTGGCAGCTTGCTTGGCCAGGAGCAACCGACGGCGAATGCCCCGGCGGCGTCGGAGGATCCGGTGACCGCGCACTTTGCCGAACTCAACAGCATCGTCAGCAAAAACGAAGGCGAACCGGCGGCCATCGACGGCCTGCTGTCGGACATGAATGCGCTGTATGTGCAGGTCAGCGCCATGGTCGGTGCCAGCGGCGATGCCTTGCTCGGTGAGGCCAAGAACCAGGCGGCGGCTGCGGCCACGCGGGTCAGCCTGAATGCCGAGCGCCAGCCGCCGCTGGTGCAGGGCATGGTCAAGTCGGTGGTCAACTCCACCACCAACAGCATGATGGGCGGGGTGCGTAACCAGCTGAACGCGGCCTGGGTCAGTGAAGTGGTCAACGTGTATCGCCAGTCGTTGGCCGGTCGCTACCCGATGTCGCCGGGCAGTGCGCGGGACGCCACCCTGGATGACTTCGGCCAGTTCTTCGGCGTGGGCGGGGTAATGGATAACTACTTCCGCAAATACTTGCAGCCCTATGTGGATACATCGGCACAGACCTGGCGCTGGCAACCGGGCGCAGCGCAGAAGCTGGGGATTGCCCCGGGCGTGCTGCAAACCTTCCAGCGGGCGGCGACAATTCGCGATGCGTTCTTCAGGTCCGGGGGCACCCAGCCTATCGTGCGTTTCGAGCTCAAGCCGGTGTCGATGGACCCGACCATCACCCAGTTTCTGCTTGATCTGGATGGCCAGCAGTTGAGCTACGACCACGGCCCGAGCCGCCCGGTAGCGATGCAATGGCCGAACCCTGGCAGCATCGGCGTGGTGCGTATTTCCATCATGCCGCCGTCGGCCAGTGGTCGCTCCGGTATCACGCTGGACGGCCCGTGGGCCTGGTTCCGTCTGCTGGAGCAATCGGACCTCACCGCGGGCAACTCGCCGGACCGCTTCAACCTGCGCCTGCGGGTTGATGGTGCGAGCATCGCCTACGAGCTGCGCGCCAACAGTGCCTTCAACCCGTTCAGAAGCCGCGTGCTCAGCGGTTTCAGCCTGCCGGAGCGGCTATGACGACTGTGGGTTTCTACGGCAAGCTGGCCAGTCGCGGGGACTTTGTCAGCCGCGCCTTGCCCCAGAGCTTTATCGGCCCATGGGACAGCTGGCTGGCGGCGGGTTTGCTCGCCAGCCAGAACAGCCTGGGCGGTGACTGGCTCAACGTGTATCTGGTCAGCCCGTTGTGGCGCTTCGTACTGGCGCCAGGCGTATGCGGGCCCGATGCCGCGGCGGGCGTGGTGATGCCGAGCATTGATCGGGTCGGGCGGTATTTTCCGCTGGCCGTGGTCACCTTGCTGGATCACGACACCAACCCCGCCTCCCTGGTGGGCGGGCCGGACACCTGGTTCGAGCAGGCCGAAGAGCTGTTGCTCAGCACCCTGGACAGTGGCGCTACCTTCGAAAGTTTCAACGCGGGGATCGACGCCCTGGGCATTCCTGCGAGTGAGCCGCGTGCGGTCGACAGCCGTTTCGCCGGCCTGCAGCGCGTGGCCGCTACGGTGCCCCATCAGCGCATGACCGCACTGGCCGAACAGGCGTGCGAGGGCGCGAGCCTGTGGTGGGGCCGTGGTTCGCAACGTATTTCACCTGGTTTATTACGGTGCCAGGGCTTGCCTGCCGCCAATGATTTTGCGCAGTTTTTGCTCGGACAAGAAGGTGTGGTGTAGATGGGCGCGACGTACAAATCCGCGAGCAAAAGCCATGTGGGCATGGTTCGCCAAGTCAACGAAGATGCCTTTCTGGACCTGCCGGAAAACCGCCTGTGGGTGGTGGCCGATGGCATGGGCGGGCACGCCGCGGGGGACTATGTCAGCAGCTTGATTGTCGACAGCCTGCGCCATGTACCGCTGGGCCGCTCCCTCGACGAATACACCGCGGCGCTGCGCAATGACCTGCTGCGCATCAACACCGCTGTACGCGAAGAAACCGCCAACCGTGGCGTGACCATGATGGGCAGTACGGTAGTGGTATTTGCCGCCCGCGGCTTGCGCGGTGTGTGCCTGTGGGCCGGCGACAGTCGCTTGTATCGCCTGCGTGACGGCGTGCTGGAAAGCATCTCCCGCGACCACAGCTACGTGCAGGACCTGCAAGACAGCGGCTTGCTCAGCGAAGCTGACGCCCGCACCCATCCGCGCTCCAATATCGTCACCCGCGCTGTCGGCGTGGAAGCGCAACTGGACGTGGCGTCGGTTGAACTGTTGATCGCTCCCGGCGACAGCTACCTGTTGTGCAGCGACGGCCTGAACAAGACCGTCGAAGACCGCGAAATCCGCGACGTGCTCAGCCATGACGCACCGGATGAAATCGTGCGCAGCCTGGTGCACCTGGGGCTCAATCGCGGCGCACCGGACAACATCACCACCCTCGTCGTGAAGGTTTCGTCATGAACATTGTCATTCCAGGTTATGACATCGAAGGCGAGATCGGCGAAGGCGCCATGGCCAGCGTGTACCTGGCGACTCAGCGTTCGCTGGAGCGCAAGGTAGCGTTGAAGGTGATGGCCGCGGCGCTGGCGGCAGATCCGAGTTTCTGCGAGCGCTTCCTGCGTGAGGGCAAGACCCTGGCGCGCCTTTCGCACCCGCACACGGTGACCATCCATGACATCGGCAACGTCGGTGAGCTGTATTACATGGCCATGGAATACCTGCCCAACGGCACGCTCAAGGAGCGCATCGCTGCCGGCCTGACGCCGGAGCAGGGGGTGACGCTGATCCGCCAGATCGCCTCGGCGCTGGGTTATGCCCATGCCCAGGGCTTGGTGCACCGCGACGTCAAGCCGGCGAACATTCTGTTCCGCGCCGATGGCACCGCAGTACTTTCCGACTTTGGTATCGCCAAGTCGCTGGACGACCGCACCCAATTCACGCAGGCCGGGTTTGCCGTGGGTACACCCAGCTACATGAGCCCCGAGCAGGCGCGGGGCCAGGAGATCGACGGGCGCGCCGATCTCTACGCACTCGGTGTGGTGCTGTACGAAATCCTCGTCGGCAAGCTGCCCTACAGCGGCACCGATGCGCTTTCCACTGCGCTGGCGCACCTGACTGAGCCGTTGCCGGAATTGCCTGTGCATCACGGGCGTTACCAGGGTGTGCTGCGCAAGTTGTTGGCCAAAGACCCGGCGCAGCGTTATCCGGATGCGGCAGCGTTGTTGTTGGCGCTGGATCAACTGCCGGCGGATGAATCGGACGCCACGCTGGTACGGCCGCTGCCGATTCCTCTGAGCTTTGATCTGGCGGGCATGACCCCTGTCACCATCGACATTCCGACTGATAAACCGCAGCCGCAGCCAATAGTGCGCCAACCGGTGGTCACGCCGACCCAGCACAGTGCGCCCTCCGAGCAGCGCCGTGGTCCGGTATTGGCCTTGGCCGCCGTGGCGGTCGCCGTCGCGTTGACCATTGGTGGCGCCAGCTACTGGTGGTTGAGTGGCAGCGATGAACCGGCTCAGCCGCCAGCCGCCGTGGTGCCCACGGTGATGCCACCGGTGGCTGTCGCTGCAGTGGATGGCGGTCAACGTCCGTTGCTGATGGCGGGCAAGAAGACCCTGTTCCAGCGCGTACTCAGCAAGCCCGGCGCCCAGCTTTCAGCAGACGCGGGCAGCGCGCCGGGTAAAGCGTTGCCGGCGTTTTCCGTGCTCTACGTGTACCAGCGCAAGGAAGTGGATGGCAGCCCGTGGGTACGCGTGGGCGCCGCCACCGATGGACGCAGCGACGGTTGGTTGCCGGCCGCCCAGGTCAGCGACTGGAAACAAAGCCTGGTGCTCAAGTTCACCGAGCGCTCGGGGCGTGCGCCCGTGATGTTCCTGCGCCAATCCGGCGAGGTGGAGAAACTGTTGGCCGATCCTGCCGCCGCGAAAAGCGTGCTGACCAAGGCGCAGAGTAACCCTGAGGACAACCAGCAAGTCCTGGCCCTTGAGCCGGCCGCCAGCGCGGTGCCGCAAAACCAGTTCTACCTGTTGCCGATTTTCGACTCAAAAGAGAGCTTCGATGAAAACGGCCAGCCGGTGCAGTTGCTCAACGTGGCCTCTATCGACCCAGGCCGCAGCGCGGCTGCCACACCGGCGACCCCGACACTCAGCGCCAATGCCGATGCATTCCGCACCGCCGTGGTGCTGGTGGTGGATACCACGGTGTCGATGCAGCCCTACATCGACCAGATCCGCGACGTGGTACACGAGTTGCAAACCCGTATCGCAGAGCGCGGCGAACTGGACAGCGTCAGCTTCGGCCTGGTCGGCTTTCGCAGCAGCATCAAGAAAACCCCTGGCCTTGAGTATGTCGCCAAGACCCTGATCAGCCTCGACCAGGGGCGCGATCCGCAGCGCTTCCTCGATATGGCGCGCCAGGTCAAAGCCTCAACCGTCTCCAGCCATTCCTTCAACGAAGATGCGTTTGCCGGGGTGATGCAGGCGGTGGATGGCATGGACTGGTCGGGCTATGGCGGGCGCATCATCCTGCTGGTCACCGACGCGGGTGCGCTGCGCAAGAACGACCCGTTCGCCGCTACCCAGATGAACGAAGCCGAAGTGCGACAGGCCGCACTCGGCAAGCAGATCAAGATCTACGCGCTGCATCTGCGCACCGATGTCGGCAAGAAAACCCACGCCGGTGCCGAGAGCCAGTACCGCATCCTTACCGCCGACGCCAACCCGCAGATCGGTGACCTGTACACGCCAGTGCCGGGAGGCGATGTGCGCAAGCTGGGTGAGCGCGTCGATGAGATCGGTACAGTGTTCGCCGACCTGGTGCATCAGGTGCGCAACAACACGCCGCAACCGGTGCCGCTGCTCGGTTCGGCGCCAAGCCTGGCGGACAAATCCGCCGCGGTCGGCTATGCCATGCACATGGACTTCCTCGGGCGCAAAACCGCCAGTCAGGCGCCGCAACTGGTCAGCGCCTGGACCGCCGACCGCGACCTGACCAACCCGGCACTGCCAGCGTTCCAGGTGTGCGTGATGCTGACCAAGCTGCAACTCAATGACCTGCAACAGTCGCTGAAGTTGATCGTGGATGCGGCGCGCAAGACCCAAAGCTCGCCCAAGGATTTCTTCCAGGAAATCGCCAGCGCCTCGGCCTACATGAGCCGAGACCCCCAAGCCCTGCGCAAGGGCGGTAACCTGGCCGACGGCGGTCTGCTCGGTGAATACCTGGAGGGCCTGCCGTACCGCAGCAAGTCGCTGAACATGACCCAGGATTTGTGGTTGTCGTTGAGCGTGGCCGAGCAGGAAGACTTTATCGACGAGCTGGATTCGAAAATCCGCCTGTATGAAACCTTCCATAACGACGTGGCCAACTGGGTCCGTTTCGGCGATGCCGAACCGGGTGATGCGTTGTACCGCGTGCCGCTGTCGACGCTGCCGTAATGTTGAACCTGAGCGCAGTGCACAAGAGCCGGGGCGTTGGTAGCCAGCGCTACAGCCTGGTGATTCCGGTGTTGCACCTGCAAGCGGGCGAACAACTGGCGATTGTCGGCCCCAGTGGTTGCGGCAAAAGCACGTTGCTGGATCTGCTGGCGCTGGTGTTGGCGCCGGATCAGGTCGGGCAGTTTGCGTTCAACCAGCAGGACATCGGCGCGCTGTGGCGTGCCGACCGGCAATCCGCCCTGGCCGCGTTGCGCAGCCAGCACTTGGGCTATGTACCGCAAACCGGTGGGCTGCTGGGGTTTCTGGATGTGCGCGGCAATATCGCTTTGTCCCGGCAATTGCTGGGCTTGAAGGACGACGGCAGCGTGGCGCGTCTGGCCGAGCAGTTGCAGGTCAGCGATCAGTTGGCCAAGCGCCCGGCGGCGTTGTCGGTGGGCCAGCGCCAGCGCGTGAGTTGTGCCCGCGCCCTGGCCCATGCGCCGCAACTGGTGCTGGCGGATGAGCCGACCGCTTCCCTCGACCCGCTCAACGCCGAGCGGGTGATGCAGGCGCTGCTGGCCCGGGCCCGTGAACAGCGGGCGGCCTGTGTGATCGCCACCCATGACGAACCCCTGGCCCGCGCCAGTGGCTTGCAGGTGCGGCGTATCAGTTGCCGTCGCGATGCTGACGGCGGCGTCACCGCAACCCTCGGGGAGGCGTGCTGATGCGCATCGGTCTGCTTGCCTCACTCGCCTGGCAGGACTATCGCAACGACGGTTGGCTGTCGGCCTGTTCGGTGCTGGCGCTGGTAGCGGTTATCGCGCCATTGCTGGTGTTATTCGGCCTGAAATTTGGACTGGTTAGCAGTTTGACCGAACGCTTGGAGACCGATCCGGCTACCCGTGAAATTATCCCGTTGGGCGGTGGCCGATTCAGCGCAGCGTTTATCGAGCAGTTGGGGCAGCGCAGCGATGTGGCGTTTGCTTTGCCGCGCACACGGCAGATTGCGGCAACGGCCCAAGTGGGCGCGCTGACCCTGGAAATGTTGCCAACCGCAGCGGGTGATCCGTTGTTGGCAGGCTTACCGATGCCTCACGGTTTGGATCAGATTGTGCTCAGCCATACCGCTGCCGAAAAGCTTGCGGCAAGGCCCGGTGACTGGCTGGAAACCAGCTTTGCGCGGCAAGTGGCGGGGCGCGTCGAGGCCCAGCGCACGCGGTTGCAAGTGCTGGCGGTGTTGCCGTTGGAAGCCTTTGCCCGTGATGGACTGTTGACTGATTTAGCGTTGCTGGAAGCGGCGGAAGATTATCGCGATGGCCGTGCGGTGCCGGCGTTGCATTGGGACGGCGAGGTGGCGGGCGTGAGCGAACAGCGTATCTATCCGGCGTTTCGCCTGTATGCGCGCAGCCTCAGTGATGTGGAACCGCTGCGGGTGTATTTCGCCGGGCAGAACCTGCTGGTGTCGACCCAGGCGCACACCATCGCCCAAGTGCAGTCGTTGAGCCGCAACCTGTCGATTGTGTTCTGGATCATCGCCGGGTTGGCCCTGGCCGGAGCCTTTGCGGCGATTTTTGCCGGCGCGTTGGCGGCGGTCGCGCGCAAGCGGCGGGAATTGTCAGTGTTGCGCCTGCTGGGGTTTTCCACCGGCGCGCTGTTGCTGTTTGTGCTGTTGCAGGCGCTGTACAGCGCCGGTTTTGCGGGCTTGCTCAGTGTTGGGCTCTATGGCCTGGCCGAAGCGGGTTTGAATCAACTCTTCGTGCAGGTGCCGGGCGAGTACGCCAGCCATCTGTTGGCGCGTCACTACGGCCTGGCCCTGGCTGCCGTGCTCGGCGTCAGCGCCGTGGCGGCGGCCTGTGGGGGGTGGCGGGTGGCGCGTATCCAGGCTTCTGAAGGAATCAGAGATGTATAAGTTACTGGGCGCCTGCGTGGCGCTGAGCCTGGCCTCGCTGGCCTGGGCGGATGAGGCAAGCGACAAGCTCGACAACCCGAAACCGTTGCCGGATGACGTGAGCTTGCCGCTGCCGTGCGAAGGCAACATGGTGTTCCGCTATGCCTACGTGCTGGCCCAGGGCACCCTGGATGACCGCGAAGTCAGCCTCGGCTATCCCTTTGCCGAAGGCGAGGCCGGTTACCAGCAGTCGTTTATTTCCGGTTATCGCCGCGACTTCATCAACGGCCAGTTCACCCTCAAGGACTTGCCCAAGGCCTGGAACAAGGTCATCGCGCCGCTGATGCCCAAGACCGACGCCAAGACCCCACTCAAGCCCATGCTGTACTTCATCGGCAAGTACGAAGTGACTGCACGCCAATATGCCCAGGTGATGGGCCAGGCGCAGTCCCTGGCCAGCGGTGAACCGGCACCGGCGTGTGACGCGCCCACCGGCATGGCCGGGCGGTTGCCCAAGGTGAAGCTGTCGCGTTTTGAAGCCGAGCGTTTTTCGGCGGTGTACAGCGCCTGGCTGATGAAGTACCACCGCGAGTTGTTGCCGGTGAGCGGGCGCGGTTCGTCAGCCGAAGACGGCGGCCTGGGCTTTGTGCGCCTGCCTACCGAGGTTGAGTGGGAATACGCCGCACGCGGCGGCCAGGCGGTGAGCCGTCAGGACCTGGAAAGCCGCTTGTATCCACGGCGCGCCGAGGGCAGCGAAAGCGATGGCCCGCTGGCTGATTACGCGGTGTTCAACCAGGTCGCCGGCGGCACCGGTCAGGCGGCACGGCTGATGCCCATCGGCACCAAATTGCCCAACCCCATCGGCCTGTTCGACGTGATCGGCAACGCTGCGGAAATGGTCCAGGAATCGTTCCAGCTGGTACATGCCGGCCGACGCCAGGGCACCTATGGCGGCTTTGTGGTCAAGGGCGGCAATTATCTGGAAGGCGAGGGCACCTTGTTTACCGGTATGCGCCGCGAATACCCATTGTTTGCAGCCGATGGCACCGAGCAAAGCAACGAGACCACCGGCTTTCGCGTGGCGATCGGCGCGTTGTCGGCGCCGCGTTCGCGCTACAAGGAGTTGTTTGCCCAATGGCAGAAGGAAGGCCGCCTCGCTGCGCTGACCGACGCCATCGACGACGCCCAGGACCCGACCAAGCGCCTGGACAGCATCATCGCCGCCAGCGTCGACCCCAAGCTGCAGGCCGAGCTGGGTCTGGTCAACGAAGAGCTCAAGCGCAACGTTTCGCTGATCGCCCAGCAGCGCGAAGAGGCCGCGGGCAACCTGATCCAGTCGGCGGCGTTGGTGGCCGAGACCATCAGCAACTACAACATTCGCCTGGCCAACCTGCAGAAGAGTCGCCAGCAGGCCGTCGACAGCAAGGACGAAGCCAGCGCGCAGCTGTTCGCCACCGCCATTGCCAATGGACGCAGCGCCCTCGACGGCGCGGTGGCGATTTATATCGACAACCTGGCCACCGGCACGCGCTACACCGATGCGGTGATCCAGGCGCAGTTTCAACGGGTCAAGGAAGAGTTGGATCGCAAGCCAGTGCTCGGCAAAAGCCTGGTGACGCGCGCGACACTGTTCGTTCGCCATGTCGGCAACTACCGCAAGCAACAGCGGGCCGACCCGGCAACGATCTTGAAGGAATTGCTCGCAGCGAGCGGTCAGCGGTCTTGATCGTTGGCTGTCTAGCGAGCTTGGAAGGGACTCAGGCGGCGGTGGGCCGTGCTGGGCAAGTCAAACTTAACAGAGATCACATCTATGCTTTTTTCCCGTAAGTCGGTTTCCAAGCGTCACCTGCTGCTGATCGCGGCCGGTTTCAGCACCGTGTTGACCGGTTGCGCTACGTCGCCTGCGTCCAAGGTCGCGTCGAGCACCAAGGTCGAGTACTACCCCAACTGCTACGAGCCGGTGCAGCACCTGCGTGCCACCGACTCGAACATGACCAAGTCGGTGGTGACCGGTGCCGCCATCGGCGCGGCCGGCGGTGCGTTGTTGGGCGCGCTGACCGGCGACAAGGAAAAACGTGGCCGTAATGCCGCCATCGGTGCTGCCGGTGGCGCCCTGGCCGGCGGCGCGGCGGGTTACTACACCGAACGTCAGAAGCAGATCGCCGATGACAACCAGCGCATCGCCTCCTATGCCGCTGACGTGAATAAAAGCGTCTCCGACATCGACCGCAGCACCGCCTACGCCAAGGCGTCGCAGCAGTGCTACCAGAGTGCGTTCACCAAGCTTGTGGCCGACCGCAAGGCCAAGACCGTCAACGATACCGAAGGCCGCAAGCGCCTGGCGGAAATCGTCTCGGGCTTGAAGGAATCCAATGACCTGATCGTCGCAGTCAACGGCAAAGCCAGCGAAGACCTGAACAACTACACTCAGGCTTACGAAAAAGATCTGCAGCAAGTCGGCGTGCAGCGTGCCGACGTGGTCACCGTGGCCCAGGCCGATGCGGCGCCTGTCGTGACGCCGACCAAGAAGAAAGGCGCGGGCACCAAGCCACCGAAAAAGCCGGTGCTGCCAACCGTGCCGAAAGAAGCGGTCACCACCGAGAAGACCTTGCAAACGGCCCAGGCCAAGCAAGCTGAAAGCAAGCAGGTAGCCAACGCGGGTGATTCCCAGCTCAAGCTCAACTGCACCAACCCGAACCTGGTTGACTGGGCGCCGGTACCTTGCCCTAACGTCTAAGCACTTGTTGCTATAAGCGTTAAACGCCAGCCGATCTGCGCCTAAAGCGCAAGATCGGTGGCGTTCTATTTGCAAATCGTTACACTGCTGCGGCCACTCCAATAAATACACCGAGGCCGTGTGCATGAAATTTCGTCTTCTTCTGTGGGTGCTTGGCCTGATGATGGGCAAAGCCAGCCGCACCAATCCCGCCTTCCAGCAGCAACTGGGTGACAAAGACCTGGCCTTCCAGCTGCAGACCCTCGACGGCAAGGTTGCCCGTCACTTCATTGTCAAAGACCAGCGCATCACCAGCCGTTCAGGTGTTCACCCTGAGCCTGCCTTTGCGATTGCTTTCAAGGATGCCGCCTACGGTTTTGCCACGATGCAGGCGAAGAACAAGCAACTGGCGTTCATGACGGGGATTCAGGACAAGTCGATTCAGATCAAGGGCAACCCGGCGCTGGTGATCTGGTTTCAAGGGCTGACCAAGTATTTGAAGCCGAAGAAAAAGAAGTAGGGTTTTCAGGTATACCGAGTTGGATTCATCGCAGGCAAGCCAGCTCCCACAGTCTGGCTGCGTTCCAACGCTGGAACTCGGTCAACTGTGGGGGCTGGCTTGCCTGCGATAGCGGTTTATCAGGTGAAAGATTTAGCCCTGGCTGAACTGCGATGCCAACTCGCGCAACAGCACCTCGGCATCCAACACCTTGGCGACCACTTCCTCAGCTTTTTCCCGGCTCAAGCCCAAACGCTCCAGCAACGCATCCGGAATCGCCTCATCTGGCCCCGATCCAATCCCCCGGCTACGCAACAATCGCACCGCCAGACACACCAAGTTCGGATACTCGGCATATTGCCCGTCATAGGTCGGATCGTGCTGGAAGCGCAGGGCCGTGGACAACTCATCCGGCATGTCCCAGTAGCGCATCAGCCACGCACCGATCTGCTCGCGGCTGATCCCCAGCAAATGTTGCTCGACATAGCTGTGGCACAGGTGCGGGTTGACCTCCAGGTGTCGGCAGATCAGCGAGAAATGCGGTGGGAACACATGGGCCAGCAGCAGGTAGCCGAAGTTGTGCAACAGCCCGGCCAGGTAGGTCAGGCCGGCTTCCGGGCGCTGGGCACGGGGCATGGCGCGGGTCAGCCCCTCGATCACGGCAGCGGTGTAGATCGACTGATGCCAGTACGGGGTGGACTGATGCGGACGGTCTTTGGGCAGGCTCAGGGTTTTGCCCAGTGCCAGGCCGAGCGCCAGGTTGATCACCAGATCGAAGCCCAGTACGCGCACGATGGCGTCTTCGACTGAACGGATCTTGCCCGGCGAGGCGTAGTAGGGCGACGCGGCCCAACTCACCACCTGGGCGGCCAGCGCCGGGTCGGTTTCCACCACGCCGGTGATGTCATCGATGGTGGCGTTGGGATCTACGCGCAGCTTGATGATCTTTTGCGCCGTGTCGGCCAGCGGTGGAATCTCGATGGTCGCTTCCAGGCGTTGCTGAATGCGGCGGGCGGTGAACGCCTGCATCGCCTGGGTGATTTCCTCGCGGTCATCATTGGGGCGGTCCAGGTTCGGGCGAATGTTGCTCAATGGCTCGCCGAACTGGGCGGCACTGGCCTTGGTGAGCAGGCTCTTGAAGGCGTCACTGGGGATTTCCAGCAACAACCCGGCTTCGCCCGAATGCACCAGCAGGCTCGGCTCGTTGAGCAGGCTGCCTTCATACAGGCAAGGTGAACTAGTGAGCGGCGGCAGCCCGGGCAGCAGGCTCAGGTCATGCTTGCCAAGCATACGCTCGACCCGCTCCGGGGCTACGGCCGTGAGACGGCGACCAGTGAGTTCGGTGAGGCGGTTGAGGTCAAGCAACTGGCTTTGAGGGAACAGCACCATGAGTGCACCGACCGCATCCTCAAGCAACACCGCCTGGACCTTTCGCGCAGGGTTCAGGCCCGCGTGTTCGGCGACTTCCGTGTAGGGGACGGCGAGCTTTGCGAGCAGCGCCCGAATGACCGGCGGGGCGGTCAGTGGGGCTGTGGCGAGGGCAACTTCTGACATGGCCTGATCCAATTTCTTACAGTCATTGGAGTATAACCAGCTTGATACGGGTGATGGTCGGATAAGTGCGTCGGGCGTCACACTTGGCCGTATTGCTGCCCGTGCCGCAGCCAGCGATCCAGCAGCGGGCTGACATGTTCGGGCCAGCGTTCCAACAAGGCTTGCGCGGCGTCGCGCACAGCAGGCAACAAGTCGGCGTCACGCATCAGGTCAGCGACCTTGAATTGCAGCAGACCGGTCTGGCGTGTGCCGAGCATTTCACCCGGGCCGCGCAGTTCGAGGTCTTTTTCGGCGATGACAAACCCGTCGTTGGTTTCGCGCATGATGCCCAGGCGCTGGCGGCCGATCTGCGACAGCGGCGGGTGATACAACAGCACGCAATGGCTGGCAGCGCTGCCCCGGCCGACCCGGCCGCGCAATTGGTGCAGTTGCGCCAGGCCCAGGCGTTCGGGGTTTTCGATGATCATCAGGCTGGCGTTGGGCACGTCCACGCCCACTTCGATCACCGTGGTAGCCACCAGCAATTGCAGGTTGCCGGCCTTGAACTCGGCCATCACTGCGGCTTTCTCTGCCGGTTTCATGCGGCCATGGATCAGCCCGACCTTGAGTTCGCCCAGGGCGCTGGTGAGGTCTTCGTAAGTGGTTTCGGCGGCTTGGCAGGTCAGCTCTTCGGACTCTTCAATCAAGGTACAGACCCAGTACGCCTGCCGGCCTTCGGCGCAGGCGCCGCGCACGCGCTCGATCACCTCCACGCGCCGGGTGTCGGTGACCAGCACGGTGTTGACCGGCGTACGCCCGGGCGGCAATTCATCGAGGATCGAGGTGTCGAGATCGGCGTAGGCGCTCATGGCCAGGGTGCGCGGGATCGGGGTGGCGGTCATGATCAACTGGTGCGGGTTCATGCGCCCGCCCACGCCTTTCTGGCGCAGGGCCAGGCGCTGTTGCACGCCGAAGCGATGCTGCTCGTCGATGATCACCAGCGCGAGGTTCTTGAACTGCACTTCGTCCTGGAACAGCGCATGGGTGCCCACCACCATCGGCGCGCCGGCAGCGATTTGCTCCAGGGCGCTCGCACGGTTCTTGCCTTTGAGCTTGCCGGCCAGCCACGCCACTTCCAGGCCCAGCGGCTCGAGCCAGTGCTTGAAGGTGATGAAGTGTTGTTCGGCGAGAATTTCTGTCGGCGCCATCAGCGCGACTTGGTAACCCGCCTCCAGTGCTTGCAAGGCGGCGAGGGCGGCGACCACGGTTTTGCCTGCGCCCACGTCGCCCTGGATCAGGCGCAGCATGGGTTCTTGCTGGCTGAGGTCGTAGGCGATCTCATTGCCCACGCGCTGCTGTGCTCCGGTCGGCGCAAAGCCGAGGTTGGCCAGGTATTGCGCGGGAAGCCGCGTAGCCTTGGGCATCGCCGGCGCACGCAGGGAACGCATGCTTTCACGCAGGCGCTGCTGGGACAGTTGGTGGGTCAACAGCTCTTCGAAGGCCAGGCGATGCTGGGCCCAGTGATGGCCGAGGGCGAGTTCGTCCACATCGGCATCGGCGGGCGGGTGATGCAGGTAGCGGATCGCATCGGCCAGGGGCGCCAGTTGATAGTCGCGGGCCAGCTCCAGGGGCAGCCAGTCGGGCAGGCTTTGCGGGCCGAGCATGGTCAGGGTTTGCATGCACAGTTGGCGCAGGCGTTGCTGGGTCAGGCCCTCGGTCAGCGGGTAGATCGGCGTGAGGGTGGTGTCCACCGGTGGCGGTTCGTCGCCGGTGATGGCGCGGTATTCCGGGTGGTAGATCTCCAGGCCCGATGCACCGGGACGTGCCTCACCGTAGCAGCGCACACGGGTGCCACGCTTGAGGCCTTCTTTCTGCGCGTTGCTGAAATGGTAGAAGCGCAGGCTCAAGCCGCCAGTACCATCCTGCAGGCGCACCACCAGGCTGCGGCGCTTGCCCATCACCACGTCAGCGCCGCTGACAGTGCCTTCGACCACCGCATCCTGGCCTGGGCGCAAATGGCCGATGGGCACGACGCGGGTGCGGTCCTGATAACGTAGGGGCAAGTGGAACAGCACGTCCTGGAGGTTTTCCAGGCCGACCTTGGCCAACTTCTCGGCCATGGCGTCACCGACACCCTTGAGTGCCGTCACCGACACCTGCGACAGCTCAGTCATACGGTTGCTTAGCTCGCAGCGGGCGGCTTGGCCACCGAACACAGGCGAATCGAGTCGGCGAGGATCTCAATTGCCTTGGGGCGTGGGAAGCTGGCGCGCCAGGCGATCGCCACGGTACGGAACGGCACCGGAGGCGTGAGTGGGCGAACTTCGATCACGCCTTGAGCGTAGTGATGGCTGTCCACCGCTGACAGCGGCAGGATCGAAATACCCAGGCCGGAAGCGACCATATGGCGAATGGTTTCCAGGGAGCTGGATTCCACCGTGGTGTGCTTGGCGCCGTCGTTGCCCTTGGTCAGGGTCGGGCAGGCTTCCAGTACCTGGTCGCGGAAGCAGTGGCCTTCGCCGAGCAGCAGCAGGCTCTTGTCGTTGAGCAGGCCGGCATCGATGGTGTCCTTTTTGGTCCACGGGTGCGAGGCCGGCATCAGCACGTAGAACGGCTCGTCGTAGAGCGGCAGGGTCAGCACGTCCGCCTCGTTGAACGGCAGGGCGATGATGATCGCGTCCAACTCGCCGTTGCGCAGTTTGTCGCGCAGCACGTGAGTGAAGTTTTCTTCGATATACAGCGGCATCTGCGGCGCGACGCGGTGCAGTTGCGGGATCAGGTGCGGGAACAGGTAAGGGCCGACAGTGTAGATCGCGCCGACTTTGAGCGGTGCGGTCAGCTGGTTCTTGCCGGCCTGGGCCAGCTCGCGAATGCTTTGCGCCTGCTCCAGGACCTTCTGGGCCTGGGCAACGATGCCTTCGCCCACTGGGGTGAGGCGCACGGCGCTCTTGCTGCGCTCGAAAATCAGCACACCGAGTTCGTCTTCAAGCTTTTTCACGCCCACCGACAGCGTCGGCTGGCTGACGTGGCAACGCTCGGCGGCATGGCCGAAGTGCTGTTCTTGGGCGAGGGTCACGATGTAGCGTAATTCTGTAAGAGTCATAGCGGGCGTCCATGAAGTTGCGGGCCAAGCATACCGGCTGCAATCGATAGACGCACGTTATCAGAACTTTGCTGGGGATTGAGTGGGGAATGTCGGAAATTGTTGTCGCGGTGAAAGACGATGCGGGAGGGTGCGAGCCCCTCCCACATTGCTCTGCTAGCGGCGACGTTTATCGATGTTGTAAACGAAGGGTGCGACCAGTTCGACACTGCCGTTTTTCAACAAGTCGGCTGGCGGTTTGGGCAAGGGTTGAGCCTTGCGGATCATCTCCAGGGTCGCACGGTCCAGGTCGGCGTTGCCGGAGCGGCCTTCCAGTTCGTAGGACAGTACATTGCCTTCGCCATCGACCACGAAACGCAAGCGGTTCATGCCTTCCTTGCCACGTTGCTGGGCGCCCGGCGGGTACTTCTTGTACTTCTGCAGGTGCGCCAGCAGGGTACTTTGCCAGGATGCCTGGGCAGCAAGCTGCTGTGCCGATGGCCCGGGCGCAGGCTGGGCGGATTTTTGCGCAGGCGCGTTGCTCGGCGGCGTTTCGCTTGGAGGCTCCTCGGAAGGTTTCTCCTTGGGCGGATCGGGCTTCTTCTCCACTGGCTTGGGCGGTTGCGGCTTGGGTTTGGGCTTGACCGGCTTGGGCACCTGGATCGTTGGTTTGGGCGCCTCGGCCAATTTCGGCAGCGGCAGCTCCTCAACTGGCGGCGGCGGTGGCGCCACGACCTTGGGCGGTGCCGGAGGCGGCGGTGGCGCTGGCAGCGGCGCCAGGTCGATGACCATCGCGGCCGGCGGTAACTGGATCACCTGCGGCGCGGACCATTGGAGCGCGATGATGATCGCGACGGCATGCACGCCCAGCACGACGGCGAGGCTGGTGCCGTAACGCGTCAGTTTGTGGCGCGTCGTGATCATTTCTTGGCTGCCGTCTCAAGTCCGACCAGGCCTACCTTGAGGTAGCCGGCTGCCCGCAGGGCATCCATCACACTCATCAGGTCGCCGTAGTCCACGCCCTTGTCGGCCTGGAAGAAGATTGTCGTGTCTTTCTTGCCCTGGGTCTTGGCGTCGAGCACCGGCCCCAGGGTTTCAGCCTTGACTTCTTCTTCGCCCAGGAACAGGCGTTGGTCCGCCTTGACGCTGAGGAAAATCGGCTTCTCCGGCCGCGGCGCCGGCTTGGCGCTGGAGGCGGGCAGGTCAACCTTGATGTCCACGGTGGCCAACGGTGCAGCCACCATGAAGATGATCAGCAGCACCAGCATCACGTCGATAAACGGCGTAACGTTGATTTCGTGGTTCTCGACGAGTTCGTCGTCGCCTTGATTCAAATGCAGGCCCATGGCCGATTACCCCACTTTCACCATGTGCGGTTGCGAGCTGCGCTCGGTAGGCAGGTGATCGAGGTCACGGCTGACCAGCAGCAGGACTTCTGCCGACGCATCCGATACCTGAGCCTTGTAGCCGGCGATCGAACGGGCGAAGACGTTGTAGATCACCACCGCAGGGATCGCGGCAACCAGGCCCAGGGCAGTAGCCAGCAGGGCTTCGGCGATGCCGGGGGCAACGACGGCGAGGTTGGTGGTCTGGGTTTTGGCGATGCCGATGAAGCTGTTCATGATGCCCCATACGGTGCCGAACAGGCCGACAAACGGCGCGGTGGAACCGATGGTGGCGAGTACGCCGGTGCCGCTGCTCATGTTACGGCCGCAGGCGGCAACCAGGCGCTCCAGGCGGAAAGCCACGCGTTCCTTGATGCCTTCTTTTTCGCGGGTGTTGGCCGACAGGCGCATTTCTTCCAGCGCGTCGTGCACCAGGGTGTTGGCCAGGGTGCCCTTTTTGGTTGCGGTTTCGCTCGCTTCCTTGAGGGTAGTGGCTTTTTTCAGGTGGACGATTTCAGCGCGCAGACGACGCTTGGCGCCCAGCAGCTCGAAGCCTTTGGCAATCCAGATGGTCCAGGTGATGATCGAGGCGATGGCCAGGCCGATCATCACAACCTTCACCACTACGTCGGCATTCTGGTACATGCCCCATGGCGACAGGTCATGGGCCATACCCAGGGTGTTGTCTTCTTCCAGCACAACGCCGGTTTCGTTGGCAGGTGCGGCGTCGCCCGTGGCCTGGGCCGGGTCGGTAGCGGCTGGAGCTGGAGCCGCCGCTGGCGCAGCAGCATTCTGCTCGGTAGCCGCCGGAGTGGCGGGGGCGGTGGCATCAGCGAATGCGGCGGTCGGTGCCAGCAGGACGCTGAACAGCATCGCAGCAATCGCACGCCAGGCGCGGGATGGGCTGTGAGGCTTGGTTGGCGAAGCGGGGGTTGTATTACATGTCATGCTGGCCGGACCTGAGAGAAAAAATGGGTGATCGTCCTTCCAGACCGAGGGGGGTCGAGGACAAATGGGTGGTTATTATTGCAAGTAATTCTTGTTAACTAAAGTGGCACTGTTACTTTATTTCGCTTTTCACTGGCCGTTGATCCACTCGCGCGGCTAATCTGCGCCTTTGAGAATGGAGTTTTATGATGTCTGCGCCTTCTGTTGTGATTGCCGGTTGCGGTGATGTGGGTAGTCGGCTGGCTAGCCAATTGCTGGCCTCGGAATGGGAGGTCCACGGCCTGCGCCGCGATATTTCACGCCTGCCCGACGGCGTGATCGGCATTGCCGGCGATCTGTTCAAAAAGGACTGTCCGGACACCTGGCCAATCGGCGGGGTGGATTATCTGGTGTACTGCGCCGCTGCCACCGACCACGACGAGGCCGGCTATCGCGCCGCCTACGTGCAAGGGTTGCAGCATGTATTGGAGTGGCTGGACGACTACGGCCAGACGCCCAAGCATTTGCTGTTTGTCTCCAGCAGCAGTGTGTATGGGCAGCAGAACGGCGAGTGGGTCGACGAAACGTCAGAGACGCAAGCGAAGGGTTATTCCGGGCAGGTGATGCTGGAAGCTGAGCAAGTGGCGCTCAATAGTGGTATTCCGGCCACCATCGTGCGGCTGACTGGGATTTACGGCCCGGGTCGTGAATGGCTGCTGACCCAGGTGCGTCAAGGCTACCGCGTAGCGGTTGATCCGCCGCTGTATGGCAATCGTATCCACGCCGATGACGCCGCGGGCCTGCTCGCCTTCTTGCTGCGGCATGTGGAAAAAGGCGGTTCGCTGGACAAGGTCTACATCGGCGTTGACGATGCGCCGGCACCGCTAGCCGAGGTGGTGGCCTGGTTGCGCGAGTACCTGGGTGTGACCGAATGGGCCGAGGACGCCAGTGTGCGGCGTGCGGGGAGCAAGCAGTGCAGTAATGCGCGTATCAAGGCGTTGGGCTGGGTGCCGACTTACCCGACTTACCGGGAAGGCTATGCGGCGATTCTGAAAGGCTGAAGCGCGGCAAAAAATGTGGGAGCTGGCTTGCCTGCGATAGCGGTATATCAATCACATCTTTGTTGGGTGTAATACCCAGCTCCCACATTTGGATTTGGGCGAGGCTGTTATTACTTTTCAAGCAGCCATTGGCGCGGGCCTGGAGTAAACGAAGGCACTTCATCGGCCTGCGCGGTGTTGATCGCCTGGAAGATTTCCAGCTGCTCACCCTTGCGTACGAAAATCCATGGGTTGCCCTGGCCGTTCAGTTGCAGCCAGATGCTGTCGTAGCCGCCGCTCATGGAGGCGCAATCACCCGCCAGGCACAGTGAGTAACGGTCAACGCCAGGCAGACCGGCAATCTTGCCGTCAGCCTGGAACTGCACTGTGGCGCCGTTGCCGGTGCCGTCGGTTATCTTCCAGTCGCCGCCCATGTAGGCCGCATACAGTGCCCGTTCGAAGTTGGCACCCAGTGGTGCGCCTTCGGGGGCCGGGTCTTTGGCGCGGGCGAACAGCTGCTCTGGCTCATTGTCGTTGGCCACTTGCAGCAATTGTTTGCCTTTGCGCTTGAGTTCGGTAGCGGAGCTGCCGTAGAAGTCCACGCTCCACGCGCCGGGTTTTTCACCCGACAACTTGCCTTCCGCTACTTCAAAACCGTTGTAGTAGCGCGCCTGCAACGCCTTGGTGTTGACCTCCCACTCAAGGTTGGGGCCATAGGATTGCAGGGCTTCACGCAAAGGGCCGCCCTTGGCTGCCGCGTCGATGGCGGCCTGGTTGATCCAGGTACCGCTTACGTCCAGATCGGCCGGGTTGCTGGCACAACCGCCGAGCAACAGTGCGAGCAACGAAGAGGCTACAAGCGCTTTGCGCATTACGAAATCCTTATGAAGCGAAGCCGGCGCAGCCTTTTGGGGCTGCGCCGGGTGTTTTACTCGATGACCAGAATGGCGTCCATCTCAACCTGTGCGCCCTTTGGCAGGGCGGCAACGCCGATGGCGGCGCGGGCTGGGTAGGGTTGTTCGAAGTACTTGCCCATGATCTCGTTGACCTTGGCAAAATGGCTCAGGTCGGTGAGGAAGATGTTCAGCTTGACGATGTCCTTGAACGAACCACCGGCAGCTTCGGCCACGGACTTGAGGTTTTCGAAGACTTGTACGGTCTGGGCTTCGAAGCCTTCAACCAGTTCCATGGTCTTTGGGTCCAGCGGAATCTGGCCGGACATGTAGACGGTGTTGCCCGCCTTGATCGCCTGGGAGTAGGTGCCGATGGCGGCTGGGGCTTTATCGCTGGTGATAACTGTCTTGGTCATGAATGACTCCTTGTAATGGATCGGTTATGCACGCATACGGGTGATGCGGATCACACCGGTCAAGGCGCGCAGTTTCTTGATCACGCGGGCCAGGTGCACGCGGTCGTGCACACTGACCACCAGTTGGACCACGCTGATGCGACCATCACGTTCGTCCATGCTGATTTTCTCGATATTGCCGTCGGCCGCGTTGACGCTGCTGGCCAGCAGGGCGATCAGGCCGCGCTGGTGTTCCAGCTCCACCCGCAGCTCGACGTTGAACTCGCCGGTGACATCCTTGGCCCACGAGAGCTGGATGCATTTTTCCGGGTTGTGGCGGATTTCGGTGATATTGCGGCAGTTGTCCAGGTGCACCACCATGCCCTTGCCCGCGGACAGGTGGCCGACAATCGGGTCGCCCGGAATCGGTGTGCAACATTTTGCGTAACTGAGCACCAGACCCTCGGTGCCGCGAATCGCCAGCGGGCCTTCCGGGCTCGGCAGTTGTTCGCCTTCGCCCAGCAAGCGACGGGCGACCACGTAGGCCATGCGGTTGCCCAGGCCGATATCTTCGAGCAGGTCTTCGATGGTTTCCTGGCGATACTCATGAAGCATCGCCTGCACGCGCTCTTGCGCAATCTTGTCCAGGGCGCTGTCGAAGCCGTTGAGCACCTTGTTCAGCAGGCGCTCGCCCAGGCTGATGGACTCGGAGCGACGCTGCAGTTTCAGGGCGTGGCGAATATGCGTACGGGCCTTGCCGGTGACCACGAAGTTCAGCCATGCCGGGTTGGGGCGAGCGCCCGGAGCACTGACGATCTCGACCGTGGAGCCGCTTTGCAGGGGCTCGGACAGCGGCGCGAGACGACGATTGATCCGACAGGCAATGCAGCTGTTGCCGACGTCGGTGTGCACCGCGTAGGCAAAGTCGACCGCTGTGGAGCCCTTGGGCAGCTCCATGATCCGGCCCTTGGGCGTGAACACGTAGACCTCGTCCGGGAACAGGTCGATCTTCACGCTTTCGATGAATTCCAGGGAGTTGCCGGCACGTTGCTGCATTTCCAGCACGCCCTTGACCCACTGGCGGGCGCGGGCATGGGTGCCTTTGGGCTGCTCGTCGCCACTGGACTTGTACAGCCAATGGGCGGCGATGCCGTTGTTGGCCATCTCTTCCATTTCGCGGGTACGGATCTGAATCTCGATCGGCACGCCATGCATACCGAACAGCGTGGTATGCAGCGACTGATAGCCGTTGGCCTTGGGGATCGCGATGTAGTCCTTGAAGCGGCCCGGCAAGGGTTTGTACAAATTATGTACAGCGCCCAGCACGCGGTAGCAGGTATCGACCTTGTCGACGATGATCCGGAACGCGTACACGTCCATGATCTCGTTGAAGGCCCGGCGCTTGCCACGCATCTTCTTGTAGATGCCGTAGATGTGCTTCTGGCGGCCACTGACCTCGCCTTCGATCTCGTCGATCGCCAGGCAATGGCTCAGGGATTCTTCGATCTTGTTGACGATTTCCTTGCGATTGCCCCGGGCGCGTTTGACCGCCTGGTAGATGCGCGCCGAACGCATCGGGTGCATGGCTTTGAAACCAAGGTCTTCGAATTCGATACGAATGGCGTGCATGCCCAGCCGGTTGGCGATGGGCGCGTAGATTTCCAGGGTTTCCTTGGCGATGCGCCGACGCTTTTCGCCGGACAGCACTTCCAGCGTGCGCATGTTGTGCAGCCGGTCGGCCAGCTTGACCAGGATCACCCGAATGTCTCGGGCCATGGCCATGGCCATCTTCTGGAAGTTTTCCGCCTGGGCTTCGGCCTTGGTCTCGAAGTTCATCTGGGTCAGTTTGCTGACCCCGTCGACCAGTTCGGCCACGGTTTCGCCAAATTGCGCGCTGAGCGCTTCCTTGGCAATGCCGGTGTCTTCGATCACGTCATGCAGCATCGCGGCCATCAGGCTCTGATGGTCCATGTGCATGTCGGCCAGGATATTTGCCACCGCAAGGGGATGGGTGACGTACGCCTCACCGCTACGTCGGCGTTGGCCGTCGTGGGCTTGTTCGGCGTAGAAATACGCTCGGCGGACCAGGTTGACCTGGTCGGGGCCGAGGTAGGCCGATAAGCGATCGGCGAGGGCGTCTATGCTCGGCAAAGTGTGAACTCCTGCCGATGACTGTGACCCTGCGCCGTGCTACGTCGACCTGGCATAGGCTTAGACGGCCTCGTTGGACTCGTCCTCGAACGCTGCAAACAGCGGTTCGTCTTCAACGATTTCGGCGTTGGCAATGAACTCGTAGCTCATCAGGCCTTCAGCGATTTCACGCAGGGCTACAACGGTAGGCTTGTCGTTTTCCCACTGGACCAGGGGCTCTTTGCCGCCAGTGGCCAGTTGACGGGCACGCTTGGTAGAGAGCATGACCAGCTCAAAGCGGTTATCCACGTGTTCTAGGCAGTCTTCAACGGTTACGCGGGCCATGGTATTCCTCGGAGCGAATGCAAGATGCGCGCTGCCCGGTTGGGCGAGCGGACTGAGCAGTTTAAAAAATCACCAGCGTTTAGGGAAGCGCTGATTTTTCGCAGGCTCTCGCAAAACCGCTACAAGTGCCAATGTAAGGCCCTTGCAGCGGTTTTGGGAAGAGCCAATCAGCCGAGCAGTTCGGCGAGTAATTTGCCGAAACGCTGCTGTTGACGCTTTTGCTGGAGCTGATTGGCACGGAAAATCGCCTTCAAATCATCCAAGGCGTGGGCAAAATCGTCATTGATGATCAGGTAGTCGTAGTCGACATAGTGGCTCATTTCGCTGACGGCTTCACGCATACGCCCTTCGATGATCTCGTCGCTGTCCTGGCCACGGTTGGTCAGGCGCTGGTGCAACGCTTCAAGCGACGGCGGCAGGATAAAGATCGAGCGTGCCTTGGGCATCAATTGGCGCACTTGCTCGGCGCCCTGCCAATCGATTTCCAGAATCAGGTCGTGGCCTTCGTCCAGGGTCTGCTGCAGATGACTTTGGGAGGTGCCGTAGAGGTTGCCGAAGACTTCGGCGCGCTCCAGGAAGTCGCCGTGTTCGATCATCTTGACGAATTCGGTACGCTCGACGAAGTGATAGTGCACGCCGTTCACTTCGCCCGGGCGCATGGCGCGAGTGGTGTGCGACACCGAAATGCGGATCTGCTCGTCAGCGTCGGTCAAGGCTTTGACCAGGCTGCTTTTGCCCGCGCCCGAAGGGGCGGAAATGATGTAAAGGGTGCCGGTGCTGTGGGTCATGGAGGTTGCCTTACTCAATATTCTGTACTTGTTCGCGCATTTGCTCGATCAACACTTTGAGGTTGACCGCCGCCGTGGTGCTGCGCGGATCGAACGCCTTGGAGCCCAGTGTATTGGCTTCGCGGTTGAGTTCCTGCATCAGGAAGTCCAGGCGCCGACCGGCGGCGCCACCGGACTTGAGCACGCGGCGTACTTCAAGAATGTGGGTGCTCAGGCGGTCGAGTTCTTCGGCCACGTCGCTTTTCTGGGCAAGCAGGACCATTTCCTGTTCCAGACGCGTCGGGTCAAGGTCGGCTTTCATGTCGGTGAAGCGGTCGAGGATCTTCTGGCGTTGGGTAGCAAGCATCTGCGGCACCAGTTCGCGCAGGGTGACCACATCGGCTTCGATCGATGTCAGACGCTCGTTGATCAGGCGCGCCAGTTCAGCGCCTTCGCGCTCACGGCCGGCCTTGAGCTCCTTCAGGCCCTGGTTGAACAGCGCGAGGGCTTCGGCGTTCAGGGCCTGCGGGTCGGTTGCGTCGCCCACCAGTACGCCGGGCCAGGCCAGGACTTCCAGAGGGTTCAGCGCGGCCGGTTGCTTGATCAGGCCGGCGATGGTTTCGGCGGCGGCAACCAGTTGTGCGGCGCGGTCGCGGTCCAGCTGCAGCGGTTTGCCGGTGGTTTCTTCGGTAAAACGCAGGGTGCATTCCAGCTTGCCACGGGAAATGCCCTGGCGCAGCGCTTCACGAACGGCGCCTTCGAGGTCGCGGAACGACTCGGGCAGGCGCAGGTGTGGCTCCAGGTAACGGCTGTTGACCGAGCGCAATTCCCAGCTGAGGGTGCCTTGAACCCCGGCTTTTTCGACACGGGCGAAGGCGGTCATGCTGTGCACCATGGAGGTACCTCGTGTTGGATAGATAGAGATTGGCTAGGCCGACCTGTAGGAGCGAGCAAGCTCGCTCCTACAGTCGAGAGGCGCAGGATTGTAGCGCAGTGCGCAGGAGGCGCCCAAACATGCGCATTCGTAACCGAATTTTTAGAAGTGCCCCGAATCGGCTCGCGGCTCTATAATGCTCGGCAGTTTTTCGTCCTCAGTACAGGTATCCCCTATGAAACGTCCAAGTGGTCGCGCTGCCGATCAGCTCCGCTCGATCCGCATCACCCGCAACTACACCAAACACGCCGAGGGATCCGTACTGGTCGAGTTTGGCGATACCAAGGTGATTTGCACCGTCAGCGTCGAAAACGGCGTGCCGCGCTTCCTCAAGGGCCAAGGCCAGGGCTGGTTGACCGCAGAGTACGGCATGTTGCCGCGCGCCACCGGTGAGCGTAACCAGCGTGAAGCCAGCCGTGGCAAGCAAGGCGGGCGTACCCTGGAAATCCAGCGCCTGATCGGCCGTTCCCTGCGTGCCGCGCTGGACATGTCCAAATTGGGCGACGTGACCCTTTACGTCGACTGCGACGTGATCCAGGCTGATGGCGGTACCCGTACTGCATCCATCACTGGCGCCATGGTAGCCCTGGTCGACGCATTGAAAGTGATCAAGAAGCGCGGCGGCCTCAAGGCGGGTGACCCGCTCAAGCAGATGATCGCAGCTGTGTCGGTCGGCATGTACCAGGGCGAGCCTGTGCTGGACCTGGATTACCTGGAAGACTCGGCCGCCGAGACCGATCTGAACGTGGTCATGACCAGCACCGGTGGTTTCATCGAAGTGCAGGGCACCGCCGAAGGCGCGCCATTCCAGCCGGCTGAGCTGAACGCGATGCTGGCCCTGGCCCAGAAGGGCATGACCGAAATCTTTGCACTGCAAACCGCTGCACTCGCTGACTAAGCCCGCCCCAAGGAGAAGCGCCATGAATGACAGCCAATTGCCGGTTCCGGCACCGTCCAAGGAAGTACGCCAGTTGGCAATGCTGTGTCATTTCGCGGCGTTTGCAGGGTTGGTGTTCCCCTTCGGCAGCGTGTTGGGGCCGCTGATCCTGTGGCAGTTCAAGAAGGATGTGGACCCGCTTATCGATGATCAGGGCAAGGAAGCCCTGAATTTTCAGATCACCGTGGCCATCGCCTGGTTGGTGTGTCTGGTGCTGGGCTTCGTGGTGGTCGGCTTTTTGCTGATGACCGTACTGGTGATAGGGGCGTTGATACTGACGATCATTGCCGGGATCAAGGCCAACAAGGGCATTGCCTATCGCTATCCGTGGACTTGGCGTCTGGTCAAGTAACCGAGCGGCCACAAAAAAACCGACATTGCTGTCGGTTTTTTTTGTGCCTGGAAAAAGACCTCAGATGGTCAAGGTCCAGTCGTAGTCCACGATCAGCGGCGCGTGCTGCGAGAAGCGCGGCTGGCGTGGCAGGCGAGCGCTGCGTACGAACCGGCGCAGGCCCGGGGTCAGCAGCTGATAGTCGAAACGCCAGCCCAGGTTGAGCATCTCGGCCTGTTCGTTATCCGGCCACCAGCTGTACTGATCGCCTTCGCGGCTGACTTCGCGCAGGGCATCAACATAGCCCATGTTGCCGACAATCTCGTCCATCCAGGCCCGTTCCGGCGCCAGGAAGCCCGGTGATTGCTGGCTGTCGCGCCAGTTCTTGATATCCAGCTTCTGTTGCGCCACGTACAGCGAGCCACAATAAATGTACTCGCGACGTTTGCGTCGCTGTTTATCCAGGTAACGGGCGAAGTCGTCCATTAGCTTGAACTTCTGGTTCAAGTCTTCATCGCCGTTCTGCCCCGAAGGAAGCAGCAAGGTCGCGATGCTGACCTTGTCGAAATCGGCTTGCAGGTAGCGCCCGTAGCGGTCGGCTGTCTCGAAGCCGAGGCCGCTGATGACCGCCTTGGGTTGCAACCGCGAGTACAAAGCCACGCCACCTTGGGTGGGCACTTCGGCATCGCAGGCATAAAGGAAGTAGCCATCCAGTTGGAAGGCTGGGTCGTCCAGTTCAAAGGCGGAGGCGCGGGTGTCCTGCAGGCAGATGACGTCGGCATTCTGGGCTTGCAGCCAACTGAGCAAACCACGCTCGACTGCAGCCTGAATACCATTAACGTTCACACTGATGATCCGCATAAATGGCCCCAAAAATCGCGTGCGTGTATGATACACGCCGTCCACCTAATTAGCTAAATCCGTGGTATCTGAGGCTTTTTTCATGCAGGCGTATCAACGCGATTTCATTCGTTTTGCCATCGATCGCGGCGTTTTACGCTTCGGTGAGTTCACTCTCAAGTCCGGGCGCACCAGCCCGTACTTCTTCAATGCAGGCTTGTTCAACTCGGGTTCGGCCCTGGCTCAGCTGGGTCGTTTCTACGCGGCAGCCATCGTTGAAAGCGGTATTTCCTTTGATGTGCTTTTTGGTCCGGCCTACAAGGGTATTCCCTTGGCTGCGGCTACAGCGGTGGCCCTGGCGGAACATCATGGGCAGGATCTGCCGTGGTGCTTCAACCGTAAGGAAGCCAAGGCCCACGGTGAAGGCGGCAGCCTGGTAGGGGCTCCGTTGACCGGCGATGTGCTGATCATCGATGACGTGATCACCGCCGGCACCGCCATTCGTGAGGTGATGCAAATCATCGCTTCCCAGGACGGCGCCAAGGCCGCCGGCGTGCTGATCGCCTTGAACCGCCAGGAGCGTGGCAACGGTGAGTTGTCGGCGATCCAGGAGGTGGAGCGTGATTTCGGCATTCCCGTGGTAAGTATCGTGTCGTTGAACCAGGTGTTGCAGTTCCTGGAGGATGATCCGCAGCTCAAGCAGCATTTGCCGGCTGTGCGTGCATACCGCGAGCAGTTCGGCGTCTGACACTGACCCCTGTGGGAGCGGGCTTGCCCGCGATAGCGGTGTGTCAGTCGGTGCATTTTTGAATGTACTGCCGTCATCGCAGGCAAGCCAGCTCCCACATTTGAACGGTGTACAAACAAAAGGCCCCGCTCAATTCAATTGAGCGGGGCCTTTTTATTTGCAGCGGTTAAGGACGCTTGCGGTTACTGATCAGCGTGCCCACACCGGTATCAGTGAAGATTTCCAGCAGGATTGCATTCGGCACGCGGCCATCCAGGATCAGCGAGCTGCCTACACCACCTTGCACTGCTTCCAGCGCGCAACGGATCTTCGGCAACATGCCGCCGTAGATGGTGCCGTCGGCGATCAGGTCGTCTACCTGCTGGGTGGTCAGGCCGGTGAGTACCTTGCCTTCCTTGTCCATCAAGCCGGCGATATTGGTCAGTAGCATCAGCTTTTCAGCCTTCAGTGCTTCCGCCACCTTACCGGCTACCAGATCGGCGTTGATGTTATAGGACTCGCCATTGGCACCCACGCCGATCGGCGCAATCACCGGGATGAAGTCGCCCTTGACCAGCAGGTTGAGCAAATCGGTGTTGATGCCGATCACTTCGCCCACCTGGCCGATGTCGATGATTTCCGGCTGGGTCATCTCCGGCGTCTTGCGGGTCACGGTAAGTTTCTTGGCGCGGATCAGCTCTGCATCCTTGCCGGTCAGGCCGATGGCGCTGCCGCCGTGGCGGTTGATCAGGTTGACGATGTCTTTGTTGACCTGGCCGCCGAGGACCATCTCCACCACGTCCATGGTCTGCGCGTCAGTGACACGCATACCATCGATGAAGTGACTCTCGATCGACAGACGCTTGAGCAGGTCGCCGATTTGCGGGCCGCCACCGTGGACGACCACCGGGTTGATCCCCACGGCTTTCATCAGCACGATGTCGCGGGCAAAGCCGGTTTTCAGCTCGTCGCTTTCCATGGCATTGCCGCCGTACTTGATCACCAGCGTCTTGCCGACGTAGCGTCGAATATAAGGCAACGCTTCGGACAGGACCTTGGCGGTGTTGGCAGCGGCTTCGCGTTCGAGGGTCATTCAGGGCTCCGGGCAAAAAATCAGAACGGTAATTGGAGATCAGGGGCAACACGTTTCAACTGGGCGTGGAACACGTCCTTGATGCGCTGCAACTCGGCCTCGGTATCCGCCTCGAAACGCAGGACCAGCACCGGTGTGGTGTTGGACGCGCGAACCAGGCCCCAGCCTTTGGCGTAATCGACTCGCACACCATCAATGGAGGTCAGGTTGGCGCCTTCACCCCATTGCGCATCGTGCAATGCGTCAATGATGCTGAATTTGCTCTCCTCGGTCACATGGATATTGATCTCTGGCGTAGAAATATCATTCGGGAAGGTCTGAAACAGTTCTTCGGCGGTGGATTTTTCCTTGCTGAGGATCTCCAGCAGACGAGCGGCGCTGTAAATGCCGTCGTCAAACCCGAACCAGCGCTCCTTGAAGAACACGTGGCCGCTCATTTCGCCGGCCAACAGTGCGCCGGTTTCCTTCATTTTCTTTTTGATCAACGAATGACCGGTCTTCCACATTAGCGGGCGACCGCCGTATTCCTTGATCAGTGGCGTCAGGCGGCGGGTGCATTTCACGTCGAAGATGATCTCGGCGTTGGGGTTGCGCGCCACGACGTCACGGGCAAACAGCATCAGCAGGCGGTCGGGGAATACGATCTCGCCGGTTTCGGTCACCACGCCTACGCGGTCACCGTCGCCATCGAAGGCCAGGCCGACGTCGGCGCCCACTTCCTTGACCTTGGCGATCAGGTCCACCAGGTTTTCCGGCTTGCCCGGGTCCGGGTGGTGGTTGGGGAAGTTGCCGTCGACGTCGCAGAACAGCGGGATTACTTCGCAGTTCAGCGCTTCGAGCAATTGCGGGGCTATCACGCCAGCCGCGCCGTTTCCGCAATCCACCACGACTTTGAGGCGGCGCGCGAGTTTGACGTCGCGGGTGATTTCATCGGAGTAGCGCTGCAGGATGTCGACCTTGGTGATGGTGCCGGTGCCGCTGGTCAGGTCGTTGGTTTTCAGGCGGGTGTGCAGGGCCTGGATCTGTTCATTGGCCAGCGTATCGCCAGCGATGACGATCTTGAAGCCGTTGTAGTCCGAAGGGTTATGGCTGCCGGTGAGCATCACCCCGGATTTACCGGCCAGTACGTTGGCCGCGTAGTACAACGCGGGTGTCGGCACCAGGCCGACGTCGCTGACGTGGCAACCGCTGTCGGCCAGCCCCTGGATCAGTTGCTCGACCAGCTCGGGGCCGGACAAACGGCCGTCACGACCCACCGAGACGTTGGGTTCGCCCTGGGCAAGGCTCTGCGAACCGATGGCGCGGCCGATCCAGTAGGCGGTTTCGGCGGTCAGGGTCTTGGGTACTACGCCACGAATGTCATAGGCGCGAAAAATGCTGTCGGGAAAGGTCGGGGCTACGCGGGCTGCGGTACTCATCGCGGGGGAAACTCCATCTGAAAGGGGGCAAGGCGGGCCTGATGTGGCTGGCCGGCAGGCTCAAACTGAAGGGTATGACGGCGTTTTCGGCAGAGAGTTCGTGGTGTAAAAATGCCATCGGCGCATTGGCGCTAGCATTATTTTTACGTAGTCCTTTGATTTCATTGGAGAAATCTCGATGATTATTTCCGCGCATTCTTCATCCTGAAAAGCCGGGCGGTGGCGCGTGGCCGGACGATTGCATCCGGCCACGTTCAGCTTAGTCAGTGACTGCCGGAATGCCCAAAACCGCCTGCGCCGCGCTGGGTTTCGTCGAATTCCTGCACCAATTCAAAATGCGCCTGCACCACCGGCACCAGGACCAGTTGGGCGATGCGCTCGCCGACGGCGATGTTGAAAGCAGTCTGGCCACGGTTCCAGCACGACACCATCAGCTCGCCCTGGTAGTCGGAGTCGATCAGGCCGACCAGGTTACCGAGCACGATGCCGTGTTTGTGGCCCAGGCCGGAGCGCGGCAGGATCAGCGCCGCCAGGCCCGGGTCGCCGACATAGATCGACAGGCCGGTCGGGATCAGGATGGTCTGGCCCGGCTCAAGGATGGTGTCTTCCTTGAGCATGGCGCGCAGGTCCAGGCCGGCGGAGCCTGGTGTGGCGTAGGCCGGCAGGGGGAATTCGTTGCCGATGCGGGGGTCGAGGATCTTGGCTTGCAAAGCGTGCATGAAAATTAAACCTGGTTCAGCCGTTGGGCGATAAAAGAGATCAGTTGGCGGGCAATCTTGCCCTTGCTGGTCTGGGCGAAAAGGGTGGCGTGCAGCTCGCGGTCGATCACGCTGCAGGCATTTTCCTCGCTGTTGAAGCCGATGCTCGGGTTGGCGACATCATTGGCAACGATCAAGTCAAGGTTTTTGTCTTTCAGTTTGCGCGCGGCGTAGTCCAGAAGGTGCTCGGTCTCGGCAGCGAAACCGACACTGAACGGACGGTCCGGACGGGTGGCGATGGTGGCCAGGATGTCCGGGTTGCGCACCATTTGCAGGAGCAGGCCGTCACCGCTTGTAGGGTCTTTCTTGAGCTTTTGCGGGGCTACGACTTCAGGGCGGTAATCCGCCACCGCTGCCGAGGCGATGAACAGGTCACAGGGAATGGCGGCTTCACAGGCCGCCAGCATGTCCCGGGCGCTGACTACGTCGATTCGAGTGACGCGGTCAGGGGTCGGCAAATGCACGGGACCTGTGATCAGGGTCACCCGTGCGCCTGCCTCGACCGCAGCTTCTGCCAACGCAAAGCCCATTTTTCCTGAGCTATGGTTGGTGATGTAGCGCACCGGGTCGATGTTTTCCTGGGTCGGGCCTGCGGTGATCAGCACGTGCTTGCCGGTCAGGGCCAGGTGCTGGAAGCACTCGGCGGCGCATAGCGCAAGGTCGGTGGCTTCGAGCATCCGGCCCATGCCGACGTCGCCACAGGCCTGGCTGCCGGAGGCGGGGCCAAACACCTTGAGGCCGCGGCTTTGCAGGAGTTGGGTATTGGCTTGGGTGGCCGGGTCGCGCCACATGGCCTGGTTCATGGCCGGGGCGATCGCGACAGTGGCGTCGGTGGCCAATACCAGGGTGGTCAGCAGGTCATCGGCGATGCCCTGGGCCAGGCGGGCGATCAGATCGGCGGTGGCCGGGGCGATCAGCACCAGGTCGGCCCATTTGGCCAGTTCGATATGGCCCATGGCGGCTTCGGCCGCCGGGTCCAGCAGGTCGAGGTGAACCGGGTGGCCGGACAGGGCCTGCATGGTCAACGGGGTGATGAACTCACTGCCACCACGGGTCATGACCACGCGCACTTCCGCGCCCTGGTCCAGGAGCCTGCGAACCAACTCTGCGCTCTTGTAGGCGGCAATGCCGCCGCCGACGCCGAGAACGATGCGTTTCCGATACAGACGCTGCATTGGTTTGCCTTTCCAGTTCAGTGATGCCAGTTCAGTGACGCCTGCGATGACCCCTCCCCAGGTGAAATCGCATGCAAAAAAGAGGGCCTACGATAACACAGCGTCTGCCGCGCAACAGCGCAGCAGATACAGACGGAGGTGGGATGAGTATTCGTGATTGGCCCGTGGCGGAGCGTCCACGGGAGAAGCTGTTGGAAGGTGGCGCGGCGAGCCTGTCCGATGCCGAATTGTTGGCGATCTTCCTGCGTACTGGCGTTTCCGGTCGAAGTGCGGTGGATCTGGCGCGTGATCTGCTGGTGCAGTTTGGCGGCCTGCGCCCGCTGTTGGAGGCCAGCCAGGCGCTGTTCAGCCAGCATATGGGGCTGGGGCCGGCGAAGTTCGCCCAATTGCAGGCGGTGCTGGAAATGTCCCGGCGCCATCTGGCCGAACGCTTGCGCGCCGACTCGGTAGTGGAGAGCCCGCTGGCTGTGCGTCAATACCTCAAGGCGCTGTTGCGCCATGAGCCTCATGAGATATTCGGCTGTCTGTTCCTGGACTCAAAGCATCGTGTACTGGGGTTCGAGGCGTTGTTTCAGGGCACCATCGACACTGCGATTGTTTACCCGCGGCAGGTGGTCAAGCGTGCCTTGGCGCATAACGCGGCAGCGGTGATTTTGTGCCACAACCATCCCTCCGGGAATGCGGAGCCCAGTGCATCTGATCGCAGATTGACCAAAATGCTGCAAAAGGCGTTGGAAGTGGTGGATGTGCGGGTGCTGGATCACATCATTGTGGGAGATGGTGATCCGCTGTCGATGGCTGAATACGGATGGGTATAGCCACCTCTGTTCCTGTAGGAGCGAACAAGCTCGTTCCTACAGGGAAGGGGTTGCGCCCTAGGGCTTGAGGCTGATTTTCGAATAATCCTGGCGGCCGAACGGGCTTACCTGGTAACCCTCGACATTCTTGCGCGTCAATGCAAACGCCGTCGGGTGCGCCAGCGGCAGCCACAGCGCCTGCTGCTGGATCTGCGCCTGGGCCTGCTGGTACAGCTTGGTGCGTACGCCTTGCTCGCTGGTGGTCTTGCCGGCACTGATCAACTTATCCAGAGCGGGGTCGCAGTAGCGGGCGAAGTTGGTGCCGGATTTCAGCGCTGCGCAGGAAAACTGCGGGGTCAGGAAGTTGTCCGGGTCGCCGTTGTCGCCGGCCCAGCCCATGAACAGCAAGTCGTGCTCGCCGGCCTTGGCACGGCGAATCAATTCGCCCCATTCAATCACACGAATTTCAGCCTGGATGCCAACCTTGGCCAGGTCGGCCTGTAGCAGTTGGGCGCCGAGGTTCGGGTTGGGGTTCAGCAGGCTGCCGGTAGGGCGCGTCCATATTGTGGTCTTGAAACCGTCCTTGAGCCCGGCACGTTCCAGCAGCGCCTTGGCCTTGGCCAGATCCTGTGGGTAGCCTGGCAAATCCTTGGCATAGCTCCAGGTATTGGGCGGGTACACACCGTTGGCTGCTTCGGCGGTGCCCTCGAAGACGGCCTTGAGGTAGCTACTCTTGTCAAAGGCCAGGTTGATCGCCTGGCGTACTTCGGGTTTGTCCAGCGGTGGGTGCTGGCTGTTGATGGCGACGAAAGCGGTCATGAAGGCAGCGGTTTTTTCCACCTTCAGCGCCGGGTCTTTTTCGGCTTCGCCTACATCCAGGGGCTTGGGCGACAGGGCAATCTGACATTCGTTGCGATGCAGTTTCTGCAACCGTACGTTGGCGTCCGGGGTGATGGCAAAGATCAAGTTATCCACAGCCGGTTTGCCCGCGAAATAGTCCGGGTTGGCCTTGTAGCGCACCACGGCATCTTTCTGGAAGCGCATGAATACGAACGGGCCGGTGCCGATGGGCTGACTGTTGAGTTTCTCAGGCGTGCCGGCCTTGAGTAGTTTGTCGGCATATTCAGCCGGGTAGATCGAGGCAAAGCCCATGCTCAACGCCGGGAGAAAGGTGGAGTCGGCGTGGTCGAGGGTGAAACGCACCGTCAGCGGATCGAGGGCATCGATCTTCTTGACCAGTGCCGGCAATTGCAGGGACTGGGCGTGGGGGAAGCCGCTCTGGGCGATCTTGTGCCACGGGTTGGCCGGATCGAGCATGCGCTCGAAGCTGAAGCGCACGTCTTCGGCGGTCAGCGTGCGGCTTGGGCTGAAATAATCGGTACGGTGAAATTTCACGCCCGGGTGCAGCTTGAAGGTGTAGGTCAGGCCATCGGGGGAAACTTCCCAGCTGTCTGCCAGGCTCGGTACCAGCTTGCCGCTGGCCGCATCAAAGTCCACCAGGCGGTTCATCAGCACATCCGCCGAGGCGTTGGTGGTGGTCAGCGAGTTGTACTGCACCACATCGAACCCTTCGGGGCTGGCCTCGGTGCAGACGCTCAAGTTGGTGGCTGCAACGGCCATCGGTGCGATAAAGAAGGGGGCAAGCAGTAGTGGTAGGGCAGCGAGGCGCATATTCGGTTTCCTGTGCAGATCGAAGGCCCATCTGCGAGTGCAGTCTGGAAAAAGACTACCGTAGAGGTCTGATTGATAAATGACTAGCCCATTTTTGCCTGTGCTTTTGGCCAAAATGCTGTTTTGATGGCGCCTCAGCGCGTTTCGCCGTGCACTTCCCTGTGCCTGCGGGCGCTGTAAATCATTCTGTGCGACGAGCGGTCGGCTGTTACAGCGGCCCCTCCTGGCAGCGGTTCGGGCGTCCGGCACCAAGATTTACGCTGGTAAAAACACACGGGCTGTTGTTGCACTGGGGTCTTTCTGGTATAAAGCAGCGCTCTTTTCTAGGGGCCCGGTTCCTTCGCTTGTAGGTGTAGCCGGTAAGACCCTAAAGAAACGCGGCGCCTGGCGCCAAATGACTGAGAGATTAAGCGGCCAACCCATGCCGGGTTGGGCATGTGGTTTTAGAGGGCTGAGGCATGTCGAGAGTCTGTCAAGTTACCGGTAAGGGTCCGGTGACTGGGAATAACATTTCCCACGCAAATAACAAAACCCGTCGTCGTTTCCTGCCGAACCTGCAGCATCACCGCTTCTGGGTTGAAGAAGAGAAACGTTTTGTTCGCCTGCGTGTATCTGCCAAAGGCATGCGTATTATCGACAAGCGTGGCATCACTGTCGTGCTGGCCGAAATCCGCGCCGCTGGCAAGATCTAAGGAGCTCTATCATGCGTGAATTGATTCGAATGATCTCTAGCGCCGGTACTGGTCACTTCTACACTACCGACAAGAACAAGCGTACTACCCCGGACAAGCTCGAAAAGAAAATGTTCGACCCGCGCGTTCGCAAGCACGTGATCTACAAAGAAGGCAAAATCAAGTAATTGATTTTCTTCCTTGTGAAAAAAAGCCCGTATCTCACGATGCGGGCTTTTTTTTGCCTGGGATTTGCTGATCAGGCTTTCTGCTCGAACACCACGTAGATCTTGCGGCACGCTTCCAGCACTTCCCAGGTGCCCTTGAAGCCAGCGGGGATCACGAAGCGGTCGCCGGCGCGCAAGGTCTTGGCGTTGCCCTCGGCGTCACGCAGCACGGAAACCCCCTGCACAATTTCGCAGTATTCATGTTCGGTGTAGTTGACCTTCCACTGCCCGACTTCACCTTCCCATACCCCTGCATTCATCTGGCCACACGGGCTGTTGTAGTGGTTGTAGATCGTTTGCTCGGGATCGCCCTTGAGGATTTTTTCTGCGGCAGGGCGGTAGCGTTCGGGGGCCGTGTTGGCTTGGCTGAAGTCGACGATATCCTGGATGCTCATGTGCGTGTCCCGTCTGGCCTGCGGTTGGAGAGCCCAAAGTCTATGTTTATTAAAATGAACATCGCAAGGGCGTTTACCGCCGTTATGTCAAATATATTGAAACATCCCCAGCCGCTGGTTTAGGGTGGCAGCTGCCTTGCGCCGAACAGCTGGCTGGCGGGCAAGAATTCTTTGAGGCTGCCGGGGGGACACCCGCCTGGCCCTCTATTCAATAAGAGGAGGACACTCGCATGACCACCCTGACCCGTGCCGACTGGGAACAACGCGCCAAGGATCTGAAGATCGAAGGCCGCGCCTACATCAATGGCGAATACACCGCCGCCGTTTCCGGTGACACCTTCGAATGCATCAGCCCGGTCGACGGTCGTCTGCTGGCCACTGTCGCCAGCTGTGACGCGGCTGACGCCCAGCGCGCCGTGGAAAACGCCCGCGCCACCTTCAATTCCGGCGTCTGGTCGCGCCTGGCGCCGGCCAAGCGCAAAGCCACCATGATCCGTTTCGCCGCGCTGCTCAAGGCCAATGCCGAAGAGTTGGCACTGCTTGAAACCCTGGACATGGGCAAGCCGATCAGCGACTCCCTGAACATCGACGTTCCCGGTGCGGCAAATGCCCTGAGCTGGAGCGGTGAGGCAATCGACAAGATCTACGACGAAGTCGCGGCCACCCCTCATGATCAACTGGGCCTGGTGACCCGCGAGCCAGTCGGCGTGGTCGGCGCCATCGTGCCGTGGAACTTCCCGTTGATGATGGCCTGCTGGAAACTCGGCCCGGCGTTGTCCACCGGTAACTCGGTGATCCTAAAACCGTCCGAAAAATCCCCGCTGACCGCCATCCGTATCGCCGCCCTGGCCGTCGAAGCCGGCATTCCAAAAGGCGTGTTCAACGTATTGCCAGGCTATGGCCACACGGTGGGTAACGCCCTGGCGGTGCATATGGACGTGGATACGTTGGTGTTCACTGGCTCCACCAAGATCGCCAAGCAACTGCTGATCCGCTCCGGCGAATCGAACATGAAGCGTGTGTGGCTGGAGGCGGGCGGCAAGAGCCCTAATATCGTGTTTGCCGATGCGCCGGATCTGCAAGCCGCCGCCGAATCTGCGGCCAGTGCCATCGCCTTCAACCAGGGTGAAGTCTGCACTGCCGGTTCGCGCCTGCTCGTGGAGCGTTCCATCAAGGACACCTTCCTGCCGCTGGTGATCGAGGCGCTCAAAGGCTGGAAGCCGGGCAACCCACTGGACCCAGCCACCAACGTGGGTGCGCTGGTGGATACGCAGCAGATGAACAACGTGCTGTCCTACATTGAGTCCGGTCATGCCGACGGTGCCAAGCTGGTCGCTGGCGGTAAGCGCACACTGGAAGAAACCGGTGGCACCTACGTCGAGCCAACTATTTTCGATGGCGTGACCAATGCCATGAAGATCGCTCAGGAAGAGATCTTTGGCCCGGTCCTGTCGGTGCTCACTTTCGACAGCGCCGAAGAAGCCATCGCCATTGCCAACGACACCCAATACGGCCTGGCCGCAGCGGTATGGACGGCGGATATCTCCAAGGCGCACCTGACGGCCAAGGCCCTGCGTGCCGGCAGCGTCTGGGTTAACCAGTACGACGGCGGCGACATGACCGCACCGTTTGGTGGTTTCAAGCAGTCGGGTAATGGCCGCGACAAGTCGCTGCATGCGTTCGACAAGTACACCGAGCTGAAGGCGACCTGGATCAAACTCTAAGCAGCACTGCAGGCCAAACGTGGGAGGGGGCTTGCCCCCGATAGCTGGGTGTCAGCCACTGCATGTGGTGACTGGCCCACCGTTATCGGGAGCAAGCCCCCTCCCACACTGTTTTGTGCGACCCCGTAAATTATCCACAGGAGCGTGGCAATGCGTTGGGCGACTTATTTCGCCGTCCTGGCCTCGGTACTCAGCGTTGGCCTGGCCTTGGGCGTGAGCATGCCGTTGGTATCCCTGCGTCTTGAAGGCTGGGGCTACGGCAGCTTCGCCATTGGCGTGATGGCGGCGATGCCGGCATTCGGCGTATTGCTGGGTGCCAAGGTCTCCAGCCGAATGGCGTCCTGGCTCGGCACTGCCAACCTGATGCGCCTGTGCCTGTGGGCCGGGGCGCTGTCTATCGGTTTGCTGGCGATCCTGCCCAGCTACCCGGTGTGGCTGGTGCTGCGGTTGATGATCGGGGTGATCCTGACCATCGTATTTATCCTGGGTGAAAGCTGGATCAACCAACTGGTGATCGAGCAGTGGCGCGGCCGCCTGGTGGCGCTGTATGGCTGCACTTATGCCTTGAGCCAGCTGTCGGGACCCTTGCTGCTGGGCCTGATGGGCACCGATCATGATTACGGGTTCTGGGTGGGCGTCGGCCTTTTGGTAGTGGCGCCGCTGCTGTTGCTGGGGCGATCCGGGGCGCCGACGGCTGATGCGTTCAGCGTCACGTTCAGCGAGCTGTGGCGCTTTTGCCTGAGCTTGCCGGCGATTGCCTGGGCGGTGGCGTTATTCGCCGCATTCGAAGCGATGATTCTGACGCTGTTGCCGGTGTACTGCCTGCAACAGGGCTTCACTGCCGAGATTGCCTTGGCGATGGTCAGCACAGTGGTCGTGGGTGATGCGCTGCTGCAATTGCCCATTGGCGCCCTGGCCGATTACTTGCCGCGCCGCACGTTGTTCCTGGGGTGTGCGCTGCTGTTGCTGGCGTCGAGCCTGGCGGTGCCGTTGTTGATGCACACACTGCTGGTCTGGCCGGTGTGGGTGCTGTTCGGCGCCAGCGCGGGTGGGTTGTTTACCCTGTCGCTGATTTTGATTGGCGAGCGCTACCGTGATGATGCGTTGGTGCGTGCCAACGCCCACGTGGCGCAGCTGTGGGGCATTGGCTGCCTGATCGGGCCGCTGGTGGCGGGTGCGGGCAGCCAATGGGTCAGCGGTCATGCACTGCCATTGCTGATGGCGGCGGGGGCGTTGGGGCTGGTGGTGCTGTTGCTGCGCCAAGGGGCGTTTGGAGCAGCGCAGCCTGCCTGAACTTCTTTGGCTTAAAGCATACGTTCCAGGCCAACTGACGTGGCGAACCAAGCATTGAAACGGCGCCACCAACTGCCGGGCTCGCGGGTCAGGGTGTGCAATTGCCCGTTGTCCTCGGTGACCCACACCACATTGCCATCCTGCAATTTCGCCTCGTAGCTCAGCGTCGGCGCCATACCTTCCAGCGCCAGGTTGCGCACATGCTCCGCCAGTTCAGGGCTGTCCACCAGCACGCCGACTTCGGTGTTCCACAGCACCGAGCGCGGGTCGAAATTGAACGAGCCGATAAATGACTTCTCGCGATCGAAGATCATTGCCTTGCTGTGCAGGCTCGAATCGGAGCCGTAGAGGCTGCCTCGACGAAACAGGTGCGGGCCACTGCTGGCACTGGGGTCGCCTGGTTGTCGGCGCAGCTCATAAAGTTTGACCCCATGCTCCAGCAGTGCCTTGCGATAGGGCGCGTAACCGCCGTGCACGGCCGGTACGTCAGTGGCTTCAAGGGAATTGGTCAGCAGGCTCACTGACACCCCTGCGTCGGCCCTACCTGTCAGGTACACCAACCCGGGCGACCCCGGAACGAAGTACGCCGAAATCATGATCAGTTCACGGCTGACCCCTTCCAGCTCCGGGGCCAGTTGGGTGGTGAGCAGCAACTGCGGGTCCGGATCAGCCTTGGCCAGCACCTTGCTCGGTGCGTCCCACAGCGCCTGATTCCAGGCCCAGATCAGCTCACGGCGCCAGATGTCCATACGTGGTCGGGTCTGGTAGGTACGCAGGCGGTTATACAGGGCGTGGTTCTGCTGACGCGATTGCGCCAATGAAGCTTCCAGGCGCCCGCGGGCGACGGCCAGATCGATTTTGGAGGGCATCTTCGAGACAAACTCATCAATAGGTTTGCTCAGTGCGCTGTTCCAGTACTGATCGAAACTGTGACCCAGTTGCTCTGCCACCGGTCCGACGCTGAGCATGTCGATATCGGTGAAGTTCAGGTTGGGCTCGGCGTCGAAATATTCGTCCCCCAGATTGCGCCCGCCCACAATGGCCACGCTGTTATCCGCCAGCCACAGTTTGTTGTGCATGCGCCGATGTTGCAGCGACAGGTTGAATACACGGCCCATGGCGCGTGTAACGCCGGTGCTGCGGCCCAAATGCAGGGGGTTGAACAGGCGAATTTCGATTTTGGGGTGGGCGGCGAGGGTGGCGATGATTTGGTCGAGGCCGTCGCTGGTGGTGTCGTCCAGCAGGATGCGCACACGCACACCGCGGTCGGCGGCCTTGAGCAGTTCGTCCACAAGCATACGCGTGCTGATGCCGTCGTGAACGATGTAGTACTGCAAATCGAGGCTGGATTGGGCGTTGCGGATCAGCTCGGCGCGAGCCATGAAGGCTTCACTGCTGTTGGGCAGCAAGCGAAAACCCGAGCGCCCTTGGTGCGGCGCCGCCTGGGCCTGGATCGAGCGACCGAACGAGGAGCCGTTCGCCGGCAGGGCATCGCTGGGAATACGCGGTGTGTCGACCGTGGCGCAGCCGCCCAGGGCCAAGGTGCCCAACAGCAAAAACGGTAATAGCCGTCGAATTATCAAGGGAGCTGCTTCCAGGTCAGGGCGGTTATCGATATATGACGGCCTTTTCCGGCGAAAGGTCAGTGCAGCGTCTCTGCCAGCATCTTGAGCGCGGCGGCGCCGACCTTGCGCACCGCTTCTTCAATCTGCGGGGTTGGCTTGGCGGCATAGTTCATACGCAGACAGTTACGGTATTTGCCGGAGGCAGAAAAGATGCTGCCTACGGCCACTTGCACGCCTTGTTCCACCAACACGCGATTGAGCTTCAAGGTGTCGAAGCCCTCCGGCAGTTCGATCCACAGCAGGAAGCTGCCTTGGGGCCGACTGGCGCGCGTGCCTGCCGGGAAGTAGCGGCTCACCCAGTCGAGCATCAAGTCGCGATTGCGCTGGTATTGCGTGCGCATCCGGCGCAAATGCGGTTCGAAATGGCCGTTTTTGAGAAATTCGGCAATCGCAATCTGCGGCTGGGTGGCGGTAGAGCCGGTGCTGATGTATTTCATGTGCAACACCCGGTCCAGGTAGCGCCCCGGCGCCACCCAGCCAATGCGTAACCCGGGTGCCAGGGTTTTCGAGAATGAGCTGCAGAGCAGCACGCGGCCATCGTCATCGAAGGATTTAATGGTGCGCGGGCGTGGGTAGCTGTAGGCCAGTTCGCCATACACATCGTCTTCGATGATTGCCACGTCATAGCGCTGCGCGAGTGTCAGCAGTGCGCGTTTGCGCGCCTCCGGCATGATGTAGCCCAACGGATTGTTGCAGTTGGGCGTGAGCTGGATGACTTTGATCGGCCACTGTTCCAGCGCCAGTTCCAGCGCTTCCAGGCTAATGCCGGTGATCGGGTCGGTGGGGATTTCCAGGGCTTTCATGCCCAGGCCCTTGAGGGTCTGCATGGCGCCGTGGAAGCTGGGCGAGTCCACCGCAACAATATCGCCGGGCTCGCAGATCGCCCGGATGCTGGCCGACAGCGCCTCATGGCAGCCGGTGGTGATCACAATGTCTTCAGCGGTCAGTTGGCAGCCGGAGTCCAGCGACAGTCGAGCGATTTGCTCGCGCAATTCCATACAGCCAAGGATGTTGTCGTAATACAGGCCCGGCAGATCCTGGCGACGACTCACCCGCGCCAGGCTGCGCAGCAAAGGTTTCAGGGTGGGTGACAATACATCTGGCATACCACGGCCCATCTGTATGACGTCTTTGCGGGGTACCGCGCGAATCAGCTCAAGCACCTGGTCCCACTGGGAGATCTCTACCGGCCGTTGTGCCGGGCGGCCTACCTCGGGCAGGGCCGGCAGCTCGCGACCGGCGGGTACAAAGTAACCGGACTTGGGCTTGGGCATTGCCAGGCCGTTGTCTTCCAGCAACCGATAGGCCTGCTGCACGGTACTCAGGCTGACCCCGTGCTCCACGCTCAAGGCTCGCACCGAGGGCAAGCGATCGCCGGGGCGATAGAAGCCTTGTTCGATGCGAGTGCCGAGCAATTCAGCGAGGTTGACGTAAAGGGTCATGGCGGCCGCTCCTGATAGACCAGTACAGATAGAGTGAAAATACAGGATTCAGCCATCCATAGGCAGTATCTGTATGGATTTAATAAAAACAGGCTGGATCTGTAATGGTTTTGCTCGTGCCCCCATCCTAGTCACTCAAGGCAACAAGCCAACGAGGGGCAGCAAAATGAACGGCATGAGCGATGTGCGGCTGGCGCTACACAGCCAAGAACTGGAAGCAGGGCAGCAGCGGGCAACGACTGCGCCTGTCGGCAGCCGCTGGAGCCTGTTCTGGCACCGTCGTCACACGCGCAAGGCGTTGCTTACGCTGACCCGCGAGCAGCTGCTGGACGTGGGTTTGACCGCTGAACAGGCGCGCCAGGAAGGCCTGAAGCCGTTCTGGCGCAGTTGATCACACCAGTTCTTTGAGGCGGTGCCAGAGCATCCCCAGCGCCAGCAGCGGTGAACGCAAGTGTTTGCCACCGGGGAAGGTGATGTGCGGCACCTGAGCGAACAGGTCGAAACGCCCCTGTTGCTGGCCGCTGATGGCTTCGCCGAGCAACCTGCCCGCAAGGTGCGTGGCATTCAGGCCGTGACCCGCGTAAGCCTGGGCGTAATACACATTGGGTTGATCCGCCAACCGGCCGATCTGCGGCAGGCGGTTGGCGCCGATGCCGATCATGCCGCCCCACTGGTAGTCGATCTTCACGTCGGCCAGTTGCGGGAATACCTGCAACATTTTCGGTCGCATATAGGCGCCGATATCCTTGGGGTCGCGTCCGGAATAGTGGCAGGCGCCGCCGAACAACAGGCGGCGGTCGGCGGACAGGCGGAAGTAATCCACCGTCACGCGCTGGTCACACACGGCCATGTTCTGCGGCAGCAGGCGGGTCGCTTGCGCTTCACTCAAGGGCTCGGTGGCGATGATGTAGCTGCCAGCCGGTAGTACCTTGCCACTCAATTGCGGGTTGAGCCCATTCAGGTAGGCGTTGCAGCACAGCACCAGGGTTTTGGCACGTACGTGGCCCTGGGCGGTGTGCACCTTGACGTCGGGGCCGTAGTCGATGCGCGTCACTTCAGACTGCTCGAACAACTTCACGCCCAACTGCTGCGCGGCGGCTGCTTCGCCCAGCGCTAGGTTCAGTGGGTGCAGGTGACCAGAGCCCATGTCGATCATGCCGCCCACATAGCGCTCGGAGCCGATCACGCTGCTCATCTGGCTGGCTTGCAGCAGGCGTACCTCGTGGCGGTAGCCCAGGCTGCGCAGTTCTTCGGCATCTTGCGCCAGGCCCTGCAAATCACGGGGTTTGTTGGCCAGGTCGCAGTAGCCCCAGGTCAGGTCGCAGGGAATCTGGAAGCGTTCTACGCGGTCACGCACGATCTCCACGGCTTCCAGCCCCATCAGCTTCATCTGGCGCACGCCGTCACTGCCGATCACGGACGCGAACTGATCCAGCCCGTGGCCGACGCCGCGAATCAACTGGCCGCCATTACGCCCGCTGGCGCCCCAGCCAACCCTGCGCGCTTCCAGCACCACCACGCTGAAGCCGCGCTCGGCCAGCTCCAAAGCCGTGTTGAGCCCGGAATACCCCGCGCCAATCACGCATACATCGGCGCGCAGCTCGCCTGTCAACGCCGGGTACTCGGGGTGCGGCACGCTGCTGGCGGCGTAGTAGGACGCGGTATGCCGGGCGCTGGCGGTCATGGGGAGCCTCCCTGTTTGGAAAATTTGACGCAGGATACAGCGGTCCGATGAAGCTGTCTGCGCGCTGCGTTTTGCGTCAGAATCCACGCCTATTCGCCGTTGGGTATGTGTATCGATGAGTTGCAACAGTCAGAAAGTCAGCGCGCTGCGCAGACAGATTCCTTCATTTGAATGTGTTCCGGGTTGCCATGACTGCTGTGGGCCGGTGACCACTTCGCCTGAGGAAATGTCGCGCCTGCCACGCAAGACGGCCGCCGAGCAGGAGGCCGCCATGGATGAGCTGAACTGCGTGCACCTGGGGCCCCATGGGTGCACGGTGTATGACGAGCGGCCACTGATCTGTCGCCTGTTCGGCACCACCAAGATCTTGCCATGCCCCAATGGGCGCCGACCGGTTGAGCTGATTCATCCGCGGGTCGAGAAGCAGATCCATGAGTACATGGCGAGTACCCGGCAAGTGCTGGTCTGACTGAGTCAATCGGGGATCGGCAGGTTCAGGCTCTCCTTCACCTCTTCCATCACGATATAGCTCTTGGATTCGCGCACATGGGGCAACTTGAGCAGGATATCGCCGAGCAACTTGCGGTACGAAGCCATCTCCGAAATGCGCGCTTTCACCAGGTAGTCGAAGTCCCCTGATACCAAGTGGCACTCCAGCACATGAGGCAGTTTCAGCACGGCGCGGCGAAATTCCTCAAAGGTGTCGCCAGACTTGTAATCCAGGCTGATCTCGACAAATACCAGCAGGCTGCCTTTCAAATGCTGCGGGTTGAGCCGCGCGTTGTAGCCCATGATGATCCCTTCGCGCTCCAGGCGCCGCACCCGCTCGGTACAGGGAGTGGTGGACAGCCCGACCTTTTCCCCCAGCTCCGTGAACGAAATGCGCCCGTCGGTTTGCAGGATGCGCAGGATATTGCGGTCGATCTTGTCCAGCTCCCGCTTGGTCTGGGTGTTGGTACGCATAGGGGATACGCCTCTGTGAAAAGGGTTTTTGCCAAGAATTGTCGCCAAATATAGGCATTTATATAGTGAAATGCACTGGTGATTGTTTTTTACACTGCGTCCATCATTGCTCGAATAACACACGTCAGCGGCTAAGCCCGTGATGAGGATATAAAAATGCGCGTTCTGGTCTTGGGTAGCGGTGTCATTGGGGTGACCAGTGCCTACTATTTGGCGCGGGCCGGCTTCGATGTCTTGGTGGTCGACCGTCAACCTGCCGCTGCCATGGAAACCAGTTTCGCCAACGCCGGCCAGGTGTCCCCTGGCTACGCCTCGCCATGGGCCGCGCCGGGTGTGCCGCTCAAGGCTATCAAGTGGTTGCTGCAGCGCCACGCGCCGCTGGCGATCAAGGCAACCGCCGATATCGATCAATACCTGTGGATGGCGCAGATGCTGCGCAACTGCACGGCCAGCCGCTATGCCGTGAACAAGGAGCGCATGGTGCGCCTGTCCGAGTACAGCCGCGACTGCCTCGACGAATTGCGTGCCGAGACCGGCATTGCCTACGAAGGTCGCAGCCTCGGTACGACCCAGCTGTTCCGCACCCAGGCCCAACTTGACGGTGCCGCCAAGGATATCGCGGTGTTGAAAGAGTCCGGCGTGCCGTTCGAACTGCTTGATCGCGCCGGTATTGCCCGTGTTGAACCGGCCCTGGCCAGCGTTACGGATATCCTCGCCGGTGCTTTGCGGCTGCCGAATGACCAGACGGGCGACTGCCAGATGTTCACCACACGCCTGGCCGAGATGTGCAAGCAGTTGGGTGTGGAGTTCCGTTTCGAGCAGGACATCCAGCGCCTCGATTACGCCGGTGATCGCATTAACGGTGTGTGGATCGACGGCAAGCTGGAAACCGCCGACCGCTATGTACTGGCCCTCGGCAGCTACTCGCCGAAGCTGCTCAAGCCCCTGGGGATCAAGGCACCGGTTTACCCGCTCAAGGGCTACTCGCTGACCGTGCCGATCACCAACCCGGCAATGGCGCCCACCTCGACCATTCTCGATGAGACCTACAAGGTCGCGATCACCCGTTTCGACAACCGTATTCGTGTCGGCGGCATGGCTGAAATAGCCGGTTTTGACCTGTCGCTGAATCCACGTCGACGTGAAACCCTGGAGATGATCGTCAACGACCTTTATCCTCAGGGCGGCGATTTGGCCCAAGCCAGTTTCTGGACCGGTCTGCGTCCGACCACACCCGACGGCACGCCGATTGTCGGTGCCACCCCATTCAAGAACCTGTTCCTGAATACCGGTCACGGCACGCTCGGCTGGACCATGGCCTGTGGCTCTGGCCGCTTGCTGGCCGACCTGATGGCAAAGAAAACGCCGCAGATCAGCGCCGCCGGCCTCGATATTTCCCGTTATGGCAATCACCAGGAGTCCGCACAACATGTCAATCCAGCGCCAGCTCACCAATGAGCGCATGAGCCAGATCGTGGTTCACAGCGGTACCGTGTATCTGGCCGGGCAAGTCGGCGACGACCTGAGTGCCGGGATTGAACAGCAGACCCGTGAAACCCTGGTCAATATCGAGCGTTTACTGGACCTGGCCGGTACCGACAAGTCCAGGTTGCTGTCGGTGACCATCTACCTGAAGGATATTGACGCCGACTTCGCCGGCATGAACGCGGTGTGGGACAAGTGGCTGCCCAAAGGCGTCGCTCCGGCCCGTGCCACGGTTGAAGCCAAATTGTGCGAGCCGCAAATCCTGGTAGAGCTGTCCGTCGTGGCGGCGCTGCCTTAGCAACGATCCCTCTCCCGGCGCCGACGTTGTTGGTCGGCACCGGTTTTTCTTCACCTTGCTGCCTAGAAGCCTGCCGCCATGCGTCCAGCCCGTGCCCTGATCGACCTTCAAGCCTTGCGCCACAACTACCAATTGGCCCGTGAAGTCACGGGGGCCAAGGCGCTCGCCGTGATCAAGGCCGATGCCTACGGCCATGGTGCCGTGCGCGTGGCCCAGGCACTGGAAACCGAAGCCGACGGGTTTGCCGTGGCGTGCATCGAGGAAGCCCTGGAACTGCGTGCCGCCGGCATTCGCGCGCCGGTGCTGTTGCTGGAAGGCTTTTTTGAGGCGGACGAGTTGCCGCTGATCATCGAACAGGATTTGTGGTGTGTGGTGCATTCGTTGTGGCAGCTTGAGGCCATCGAACAGGCCAAGCTGAGCAAACCGCTGACCGTGTGGCTCAAGCTGGACTCGGGCATGCACCGTGTCGGCTTGCATCCCAAGGATTATCAAGAGGCGTACCAGCGTCTGCTGGCCAGCGGCAAAGTCGCGAAGATCGTGTTGATGAGCCATTTTGCCCGCGCCGATGAGCTCGATTGCGTCAGCAGCAACGAACAAGTCACGGTATTCGAAGCAGCTCGCCAAGGCTTGGCTGCCGAAGTCAGCCTGCGTAACTCCCCATCTGTATTAGGCTGGCCAGGCGTGGCCAGCGACTGGGTACGCCCAGGCATCATGCTCTACGGCGCAACGCCATTTGGCGAAGACCAGGCCTTTGCCGCACGGTTGCAGCCGGTGATGACCCTGGAGTCCAAAATCATTTGTGTACGCGAACTGCCGGCTGGCGAACCCGTGGGCTATGGCGCCAGGTTTGTCACGCCCAAGCCGATGCGCATCGGAGTGGTTGCCATGGGCTATGCCGACGGTTACCCCCGCCACGCGCCAACCGGTACGCCGGTGCTGGTGGCGGGCCAGCGCAGCCAACTGCTGGGGCGCGTGTCCATGGACATGCTGTGTGTCGACCTTACCGACTTACCCCAAGCGGGCCTTGGCTCAACCGTGGAGTTGTGGGGCAAGAACATCCTCGCCAGTGACGTCGCCACTGCTGCCGATACCATTCCCTACCAGATTTTCTGCAACCTGCGCCGGGTGCCAAGGCTCTATTGCGGCGCTTGATGGCCGGATACGAATGCAGCTGCTCGGGATTTAGGCCCAAGTGTTGTAAATACTGAACGCTGTCGCCATGATAACGCTCAATTACAACAAAGCCTGAATCCTAGGAGGCTCCTGCATTGGACGTCGGCGAACGACTGCAATCCATCCGTAAACTCAAAGGTCTTTCCCAGCGCGAGCTTGCCAAGCGCGCGGGCGTCACCAACAGCACCATTTCGATGATCGAGAAAAACAGCGTCAGCCCCTCGATCAGCTCCCTGCGCAAGGTGTTGGGCGGTATCCCCATGTCCATGGTCGAGTTCTTTTCCGAGGAGATCCTCCAGGAAATACCGACGCAGATCGTCTATAAAGCCAATGAGCTGATCGACATCTCTGACGGTGCCGTCACCATGAAACTGGTGGGCCGGGCGCACCCGAGCCGGGCCATCGCCTTTCTCAACGAAATTTACCCGCCGGGCGCCGACACGGGCGAAGAAATGCTCACCCATGAGGGCGAGGAAACCGGGATTCTGCTGGAAGGTCGCCTGGAATTGGTGGTCGGTCTTGAAACTTTTGTGCTCGAAGCTGGCGATAGCTACTACTTTGAAAGCACCAAGCCCCATCGTTTTCGCAACCCGTTCGATGTGCCGGCGCGACTAATCAGCGCAGCCACGCCCGCGAACTTTTAACAAAAGAGGCGCCCTGCCAGCGTTGCAGAGGCTCCCATAGCTGTATCCGTGTGGCCGTATCTCCCTTTATTTAATAGGGTTGTTTCGGCAGCCCGGGCTAACCGTTATACTTTCGCCGCCTGCGAAACCGTGGCCGCAGGCGTGAATAGCCACCATTGAGGGTGAACGCGTGAACCTAATTATGAAAATGCTGGCTGCACCAGCAACCGTACTGGCCCTATGGGCTGTCAGCGCTCAAGCTGCGACCAATGATGACATTGCCAAGCGCCTGGAGCCTGTGGGCCAGGTTTGCGTCCAGGGCCAGGAATGCAAGGGCATGGAAGTGGCCGTGGCAGCGGGCGGTGGCGGTGCGAAAACACCGGACGAGATTATCGCCAAGCACTGTAACGCGTGCCACGGTACTGGCCTCTTGGGTGCGCCGAAAGTTGGCGACACCGCCGCCTGGAAAGAACGCGCCGACCACCAGGGCGGCCTCGATGGCATCCTGGCCAAGGCCATCACCGGTATCAACGCCATGCCACCCAAAGGCACCTGCGCTGATTGCTCGGATGAAGACCTCAAAGGCGCCATCAAGAAGATGTCCGGCCTGTAATCAGACGATCTTCGCCAAAAATGCCGCTTACGAGCGGCTTTTTTGTGCTCGCGATTTATGTTTCGACGCTGTTCATTGCAGCAAAGACCCGGCAAGCTCGGTCCAACTCCAATTCATGGAATGTTCGGGAGCAGTCCGATGGTGCAGTTGTGTTCAATCGAGCAAGCAGTTGACGACGTACTGGCGCGGTTGCCGGCGCATATCCAAATGGGCATGCCGCTGGGTCTTGGCAAGCCCAATCTGTTCGCCAACGCGCTGTACCGGCGTATTGCCAAACTGCCGGAGCGGGCGCTGACGATCTACACCGCGTTGAGCCTGGGCCGCCCGACGATGGGCGATGGCTTGCAGAAGCGCTTTCTCGAACCGTTCATCGAGCGGGTGTTTGGTGACTACCCTGAACTGGACTTCCTCGCCGACCTGCACAAGGACAGCCTGCCGAAAAATATCCAAGTGCAACAGTTTTTCATGCAGCCCGGCAGCCTGCTCCACAGCACTTCGGCGCAGCAGGATTACGTCAGCAGCAACTACAGCCATGCCGCCCGCGACATCAATGCTGCCGGCCTGAACCTGGTGGCGCAACTGGTTGCCAGCAGCGCCGAGCATCCTGATCGCCTGAGCCTGAGCTGCAACCCGGATATCACCCTCGACCTGCTGCCGATGATCGCCAAGCGCCGCGAAGCCGGGGAAACCATCCTCGTTGTCGGCCAGGTCCACAGCGATCTGCCCTACATGCCCGGCGACGCCGAGTTGGGCATGGACGCGTTCGACTACCTGCTCGATGAAAAAGACAGCACCACATTGTTTTCCACGCCGAACATGCCGGTGGGCTTCCAGGATCATTTTATTGGCCTGCACGCCAGCACCCTGGTACGTGACGGCGGCACCTTGCAGATTGGCATTGGCTCCATGGGCGATGCGCTGACCGCTGCCTTGCTGGCGCGCCAGGCCGATAACGAAGCCTATCGATTGCTGCTGACGGACCTGGATGTGTATCAGTGGGCGCCACTGATCAGCCGTGAGGGCGGTGTCGAGCCTTTCGCACGTGGTCTTTACGGTTGCAGCGAGATGTTCGTCAACGGGCTGTTGGTGCTGGCGGATGCGGGGATTGTGCGCCGCAAGGTCTACCCGGATGTGGCGACCCAGACGCAGGCCAACGAAGGCACTCTGGACGATGCGGCGCAACCCGATGGCGTGTCGATCCACGGTGGCTTCTTTCTAGGGCCGCGCAGTTTTTACCAGCGCTTGCAGGAAATGACCCACGCCAAGCGTCTCGAATTCAACATGACTGCCATCAGCTATATCAACGAGCTGTACGGCCAGGAAGAACTCAAGCGGCTGCAGCGCCTGGATGCGCGCTTTATCAACAGCGCGATCATGGTCACATTGCTCGGTGCCGGCGTGGCCGACCAGCTGGAAGACGGTCGCGTGCTCAGCGGTGTGGGCGGGCAATACAATTTCGTTGCCCAGGGGCATGCGCTGGACGGTGCGCGTTCAATCCTGATTTTGCGCAGCTGGCGGGAGTCGGCGGGCGAGGTCAGTTCCAATATTGTCTGGGAGTACGGCCACTGCACCATTCCCCGGCACCTGCGGGATATCGTCATTACCGAGTACGGCATTGCCGACTTGCGCGGGCAGACGGATGCCAAGGTGATCGAAGCGCTGCTCAATATCACCGACTCGCGTTTCCAGGGCGACTTGATTGAGCAGGCACAAAAGGCCGGCAAGCTGCCCAAGGACTTCCAGCTGGATCCGCGCTTTGCGGACAACACGCCGGAACGCCTCCAGGCGATTCAGGCCAAGCATCGACGGTTGTTCCCGGAATACCCGTTGGGCAGTGATTTCACGGATGAGGAGCGGGACTTGTTGCGAGCGCTGAACTGGCTCAAGAGCAAATTCAAGCTGACGGAGATTCTGGAGTTGGGCAAGGCGGCACTGGATGCACCGGAGCCGCAGGCGTATCCCGAGCATTTGGTACGGATGCGTCTGGATAAGCCGGAGGGGTTTAAAGAGGATTTGTATCAGCGGCTATTGCTTGCTGGGCTACAGGCCACCGCCCGCTGACAGGCAACACAAATCAAATGTGGGAGCTGGCTTGCCTGCGATGAGGGCCTGACAGTCGATATCTCTGTCGTTTGACACTCCGCTATCGCAGGCAAGCCAGCTCCCACACGTTGATTTAGTCGATGAAGGTCACGACACCACCCGCCAAGGACTTCACCCGCGCCAGCGACTCAACCCGATAACCCTGCGCATCCAGCTCTGCACGCCCACCCTGGAACGACTTCTCGATCACGATCCCCAAGCCCGCAACAGTCGCGCCGGCCTGCTTGATGATCGAAATCAGCGCCTGGGACGCTTTGCCGTTGGCCAAAAAGTCATCGATCACCAGCACGCGGTCGCTGCTGGTCAGGTGGCGTGGGGAGATCGCCACGGTGCTTTCGGTTTTCTTGGTGAAGGAATACACCGTTGCCGACAGCAGGTTTTCCGTCAGGGTCAACGACTGCTGCTTACGCGCGAAGATCACCGGTACACCCAGGTTCAGCCCGGTCATGATCGCCGGTGCAATACCTGAGGCTTCGATGGTGACGATCTTGGTGATCCCCGAATCCTTGAACAGCGCGGCGAATTCGTCGCCGATCAGTTTCATCAGTGCCGGGTCGATCTGGTGGTTCAAAAAGGCGTCGACCTTGAGAACCTGATCGGAAAGCACGATGCCTTCTTCGCGAATTTTCTTTTGCAGTGCTTCCACGGAAAGCTTCCTCTGATGGCGCAGCAGGCGCCGAAAGTAGATTGAAAAGTAGTCGATTCTAGCGCTTTAGCATTGCGCGTATATCCGCCAGGGCGGTGTTGCCGCGAACGGCCTTCACCTCGGTGGGGGTGTCGTCATTGCCTTCCCAGGCCAGGTCATCGGGCGGCAGCTCGTCAAGGAACCGGCTGGGGGCACAATCGATGATTTCGCCGTATTGCTTGCGCTTGGCGGCAAAGGTGAAGGCCAGGGTCTGACGTGCGCGGGTGATGCCCACGTAGGCCAGGCGCCGTTCTTCCTCGATGGTGTCGGCTTCGATGCTGGAGCGGTGTGGGAGGATTTCCTCTTCCATGCCCATGATGAACACGTAGGGAAATTCCAGGCCCTTGGAGGCATGCAAGGTCATCATCTGCACGCCTTCGGCGCCGTCTTCCTCTTCCTGCTGGCGCTCAAGCATGTCACGCAACACCAGCTTGCCGATGGCGTCCTCGACGGTCATTTCGCCGTCTTCGTCTTTTTCCAGGGTGTTCTTCAGCGCTTCGATCAGGAACCAGACGTTGCCCATGCGGTAATCCGCGGCCTTGTCGCTGGAACTGTTGGTGCGCAGCCAGTTTTCATAGTCGATGTCCATGACCATGCTGCGCAGGGCGCTGATCGGGTCTTCGCCGGCGCACTGTTCGCGCACCTTGTCCATGAAGCGCTTGAAGCGCGACAGGCGATCGGTGAAGCGCGTGTCCAGGTGTTCGCCCAGGCCGATTTCGTCGGTGGCGGCATACATGGAAATCTTGCGTTCGGTGGCGTAGTTGCCGAGCTTTTCCAGGGTAGTGGAGCCGATTTCCCGGCGCGGTACGTTGATCACCCGCAGGAAGGCGTTGTCGTCGTCCGGGTTCACGATCAGCCGGAAGTAGGCCATCAGGTCTTTTACTTCCTGGCGTCCGAAAAAGCTGTTGCCGCCCGACAGGCGATACGGCACCTGGTGGTGCTGCAGTTTCAGCTCGATCAGCTTGGCCTGGTAGTTGCCGCGATACAGGATCGCAAAGTCGCTGTAGGGCCGGTCGGTGCGCAGGTGCAGGCTGAGGATTTCCACGGCCACGCGTTCGGCTTCGGCGTCTTCGTTGCGGCAGCGGATCACGCGGATCTCATCGCCATGACCCATCTCGCTCCACAGTTGTTTTTCAAACTCGTGGGGGTTGTTGGAGATCAGCACGTTGGCGCAACGCAGGATGCGGCTGGTGGAGCGATAGTTCTGCTCCAGCATCACCACTTTCAGCGACGGGTAGTCTTCCTTGAGCAGCATCAGGTTTTCCGGGCGGGCGCCGCGCCAGGCGTAGATCGACTGGTCGTCGTCGCCCACCACGGTGAACTGGTTGCGCGTACCAATCAGCAACTTCACCAGCAGGTATTGGCTGGCGTTGGTGTCCTGGTATTCGTCCACCAGCAGGTAGCGTACCTTGTTTTGCCACTTCTCCAGGATGTCCTTGTGTTCCTGGAACAGCTTGACCGGCAGCAGGATCAGGTCGTCGAAGTCCACTGCGTTGAACGCCTTGAGCGTGCGCTGGTAGTGGGTGTAGACAATGGCGGCGGTCTGCTCCTTGGGGTTGCGTGCAGCTTCCAGGGCTTCGGCGGGCAGGATCAGGTCGTTTTTCCATGAGCCGATCATGTTCTTGATTTCGTCGACGCCGTCGTCGCCTGCGTATTCCTTCTGCATGATGTCGGTCATCAGGGCTTTGACGTCGGTCTCGTCAAAGATCGAGAAGCCGGGCTTGTAGCCCAGTCGCACATGCTCCTTGCGGATGATGTTCAGGCCCAGATTGTGGAAGGTACACACCGTCAGGCCGCGGCCTTCGCCGCCCTTGAGCAGGGTGCCGACCCGCTCTTTCATTTCCCGCGCCGCCTTGTTGGTAAAGGTCATGGCGACGATGTACTGGGCGCGGATGCCGCAGTTCTGGATCAGGTGCGCGATCTTGCGGGTGATCACGCTGGTCTTGCCGGAGCCGGCGCCGGCGAGCACCAATAGAGGGCCGCCGACGTAGTTCACGGCTTCTTGCTGCCGGGGATTGAGTCGGGACATACGGAGTTTTAGGAGTCGTTGTTCAAAAGGGCGGGCATTTTAACAGGCTGGCAAGATTCTGCTGCCTTAGAACGACGGTGTGACGTACCACTCGATCTAAATTTGCCGGTTTTGCTACTTTGCCGCAGGATGTGGGGAATACTCAGACTATTTTTCACAGTCTGCGTGTTTGATAACACCTATCATTTGTCACGCATTTATCATTGCCAGGCCGCACGTCATAATGCCATCGCTCACGAAATTTAGCAGAGTCTAGGGAGTTAGCTTGTCTACGCCTGTCGAACCCTTGCGTTTGCTGCTGCTGGCCGAAGAGCCTGCATGGGCAGCGTTGTTGCGCGAGTGCCTGGTGCCGATGGGCGAAGGGGCTGTGCTGATCAGTGCACCCAACTGGGACTCGGTGAGTCGTCTGTTCGATGACGATCAGGGCGCCGTGCTATTGACCACGCCCAGCCTGCAGCCCGGTCCTGGCCGCTGCAGCTTGCCGTGTGTATTGCTGTTGGAGCAGGAGCCGCTGGTGTCGCCGCTCGGTGTCAGCGACTGGTTGATCCTGAATGGGCTGGACCCTGAAACATTGCGCCGCTGCTTGCGCCATGTGCGCGAGCGCGGCGTTCTGGAGAACACCTTGCAGCGCTTGGCCGAGCAGGACCCGCTCACCGGTATCGCCAACCGCCAGGGCTTCCAGACACTGCTGGCGGCGCGGCTGGCGGACAACGAAGGCCGCGGCCTGGCTCTGGGCCATCTGGACCTGGACAACTTCCGTCATGCCAACGACGCCCTCGGCCACCAGGCCGGCGATCGGTTGATCCTGCAAGTGGTGTCGCGGCTCAAGAGCCAGCTCGAAGCCGGGGACCAGCTGGCGCGGCTGGGCAGCGATGAATTTGCCTTGCTGATCGACACCCGTCGCGCGCCCCAGCGTGCCGAGTGGATGGCCGAGCGCATCACCGAAGTGATGGCCGAGCCTTACTGGGTCGATGGCGAAAGCTTGTTGATCGGCTGCAGCCTGGGCGTGGCACATGCGCGCGCCCGCGCCGGCGCTGACCCGTTGATGTGGCACGCCCATATCGCCATGCAGCAGGCCAAAAGCACCCAGGGCTGCACCTTTCACATCTTCAATGAACGCATCAACCGCAACGCTCGCAGCCTGGCCGACCTGGAAAGTGAACTGCGCCGGGCTTTGCGCCGCGATGAGCTGGAGCTGCATTACCAGCCGCGCCTGGACTTGGACGACGGTCATATCGTCGGCCTCGAAGCCCTGGTGCGCTGGCGCCACGGTGAGCGCGGCTTGTTGCCACCCAGCGAATTCGTGCCGCTGGCCGAGCAGAGTGGCCTGATCGTGCCTTTGGGCTACTGGGTGATTTCCCGGGCCCTGCGCGACATGCAAGACCTGCGCGAACGCGGCCTGCCGCCGCTGCACATGGCCGTCAACCTGTCGTTTCGCCAGTTCCAGGACAGCCAATTGCTCTCCACACTCAGTCGCCTGATTGCCGAGCGTGGCGTGGAAGCGCAATGGCTGGAGTTCGAATTGACTGAAACCGCGGTGATGCGCCGCAGCGATCTGGTCAAGCAGACCATGGACGCCCTGGGCCGCCTCGGCGTGCGGTTCTCCCTGGATGACTTCGGCACCGGGTTTTCGTCATTCGTGCACCTCAACAGCCTGCCGATCGCCTTGTTGAAGATCGACAAAAGTTTTGTCGGCGGCATGGAAGAGCGCGAAGAAAACCGCAAATTGGTACACGCGATGATCAACCTGGCCCACAACCTCAACCTGGAAGTGGTGGCCGAAGGCGTGGAGACACCCGAGCAGCTTGAGCTGTTGCGGTTGTTCGGTTGTGACCAGGCCCAGGGGTACCTGATCAGCAAGCCGTTGCCGTTGGCGGAACTGGTGGAGTACCTGATGTTTGGGCAAAGCCAGCAGGCGCTGTTGGGCTGAGCCTTCAAAGTGGTTCAAATGTGGGAGCTGGCTTGCCTGCGATAGCGGTCGTTCAGCTAATAATGATTAGCCTGACACACCGCTATCGCAGGCAAGCCAGCTCCCACATGGACCGCGTGCACTCGCTAGTCAGGCAGTGCCGCTTGGAATCCAACAGGAGCATCCGGCTCCCGCCGAATCATCCGCTTCATCTTCGCCTCAAACGCCCATGTCAGGCTCACCGCCGCGCACGCCAGTCCCAGCGCCAAGCCCCACCATACCCCGGTGGGCCCCCAGCCTAAAGTGAACGCCATCAGCCAGGCCGAGGGCGCACCGATCAGCCAGTAGCAACCCAGGCCGACCAGGAAGGTGGTCTTGGCGTCCTTCAAACCACGGATACAGCCCATGGCAATGGTCTGCACACCGTCGAACAATTCAAACCACGCGGCGACGGCCAGCAGGCTGACGGCCAGGACGATGACGTCATGGAACGCCGGGTTGTCATGGTCGAGGAACAGCCCGATCAACGGGTCGGAAAACAGCCACAACACTACGGCAAATCCCAGCATTACCATGGCACCAAAGCCTATGCCGACCCGACCGGCCATGCGTGCCTGCAACAACTGCCCGGCGCCGTAATGCTGGCCGATGCGCATGGTCACCGCGTAGGACATCCCCGCCGGTACCATGAACGCCACCGAGACAATTTGCAGGGCAATCTGATGCGCGGCCAACTGGGTACTGCCCATGGTGCCCATGCACAACGCCGCAAAGGCAAACAGCCCGACCTCTACTGCATAGGTGCCGCCGATCGGCAGGCCCAGGCGCCACAGCTCGCGCAGGTAGTGGGTATTCAAGCGCAGCAGTCCAGTACCCAGCGGGTAGGCGGCGTAGGCGCGGTTGCTGCGGATGTACCACATCAATGCCAGCGCCATGCCGTTGGCGACGATGGCGGTCACCAGGCCAATGCCCATCAGGCCCAGTTTCGGCAGGCCGAACATGCCTTCGATCAAGGCGTGATTGAGCAGGTAGTTGACCACGGTGCCGCACAGGCTGATCACCATCACCGGCGTCGCCTTGCCGATCGCGCTGGTAAAGCCGCGCAGCGCCATGAAAGTCAGATAGCCGGGCAGGGCGAAAGGCAGGATGGTGAGGAATTGCCCCGCCGCTTGTACGTTGGTTTCGGTCTGGCCGAACATCAGCAGCACCGGCTTCAAGTTCCATAGCAGCAGCGCCGCTGCCAAGGCCATCAACCACGCCAGCCACAGCCCGGCCTGGGTGAGGCGCGTGGCGCCGTCGATATCGCCTGCGCCGTGACGAATGGCGACCAGGGTGCCCACCGCGGCAATCACGCCGATGCAGAAGATCGCCACGAACGAATAGCTCGCCGCGCCCAGGCCGCCGCCGGCCAGGGCTTCGGGGCTCAGGCGCGCCATCATCAGGGTGTCGGTCAGCACCATCAGCATGTGCGCCAACTGTGAGGCAATCAACGGCCCCGACAGCCGCAGAATGGCCCAGAGTTCGGTACGTGCCGGATGTTGCATGATCATCACACTCAAATAGTCAGGAAATGGGGGGAGATTGATTCTCGGCGCTTTGGGCGCTTTGCACAAAAGGATAAAAGCGATCGTTCACATGATTAAAACTCATGCCTCGTTGATTCTGATAGGGTGCCGATATTGCGCCGTCGGAGCTTTCCCAATGTCTCGTCGTCTTCCTCCACTGTATGCCCTGCGTGCATTTGAAGCCGCTTCCCGGCACAACTCCTTCACCCGTGCGGCGCAGGAACTGTCCATCACCCAAAGTGCGGTCAGCCGGCATATCCGCACCCTCGAGGAGCATTTCGCCTGCCGCCTTTTCCAGCGCAGCGGTCGCAATCTGCAGCTCACCGAAGCCGCACGCCTGTTGCTGCCCGGCGTGCGCGAAGGCTTCGCTGCGTTGGAGCGCGCCTGTCATACCTTGAATACTGAAGATGACATTCTGCGCATGAAGGCACCGTCCACCTTGACCATGCGCTGGCTATTGGCGCGCCTGAGTCGCTTCCGCGCCTTGCAGCCAGGCAATGAGGTGCAACTGACCAGTGCGTGGATGAGCGTGGATGAAGTGGACTTCAACCAGGAACCCTTCGACTGTGCGGTGTTGTTGAGCGATGGGCATTTTCCGGCGGACTGGGAGGCCAGTTACCTGTTCCCCGAATTGCTGATCCCCGTGGGCGCGCCGAACCTGCTGGATGATGGACCTTGGGACGCTGCCCGCCTGGCGAGTGCCGAGTTGTTGCATCCCACGCCTGATCGTCGTGACTGGCGCAACTGGCTGGAGCGCATGGGGTTGTCGTCCCGGGTGTCTCTCAAGGGTGGGCAGGTGTTCGATACCCTTGAGTTGGGCATGATCGCGGCGGCGCGTGGCTATGGCGTGTCCATGGGCGATTTGTTGATGGTGGCCGAAGATGTCGCCCAGGGACGCCTGAGCCTGCCGTGGCCCAGGGCGGTCGCCAGTGGGGAAAGTTACTACCTGGTGTGGCCGAAAACCCGTCCCGGGGGGGAACGCTTGCGACGGCTGGCGGAGTTTCTTCAAGGTGAAGTCAAAGCGATGGAGTTGCCCCAGGTTGAACGTCTCGATTGAGTAGGTGCCGGCGTTTGATGCAATCGTTTGCGGGATACCCCTGTGATTCGCTCAAGTATTACCAAGTGCCGCCGAAGAAGGTGTGTTGGAACCATCGTGCACCAACGTTTCCCACTAGATAATTTGCCGAGCAGCGCTATGAGATCAGGATGATCCTGGCCTCGGCCAGGAGCTGTCATGTCTCAACCTCGTGCCCGGATTGCCTCCCAGTTAGGTCTCGCCCTTGCCGTGATTCTGGCTGTCGTTATCAGCGGCAGCACTGTGTTTGCCCTGCGTTCCCTTGACTCCGCCAACCTCGACACCCGTGAGGAGCACCTGGCCAGCGAGGCGCGTTTGCTCGCCGACCAACTCAATACCTTCCACAGCACCTTGCGCGAGAGTACCCAGCGTTTGAGCGGGCTGTTTGAAAAACGCTTCGGCGCCGGCCTGAGTGTGCGTGCCGACCAACCCGTGGCCGTGGCCGGTGTACAGACGCCGAGCCTGTACCTGGGTAATGAGGTGCTGAACAACAATTTCGAAGAAGTGGATGAGTTCAAGCAAATGTCCGGCGGTGTGGCCACCGTATTCGTGCGCAGCGGCGACGACTTTATCCGCGTGAGCACTTCCCTGACCAAGCAGGACGGCAATCGTGCCATCGGGACCGTGCTTGACCGGCAGGGCGCGGCTTACCAGCGTGTTGCCGATGGCCAGACCTATATCGGCCGTGCGGTATTGTTCGACCGTTCCTACATGACCCAGTACAGCCCGGTACGTGACAGCAACGGCAAGGTCATCGCCGTGCTGTTTATCGGCTTCGATTACACCGACGCGCAGAACGCCCAGTTTGAAAACCTCAAGCGCTTCCGCCTCGGCCAGACCGGCTCCCTGGCGCTGCTGGATGAGCAGAAGCATTGGCTGGTGCCGCCAGCCGGCGTGCAGGCGCCGGACCAGGCCATTGCCGTGATGCTCGACCTGGCAAAGACGCCGGGGGCAGGGCGTTTTTGGAGCGACAAGAATGAAGATTTCTATAGCGTCTCGGTGCCGTTCGAAGGCGGCCCCTGGGCGGTGGTGGCGAGTATGCCCAAGGCGGAAATACGCGCCGTGACGTGGGAAGTCGGGATTCGCCTGGTGATCGGCAGCGTGCTGGCGATGTTGCTGGCAGTGGGCGCCACGGTGTGGCTGTTGCGCAGCAAGCTGGCGCCATTGAGTGATTTGGTACGCCAGGCGCAAGCTCTGGGCGCAGGCGACTTGAGCGCACGCCTTAACGTGTCCAGCCATGACGAAATCGGGCAGTTGGCGCGCAGCTTCAATCAGATGGGTGAGGCGCTGTCGACCATGGTTTCGCATATCCGCAGTGCTGCCGAACAGGTCAACAGCCGCGCCCAGGCGCTGTCGGGGCTATCCGGTGGCGCCTACGAAGGCATGGAGCAACAGTCCGGCGAGATCACCAGTATGGCCGGCGCGGTGGAAGAGTTCAGCGCTACCTCGTTGAACATCGCCGACAACATGGGCAACACCGAGCGCCTGGCGCAAGAGAATGCCCAGCAGACCCGGATCGGCCGCACCTCGATGCAAGAGGCGTCATCGTCGCTGGAGCATATTGCCACTGCCCTGAACAGCACAGCCGCAGTGATCAACACCTTGGGCCAGCGCTCCCAGGAAATCGGCGGGATCGTCGGTGTGATTACCTCCATCGCCGAACAGACCAACCTGCTGGCGCTCAACGCCGCCATCGAAGCCGCTCGCGCCGGTGAGCAAGGCCGCGGTTTTGCCGTGGTCGCCGACGAAGTGCGCAACCTGGCCTCGCGCACCCGCCAGGCCACCGATGAAATTTCGGCGATGATCCAGAGCATCCAGCAGGAAACCGGCAACGCCATCAGCACCATGGAACACGGCAAGGTATTGATGCAGGACGGCCTGTCGCGCAACGCCGACGTCGCCTCGGCCCTGGCGCGTATCGATGAGCAAAGCCGCTCGGCCGGCCAGCAATTCGCTGCGATCACCACCGCCACCCAGGAGCAGAGCAGCACCGCAACCCTGCTCAGCAGTAACTTGCAGAGCATTGCCCTGGCCAACAGCGAGCAGCGCGAAGTGGTGTCGAACCTGGCAGTCACCGCCAAGGAACTGGAAACCTTGGCGGCAGGCTTGCGTCAGGAGGTAGACCGGTTTCGTTGAGGCTTAGTGGTCGCCCAGCCCTGGGTCTACGCGCTTGCCGATGTCCTTGAGCCGCGCCAGTTGGTCGACCATACCTGGCGCTTCATCCATGCTGGTCACGAAGGTCCACAGGTAAGTCATCACCGCGTAGATGTGGCCGGCCTTGACCGCTGGGGACAAGGCCAACTGGCTGATCGCAACCACAAACAGCAAAGCCGCGAGCGTACCGAGAAACAGGTACGCCACAGCCTCGCGGTCTGAAAGCCAGATGCGCAGGCGCGACAGCACCTGGTAGTGACGTCGCAGGGTCGGCGCGCCGACCTTTTCGACCAGGCCGATTTCTTTCTCCAGGCGGTTATTCAGGCGCTCGTGTAGTTCCTGATTGCGCTGTGCAAAGCGTGGCAACAAGGTCATGCACAGCAGCAGCGCGGCCAGACAGGCCATGCCTACCCATGGCTCAATCACGATCAACATTACCGCCGCGCCCACAATCGACACCAACGCCGTGGCGATGATTGGCACGTGCTTTTCAAAGAAGTCGACAAATTCCCGTGCCAGCACCACCCGTGCCGCTGATTTCGAGGTGCTGTGGTTCTGTTGGCGCTGGTTGAGGATGACTGGCACCGCAAGGTCGGCGTAAATGCGCGTGAACGTGCGTGTATCCAGCGCTCGCCGTGCCGCCCCGACCACCCAGAACGCCATGACCACGGCGGCATAGAACAACGCACTGGTGGCATCGCCGCGGATAATCGAATCCACCGCGAACCCGGCAAACAGCGGATAGGCCAACAACAGTGCGTTCTCCAGCGCCACCAGCGACAAGGTGCAAGACAGCTTGCCGGGATAGGCTTTGGCAATAGCCTTGAGTGTCTGGCTGGCGGACTGCTGGCCGATTTTCTGGCTTTCTTCGATCAGAATTTGGGGGGTGACGGATGTCATGGGTGCACCAAAGGAGTGATAGACGCTATTATTGAGCGACTGCTCAAGTATCCTTGAGCGATCGCTCAAAAAGCAAGCGCCGCTCATCTACCGGCGCCCGAAGGAATTGCCCATGTCGCGTATCGACCGTAAAGACCAGATCATCGCCGCCGCTCTTGAGCTGTTTCGCAGCAAGGGCTTTGCCGCGGTGTCCACCCGTGACTTGGCCGAACATGCCGGGCTGTCACGCAGTCACGTCTATCACTATTTCAGTGACTGGAATGAACTGCGTCGCGAAGCTTTTGTGCGCTTTGCCAATGAGCAATTGGATGAAGTGCGCGAGCCGTTGGCCGATGCTCCACCGCTGGAGGCGCTTATGGGGTTCTTGCGCGACTGCCTGCCCAGTACCGCTGACGCCGCTTGGGCGCTGTGGCTCGACGCCTGGGACGAAGCCATGCACGACCCGCAAATGGCCCAGGCTTACCTGGTGATCAACGCCCAGTGGCAAGGCATGCTTGCCGAAGTGATCGAGCGGGGCGTTGCCGATGGCGTCTTTCGCTGCGAGTCGTGTCAGCGCGCTGCACGGCAGATCTTCGCCCTGGCGATGGGCTATGCCGATGACCTGATGCTCAAGCCTTCCGCAGAGTCGGCAGAAGCGGTGCTGGAAGAGGTGCTGGAAGTGGCGAGGCTGCTGCTGGATTTTGCCTGACAAGTGCTAGCCATGAGCGGCTGGTCGGTACTGCAACGCCTCCGCCAAATGATGGCGGGCGATGCCTTCCACTTGCTCAAGGTCCGCCAGGGTGCGAGCCACCTTGAGCAACCGATGGGCTGCACGCAGCGATAATGTCAGTCGTTCGCACGCGCTTTCCAGCCAGCTTTCATCGGCTTTGGTCAACTGGCAGTGTTCGCGTAGCCGTGGCAGATCGAGGAATGCATTGGCACAACCCTGGCGCTGGTGCTGGCGTTCACGGGCTTGCGCCACCTGGGCGGACGCTTGCGCGGTGGTGTCACCGGCCTGTTGGGAGGGGCTCAGCGCAGTGACCTCCCGCGCGACTGTCAGGTGCAAATCAATCCGGTCCAGCAGCGGCCCGGATAGCTTGTTGCGATAGCGTTGTATCTGTTCCGGCGTGCACCGACAACGCCCGCTGGGTTCGCCCATGTAGCCGCACGGGCAGGGGTTCATGGCCGCGACCAATTGGAAGCGTGCCGGGAAACTCACCCGGTCCCTGGCTCGGGAGATCACGATATGCCCCGACTCCAATGGCTCGCGCAGCACCTCCAGTACCTTGCGATCAAATTCCGGCAGCTCATCCAGAAACAGCACGCCGTGATGGGCCAGGGTGATTTCCCCCGGCTGCGGCTTCGAGCCGCCACCCACCAGCGCCGGGCCGGATGCCGAGTGGTGCGGCTGGCGAAACGGGCGATTAGGCCAATGGCTCAGGGGGGCCAGGCTGACCACGGATTGGATCGCGGCCACTTCCAGCGCCTCCTGCTCGCTCAGCGGTGGCAGCAAGCCCGGCAGGCGGCTGGCCAACAGGGTTTTGCCGGTACCGGGTGGCCCGCTGAACAGCAGGTTATGTGCGCCGGCCGCCGCAATCAGCAAGGCACGCTTGGCTGCCAGTTGGCCCTGCACTTCACTCAGGTCCGGGTAAGGCTTGTTCAAGTACAGCAAGCCGTCGGACCTGTAGGGCTCAATCGGCACATGCCCATTAAGGTGCGCCACCACTTGCAGCAGGTGGTCCACCGCAATCACTTTGAGCCCCGACGCCAGGCAGGCTTCCTCGGCATTGGCCCTGGGCACTATCACGGTGCGCCCGGCCTTGCGCGCCGCAAGCGCGGCCGGCAACACACCCTTCACCGCCCGTACCTCGCCCGATAACGCCAACTCACCAAGGCACTCCACGTCATCAAGCATCAAGGCCGGCACTTGCACACTGGCCGCCAGGATCCCCAGGGCAATCGCCAGATCAAAGCGCCCGCCGTCCTTGGGCAGGTCGGCGGGCGCGAGATTGAGGGTGATGCGCCGGGCCGGGTATTGCAGCGCCGAGTTGAGAATGGCGCTGCGAACGCGATCCTTGCTTTCCTTCACTGCAGTTTCCGGCAGGCCCACCAGCGTCAGCGATGGCAAGCCATTGGCCATATGCACTTCAACGGTGACGGCGGGGGCTTCAACGCCGACCTGGGCGCGGCTGTGCACGATAGCGAGGGACATGCTCGTTCCTTGAATGGGTGGGCCGCTTCCTGCGGGTTTTTCAAGGGTAGACGAGGCGGGACGGAGCGGGGCGAGGGAGATTTTACAGAACGTATCCGGGCGGCAATGCAAAACAAATGTGGGAGCTGGCTTGCCTGCGATAGCGGTATGTCAGCAAAGAATCATCCGCTGATGCACCGCCATCGCAGGCAAGACAGCTCCCACACTAACCGTGTTTATTCAGCAGAGGATGGCGCCAACCGTGCTTCAAGTTCAGCCACCTTCGCCTCCAGGCTCTCCAACCGCGCACGCGTGCGGGCCAGCACCACCATCTGGCTGTCAAACTCTTCCCGGCTGACCAGGTCGAGCTTGCTGAAACCACTTTGCAGCAATGCCTTGAACTGGCTTTCGATTTCATTGCGGGGCAGCGGGGTGTCGCCGCTGAACAGGCGAGAGGCGTGGCCGCTCAGGGCGTCGAGGAGGTCTTTGGGCGCGAGCATGGGAAACATTCCGGAAAACAGTTGGCCAGCAGTGTATCACGCAGCGTCTATAGTCTTTTTCATGCCGCGTTGCGCACGGTTTTCGCGCATCAAAGCGGGCGGCTGCGCACCGTTTTGATGCGCATTGCGGCCGCACGCACGCCCCGTGGGTGGGCACAAGTGAGCAAGGGATTGATTTCAGTGGTATTTACGGAGCTGGCAAGGTTTCTGCTTAGACGATCATGACCCATGCACTGATGCAGTCGCTGTGACGAATGCAGTGCGCCGACGGATCAGGGGTACAGGTTTCGTCACCAGTGGATCGCTGGCGTCGCAACGGCAAATGCCGAGGCGACGATGCGTTACAAAGCCAGGCACTGCGCTTAGACTTGAGACGGGTTTGTTTTCCTGGGGCAAGTCCACCAATTCGGGAGAGAGTTTTCATGAAGCTAGTCACTGCCATCATCAAGCCGTTCAAGTTGGACGATGTACGCGAGTCACTGTCCGAGATCGGCGTGCAGGGCATTACCGTTACTGAGGTCAAGGGCTTCGGTCGGCAGAAGGGTCATACCGAGCTGTATCGTGGCGCGGAATACGTAGTCGATTTCCTGCCGAAGGTGAAGATTGATGTCGCCATTGACGACAAGGATCTTGACCGGGTTATCGAGGCGATAACCAAGGCGGCCAACACCGGCAAGATCGGTGACGGCAAGATCTTCGTGGTCAATCTGGAACAGGCTATTCGCATCCGTACCGGCGAAACCGATACCGACGCAATCTAAGCCGCCAAACCCCAACGCCCCAGGAGAAAACACTATGACTCTGCGTAAATTCGCAGGGCTCGGAGCCCTGCTGTCCATCGTAATGCCAAGCCTGGCCATGGCGGCAGACGAAGTGGCTGCTCCAGTCCTCAACTCCGGCGACACCGCCTGGATGCTGACCGCCACCGCTTTGGTGCTGTTCATGACCATCCCTGGCCTGGCGCTGTTCTACGGCGGCATGGTCCGCTCCAAGAATATTCTGTCAGTGATGATGCAGTGCTTTGCCATCACCGGCTTGATCAGCATCCTGTGGGTCGTCTACGGCTACAGCATCGCGTTTGATACCACCGGTATGGAACAGGGTGTGGTCAACTTCAACTCCTTCTTCGGCGGCCTGGGCAAGGCGTTCCTGGCGGGTGTCACCCCGGCCAGCATCACCGGGCCTGCGGCGCTGTTTCCGGAAGCCGTGTTCATCACCTTCCAGATGACCTTCGCCATCATCACCCCGGCGCTGATCGTCGGTGCCTTCGCAGAGCGCATGAAGTTCTCCGCGATGCTGATCTTCATGGCTATCTGGTTCACCCTGGTCTACGCGCCGATCGCGCACATGGTCTGGAGCGGCAACGGTGGCCTGATGTGGGACTGGGGCGTGCTGGACTTCGCCGGCGGCACCGTCGTGCACATCAACGCGGGTGTGGCGGGCCTGGTGGCGTGCATCGTGCTGGGCAAGCGTAAAGGCTTCCCGACTACACCAATGGCACCGCACAACCTGGGTTATACCTTGATCGGCGCGGCCATGCTGTGGATCGGCTGGTTTGGCTTCAACGCCGGCTCCGCTGCGGCGGCCAACGGCACGGCGGGCATGGCGATGCTGGTGACCCAGATTGCCACGGCTGCTGCGGCGCTGGGCTGGATGTTCGCCGAGTGGATCACTCACGGCAAGCCAAGTGCACTGGGCATTGCCTCAGGTGTGGTGGCCGGCCTGGTCGCCGTGACGCCAGCCGCTGGCACCGTGGGCCCGATGGGTGCTCTGGTGATCGGGCTGGTTGCCGGTGTGGTGTGCTTCTTCTGCGCCACCAGCCTCAAGCGCAAGCTGGGCTACGACGACTCCCTGGACGCCTTCGGTGTGCACGGTATCGGCGGTATCGTCGGTGCGATCCTCACCGGTGTGTTTGCAGCCCCGGCACTGGGCGGTTTCGGCACCGTGACCGATATCGCTGCCCAGGTCTGGATCCAGTGCAAAGGCGTAGGCTTCACTGTGATCTATACAGCCATCGTGACCTTCGTCATCCTCAAGGTGCTGGACATGGTCATGGGCCTGCGTGTCACTGAGGAAGAAGAGGCTGTGGGCCTCGACCTGGCGCAACACAACGAGCGCGGCTACAACTTGTAAGTACGCGAAAAAAACATGCCCGGCTTGCCGGGCATTTTTTTGTCTGGTGTTTGTCTTTGGCTAAAGGTGTATGGGTTTTTTATCAACTTTGTGATGGGATCCACACGGCACTTTTCAGAGTGCAAATGTCTTACAGGCATGAAGGCGTATTCGGCACTTTGTTTTTTCCCAGAGCGCGCTAGAATGCGCGCCGATGGGCGGAGAACTGTATGTGGCAACAGACCCTGATTACCCTGCGGGCCAAGCCCCGGGGCTTTCATCTGGTAACGGACGAGTTGCTTGCCGGCTTGCCTGAATTGAAGGCTTGCCGTGTGGGCCTGTTGCATTTGTGGCTGCAGCACACCTCGGCCTCGTTGACCGTCAACGAGAATGCCGACCCGGCGGTTCGCCGTGACTTCGAGCGTTTTTTCAACCTGCTGGTGCCACAGGGCCGCGCAGGGTTTGAACACAACGACGAAGGTCCGGATGATCTGCCGGCGCACTTCAAGGCGAGTCTGCTGGGCTGCCAGCTGAGTTTGCCGGTCAAGGCCGGCCGCTTGGCGATGGGGACCTGGCAAGGTGTTTATCTGGGCGAGCACCGTGATCATGGCGGTGCTCGTAAAGTCCTCGCCACCTTGCACGGTGAAGAGGCATAAGCCACTGGAAATCCGGTGGATGTTGATTTTTTTCCGGCGACCTCGACAGAGGGTGAAGCTGGGCTATAACTAATCTGCTTTTCGCAAGTCATGAGGTAGAACATGAGCGACGATGATCTGGAACAAGACGACCTCGAAGTAGGTGATGAAGACGACACCGAAGAAGGTCTTGAAGTAGCGGCGGAAGACGTTGCTGACGATGCCGAGGATGGCGGTGCCGATGACGCGGCTCCCAAAGCCAAAGGCAAAGCCAAGGCTGCTGTTTCGGTAGACGAGCTGCCAAGCGTTGAAGCCAAGAACAAAGAGCGCGATGCCCTGGCCCGTGCGATGGAAGAGTTCCTCGCTAAAGGCGGCAAAGTGGTCGAAGTCGAGGCTAACGTGGTTGCAGACCCACCGAAGAAGCCGGATAACAAGTACGGCAGCCGACCTATCTAAGGTCTGCCTCCTGCTTGTAAGAAAAAGCCCGCCGTCGCTGCGGGCTTTTTCATGCCTGGAGCCATTACCAGTTCGCTGCAATACCTTGTGGGAGCTGGCTTGCCTGCGATAGCGGTGTATCTGCGAGCCCTGTGTTGATTGGCCCACCGCTATCGCAGGCAAGCCAGCTCCCACATTGGGGGGCAGTGTTAACCCCAGCGACTCAGCAGTGGCGGCAACTCCGTCAGGCTGCGAATCTGCGCATCCGGGTGCTTGTCACCCTCCCAGGCCTTGCCCGCGGGGTTAAACCACACCGCCCGCAGCCCCGCCTGCTGAGCACCGGCGATGTCATCCCCAGGGTGATCGCCCACGTGCACCGCCGCTCCGGCGTCCACGCCACCGCGCTGCAACGCCTCTTCAAACAAGCGCCCGTCCGGCTTGGCAATGCCGATGTCTTCAGCGCGCAAGGCAAAATGGAAGTACTCCGCCAGGCCAACGCGCTGCACATCGGCATTGCCATTGGTGATCACCCCCAGCAGGAAGTGCTGGCGCAGCGCCTTGAGCATCGGCTCGGCTTCCGGGAACACGGTGAGCTGGTGACGTGCATGGATGAACGCTTCGAAGCACACATCCGCCATTTGCGCCGCTTCAGGCTGGGGATAGCCGGCCTCTTCGAATGCCAGCATCAACACCCGATGGCGCAGGATGCTGATGCGGTGCTTGAGCTCGGGATGACGCTGCAATACTTGCTGGCGCAGGCTGGCGAAATGCTCCAGGGGTAGGTCCCCGACCTTGGAGGCGTTGAGCGCCAGCCATTCGCGCATCGACGCTTCGGCGCTGATGATGACGGGTACGTTGTCCCAGAGGGTGTCGTCCAGGTCGAAGGTGATCAGCTTGATACTCATGAGTCGCTGCCTTTGATGCGTTTGGCCCGGGGATGGGCGCTGTCGTACACCGTTGCCAGGTGCTGGAAGTCCAGGTGTGTATAGATCTGGGTGGTCTTGATATCGGCGTGGCCGAGCAGTTCCTGTACGGCGCGCAGATCCTGGGAGGACTCCAGCAGGTGGCTGGCGAAGGAATGGCGCAGCATGTGCGGGTGCAGATTCTGCCCCAGCTCCCGCTCGCCGGCGGCCTTGACCCGAAGCTGGATCGCTCGGGGCCCCAGGCGTCGGCCTTGCTGGCTGACGAACACCGCATCGTCCGCCGGGTTGGTCAAAAGGCGCAGTGGCAGCCATAGCTGCAAGGCTTCGCGGGCTTTTCTGCCCACCGGCAGTACGCGGGTCTTGCTGCCTTTGCCGAGCACTTGTATCAGGCCATCGGCGAGGTCCAACTGATCGAGGTTCAGGCTTGTCAGCTCCGACAGGCGCAGGCCCGAAGAATAGAACAGCTCAAGGATTGCCTGGTCGCGATGGGCCAGGAAGTCATCCTCTACCGCACCATCGAGCAGCTGCAAGGCACGATCGGTATCCAGGGTCTTGGGCAGGCGCCGCTCGCCTTTGGGCGGGGACAGGCCATTGGCCGGGTCGTGATCGCACAGGCCTTCGCGATTGAGGTAGTGATAGAGGCCGCGCACTGCCGACAGCAGGCGAGACAGGCTACGCGAGGACTGGCCTTGCTGGTGCAACCGGGCGATCAGGCTGCGCAGGGTCTGGATATCCAGGGCTTTCCAGCTACTGACGTGCTGTTTCTCACAATAGGCCAGGACCTTGTTCAAGTCCCGCCGATAGGCTTCAAGGGTGTGGGGCGACACCTGGCGCTCATTGCGCAGGTGAGCGCAATAGGCGTCCAGTTGCCGCTCCATGGTCAGCGCACCGCGCGCAGTGTGGTGGTGTGGCGCGGCAGGACGCGGCCCAGCACTTCGGCGATGTAGGTCAGGAACAGCGTGCCCACCGAGCTTTTGTAGTGCGCAGGGTCACGGCTGGCGATGGCCAGCACGCCGTGCAAGCCTTGATGGCTGACGGCGATGACGGCGGTAGAGCCGATCTGCTTGCGCTGCTCGGCACCAAACAGGAAGTCCAGTTCATGTTCACGCAAGGTGCCGCTGACAGTCTTGCCTTCGGACAGCAGGCCGCCGATGGCTGTGTGTGCTTCGCCACCTGTGACCCAGCGACCCACCGGCATCGGGTTGTCGCTGAACAGGATCAGGCTGACAAAGGGCACCTGGAAGTCCTCGCGCAGGCTGTCTTCCACGGCGATCACCGTTTCTTCCAGGCTGGCGGCGTCCATCAGGGTCAGGATCAGGCGGCGGGTCTTGTCGAACAAGCGGTCGTTGTCGCGGGCCACGTCCATCAGGTGGGAAAGCCGATGGCGCATTTCAATATTGCGCTCGCGCAGGATCTTCATCTGCCGTTCCACCAGCGACACGGTATCGCCGCGCTGGTGGGGAATGCGCAAGGCCGGCAGCAGTTCTTCATGCTCGACGAAGAAGTCCGGATTAGCCTCAAGGTACGCCGCGACAGCAGCGGCCTCCAGGCTTTCACTCGGGGTAGCGTGTGCGGGTACTTGAGGCTTATCGGTCATTGGCTTGGCTCACTCATAGACGGACCTGTCCTTCGTATACACGCGAGGCCGGCCCGGTCATCATCACCGGGTGGCCAGGGCCTGCCCATTCGATGGACAAGCGTCCACCGGGCAGGTCGATCAGCAGCGGCGAGTCCATCCACCCCTGGCTGATCGCGGCTACGGCAGCGGCACAAGCGCCGGTACCGCAAGCCTGGGTTTCGCCGGCGCCGCGTTCCCAAACGCGCAATTGCGCGCGGGTACGGTCGATCACCTGCAGGAAGCCCACATTGACCCGCGCTGGAAAGCGCGGGTGATGTTCGATCTTCGGCCCCAGTTCGTGCACCGGGGCGTTATTGATGTCGTTGACCCGCAGTACCGCATGGGGGTTGCCCATGGACACGGCGGCGATATCCACGGTTTTGCCATCCACGTCCAACGGGTAACTGAGGGCCTGCTCGGTGGCCTGGAACGGAATATCCGCCGGCACCAGGCGTGGCGCGCCCATGTTGACGCTGATCTGGCCGTCACTGCGAATATCCAGTTCGATCACACCGCCCTTGGTTTCGACGCGAATCTGGCGCTTGGCCGTCAGGCGCTTGTCCAGCACAAAGCGTGCAAAGCAGCGCGCACCGTTGCCGCACTGTTCCACTTCGGAACCGTCGGAATTGAAGATCCGGTAGCGGAAGTCCACCTCCGGGTTGCTCGGCGCCTCCACCAGCAGCAACTGGTCGAAACCGATGCCGGTGTGACGATCGCCCCACTGTTTGGCGTGTTTGGGCAGGATGTGCGCGTGCTGGCTGACCAGGTCCAGAACCATGAAATCATTGCCCAGCCCGTGCATCTTGGTAAAACGCAGCAGCATGGCTTACTCCGGCAGCAGGCTTTCGCCAGCATACAACTGGGCTACCGTCTCGCGGCGACGCACTTCAAATGCTTGATCACCGTCCACCAGCACCTCGGCGGCACGGCCGCGAGTGTTGTAGTTGGAACTCATGACAAACCCATAGGCACCCGCCGAATGCACGGCCAGCAGATCACCTTCTTCCAGGGCCAGCTGACGATCCTTGGCCAGGAAGTCGCCGGTCTCGCAGATCGGGCCGACGATGTCATAGGTGCGTGCTTCGCTTGCGCGAGGCGTCACGGCGGTGACATCCATCCAGGCCTGGTACAGCGCCGGGCGGATCAGGTCGTTCATCGCCGCATCGACGATGGCGAAGTCCTTGTGTTCGGTGTGCTTGAGGTACTCGACCTGGGTCAACAGCACGCCGGCGTTGGCGACGATATAGCGGCCCGGCTCGAACATCAGCGTCAGGTCGCGGCCTTCGATGCGTTCGCGCACGGCCTGGATATAGTCGCTAATCAACGGTGGCTCTTCGTCTCGATAACGTACGCCGACGCCGCCGCCCAGGTCGATGTGCTGCAGGTAGATGCCGCACTCGCCCAAACGATCGATCAAGGCCAGCAGACGGTCAAGGGCATCCAGAAAGGGTGGCAGTGTGGTCAGTTGCGAGCCGATATGGCAGTCGACACCCAGCACTTCCAGGTTCGGCAGTTGCGCGGCGCGGATGTACACCTCTTCGGCGTCGGCGATGGCGATGCCGAACTTGTTCTCTTTGAGACCGGTGGAAATGTACGGGTGGGTGCCGGCGTCGACATCCGGGTTGACGCGCAGGGAGATCGGCGCACGAACGCCCATCTCGGCGGCAACGACTTGCAGGCGCTCCAGCTCGTCGGTGGATTCGACGTTGAAGCAATGCACGCCGACTTCCAGGGCGCGGCGCATGTCTTCGCGGGTCTTGCCGACGCCGGAGAACACGATTTTCTCAGCCTGGCCGCCGGCGGCCAATACGCGTTCGAGCTCGCCACGGGAGACGATGTCGAAACCGGCGCCCATGCGCGCCAGGACATTCAGCACACCCAGGTTGGAGTTGGCCTTGACCGCGTAGCACACCAGATGCGGCACGCCATCGAGGGCGTCAGTGAACGAGCGGTATTGGGCTTCGATATGCGTACGGGAGTACACGTAGGTCGGGGTACCAAAGCGCTGGGCAATCGCGGACAGCGCCACGCCTTCCGCGAACAGCTCGCCGTCCCGGTAGTTAAAAGCGTCCATAAGTTTCCCTTAGTAGGTGTCGTGCTTATGCGCTTTTGACGGCTTTTGCGACGATTGCGCCTGTTCATTCGGATCTTTGCTGTCATCCGGCAGGTACAACGGGCCTTTCTGGCCACAGGCACTAACGAGGCAAGCGACCGCGACGAGCGCAGCAAGGGAAGAGATCAGGCGCTTCATGGCGAAATCCTTGAATATGCATTAATTGCGCCCGAGTATACCGACCACCCGGCAGCTTGCCTATGCGCCGCACTACCCGTCCGGCGGGGCTTTGCCGAGGAGCACAAGAAGCGGGCTACGCTACTTGATGATATTTCGTACTGCCATCTGTCATGAAATCGGTATCCTTTGCAATCGGCGAAGCGCGTCCGTATTGTGCCCCGCTTGAGCAAAACCAGACACTTTTGAGGTTGCCACAATGAGTTTGACCGAAGCCCGTTTTCACGACCTGGTGGATGCCACCCAGGAGAAGCTGGAAGATATTTTCGACGACAGCGACCTGGATGTGGATCTGGAAAACTCGGCTGGTGTGCTGACCGTCAAGTTCGAGAGCGGCCCGCAACTGATCTTCAGTCGCCAGGAGCCGCTGCGTCAGCTGTGGCTGGCTGCGCGCTCCGGTGGCGTTCACTTCGACTACGACGAAGAAAGCGGCAAATGGCAGTGCGACAAAAGTGAAGAGTTGCTGGGCGAAATGCTCGCGCGCCTCGTCGAGGAATATACCGGCGCCGAGCTGGATTTCGAAGAGATCTGACCGTGACCCAGCCTGTACCTGTACGCCCGCCCAAGCCGCTGTTCAGCAATGTCAGCCCGGCGGTGCCGTCACCTTGTATCAGTTTGTGTCGCCTGGACGAGCAGAAAGTCTGCCTCGGCTGCTTCCGCCACGTGGAAGACATCCGTGAATGGCGCTCCGCCGACGATGCGCGGCGCCGGGTGATCTGCGCGCAAGCTGAGCAGCGCAAGGCCCAAGCCTGACAGCATCTTGTTTATTTGTGACGCTGTGGTAGTGTCCGGGTACACCTCAACTCATCGAGGTCCGTGAGAACCCCGCCTTTTTCTGGCGGGGTTTTGCTTTTTTGTGCAGAAAAAAGGAGTCTGCCTGAATCATGACCGCACCTTCCATCATTCTTACCCGTCTTGACGTGCAGCGTCTTGAGCAACTGATCGACCGCTTGGGCGACGAGTTTCCCGGCGTCGAAGCGTTGCAAGCCGAACTCGACCGCGCCGAAGACGTGGTCGGTCACGATGAAGTGACTGCGGGTGTCGTGACCATGAACTCCAGCGTGCATTGCCGTGAGCAAAGCAGTGGCAAGGACTATCACCTGACGCTGGTCTACCCCAAGGACGCGAACGCCGACGAAGGCAAGATCTCGATCCTGGCTCCGGTAGGCAGTGCTTTGCTGGGGCTGCAAGTGGGCCAGCATATCGACTGGCCTGCACCGGGTGGCAAGACGCTCAAGCTGGAATTGCTCAGTGTCGAAGGCCAGCCCAAGGATGGCGGGGCTTTCTCGCTCTAAATCTGGCCCAGTGCGGCATTGAGGGACTGTTCCAGTTCGGCTTTGTAGCGCAGGTACAAATTGCTCGGGCTTTGCACATCACCGAGCAGTCCTGACAAGTCCAGATCAGTGATGTAGCAACGGTAACGTTCGGTTTCCCGGCGTTGCCCGACGATCTCCCGGGCGACCACGGCAAACAGTTGGTCGCCAAATTCCAGTTCGCAAAATTCCCGCTGATTGCAGTAAAGGGTGATCCCCACCTGGCCAGGCGCGCCTTTGCCGATAATTGCCTGCACGTCATAAAACGGCTTGTTGGCAGGGTTCTGCGGCGCCGGTCGTGGTTCCACGCCGCGGGCGCGGCTGCTGCCCGATGGCAATAACTGATAGTACAAGGTGTGCACTTCACCCAGGGGCTGTCGGGAATCCAGGGACGACAGCGCTTCGCGGCGATAGAGGATCGATTGCAGGAAGCGTTGCAGCGGAGCCAGCAGACTTTGTTCATCATGAAACGGCAAGCGCTGCTGCCAAAGCGCGTTGAATTCGTCGAGTACGTACAGCTGGGCGAAGCCTTCATTGACTCGATAGAACACTTGCACGCAATCGGCCTGGCCCATAGGCAGGAGCAGCGCCAGGTCATGGTCTTCCAGGGCCATGGCGTCAAGGTGCCAAGGGCTGTAGCTGGCCAGTTCCTCACTGAGGTAGGCAATCAGCGCGTCCTGGGTTGGCAGTGACACATGATTGGCCTGGCCCGGTGTCAGTTCCATGACGTGATAGTGCTGTTGCACCTGCAACAGGTAACGATGATTGCCTTGGCCAAGCAGCAGGTGTTGTGCGGTGTCGAACACCTCTTCTACACGCTGGGCAATGAACTGCGCACGGTTGTGGCAAAAACAACGCACTTGCAGCCGTGGCAGATGACCCAGCGGTAGTTGGTTGAGGTAATCGCGCAGGCAGTCGAGCAGGGCGTGGGGGCCGTCATAGCGGCTGACCATCACCTCGTTCCAGCTGTTAAGCATGACCTGGTCCAGGGTCAGCACCAGGTTTTCGCGTACACCGGCGTAGCTCAGGGAGTCGGTGCGCTCTGTTGTCATCAGGATATTCAGGTCGCGATGATGCTTGAGCGGGTCAACCCCGACGTTGATCAGCAACAGCACGTCTTCGGGCACTGACGGGCGCAGCAAGCGGCTCTCATCGACACTGGCCAGGGGCAGGGCGATGGTCTGTTGCAGGCTGCCCAGCAGGTTGAACAACTCGAACTCGGTCATGTCGCTGACACCGGGGTGCAGCGCCAGGCGGGTACTGCTGTCGATCACGCCGTTGCGATGGCACCAGGTGAGCATTTCCAGCAGGTCCCGGCTGCGTTTGATCGGCGCGAAGTGCTCCCACTCCAGGGCCGTCAGGTTGCCGTTATACAAACCCCAATGGTGCTGGCCCGGTTCCTTGCGGTTGGGCGACTGCACCAGGGTCAGGGTGTCTTCGGCCAGGTCCGGGGCGATGCCTGGGTTAATGAACTCAACCTTGCCGGCCTTGCGTTCGAACGCCGCATACAAGCGCCGGCCCAGTACATTGAGGTCGCGTTTGTTGATCAGGCTGGCAGTCTGTTCGCTGCGGGCGAACTGGGTGAGGAAACGGTAGCTGTAGTTCAGTTCATTGACCAGAGCGCGGCGCTCGGAAGCAACCTGACGCACTTTCCACTGGCTGCGACTGTCCAGCAGGGCCAGTTGGCGCTGGTCCCAACCCCATTCCTGGGCCAGGCGTTCCAGCAGCAGTCGCTGCCAAGTGGGGGTGCGCTGGCCGGCGCTGAGCTTGCGGTTGATCTTCAGGTACAGGCTGCGTCGTACCAGTTCCAGGCGATCCGGCTCGTTGCGGGCCTTGAGGTATTCCTCGATGCGGCGATACACCACGATGTAAGGGTCCAGCTCATCCAGGTCCACTTGGTTGGCGAACACCGCTCGCTTGAAACGCAGGCTCAGGCAGTACACGTTCGGATGTTCGCTGGCGTAGACCTCGGTCAGCAGCAGCTTGAGCACCGATTTGTACGGTGACTCGATGCCCTTGAACAATTGCCACAGCCCGGCACCTATGAACTCGCCCGGCGGGATATGGGCCAAGTGACCCAGGTCGAGGGTTTCATCGGCGCGGATAAACCGCTTGGAAATCAGGGCGTGGGTAAATTCGGCGTAGCGCTTTTCTTCGTAGACCGGCACCAGCCACCAGATCGGCGTGCGCCCGGCCAGCCAGATGGCTGTGCGGTAGAACTCGTCCAGCAGCAGGTAGTGCTGGGTAGTACCGCAATCGTCGGAGCTTAGTTGCGTATCGCGTTCACCCAGGACAAAGCGTGTAGGTTCGATCAGGAAAAAATGCGCCTCGGCGCCCATGCTCAAGGCCCAGGCTTCCAGCAGTTGGCACTTCTTGCGCAGCTCTGCCAGTTCGCTTTCGTCCAGGTCGGGAGCGTGGCACACCCACACGTCCATATCGCTTTGATCGGCCTGGGCCAGCGTGCCGAGGCTGCCCATCAGGAACAGGCCGTGGATGGGGCGGGGCGGGTTGCCATGGCGCGGTTTATAGGAGAACGAGCGGGTCAGGCGTTGGGCTTCGGCCAGGGCCTGGGCGTCAGGTTCGAAATTCGACAGCCCCGCCGGGGTGCTGCTGGAGACATAGCCCGGCAACAGTGGGTGATTGACGTGGAAAAACAGCGGCAACAAAGTCAGCACGCCTTGTTGGCGTGGTGTCAGCCCCTCGACAGCCCGGGCCATGCGGCCCTCATTGAGGGCCATGAAACGCGCGCGCAACTGGGTCAGCACCTTGCGGTCGATGCCTTCGTCCAGATCGGGGCGGATTTCGTGGGTGCGGGTCATGTCGAACTCGGTGGCTCGCTGGGCCCGACGTGGGCAGCCATGCAGGAGTCTACAGACAGTAGCGTAGGAGTTTTAGAGGGAAGTGGCTTTTTGGCGTCAGAATTTTTGCGCCACACAACAGCGCCCTCGGAGTCCGCAACGGGCGGACCCCATGGGCGGGATCAGGTGTCAGGCAGCTTCTTTTTTCGTTGTGTTCAAAATCGTCAGCAGGCTTTGGGTGTGTTGAGCTGCATCCCGACCCAGGCTGGTCAGGTAGCCGCCATCGGGTTGGGTAATCAGATCTTTGTCAAAAAGGCGCTTGGCAGCTGCGATGGCAGCCGAAGCGGCGGTCTGGTGGACTTTCAGACCCTCCTGGGAGCTGTCCAGGTTGAAGAGTGCAAGGATTTCCAGTTCGGCAACCAACTCGGGGGTATACGACATAAGGACTCCAGACTTTCTAAAATTTATTAGAGGCTAGCAGGCCATAAGGTGAACGCACTTTGCCGAACTGTCCAGCGTGTTGCTGCGTACTGGGGTTATTCCTTTTCAGGCGGCAACTCCGGCAATGCTCGCAGCGCTGTTTCATACCATTGGGTATCGAATGCACGGTCTTCGTCCAGCATGGCATCAATCTCGAAGGCCAGCACGTGAGCCATCAGATTCAGGATGTCGTCGCGCTCGTAGCCCACCAGGGTCAGTTTGTTGAACGTTGCCTTGGCCGCTGGCGGGTTGTCGCTTTCGATCTGGTTTTCGATGGCTTCGATCAGCGTGGTTTCGGTGAATTCTTCTTCGTCATTGTCGATATCGGTCGGCTCGCTCATGGCAGGCTCCTCAAGGAAAGGGTGCCAGTCTACCGCCATTCAGGCAGGTGATGCTGCTGGTCAGGCCGGGCGCCTGGAACTATAACTCTTGCAGCCAACCCCACACCCGGCCTGGAGGCATCTGCAATGCTCAAGCTCTACGGATTTTCAGTCAGTAACTACTACAACATGGTCAAGCTTGCACTTCTGGAGAAAGGGCTGGCTTTCGAGGAGGTGCCTTTCTATGCAGGCCAGACCCCCGAAGCCTTGGCGGTGAGCCCGCGAGGCAAAGTGCCGGTGCTGGGCGTCAAGCAAGGGTTTATCAATGAAACCAGCGTGATTCTGGAGTACATCGAACACACTCAGGAAGGCCCTTCATTGCTGCCGGCCGACCCTTTTCAACGGGCTCAGGTGCTGGCGCTGTGCCGTGAAATCGAGCTCTACATCGAACTGCCTGCGCGAGCGTGTTTCGCCGAGGCTTTTTTCGGCATGACGGTGCCGGAGGCGATCAAGGAGAAATCCAGGGCCGAGCTGCTGCTTGGGATCGGTACGTTAGGTCGGCACGGTAAGTTCGCGCCTTATGTGGCTGGGGAGAACTTCACCATTGCGGATTTGTATTTCATGTACAGCCTGAACCTGGCGTGCGGCGTGGGCGAGAAGCTGTTCGGGCTGGACCTGCTGGCGCAGTTGCCGCAGGTGAAGGCCTTGTTGGGGCGCCTGAATGAAATGCCCAACGCGCAGAAGGTCGAGGCGGACAGGCAGGCGGCGATGCCTGCATTCATGGCGATGATTGCGGCCAAAAGGTGAGCAAATGTGGGAGGGGGCTTGCTCCCGATGGTGGTGTATCAGGTAAGAAAATCTTAGCTGACCCACCGCCATCGGGAGCAAGCCCCCTCCCACAGTTTTAGCGGCTGGCGAGCAATTCTTTGCCGCGCACGACCGCTGCCTTGACCTGTGCCGGCGCAGTGCCGCCCACATGGTTGCGGGCATTTACCGAGCCTTCCAGGGTCAGCACGGCAAACACATCCTGTTCGATCTGGTCGCTGAACTGGCGCAGTTCTTCCAGGCTCATTTCCGCCAGGTCCTTGCCGGTGTCCACCCCGTATTTCACCGCGTGGCCGACGATTTCGTGGCAGTCACGGAACGGCAGGCCACGGCGCACCAGGTAGTCCGCCAGGTCGGTTGCCGTGGAGAAACCCCGCAGGGCTGCTTCACGCATGATCGCGTGTTTGGGCTTGATCGCGGGGATCATGTCGGCAAAGGCGCGCAGCGAATCACGCAGGGTGTCCGCGGCGTCGAACAGCGGTTCCTTGTCTTCCTGGTTGTCCTTGTTGTAGGCCAATGGTTGGCCTTTCATCAGGGTCAACAGGCCCATTAGCGCGCCGAATACACGGCCGCTCTTGCCGCGCACCAACTCAGGCACGTCAGGGTTTTTCTTTTGCGGCATGATCGAGCTGCCGGTGCAGAAGCGGTCCGGCAGGTCGATGAACTGGAATTGGGCACTGGTCCATAGCACCAGTTCTTCGGAGAAGCGCGACAGGTGCATCATCGCGATACTGGCGGCGGCACAGAATTCGATGGCGAAGTCGCGGTCCGAAACACCGTCCAGGGAGTTGCCGCCCACGGCGTCAAAACCCAGCAGTTGCGCGGTGTACTCGCGGTCGATCGGGTAGGTGGTGCCGGCCAGCGCAGCGCTGCCCAACGGCATACGGTTGGCGCGCTTGCGGCAATCGACCAGGCGCTCGTAATCGCGACTGAGCATTTCGAACCAGGCCAGCAGATGGTGGCCGAAGGTCACTGGCTGTGCGGTCTGCAAGTGAGTGAAGCCGGGCATGATGGTGTCCGATTCACGCTCGGCCTGCTCCAGCAGACCTTTTTGCAGGCGGGTGATTTCGGCCAGGATCAGGTCGATTTCATCGCGCAGCCACAGGCGAATATCGGTGGCTACCTGATCGTTACGGCTGCGGCCGGTGTGCAGTTTCTTGCCGGTCACGCCGATGCGATCGGTCAGGCGTGCCTCGATGTTCATGTGCACGTCTTCCAGATCGACGCGCCAGTCGAACGTGCCTGCCTCGATTTCACCGCGGATGGTGGTCAGGCCGTCGATGATGCTGTCACGCTCGGCGTCGGTCAGCACGCCGACCTTGGCCAGCATCGTGGCATGGGCGATGGAGCCCATGATGTCGTGGCGGTACAGGCGCTGGTCGAAGGTGACGGAGGCGGTGAAGCGCGCGACGAAGGCGTCGACGGGTTCACTGAAGCGGCCGCCCCAGGACTGGTTGGTCTTGTCGGTGCTCATGGATTCGCTCGTGATCTGCTTGAAAGAGGCATGAAGGTGTACCGGCGATAATAACAGGGTTGCCCGTGAAGGCGGTGCCGCGGGTGATCGGCAATTTTATTTGTGTCGTAGATGGCTAAGTGCCTTGCCGCCGAACGCATCCGGGACGAGACTGGAGATACGTACTTATTGAAACGATATTTGACGATTGAGCAATATCGTCTCAGTGAGCGTCTACAGTTGGACTGCTAGTGTGTGAATGCACCAAAGTCTGGTGATGCGGTCATAACCAGACTATCCATTAAACAGGGGGGTATTCGGATTGTGTATCAGTGAACCCTACGACGATGCCCGAAGGCAGCAGGTCTTGGGCGCTATTGAACAGGTCCGGGTAAATTTGGGTGCCGCTCTCAGGGCACTTTTTGCCGCTCGCGCTAGTCTTAGCGTGGATCGCTGTGACGTAAGTCACCGCACCTGTCTACGCTATCCTTGTGCGAGACTCACGCAGGAATCCAGCGCAATATGAATGTCCTGATCGTTGATGACGAACCCCAAGCCCGCGAGCGACTGAGCCGTCTTGTCAGTGAACTCGAGGGTTATACAGTCCTTGAACCGAGTGCCACCAGCGGTGAGGAGGCGTTGACGCTGATCGACAGCCTCAAGCCGGATGTGGTGCTGCTCGATATCCGTATGCCGGGCTTTGATGGCCTGCAAGTCGCTGCCCGCCTGAGCGAGCGCGAATCGCCACCTGCCGTGGTGTTGTGCGCGGCCCAGGAAGAGTTCTCTGCACAGACGCTGGAAGACAGCGGTGTCAGTTTTCTCGTCAAGCCGGTCACCGCCGAGGCCTTGCTCAAAGCCTTGAAAAAAGCCGAGCGTCCCAGCCGTGCCCAACTTGCCGCACTGACCCAGCCTGCGGCCCAAAGTGGTAACGGGCCACGCAGCCACATCAGTGCGCGCACCCGCAAAGGCATCGAGCTGATCCCGCTCAACCAGGTGGTCTACTTTATTGCCGATCACAAGTACGTGACCCTGCGCCACGAAGCCGGCGAAGTGCTGCTGGATGAGCCGCTCAAGGCTCTTGAGGATGAATTCGGCGACCGTTTTGTGCGTATCCATCGCAACGCGCTGGTAGCCCGCGAACGTATTGAGCGCTTGCAGCGCACACCCCTGGGGCACTTTCAGCTCTTCCTGAAGGGGCTCAATGGCGATGCGTTGATCGTCAGCCGACGCCATGTCGCCGGCGTGCGCAAGATGATGCAGCAGCTTTAGCCCAAGGGCTGGGGCGCGGTCTGCCTTCCTTATCCCGGTGCGATGTGGCCAGGGAGGCCCCGCACTTGCTGATTCAAATCAAAGCGTATTTGCCTGAGCTGTTATTATCCGCCGTATCTATTCAGTACGGATTGATCCATGTCCTCTCGCGAAATCCGCATCGCCACCCGTAAAAGCGCCTTGGCCTTGTGGCAGGCCGAATACGTCAAAGCACGCCTTGAGCAGGCTCATCCGGGCCTCAAGGTATCCCTGGTGCCCATGGTCAGTCGCGGCGACAAGCTGCTGGACTCACCCCTGTCGAAAATCGGCGGCAAGGGTCTTTTCGTCAAGGAGCTGGAAACTGCGCTGCTGGAAAACGAAGCCGACATCGCTGTGCATTCGATGAAAGACGTGCCCATGGACTTCCCTGAAGGCCTGGGCCTTTTTTGCATCTGCGAGCGCGAAGATCCGCGTGATGCCTTTGTTTCCAATACCTACGCGTCCCTGGATGACTTGCCGCTGGGCAGCATCGTCGGCACCTCCAGCCTGCGTCGCCAGGCTCAGTTGTTGACACGTCGGCCCGACTTGCAGATTCGCTTTTTGCGCGGCAACGTCAATACGCGCCTGGCCAAGCTGGATGCCGGCGAATATGACGCGATCATTCTTGCCGCCGCCGGCTTGATCCGCTTGGGCTTCGAAGATCGCATCACATCGGCCATCAGCGTCGAAGACAGCCTGCCCGCCGGCGGGCAGGGCGCAGTCGGCATCGAATGTCGGACCGTCGACAGCGAAATCCACGCACTGCTCAAGCCCCTCGATCACGCCGATACCGAAGTTCGTGTGACCGCCGAGCGTGCCCTGAACAAACACCTCAATGGCGGCTGCCAAGTCCCCATCGCCTGCTATGCCGTACTCGAAGGTGAGAACCTGTGGCTGCGTGGCCTGGTGGGGGATCCGGATGGCGGTACCCTGCTGACCGCCCAGGTGCGTGGGCCGCAACGAGATGCGACGGCCTTGGGGATTCAGGTTGCCGAGGAGTTGCTGGACAAAGGCGCCGGTGCCATTTTGCAAAAAGTCTATGGCGAGGCCGGTCCGCAGTGACCGACTGGCGAGTGCTGCTGACGCGGCCTGCCGAGGAGTCGACAGCCCTGGCGGCTTTATTGTCCCAGGCCGGTATATACAGCAGCCGTCTGCCGTTGCTGGAGACGCAAGCGTTAGCGGTCACGGCTGAGCAACAAGCGGTGTTTGACGCGTTGCAGCGTTATTGCGCGGTCATTGTTGTGAGCAAGCCGGCCGCGCGCCTGGCGCTGCAACGGTTGGGGAATGCCGTGCCGCCAATGCCGTGGTTCAGCGTCGGTGCGGCGACGGCGCAGATCCTCGCCGGTCATGGCCTCGACGTTCATTATCCCGCCACTGGCGATGACAGCGAGGCCTTGCTTCAATTGCCTGCATTGCGCGAGGCTATCGCACAGCCGGGCGCCAAGGTACTGATCCTGCGTGGCGAGGGCGGCCGCGAGTTGCTGGCAGAGCGTTTGCGCGAGCAAGGTGCTAGTGTCGACTATCTGGAATTGTATCGGCGTTTTCTCCCGGTCTACGAGACGGGTGCGCTGATGCAACGCATCCGGTTGGAACGCTTGAACGGCCTGGTGGTCAGCAGTGGGCAGGGTTTTTTACACCTGCAAGCCCTGGCGGGCACCGATTGGCCACAGGTGGCACAGCTGCCGTTGTTCGTGCCCAGCCCGCGCGTCTATGAGATGGCGCGGGCCGCTGGCGCAAAAAAAGTTGTGGATTGTCGCGGCGCGAGTGCCGCGGCTTTGTTAGTGGCGTTGGGGAGCTATCCCGTTCCCACTCTCTGATACGCAAAGGACGGATACGTGAGCGAAACAGCCTTGCCTAAAGATGAAGCTCAGCCCGCGCTTGATGCGCCGGTCGAGACACCGGTCACCGCGCCGCGCCGTGGCAATGGCCTGGCGGTCGTCGCCTTGCTGCTAGGGGCTGCTGGCGTAGCTGCTGGCGGCTGGGGGATCTGGCAGGTCCGCGCCCTTCAAGCCAGCAGCCAACATCAATTGAGCCAAGTGCAGACCCTGGATGACCAATCCCAGAGCCTCAAGCAAAGCCAGCAACAGTTGGCCGCCCGTCTGGCGCAATTGCCGGGTGCGGACGAGCTGGAAGAGCGCCGCCGCCTGGTTGCCCAGTTGCAGGGCGATCAGCAACGCCTGAGCCAGCGCCTCGAAACGGTGTTGGGCGCCAGCCGCAAGGATTGGCGCCTGGCCGAGGCGGAGCATCTGATCCGTCTGGCCAGTTTGCGTTTGTCTGCCTTGCAAGACATCAACAGTGCGCAGTCGCTGGTCCAGGGCGCCGACGAGATTCTTCGCGAGCAGAGCGACCCAGGGGCTTTCACCGCCCGTGAGCAACTGGCCAAGAGCCTTGCCGCATTGCGCAGCACTGAGCAACCAGACCGCACCGGCCTGTACCTGCAACTGGCGGCCTTGCGTGACCAGGTCGTGCAACTGGCGGCGATTGCCCCGGAGTATCAGCTTACGGAACCTGCTTCCCAAGGGCGCCCCACCAGCGATACGCAGAACCAGTTGAGCCAGTGGTGGGAACAGATTTCCCGCTATTTCCGCATCGACTTCAACCCGGATGACAATATCCGGCCATTGTTGGCAGGCCAGGGTTTGAACCAAGTGCGCCTGGCCTTGAGCCTGGCGCTGGAGCAGGCGCAGTGGGCCGCGCTCAACGGCGAGTCGGCGGTATACAGCCGCTCGCTGGGCGAAGCGCGCAGCGTATTGCAAGACAACTTCAATCAGGACAACCCGCAGAGCAAGGCGATGCTGGCGCGTATCGCTGAACTTGAGCCCAAGGCCGTGTCGGTGGTGACGCCGGACCTGGCTGCGAGCCTGGCCGCCGTGCAGGCTTACCTTGAACGTCGTCATCTGTCTGCCGACGAAGCCAAGGCCGCGGCCGGCAAACCGGCGACCCAGGAGTAGAGCTGATGAAGCGTTTCTATGTGATCCTGGTGCTGGCGATTGCAGTCGCCCTCGCACTGGCCGTGGGTATTTCGAAACACACCGGCTACGTGCTGATTACCTATCCGCATTTGCTGCATTACGAGTCAAGCCTGTGGGCTACCCTGGTGGCGGTGTTTGCCATCGGCCTGGCGATCTACCTGGTTCGTGTGTTGCTGAGCCTGATCACCACCTCCGGTGGCGTGGTCAATCCATGGTCGCGACGCAACCGCAGCCGCCGTGTGCAGATCGCGATCGAGCAAGGCCAGATGGACCTTGCCGAGGGCCGCTGGGCCAGTGCCGAGCGCCACTTGCACCGTGCTGCCGAAGCAGAGCGTCAGCCGCTGCTCTATTACATCGGTGCTGCCCGTGCGGCCAATGAGCAGGGCCGCTATGAGGAGTCCGACGGCTTGCTGGAGCGCGCCCTGGAGCGCCAGCCCCAGGCGGAATTGGCCGTAGCCCTGAGCCATGCGCAACTGCAGATGGACCGCGGCGATACTGAAGGCGCCCTGGTTACGCTTCAGGCGATGCACGAGCGTCACCCGCATAACGCGCAGGTACTCAGGCAGCTACAGCGCCTGCATCAGCAGCGTGGCGATTGGTCGTCGGTGATTCGCCTGCTGCCTGAGCTGCGCAAGGACAAAGTCTTGCCCGCCAGTGAGCTGGCCGAGCTGGAACGTCGTGCCTGGGGCGAAAACCTGAGCCTGGCTGCCCAGCGTGAGGAGCAGGGCGAGGCGGGCTTGCAGTCTCTGGAGCGTGCCTGGGAGCAACTGACTTCGGCCCAGCGCCAGCAGCCACAATTGGTGCTGGCCTATGCCGACCAGTTGCGTCGGCTAGGCGCGGATGCGAAGGCCGAGGAAGTGCTGCGTGGTGCTCTCAAGCGCGACTATGACAGCCATCTGATTCGGCTGTATGGCCTGTTGCGTGGCAGTGACCCGGCGCGCCAGTTGAAGTTTGCCGAAGGCTGGCTCAAAGACCATCCGGGCGATGCCAGCTTGCTGCTGACGCTTGGCCGTCTGTGCCTGCAAAACAGCCTGTGGGGCAAGGCGCGGGACTATCTGGAAAGCAGCCTGCAAGTTCAGCGCAACCCCGAAGCCTGTGCCGAATTGGCCCGCCTGCTGGCCCAACTGGGCGACACCGAGCGCAGCAACCAGCTGTTTCAGGAAGGTCTGGGGCTGCTCGACAATCGTCTGTTGTCCTCGTCTCTGCCAGTACCCGCGCGTATTTGAAGTAGGAAAGGGTGAATGGATTGGCTCGGATCTATCCGACACCCGATCTTTAAAATCCCAATAAACACTCGGTATAACTGACGTGATGACTAATTCCTACTTGTTGTAACTGGATTTCCGCCATGCCTTGGCGGAATGTCCTTGCTTCTTCGCGGAATTGTCTGCTCCGAGGCGTCTTGAAAGGGGTCGGGCCTTTCCTCTACCGTAGCGACCTATCTCTTGCAGTGCGGATAAACAATGTCTTTGGCCCCTTTACGCTCCTTGTTTTTGCTGGCGTTCATGGCGGGTGCGCTGACGTTGGGCGCGTCCTTCTATCTGGAATACGGCGCGTTGCTACAGCCTTGCTTTCTGTGCCAGGTACAACGTCTGCTTCTGGCCACTTTTGCGCTGATCAACCTGATGGCCGCCCTTCATAATCCCGGGCGCTCCGGCCTTTGCCTGTATGGGCTGGCGAGCACCGTGTGTGCATTATTGGGTGCCATCACTGCCGGGCGCCAAGTGCTATTGCAGAATATTCCGTCAGGTGCGGGCCGGGATTGCTGGCCCAGCCTGCACTACATGATCGAAAACCTGTCGTTCTGGCAGGCGGCGCGGTCAGTGTTCAACGGGACTGTCGATTGCGTTGAAATCAACTGGACGCTATTTGACCTGAGCCTGCCGGAGTGGAGCCTGTTGTTCTTTGTGGCGATGTTGATCCTGGGTGTCATGCAATGCTCGCGGCTGTTGTTCAGTAAGCATTTGCGCATCACAACGTCATGAAAACGGGACGCGCGTTGTAGGAGGGGATTAAACACTTGTATGAACATTCTCTCCTGCGTACCTTGAAGCCATAGTCCTGCGGGCATAATCTGGCCCGCACGCGTATCCAAACCATTTGTCAGACGCGGCTTTGTTCGACTGCTGCTTAATCCTTCAAGTGTTGCGCAGGTACAGAGCAGCAGCGCCCCTATAGGGAAGAGAGATCATCATGCTGGAAAGTTGTCAGAATGCTCAGGAACGTTGGGGTGGGGTGCACAAGCTGATCGACAGCTGGCTGAAGGCACGCCACGAACTGGTTCGGGCCTTTGATGCTCTCGGTGCCAAGCCCGAAGCATTGGGTGAGAATCGCGAGCCATTGCAGGATTTCTGTGGGGTACTGGTTGACTACGTATCGGCAGGCCATTTCGGCGTCTACGAGCAACTGACCAAAGAGGCGGAAGCCTTCGACGACCAGCGTGGCCTCGACCTGGCAGAGACTATTTACCCGCGCATCGATGTGATCACGGAAAAACTGCTGGCGTTCACCGACCTGTGTGACGCAGGGAAATGCGTAGCGGAAAAATTCAAAGAACTGGGCGCGCTGCTGCATGAACGTTTCGAGCTGGAAGACTGCTTGATCGAAGTACTGCACAACGCCCATAAGGAAGAGGCTGCCACCCAAGTCTGAAGCTTGGTAGGGAGATAAAAAACGGTGCGCATGTCGCACCGTTTTTTATGGGTCAGTGGCGAGTGCCGAGCAGTTCTATCTCGAACACCAGCGGTGTATAGGGCGGGATCAACTCACCTGCGCCGTCTGCGCCATAGGCCTGGGCTGAAGGAATCACCAGACGCCATTTCGCACCCACCGGCATCTGTTGCAATGCACTGTTCCAACCGCTGATCACGCTGTTCAGGCGAAACCATTGTGGTTGCGTACTTTTGTCAAAGACAGTTCCGTCAGGCAGTCGGCCCACGTATTTCACCTGCACTTCATCGCTGGCTAACGGCTTGTTGCCAGTGCCCGGTGCCAGCTCGGTGAGCAGAATCCCATTTGCCAATTCACGAACACCACTGGCGGCGTTTTCCCGAGTTAGAAATTGCTGTTCGGCGGCGAGTGCTTTTTCGCTTTGAGGTAGCTGGGCGTTGGCGGCGTTTTGCGCTTCGTGCTCGGTGAGAATCTGTTCGATGCGCGCGTTGTCGAGCGCCAGCGGCTTGCCTTGATAGGCTTGCTTGAGGCCGTCGATCAGGGCCTGGATCTGCAGGTCGGGGACTTCCTGGCGCAACCGTTCGCCGAGGCTTGCGCCCAAGCTATAGGCTAGATCATGCGCCTCTGTGGCAGTGTTTTTTGACGGCGATTGCTCGCTCGCATCGGCCACGAAGATCGCCAAGCCAAGCACTAGAAAAAGATAACGCGACATGGACATTCTCCCGGCGAAAGTGCGACGGATTATGCCAGTGTGAGTGCGTAAAAACTGGTGAGCATTTGCGTTATATCGATAAGAATTTTCGTACCGTGCAACGCAAGCCCAACGATACTGTCAACATGCGCTAGCGGCGGTAAGAGCAGAGGGCTAGTATGAGCCGCACCCACGTCAGCCAGGAGGTAAACCATGTCGGCCAAACAGAAGCCTGTAAATACCCCGTTGCACTTGCTCCAACAACTTTCGGGCAGCTTGCTCGAACATCTGGAAAGCGCATGTTCCCAGGCGTTGGCCGATGCAGAAAAACTGCTCGCCAAACTGGAAAAACAACGCGGTAAAGCGCAAGAAAAGCTGCACAAGTCCCGTACCAAACTGCAAGACGCCGCTACTGCCGGCAAGTCCAAGGCGCAAACCAAAGCCAAGGGCGCAGTCAAAGAACTTGAGGACCTGCTGGATGCCCTCAAGGATCGTCAAGCTGAAACCCGCAGCTACATTTCCCAACTCAAAAAAGACGCTCAAGAAAGCCTGAAGCTGGCCCAAGGCGTTGGTCGTGTGAAGGAAGCCGTAGCTAAAGCGCTGGGGGCTCGTACACCCGCAAAAGTTGCAGCCAAGCCCGCTGCCAAAACCACTGCTGCCAAGCCAGTTGCTAAAACTGCAGCTGCCAAACCAGCAGCCAAGCCAGCTGCTAGAACCGCTGCCGCCAAACCAGCAGCCAAGCCAGCCGCTAAAACTGCAGCTGCCAAACCAGCAGCCAAGCCAGCCGCTAAAACTGCAGCTGCCAAACCAGCAGCCAAGCCAGCCGCTAAAACTGCAGCCGCGAAACCAGCAGCCAAGCCAGCCGCTAAAACTGCAGCCGCGAAACCAGCAGCCAAGCCAACCGCTAAAACTGCAGCCGCGAAACCAGCAGCCAAGCCAACCGCTAAAACTGCAGCCGCGAAACCAGCAGCCAAGCCAGCCGCTAAAACTGCAGCCGCGAAACCAGCAGCCAAGCCAGCCGCCAAACCTGCAGCCGCGAAACCAGCAGCCAAGCCAGCCGCCAAACCTGCTGCTGCCAAACCAGCAGTCGCCAAGCCAGCCACTCCAGCGGCACCGGCAGCATCCACCGCTCCAACCGCATCGGCCAGCACCACGCCTGCACCGGTAGCGCCAAGCACCACCCCAGCCAGCGCTTCCTAAGCGTCGGTGGCCGCGACGCGCAGCGCCTGCAGCGCGTCGTGGTCAAGGTTGGCGGCTTCGGTCGCCAGGCCTTCAAGCCATTCGTACTGACCCACCACCTCATTGATCGGCCATGCCTGCGCCAAGGTTTCCAGGCGCGCCAGCAGTGTTCGTTCAGCCTCCAGCTCCAGGGCTTTGACCCGCTCGCGCAACGATGCCAGCTGCGTATCCTGCTGCGCCAGGGCTCGCCATTGCACGCGCAGGTATCGCAACGGTTCGACAACCTGCACCCGCCACGGACGGGCAAGCTGTTGCAGCGCCTGCACCCGCTCAGGTGTATGTGCCACACCGCGCCGCTCCAGCCAGGCACCACACAGCAGCAGGCATACATCCGCGCCTTGTTCCTGCAAACGCAGGCAAGCGGCCTCTACACCCGGGCGAGCGTAGGTAGAAAGGGCAAAGCTCCACAGGTCAGCGCACATATTCACACCCAAGCCAGCGGCCAACGAAGCTGGTAGACTCCGCCGCCATTATGATCCGACTTCAAAGCCTAACATTACAGCGTGGCCCGCAACGTCTTCTCGAAGACGCCGAGCTGACCCTGCACGCCGGTCACAAAGCCGGCCTGATCGGTGCCAATGGCGCCGGCAAATCCACGTTGTTCGCCTTGCTGCTCGGTGAGCTGACCCCGGATTCCGGGGACTGCCTGCTGCCGGCCGACTGGCGCATCGCCCATATGCGCCAGGAGATCGACACCCTGGACCGCATCGCGATCGACTACGTGCTCGATGGCGACCTGCGCCTGCGCCAGGTGCAACACGACCTCGCCGAAGCCGAAAAAGCCCAGGACGGTGCCGCCCAGGCCCGTCTGCACGCCGAGCTGGACAGTGCCGACGGCTACACCGCCGACGCCCGTGCCCGCAAAATGCTCGCTGGCCTTGGCTTTACCAACGAACAGATGGACCGCCCGGTCGCCGACTTCTCCGGCGGCTGGCGCATGCGCCTGAATCTGGCCCAGGCACTGATGTGCCCCTCCGACCTGTTACTGCTCGACGAACCGACCAACCACCTGGACCTCGATGCGATCCTGTGGCTGGAGGATTTCCTCAAGAGCTACCAGGGCACCTTGCTGCTGATTTCCCACGATCGGGATTTCCTCGACGCCGTGGTCGACAACATCGCCCACGTCGAACAGAAGAAAATCACCCTCTACCGTGGCGGCTATACCGCGTTCGAACGTGCCCGTGCCGAGCGCCTGGCCCAGCAGCAACAGGCCTTTGAAAAGCAACAGGCGCAACGTGCGCACATGGAAAGCTACATCGCCCGCTTCAAGGCCCAGGCCACCAAGGCCCGTCAGGCCCAGAGCCGCATCAAGGCGCTGGAGCGCATGGAAGAACTGTCGGCGGCCCACGTCGATTCGCCGTTCGATTTTGTGTTCCGTGAGTCGGTGAAGATCTCAAGCCCCCTGCTCGATCTGTCGGACGCTCGCTTGGGCTACGGCGACAAGACCATCCTGGAGAAGGTCAAGCTGCAGCTCACGCCGGGCGCACGCATTGGTTTGCTCGGCCCCAACGGCGCGGGCAAGTCGACGCTGATCAAGAACCTGTCGGGTGAGCTTGAGCCACTGGCTGGCCGCCTGACCCGTGGCGAGAACACGGTGGTGGGCTACTTCGCCCAGCATCAACTGGACTCGCTTGATGCCAAGGCCAGCCCGCTGTTGCACCTGCAACGCCTGGCGCCCACCGAGCGCGAGCAAACCCTGCGCGACTTCCTCGGCGGTTTCGACTTCCGGGGGGCGCGTATCGACGAGCCAGTGCTGAATTTCTCCGGGGGCGAAAAAGCCCGACTGGCCCTGGCCCTGATCGCCTGGGACCGTCCAAACCTGCTGCTGCTCGACGAACCGACCAACCACCTGGACCTGGAGATGCGCCTGGCACTGACCATGGCCCTGCAGGAGTTCAGCGGTGCGGTACTGGTGGTGTCTCACGATCGCCACCTGCTCAAGAGCACCACCGACAACTTCCTGCTGGTGGCCGACGGCAAGGTCGAAGAATTCGACGGCGACCTGGACGACTACGCACGCTGGCTGACCGAGTACCGCCTGCGCAATGCGCCGGCCAGCAACACCCCGGTCAACCCGGACAAGACCGACAAGAAAGCCCAGCGCCAGGCCGCCGCCGCGCTGCGCCAGCAGCTGGCGCCGCACAAGCGTGAGGCCGACAAGCTGGAAGCCGAGCTGGGCAAGGTGCACGAGCGCCTGGCCAAGATCGAAACCAGCCTGGGTGATAGCTCCGTGTACGAGGCGGCGCGCAAGGATGAGCTGCGTGACCTGCTGGCCGAACAGGCCAAGCTCAAGGTGCGCGAAGGGCAATTGGAGGAAACCTGGATGGAGGCCCTCGAACTGCTCGAAACCTTGCAAGCGGAGCTGGAGGCGCTGTCCTGATGGAAGCGTTGCAACTGCCGGTACCGGCGCAATGGGTCGAGCCCGTATGGATCGGCGTGCAAATCCTGCTGATCCTGCTGGCCGGCTACCTGGCCCAGCGCTTCGTCGCCAAGGGCCTGACGCGCCTGGGTGAGCGTTACCCGTTCCCGCCGCAACTGCTGATGCCCCTGCGCGGCGGCTTGCGCTGGCTGATCATGGGCAGTGCGCTGATCTTTGTGCTGGGGCGCCTGGGGGTGTCTGCCACGGTGTTGTGGACGGCGCTGTCAGGGTTTGTCGCGGTAGCGGCAGTGGCGTTCTTCGCCATGTGGTCGGTGCTGTCCAACCTGTTGTGCGCAATTCTGATCTTCACCGTCGGGCCGTTCCGCCTTGGGGATATTGTCGAGCTGGTGGACACCGTCGACAAACCCGGCGTGAAGGGCAGGGTCGTGGCGATCAACCTGCTTTACACCACATTGATCGAAGTAGAAGAAGCCGGGACCAGCAGCGCGATGGTGCAAGTGCCTAACAGCTTGTTCTTTCAGCGCTCGGTGCGCCGTTGGCCTGGCACCCATGTATTTCCGGGCGACCGCTAGCGTTTACATCTTGTAAAAATCTATAGCCAGCCTTCGGTCGGTAGAGTTAGCTTAAAGGCACAATCGCTGACTCCCTTCTGAGGTGCGCAATGGCTCTCGACACATGGCTGGCCTTTTTCCTGGCCAGTTGGATCATCTCCCTTTCTCCTGGCGCCGGTGCCATCGCCTCGATGTCCAGCGGCCTGCAATACGGTTTTGTCCGTGGCTACTGGAACGCCATTGGCCTGCAACTGGGCCTGGCGATGCAGATTGCCGTGGTCGCGGGTGGCCTGGGGGCCATTCTGGCGGCGTCGTCTACCGCGTTCTATGCGATCAAATGGTTTGGCGTGGCCTACCTGGTGTACCTGGCCATCAAGCAATGGCGCGCCCTGCCCATGGACATGACCGATGACGCCGCCGTGCGCCCGATCGGGAAGCCGATGGCGATGATGTTCCGCGGCTTTTTGGTCAACGCCAGCAACCCTAAGGCCCTGGTGTTCATGCTGGCGGTGTTGCCGCAATTCGTGAACCCGCAGGCGCCGCTGTTGATTCAGTACCTGATCCTCGGTGCAACCATGATCAGCGTCGATATGATCGTGATGGCGGGTTACACGGGGTTGGCGTCGAAAGTCTTGCGTCTGTTGCGTACGCCTAAACAACAGAAGCGCGTAAACCGCACATTCGCCGGCTTGTTTGTTGGCGCTGCCGGCTTCCTCGCCAGCCTGCATCGCGCTACTGCGTAATTGCCGAAACCGAATCGAAATGTGGAAGGGGCAAGCTCCCTCCCACATTGGATTTAGGGGTGATATGAAATAACACCTTGAGTCGAATTCATTAAAGCTCAACAATAGTGTTACTTCGTATTTCCACTTGAGATTCATTCATGACTGCCCCTTTCCGCTTTCTTGCGTGGCTGCTGTTGCCGGCGCTGATGTCGTGCAGCTTCAATCTCTTGGCCGCGACCGCCGAAGGCGCGCCACAGGCCCTGCATTTGCTGGATTACATCGGCGCCGACTACCCGCCTACGGTAGAGGCAGGCAAGGTGGTAGACGACTCGGAATACCGCGAGCAGGTGGAGTTTCTCGGAGTGCTGCAGGGTTTGGTGGCTGATCTGCCCGACAAACCCGAGCGCGCTGAGTTGATAAGCGGCGTTAATGAATTGCTGGCGGCGGTCACCGCCCATCAGGACGGCGCGAGCGTGGCCCGCCAGGCTCGTCAGTTGGGCGCCAAGCTGGCCGTGGCGTATGAAGTCAGCCAAGCACCGGCCATCACGCCGGACCCGACACGCGGCGCGCCGCTTTATGCCCAGCATTGTTCGGTATGCCACGGCACTGTCGGCGCCGGTGATGGTCCGGCTGGCATGGGCATGACGCCGCCCCCCGCTAACCTGCGTGACGCCACGCGCCTGGATCGCTTGAGCCTGTATGCGATCTACAACACCCTCGGTCTGGGTGTCGAAGGCACTGATATGCCGTCGTTCGCTGACCAACTGGACGATCGCCAGCGCTGGGACCTGGCGACCTATATCGCCGGTTTCACCGCCGACCCGGCTGCCGCCAAAAGCGAGCAGGCGTTCAACCTCGCCGACCTGGCGCGCCAGACCCCCAATGAAGTGCTCGCCGCTGACGGCCCTGGCGCTGCGGCGACGTTCCGCGCCCAGCGTGCACAGCCGCCACAGGTTCAGCGTGGTCCCGCGCAGTTGCTCGACTACACGGCCGCCACGCTGGACAAGAGCCTCGCGGCTTTCCGCAACGGCGACCACGAGCAGGCCTATGATTTGTCCGTCGCTGCCTACCTGGAAGGCTTCGAGCTGGTGGAAAGCTCCCTGGATAACGTCGACGCCAATGTGCGCAAAGACACCGAGAAGGCCCTGATGGCCTATCGGCAATCGTTGCAGGATGGTTTGCCTATGGAGCAGGTGCAGCAGCGTCTGGACGTTGCCAAAGGCAAACTCACTGAATCCGCCGGCTTGCTGGGCGGCGATGGCCTGAGCTGGTCATTGAGCTATATCTCTGGCCTGCTGATCCTGTTGCGCGAAGGCCTGGAAGCGATTCTGGTGCTGGCGGCGATCCTCGCCTTCCTGCGTAACACCGGCCAGCAGTCGGCGGTTCGCAGCGTCAACGTCGGTTGGGGCCTGGCGCTGTTGGCAGGCTTGGCTACGTGGGCCTTGGCGGCGTATGTGATTGACGTCAGCGGGGCCCAGCGAGAACTGCTCGAAGGCTGCACGGCGCTGTTCGCCAGCGTGATGGTGCTATGGCTCGGCGTGTGGATGCACGACCGGCGTCACGCGGCAGCCTGGCAGGATTACATCAAGAGCAGCCTGGTGGGCGGCGGCGGCCGTTTCGGTTTTGCCGTGCTGGCGTTCTTCTCGGTTTATCGCGAGCTGTTCGAAGTGATCCTGTTCTACGAAACCCTGTGGCTGCAGGCCGGCCCTGCCGGGCACAACGCGGTGCTGGCCGGTGGTGCCACTGCGCTGGTGCTGCTGGTGGGCCTGGCCTGGGTGATCCTGCGTGGCTCGGCGAAGTTGCCGTTGGCGCTGTTCTTCGGCATCAACGCTGCGTTGCTGTGCGCACTGTCGGTGGTGTTCGCCGGGCACGGTGTCAAGGCCTTGCAGGAGGCGGGCATCTTCGGCACGCGGCCGGTGGCGTTTTTTGACTTCGACTGGCTGGGCATCCATGCCGATGCGTATTCGTTGGGCGCGCAGGCTGTGGCGATCCTGGCGATTGTGGTGCTGTATGGCCGCAGCCGGCTGACCGAGAAGCGCCGGGCGGCGGCGTAGCATGCGGGTATGGATCGACGCCGACGCCTGCCCTCGGGCGGCCAAGGACCAGGTAGTGAAGTTTGCCCTCAAGCGCCAGTTCGAGGTGGTGCTGGTGGCCGGGCAGATCCAGATCAAGCCGAGCTTTTCCTGTGTGAAGCTGATCGTGGTGCCCAGTGGCCCCGACGCGGCCGATGATTACCTGGTTGAGCACGCCGTACCCGGCGAACTGGTGATTTGCAGTGACGTGCCCTTGGCCGATCGGCTGGTGAAGAAGGGCGTCACGGCCCTCGATCCGCGAGGCAAGGAGTTCAGCCCGGCGAACATGAGTGAGCGCCTGGCGGTGCGCAACCTGTTCACCGACCTGCGTGAGCAAGGTCAGATGGGCGGCGGACCACCGCCCCATGGCGAGAAGGATAAGCAGGCGTTTGCCAATGCCCTGGACCGAATCCTTACACGTCTTATGCGCCCAGCCTGACCTGTCAGTCGTTCTCGTGGGTCAACTCCAGCACCCGATCGACCAACTTGTTGATCCCTGACGCCACTTCACTGATGTTCTTGCCGAGCATATACGCCGGCGTACTGACCAGCTTGCGCGCCTTGTCCTCGACGATATCTTCCACCGTGCATTCGTGGTGCGTGGCGCCCATCTTGTCCAGGGCAGCCGCTGTGTCGGCATCGTTACCGATGGTGCAGGTCACGCCAGGGCCGTAGATCTTCGCGGCCAGGGCCGGAGAGATGCAGATCAACCCCACCGGCTTGCCTGCTTCGGCAAACGCTTCAGCCAGTTCCAGCACCTGCGGGTTGACGCTGCAGCCGGCGCCCTCCACGGCGAAGTTCGACAGGTTCTTCGCTGCGCCAAACCCGCCCGGCACGATCAGGGCGTCGAAGTCGGCGGCATTGGCTTGGCCAATATCCTTCACTGCGCCCCGGGCGATACGCGCAGACTCCACCAGCACATTGCGCGACTCGGGCATTTCTTCGCCGGTGAGATGGTTGATCACGTGCAATTGCGCAATATCGGGTGCAAAGCATTCCACTTGAGCGCCGCGCTGGTCCAGGCGCAGCAACGTGATCACGCTCTCGTGAATCTCTGCGCCGTCGTATACGCCACAGCCGGAAAGGATCACTGCAATCTTTTTGCTCATGGGCATTTCTCCTGATTCATGGCGTTAAATGTCTACTAATTTGTAACCTGTTGCCAATGGGATCTCACGTCGCTGCACCTAATCTTGATGTAACAAAAATAGACCGGACTAGCCCATGGACTTTGTGCCTTACGCAGTACCGTTTTTTATCGCCCTGATCGTTGTGGAGCTGCTGGCCGACCGTTGGCGCGGTGCACGCAACTACCGAGTAGCGGACGCCATCAACAGCCTCAGCACCGGTGTGCTGTCCACCACGACCGGTTTGCTGACCAAGGGCGTGGGCCTGTTGACCTACGCGTTCGCCCTCAAGCACCTGGCGCTCATCGAGCTGTCGGCCCAGAGTGCCTGGACCTGGGTGTTCGCCTTTGTGTTCTATGACTTCTGTTATTACTGGCTGCATCGCATGGGCCATGAGCGCAATATCCTGTGGGCCGCGCATTCGGTGCATCACCAGAGCGAGGACTACAACCTCACCACCGCCTTGCGCCAGACCAGCACCGGTTTTCTGCTGAGCTGGATCTTCTACCTGCCTCTGGCTGTGGTCGGCGTGCCGCTGGTGGTGTTTATCAGCGTGGCTTCGCTCAACCTGTTGTATCAATTCTGGGTCCATACCCGCCACGTTCCCAAGCTGGGCTGGTTTGAGTGGTTCTTCGTGACGCCGTCCAATCATCGGGCCCACCACGCACAGAATGCTCTCTACATGGATCGTAACTACGGCGGGGTGTTCATTATTTGGGACCGGCTGTTCGGTACTTTTCAAGAGGAAGACGACAACGAGCCGGTGATCTTTGGGGTAACCACACCCCTGGCCAGTTGGAACCCGCTGTGGGCCAACCTGCAGTTTTATGCGCAGTTATGGAGTGACGCCCGGCGCACCGAAAGCTGGCGGGACAAGTTGCGCATCTGGTTCATGCGCACCGGCTGGCGCCCGGCGGACGTCAAAGCCAAATACCCGATAGCCAAGCCGGACCTGAGCCAGTTTCGCAAGTTCGAAGTGCCTTTGGATGCGCGGCAGCAGGTCTACATCGCCTTGCAATTTGCTGCTTATGTGGGCTTTGGCAGTTATCTGATGAATTTCGGTGAGGGCTTGCCTGCGGCGGCGTTGGTGCTCGGCTGGGGCGCGATGGCGCTGGGCCTGTTTACGTTGGGGGTGGCGCTGGAGAATCGCCCATGGGCGTTGAAGGCCGAGCTGGCGCGCCTGGCGCTGAACCTGCCGTTGGTATGGCTGGCGCCGCTGGTCGGCTTGTGGCCTGCCAGCCCTCTCGCCTGGCTGGGCCTGGCGAGCTACAGCCTGCTCAGCGTGATTGGTCTCTACTGTTGCAGAGGCCGTTTTACTCGGTTGGCGTCTTAGGCGTTTCGACCGAGGCTTGCTCGACAGCCTGTCGCGCCTTGGCCTCGGCACACGCTTGGCGGGCGATGCGAGCATTCTTGAAGCGACGTCGCAGCCACAGGCCAAAGCCCAGCAACAGCAAGGCGCCCAGTACCCATAGCTCGTACTTCTTGACGCTGCCGAGCATACCTTCCAGCACCGCACCGAAATGATAGGCCGCAGCCCCCAGTGCAGCGGCCCAGATCGCCGCACCAATACCGTTGAGGATCAGGTAGCGCATCGGCGGGTAACCGGACAGGCCGATCGCCACGGGCATCACCGTGCGCAACCCGTAGACGAAGCGAAAGCTCAGCACCCAGATATCCGGGTGCTTGCGGATATGCTCCAGTGCCTTGTCGCCCATCAACTGCCACCGCGGCTTGCGTGCCAGCAGCTTGCGGCCGTGCTTGCGCCCCATGTAGTACCAAAGCTGGTCGCCGGCATAGCTGCCAAAAAAGGCAACGACCACCACCAGGTTGATATCCATGTAGCCACGAAACGCCAGGAAGCCTGCGAGTACGAGGATGGTCTCGCCTTCGAAAAACGTGCCGAGAAAGAGGGCAAAGTAGCCGAAGTCATGCAGAAATTGTTGAAGCATGGTCTGGGGTGCTGGCGAAATGAACGCGCAGCCTACGCCTTCACGAAGATTCATGAAAGTATCGAGATGTGTCACGAAGTGAACAATTCCTACATAAATGACGAATGCGACTACAGGTCGCATCGATAAGCACAACTGTCATTCCTTCGTCATAATGGCCGCTTATAACTGCAACGCTCGCCCGTAAACGCGGGCTCAGGAGTCTGTCGTGAGCTTTACCCCTGCCAATCGCCTGTTCCCCGCCACTCGTCTGCGTCGCAATCGTCGTGATGATTTTTCTCGCCGCCTGGTACGTGAAAATGTACTGACGACGAACGATCTCATCCTGCCGGTCTTTGTGCTCGACGGTGAAAATCGTCGGGAAGCAGTCGCCTCGATGCCGGGTGTGGAGCGTTTGACCATTGATCAGTTGCTGATCGAGGCGGCCGGTTGGGTCGAACTGGGGATCCCGGCACTGGCGCTGTTTCCGGTGACCCCACCGCAGCTCAAGTCTCTGGACGCCGCCGAAGCCTGGAACCCGCAAGGGATCGCGCAGCGCGCCACCCGTGCCCTGCGCGAGCGCTTCCCGGAGCTTGGGGTGATCACTGACGTGGCGTTGGACCCGTTCACTACGCACGGCCAGGATGGCATTCTTGACGAAGAGGGTTATGTTCAGAACGACATCACCGTCGATGCACTGGTCAAGCAGGCTTTGTCGCACGCAGCGGCGGGCGCCCAGGTGGTTGCGCCGTCGGACATGATGGACGGGCGTATCCAGGCGATTCGCGAAGCCCTTGAGCTGGCCGGTCACGTCAATGTACGAATCATGGCCTACTCGGCCAAATACGCCAGCGCCTATTACGGCCCCTTTCGCGATGCGGTGGGGTCGGCGCTGAACCTGGGCAAGGCCAACAAGGCTTCGTACCAGATGGACCCGGCCAATAGCCAGGAAGCGCTGCACGAAGTGGCGGCCGACCTGGCCGAAGGCGCAGATATGGTGATGGTCAAGCCCGGGATGCCGTACCTGGACATCCTTTATCGGGTCAAAGAGGAATTCAAAGTGCCGACCTTTGTCTATCAGGTCAGCGGTGAATACGCCATGCACATGGCGGCGATCCAGAATGGTTGGTTGAGTGAAGGGGTGATCCTCGAATCCCTGACTGCCTTTAAACGTGCCGGCGCTGATGGCATTCTGACCTACTTCGCCGCCCGCGCTGCCCAATTGCTTAGAGAGCAACAATAGCCCTCACAGGAACACTCGATGAATACCGAAGGACTCTCCGAAGTTGCCGTAAAAGACGCTCACCCGGTGGTTGAACAAGTTTCCCAGACCCCGCCGGAGCTGGAGCCTGCCCCGCCAGCGGTGGTTGCCGAAGCACCTGCGCCGGCACCGGTGGCCGTGGTCACCAACCTGGATGACAGCAGCCTGTACATCCATCGCGAGTTGTCACAACTGCAATTCAACATCCGCGTGCTGGAGCAGGCGCTGGATGAGTCCTACCCGTTGCTGGAGCGGCTGAAATTCCTGCTGATCTTCTCCAGCAACCTGGATGAGTTCTTCGAGATTCGCGTTGCCGGCCTCAAGAAGCAGATCACCTTCGCCCGTGAACAAGCCGGGGCCGACGGCCTGCAACCGCACCAGGCGTTGGCGCGCATCAGTGAGCTGGTACATGGTCATGTGGACCGCCAGTACGCAATCCTCAACGACATCCTGCTGCCGGAACTGGAAAAGCATCAGGTCCGCTTCATTCGTCGTCGTCACTGGACCGCCAAGATCAAGACCTGGGTGCGCCGTTACTTCCGGGACGAGATTTCGCCGATCATTACCCCCATCGGCCTGGACCCTACGCACCCGTTCCCACTGCTGGTGAACAAGAGCCTCAACTTCATCGTCGAGCTTGAAGGTATCGATGCCTTCGGTCGCGATTCGGGTCTGGCGATTATCCCGGCCCCGCGTCTGTTGCCACGCATCATCAAGGTACCGGAAGAGGTAGGGGGCGCTGGCGACAACTATGTATTCCTGTCGTCGATGATCCATGCTCACGCCGATGACCTGTTCCAGGGCATGAAGGTCAAGGGCTGCTACCAGTTCCGCCTGACCCGTAACGCCGACCTGGCACTGGATTCCGAAGACGTCGAAGACTTGGCTCGCGCCCTGCGTGGCGAGTTGTTCTCGCGGCGTTATGGCGATGCGGTGCGTCTGGAAGTGGCGGACACCTGCCCCAAACACCTGTCGGACTACCTGCTCAAGCAGTTCAACCTCGCCGAATCCGAGTTGTACCAGGTCAACGGCCCGGTGAACCTGACGCGCCTGTTCAGCATTACCGGCCTGGACAGCCATCCTGAGCTGCAATACAAGCCGTTCACGCCACAGATCCCGAAACTGCTGCAAAACAGCGAGAACATCTTCAGCGTTGTGAGCAAGCAGGACATTCTATTGCTGCACCCCTTCGAGTCGTTCACCCCAGTGGTCGACCTGCTGCGCCAGGCCGCCAAGGACCCGCATGTTCTGGCCGTGCGCCAGACCCTCTACCGCAGTGGCGCCAACTCGGAAATCGTCGATGCGCTGGTAGATGCGGCGCGTAACGGCAAGGAAGTCACCGCGGTGATCGAGCTGCGTGCGCGTTTCGACGAAGAGTCCAACCTGCAACTGGCCAGCCGTCTGCAAGCGGCCGGTGCGGTGGTGATCTACGGCGTGGTCGGTTTCAAGACCCACGCCAAGATGATGCTGATCCTGCGCCGTGAAGCCGGTGAGATCGTGCGCTACGCCCACTTGGGCACCGGCAACTACCACGCCGGCAACGCCAAGCTCTACACCGACTACAGCCTGCTGACATCCGACGACGCACTGTGCGAAGACGTCGGCAAGTTGTTCAGCCAGCTCATCGGCATGGGCAAGACCTTGCGCATGAAAAAGCTGCTGCACGCGCCGTTCACCCTCAAGAAGGGCATGCTCGACATGATTGCCCGCGAGACCCAGTTTGCCCTCGATGGCAAGCCGGCGCACATCATCGCCAAGTTCAACTCGCTGACCGATCCGAAGATCATCCGCGCGCTGTACAAGGCCAGCCAGTCGGGCGTGCGCATTGATTTGGTGGTGCGTGGCATGTGCTGCCTGCGCCCGGGTATTGTCGGCGTGTCGCATAACATCCACGTGCGCTCGATCATCGGCCGCTTCCTGGAGCACACCCGTGTGTTCTACTTCCTCAACGGTGGTGAAGAGCAGATGTTCCTCTCCAGCGCCGACTGGATGGAACGCAACCTCGATAAGCGTGTGGAGACCTGCTTCCCGGTAGAAGGCAAGAAGCTGATCATGCGGGTCAAGAAGGAGCTGGAAAGCTACCTTACCGACAACACCCACAGCTGGAGCCTGCAGTCGGACGGGCGTTATGTACGCAACACCCCGACCGGCAACCAGAACCCGCGCAGCGCGCAGGCGACGTTGCTGGAGAAGTTGGGTAGCCCGATTCTTGCGGTGAACTAAAACCCAGCACCAGCAAGGTCTAAAAAATGTGGGAGGGGGCTTGCTCCCTCCCACATTTGTTTTGCAGTGTGCTTTAGCGCAGGTTCAGGCTGAACCCCACCCGCGTCAGCCATTCCGCTTCCTGGGCGAAGTCCGCCTGGGTCAGCTGGTTTTCATCCAGCCAGCCCTTGGGGAAGATCACTTCCAGGCTGTCATCAGCAGCGCGCAGTTTTACCTGGGGCATTTCCTGGGTGCCACGAATGTGGTGGAACAGGATTGCAAAGCGCAACAGCGCGCACAGGCGAATCAGCTTGATGCCGTCTTTGCCGAATTCGGCAAATTTGTCCTTGGGAATATTGCGGCGATGGCCGCGCACCAGCAGCGCGAGCATCTGTTGGTCTTCGCGGGAGAACCCAGCCAGGTCCGAGTGCTCGATCAGGTAGGCGCCGTGCTTGTGGTAATGGTAGTGGGCGATGTCCAGGCCCACTTCATGCACCTTGGCAGCCCAGCCCAGCAGCTCGCGCCAGACGCCGTCTTCCAGGTCCCAATCGGCGGCCACCTGGTCGAAAGCGTGCAAGGCTTTACGCTCCACGCGGGCGGCTTGTTCCAGATCGACGTGGTAGCGCTCCATCAGCGAGCTGAGGGTGCGCTCGCGCACGTCTTCGTGGTGATGACGGCCCAGCAGGTCATAGAGCACGCCTTCGCGCAGGGCGCCGTCACAGTGGTCCATGCGTTGCAGTTCGAGGGCGTCGAAGATGGCTTCGAGAATCGCCAGGCCCGCAGGGAAAATGGCGCGTCGATCAGGTTTGATGCCGTCGAAGTCGATTTTCTCCGCATCCCCCAGCTTGAACAGCTTGCGCTTGAGCCACGCCAGACCTTCGGCATTCACCTCGCCAGTGCCATGGCCGCCAGCCTTCAAGGCCAGACCGATGGCGCGGATGGTGCCGGACGAGCCGATGGCTTCATCCCAGGTCAGGCGGTGCAGGGCATGTTCAATGCTCATGATCTCCAGCCGCGCCGCCGTGTAAGCCTGGGCATAGCGCGCCGGCGTGATCTTGCCATCCTTGAAGTAACGTTGAGTGAAGCTCACGCATCCCATCTGCAGGCTTTCACGCAGCAGTGGCTCGAAACGCTGGCCGATGATGAACTCGGTACTGCCGCCACCAATGTCCGCCACCAGGCGTTTGCCGGGCGTGTCGGCCAGTGTGTGGGAAACGCCGAGGTAGATCAGGCGCGCCTCTTCACGGCCAGAGATAACTTCCACCGGGTGCCCGAGGATTTCCTCGGCACGATGGATAAACTCATTGCGGTTTCGGGCTTCGCGCAACGCGTTGGTGCCGACGATGCGTACGGCGCCAGGCGGCATGCCATTGATCAATTGCGCAAATCGCTTGAGGCAGTCGAGCCCGCGCTGCATGGATTCTTCATTGAGCTTGCGCTCGTCGTCGATCCCGGCGGCCAGTTGCACTTTTTCGCCGAGCCGCTCAAGGATGCGGATCTCACCGTTCTGGGCCTTGGCCACGACCATGTGAAAGCTGTTGGAGCCCAGGTCGATGGCGGCGATCAAGGACAGATTCTTGGCTTGGGATTGCGGCATGGTTTGGGGATCTCGGTCGATAACCTTGCCATCGTGCCACGATCGACCGCTGGAGCCAACGCGTTGTGCTTCGGTAATTTTCCCGATGTGGTCTGTAGGAAAATTTTTGAAAGTTCAGGGCTGCTTCGCAAGTTTCCAGCAAACAAACTTTTCGACGATGTAAGACGTTTTAACCGGATGCAGTTGTAAGTATTTAGATAATTTCTCCTACAGTGAGTGGGGCTAGATGTTGTTCTATATCTTGCTCAAGACTACAAGGTCGATAGGTTAAAGTAATTTTTATGCTGGCTGGAGCCTACAATAAATACCGTGCTGTCTGATTTTTTATCCGGGCATCTACGCGCCAGACTGTCACTCGGCAATTCTGCCGGGGTGTTATTTATTTATAGTTTTTGTATCAGGGATAATAAGCTGTTGGGCGACGGAGTCGCCAAAACCAAAATAAAGAGCGCCTGCTAACTTCAAGTGACAGGACGAACATGAAAAAAATTATTGGATTGACTTTCGGCATCGCATGTCTGGCTGCGACCCTGCAGGTTCAGGCAAACACGAGCGCCCAGTTAGTCGTCAGGGGGACGATCACGCCTGCGGCGTGCAACCTCAGCCTGGCGGGCAGTGGCATCATCGACTACGGCACTATTCGCTCCGGCGAATTGTCTCGCACGGCATTCAACCCCCGTGAAGAGAGGACCACGTCTCTGGTTATCAATTGCGGCACTACGCCTGCCAGGTTCGGGCTCACCTTTACAGATCTGCAAGCGGGGAGCAAGGTGGCAGGCATCCTGGGGGCGGGCTTTTCCGAAGCGCAGAATTTCGGTCTGGGGATGGCAGCGTCCCGGCGCACTGGTGGCTATTCGGTCACCCTCAGGGACCTCCGCTCTACCGGAACAACGTTGTTTCCGATCATGCGCACCGGGCTCGGTGCCTGGCAGAACAGCGACGGCAGGGTTGCCCAATCGCCCAGTCAGTACTCCTGGCGTAATAGCGTGACTGTCACCCCTGCCGCTATTAGCCAACTGACCGCCACGGTGGCGGTGAAAGCAGTGATCAACAAGGCCCAGGACTTGGACCTGAGCCGCGACATCTCCATAGATGGGCGCGCCACGCTTGTATTGAGTTACATCTAAACAACCGAAAGCAGCCGATCAAGAAAGCCAACCCTTTCTTGTTGGCTGTTTTTCTTTGGGCGTTGGATGGCCAAACGTCAACTTCATAAGTTGTGGGGAATATTGAGTGCGTGTTTTTTTAATAAGTCTTACGTGGCTATGGAGTGTGTTTTTCAGTGTGGTTGCTACGGCGGACGGGATGTTGCCGGAAACAACTGTGGTCGTGCTTTACGAAGAAGTTGGCGAAGCCTCGATCAATATCAAGAACACCGATGCAGGGCCGGCGTTGCTTCATTCTGTTATTGAAAACGTGCCTGAAGATCTGGAGCCGCTACTGATTGTCACGCCTCCCATTACCCGTGTGGAAGCGGGGGATACGCAACTGGTGCGTTTCATCAGCACGTTGAAGCAGCCGCTCAAGACCCAACGGCTCAAGCGCGTATCTTTTGAGGGCATTCCCCAGGCGCGTGCCGCGGATGGTGCGACCATCGGTATCACTCTTCGGCAGAATCTGCCGTTGATCCTGCATCCCAAAGACTTGCCACGCCACCAAACGCCGTGGGAGCTGCTGAGGTGGGAACGGGTCGCAGAGCGACTCACCGTCCACAACGACAGCGCTTACGTCGTACGCCTGGCGCCGCATGTGCAGCTGCTTCCACAAGGCGTTCAAGCCACACTGCCGCGCACCTATGTCTTGCCGGGTGAGGCATTGGCGTTGAAGGTTGACGGTGCTTTGAGCGATGTGGCGCAGGTTGAGATTCAACCCGCCACGGTCTATGGATTTTCGGTAGATAGCTACCGTGCACCGGTCAACACAGATGCGCGTTGATCGGTTCATGATCGTTTCTTCGGCGCGCGGTATTGCTGGCCCGTTCCGGCCCTGCAAATCCAGATTGTTCATTGGGCTCACGGTGCTATGGGGTTTGCCTGGCATGACGGCTGCGCTGGAGCTTGGTGAGGGATTTGACCTGGCTGCGCTGACGACCCACGGCATAGACCCCCAGGTCTCCGATTACTTTCGCAGTGCGGCGCGCTTTCGTGAAGGTATTCAAGTGGTGGGATTGCGCGTCAATGGCAATCCCCTTGGGCTGGTCGATGCTCTGTTCGATTCGCAGGGAGGGCTGTGTTTCACTCCCGGGTTGCTGGAGAAGGCGGGGTTGGTAAAGCCTCGGGAGATCATTCGAGAAGGCGCCACGCCCGATCAGGCGTGTCATGACTTCCTCGGTGCGTTCCCGGCGACCATGGTGCGCTTGCGCCCCGGTACTGACGAAGTGGCGCTGGTGGTGCCGACCCAGGCTTTGCGTGAACCCGAATGGGAGAGCGGGCGTTCTTCCCGGGGCGGCGCGGCCGCGTTGTTCAACTATGACGTACTGGGTTATGACAGCCACTCGCGTAGCGGCCCGACCCGGTTCGTGTCGGCCTATACCGAAGCGGGCTTCAACCTGGATGACTGGATTGTTCGCAGTCGCCAGTTCTATGTGTCCGACAACGGCCATACCCGTACCGAGCACCTGCATGCCTATGCCCAACGGGATATCGCCGCGTTGCAGTCGACCTTCCAGGTGGGCCAGCTCTCCAGTAATAACCCGCTGTTTGGCGGGATCCAGCTGTCCGGCTTGCAGTTCTCCCCTGATGGGCAGTCCAGGGCCCCGGCGGGCGGCAATAATGCGGTGGTCGAAGGCTTGGCCCAAAGCCAGTCGCGAGTTGAAGTGCGCCAGTCCGGGGTGTTGATCCACAGTACATTGGTGCCCGAAGGGCCGTTTCGGTTGACGGGGGTACCGCTGCTCAATGGCACCAGTGACCTTGATGTCAGTGTGATTGACGTGCGTGGCGCCAGGCGCAGTTTTGTCGTGCCGGCGGCTTCGTTCGCGGGTGCTGCCCCATCGGCGCCGGGCTATTACTTTTCGATTGGCCAGCTGCGCAAAACTGCAGGTGAAGAGGGGCCATCACCGGTGGTCGCCATGGGCAGTGGCACCTGGGGGCTGGGGCGCGATGCGTCTGCGGGTTTTGGCTTGTTGAGTACCGATGACTATTGGGCCGCAGGTGGCACTCTGAGCAGTGTATTTTTCCAGCGGGTCTCTGTGAGCGCACGACATAACCTGTCCCGAGACAGCCACAACGCGGTGTCCGGGTCACGCAGCAGCGTCTCCGTGAGTAGCCCACTGGTTGCCGATCTAGATGTCAACTTAAGTGCAACCACCCAGACGCGCGGTTATCGCGAGGTCACTGAGGCAGGTCGGTCGCTCAGGGGCGATGAGCTGAACTCGCACTTCAAGAACCAATACACCGCGGGCATGAGCTGGGCCGACCCCACACTGGGCATATTTTCGCTGAACTACACTCGCAGTGCTCAATTTGGCGGGCAGACGAGCGAGCACGTATTCGCCTCCTGGAATAAGTCGTTCGGTCGCGTCGATGTCGCATTTATCGCGGACTCGCAAGTGGGCGGTACGCGGGCCCGCCGAGACGCCCCACTGGATGGCAGCCGGCGTGACAGTGCCTTGGATCACGACTTGTCCTTGCGGTTGCAGGTCAGCGTGCCGCTGGGCGGGGATCGGCGTGTGAGCAGCTTCACGAGCCGCCGTGGGGACCACTTCACTGCGGGTACCGCGCTCAGCGAAAGGGTCAACGAGTATGTGAATTACGAAGTCGGCATCGAGCGTGACATGCGGGCCCGGGAGCAGTCAGTGCGCGGGCGGGTGGACCTGTTGCCGCGCTATACCCAAGTGGGCCTGGGCGTCAGCCGCGATTCCCTGGGCACCAGCTATACCGGGCAGTTGCGGGGCGGTGCAGTGGCGCATGAAGGCGGGGTGACCTTGTCGCCTTATAGCGTGCAAGACACGTTCGGCATCGTCTCGGTCGGCGATATCGGCTCCGCAAAAATCCAGACGCCGCAAGGCCCTGTCTGGACCGACTTCAAAGGCCAAGCGGTGATCGCGGGCTTGCCGGCCTACACCAACAGCCGAGTCGAAGTGCAGACTCAATCCTTGCCCAAACGAGTGGACCTGAAAAACGGCACCCAAGTGCTTACGGCGGGCCGAGGTTCGTTCAATACCGTGGATTTTGACGTAGTGAAAGTACGCCGAATGCTGGTGACTGCGAGCGATCAGCACGGCCGACCGTTACCTCAGGGCGCTTCGGTATTGGGCAAGGGCAACCGCTTTCTCACCAGCGTAGTAGGTGAGGGCATGATTTTCCTCAACGACGTTACGGAGTCGCAAAGCTTGCGGGTTTCATTGCCGGACTCTTCCACTTGCCTACTGCACATTGACCCTGAGGCCAAGCCTGACAATGACAAATTTTATGAAGCCGCATCGGCGGTATGCCGAGGTGATTAAAAAGGCCCTGAGCCCGCCCTTGGCGCTGTTTTGCACACTGCTGGCGCCGCTTGATGCGATGGCTGAGAACTGCCACCTGTCGCTGGGCCAGCCGCGTATCGACTATGGCCAGATACGCAGGGATGCCCTGGTTGAAACCACTTCCGTGGTACTGGCAACCCGCTCGTTGAGTGTCAATGTACTCTGCGCCGAGCCTGCGGCCATGGCGTTGCGTTTTGTTGGCGCGGCAGCCGATGGGCAGGGATTTCGGTTCGGTCGCGAGGGGCATTTGCGGCTGAGTATCAAGCATGCCCAGGTAGATGGGCGTACCGTCGGGTGGTCGGCTGCCCACGTGCCAGGTGAGGCGGACAGAGGCCAGTTGTTGCCCGGCCAGGTTTTGGTGGCTCGAGCAGCAGGGGGGCCGGTGGTAGGGCGGCGACTCACCGCCCAGGTCGATATCGATACCCAATTGCCCTTCGATGCCTTGTCGGTGCGCAGGGAGACGCACCTGGAGGCACGGGGCATTTTTGAACTGGTCAGCCCGGCTGTTCAACCGAGCCAATGAAGTTGGCGAGCTCTACGGTACTAGGGTTGGCAAACAACACCTTCGGGTCGCCGGTTTCATGCACTTTGCCTTGGTGCATGAACACCAATTTGTCGCCAACTTCCCGGGCAAAGCGCATTTCGTGGGTGACCATGATCAGCGTCATGCCGTCCTGGGCCAGTTGACGCACCACGCTGAGCACCTCATTGACCAACTCCGGGTCCAGGGCCGAGGTAATCTCATCGCACAACAGCACCTTGGGTGACATGGCCAGCGCGCGGGCAATGGCGACCCGTTGCTGCTGACCACCGGACAGCCGATCGGGGAAGGCGTCGAACTTCTCGCCCAGCCCAACGCGTTCGAGCATTTGCCTGGCCAACTGTACCGCTTTGGCCTTGGGCACTTTTTGCACCACTTGTGGTGCCAGCATCACGTTTTCGCCGACGCTCAGGTGCGGGAACAGGTTGAACTGCTGGAACACCATGCCGACTTTCTGCCTTAGGCTGCGCAGGTCGGCGCGGGCGGCATCAAGGTATTCGCCATCGACTTCGATCACACCGTCATTGATCGACTCCAGGCCATTGAGGGTACGCAGCAAGGTGGACTTGCCCGAGCCGCTACGGCCGATGATCGCCACAACCTGGCCTTCTTCCACCGTCAGGTCGATGCCCTTAAGGACGTGATGATCGCCGTAATACTTATGCAGGGCAGAAATTCTAAGCAGAGGCATGCAGTCTCCTTTCCAGGTAGCGCGCACTGAGGGACAAGGGGTAGCAGAGCAGGAAATAACCGAGGGCCACCAAGCCGTAGACCATAAACGGCTCGAAGGTGGCGTTGGCGAGCATGCCGCCGGTCTTGGTCAGTTCGGTGAAGCCGATGATCGAGGTCACGGCGGTGCCTTTGACCACCTGCACCGAGAAACCCACCGTTGGCGCAACGGCAATGCGCAGCGCTTGGGGCAGGATCACAAAACGCAGTTGCTCAAAAGGGTTCAGGGCCAGACTGGCCGAGGCTTCCCATTGGCCATGGGCGATGGAGTCCACGCAACCGCGCCAGATTTCGGCCAGGTAAGCGCTGGTGAACAGGGTCAATGCGATTGCAGCTGCCAGCCAGGGCGATATGTCCACGCCAAGCAGGGCAACGCCGAAAAACACCAGGAACAACTGCATCAGCAAGGGCGTGCCCTGGAACAGTTCGATATAGGTGCGGGCAATATTGCGTGGGAAAGCTTTGCGGCTGATGCGCATCGTCATCACCAGCAGGCCGATCAGGCCACCGCCCACAAATGCTACCAGTGACAGCAGCAGGGTCCACTGCAGGCCAGTGAGCAGGTTGCGCACGATGTCCCAGAGGGTGAACTCACTCATCGACTGTTCCTCATCACAAACCGCCGGCCGATCCAGTTGAGCAGTTGGCGAATCAGCAGCGCCATGCACAGATACACCAGGGTGGTCAGGGCATAGGTTTCAAAGGCGCGGAAATTACGCGACTGGATAAAGTTGGCGGCAAAGCTCAATTCTTCGGTGGCGATCTGCGAACACACCGCCGAACCGAGCATCACAATGATGATCTGGCTGCTCAGGGCCGGCCACACCTTGCCCAGCGCCGGTAGCAGTACCACGTGACGGAACGCTTCGAAGCGCGTCATCGCCAGCGCGGCGGCGGCTTCCAATTGCCCGCGCGGGATGGCCTGGATCCCGGCGCGGATGATCTCGGTGGAGTACGCCCCCAGGTTGATCACCATTGCCAGCACAGCGGCTTGCCACTCGGTGATTTTCAACCCCAGGGACGGCAGGCCGAAGAAAATAAAGAACAACTGCACCAGAAACGGCGTGTTGCGGATCAATTCGACATACACACCAAAGATCCATGCAAACGGCTGGATCTTCCACGCCCGCACCACGGCACCGACGGTGCCCAGGGCAACCCCAAGGAGGGCGCCGATGGCCGTCAGTTCAAGGGTAAACAACGCGCCGCGCAGCAGCAGGTCGGTATTGGCCAGCACCGGCACAAAGTCGAATTGATAGGCCATCGTTCAACTCCGCCTCAGAGGTCAGCAGGCAGCGGTTCTTTGAGCCACTGCAGTGCGTTTTTTTCCAGGCTGCCGTCCGCCTTGGCCGCAACCAGGATCTGGTTGACCTTCTCCAGCAGCGCCGGCTCGTTCTTGTTCACGCCTACGTACACCGGCGAATCCTTGAGCTTCACCTTCAGCGCGGGGACGCGTTTGGGGTTGCGTTCGCTGATTGCGACCATGACCACGTTGCCGCTGGCGATCAGGTCGACCTGGCCGGCCAGGTAAGCGGCGATGGTTGAGTTGTTGTCCTCAAAGCGCTTGATCGTGGCTTCCTTGGGCGCCACGGCGGTCAGCTCGATATCCTCGATGGCGCCGCGGGTTACGCTGATGGTCTTGCCCTTGAGGTCGTCGATCGTGCTGATTGCCGCCTCGGGTGGGCCGAACACCGCGAGGTAGAACGGCGCGTAAGCCTTGGAGAAATCAATGACCTTTTCGCGTTCGGGGTTTTTGCCCAGGCTGGAGATCACAAGGTCCACCTTGCCGGTGGTAAGGAACGGAATGCGGTTGGTGCTGTTGACCGGGGTCAGTTCCAGCTTGACCTTGAGCTGGTCGGCCAGCAGCTTGGCGGTGTCGATGTCCAGGCCACGTGGCTGCATGTTGGGGCCGACCGAACCAAACGGCGGGAAGTCCTGGGGCACGGCGACCTTGAGGGTGCCACGGGCGACGATATCGTCCAGACCATTAGCCTGGGCGGGTGCCTGGCTCAGCATCAGGCTGGCAAACAGGGCAGTGAGCAGGGCGCTGTAGCGCTTGGTCATGGCAACTCTCCGAAAAAGGCGAAGGAATTTTCTGAGTTTGCTCAGTGCACAGCCCATGCCAGCTCTCTCGGAATGGTCTGTAAGGCACGGATTCGTTGAAGTGTCATGGTCTTACTGGTCTGAACAGTTGCGAGATTTTTCGCACCCTTTTCGAGCGCCGTAAAAAACGCACGGGCCCCTTTGGGGCGTGGCTTGCCGACAGACTTCAATAGCTTTACAACTAGCTCTTCAGCTGACGGGAACCTTGAGTTTTTTATGAATTCCATTGCCCAAGCCGTACCGGAAGCGGCCTTGCAAGCCATCCGCAAACTGATAAAGGAGCAAGGCTTTGGGCCGGGCGAGGCATTGCCTTCGCAACGCGATTTGGCGATGCGGTTGGGCGTGAGCCGGGCGTCGTTGCGCGAGGCCTTATCGTCCTTGAGCGCATTGGGTGTGGTCAGTGTACAGCCGGGCAAGGGCGTGTTCGTGCTGGCGCCGGACCCGCCATCCGAGCTCGCCTGGCCGTTTGCGGCGCAGGCCACACCGCTGGACATCTTCCAACTGCGTTACGCGCTTGAAGGGTTCGCTGCGGGTTTGGCGGCAGTCACATTGACCACGAACGAGCTCGACAGCCTGGAAGACAATGTCGAGGCGATGCGCAAGGTCCTCAAAGCGGGTGACTTCGAAGCCGCCGCCCGGCTGGACTTTGAATTTCACCAGCGCATCCTGTTGGCCAGCGGCAACCAGGCCATGGTGAGTATTCTCAGTGCCAGCGCCGAGGTGTTTCTGGAGAGCCAGAAACTACCGTTCATCCGGCCGGAGCGAGCCATGGAGACCTGGCAGGAGCATCGCAAAATCCTGCGCGCCTTGGCCCGGCGCAGCAGTGCGGCAGCGCAGAAAACCATGCAGGAACACGTTCGCAATGCGGCGTTGCGAACAGGCATCGTGTTTGTGACTGCCGTGACGCCATGAGTTGGCTATATCCCCACTCATGCAACGCCATAGCAAGACTCAATCAGAGGCGGCTTCCTGAACGAGGGAAGGGCAGCTATGATGGGCAACGTTTTTTTTGCTTACAATCCGGAGACATCCATGAGCAACGATCTTATCAAGCACGTCACCGACGCGACCTTTGAGGCCGAAGTACTCAAGGCTGCTGGCCCGGTGCTGGTTGACTACTGGGCTGAATGGTGCGGCCCTTGCAAAATGATCGCTCCGGTTCTGGACGACATTGCAACCACCTACGAAGGCAAACTGACCATTGCCAAACTGAACATCGACGAAAACCAGGAAACCCCGGCCAAGCACGGCGTGCGTGGTATTCCGACCCTGATGCTGTTCAAGAACGGCAACGTCGAGGCCACCAAGGTTGGCGCGCTGTCCAAGTCGCAACTGGCTGCATTCCTCGACGCGAACATCTAAGCGTCGTCAAAAAAGCCCCGAAAATCTCGGGGCTTTTTCGTAAAGCAGGGCTAGACGCTCCGAAACTCAGGTGGTACATTCGGCCCCGCACTGGTTTCTCCACTGCCCCCTGCAAGCCGTCGCCGACGCATTCCTTTTCGATTAGTACGCGATCCTGTCGCCTTCTCTGCGGCGCGGCCTCATTAAGCCAAAAGCTTAATTTCCCCCCTCCATAAATGATTACGTCATTCCTATATGAATCTGACTGAACTCAAGCAAAAGCCGATTACCGACCTGCTCCAACTGGCCGAAGAAATGGGCATAGAAAATATGGCCCGTTCGCGCAAGCAGGACGTGATTTTCTCCCTGCTCAAGAAGCACGCGAAAAGCGGCGAGGAAATCTCCGGTGATGGCGTGCTGGAGATTCTCCAGGACGGCTTCGGCTTCCTCCGCTCCGCAGACGCTTCCTATCTCGCCGGCCCAGACGATATCTATGTCTCGCCGAGCCAGATCCGTCGCTTCAACTTGCGCACCGGTGACACCATCGTTGGCAAGATCCGTCCTCCGAAGGAGGGCGAGCGGTATTTCGCCCTGCTCAAGGTCGACACGATCAACTTCGATCGCCCCGAGAACGCGAAAAACAAGATTCTCTTCGAGAACCTGACCCCGCTGTTCCCGACCGTGCGCATGAAGATGGAAGCCGGTAACGGTTCCACCGAAGACTTGACCGGTCGTGTGATCGACCTGTGCGCCCCGATCGGCAAAGGCCAGCGTGGCCTGATCGTCGCACCGCCGAAAGCCGGTAAAACGATCATGCTGCAGAACATTGCAGCGAACATCGCCCGTAACAATCCTGAAGTTCACCTGATCGTACTGTTGATCGATGAGCGTCCGGAAGAAGTGACCGAGATGCAGCGCACCGTGCGCGGCGAAGTGGTTGCCTCGACGTTCGATGAGCCGCCAACCCGCCACGTGCAGGTAGCCGAAATGGTGATCGAAAAGGCCAAGCGCCTGGTCGAACACAAGAAGGACGTGGTGATCCTGCTCGACTCCATCACCCGTCTGGCCCGTGCCTACAACACTGTGATCCCGAGCTCCGGCAAGGTATTGACCGGTGGTGTCGATGCCCACGCCCTGGAGAAACCGAAACGTTTCTTCGGCGCCGCGCGCAACATCGAAGAAGGCGGCTCGCTGACCATTATCGCCACCGCGCTGGTTGAAACCGGCTCGAAGATGGACGAAGTGATCTACGAAGAGTTCAAGGGTACCGGCAACATGGAGCTGCCCCTGGACCGTCGCATTGCTGAAAAGCGTGTGTTCCCGGCGATCAACATCAACCGCTCCGGCACTCGCCGCGAAGAGTTGCTGACCGCTGACGACGAGCTGCAGCGTATGTGGATCCTGCGCAAGCTGCTGCATCCGATGGACGAAGTGGCTGCCATCGAGTTTCTGATCGACAAGCTGAAAACCACCAAGACCAACGACGAGTTCTTCCTGTCGATGAAACGCAAGTAATACAGCGTTTCAGGTCCAAAAAAATGGCGCCCTTAATGGGGCGCCATTTTTTTTGCGTCGAGATTCTGCGATTTTTGTGGCATAAGTATCCGTTAAGTAACAAAAATTGACGCGTGACTTCGCTCATCCCTTTCGTCGCAGACTGACCACATTCTTATGACCACCCTTGCTTACCGCAGAGACATCGATGGCCTGCGTGCCATCGCTGTCCTTGCAGTCGTGTTGTTCCACTTTGGTGTCCCTGGCATTACTGGCGGTTTTGTTGGCGTTGACGTCTTCTTCGTCATCTCGGGCTTTCTAATCACGTCAATTATCTGGCGAGAGCGTCAAGCTGGACGCTTCAGTTTCATCGACTTCTGGGCTCGCCGTGCCCGACGTATCTTGCCCGCGCTGTTTGTGATGATCGCCGCGACACTGGCAGTGGGTTGGTTTCTGTTGGCGCCCAAGGACTATGAAGAGTTGGGGCGGTCTGCGCATTATCAGGTGACCTTTACCTCGAACCTGTTGTTCTCGCGCCAGCACGGCTATTTCGATGCCTCATCGGACATCAAGCCCTTGCTGCATACCTGGTCATTGGCGGTAGAAGAGCAGTTCTATATTTTCTTCCCATTGCTGCTGACCTTGCTTTCCAGCCGTTTGAAGCACTGGCGCCTGGCATTGTTCGCGGTGCTGCTGGCGTCGTTTGGCATGAGCGTCTGGGCGGTTCAGCATGAGCCACAGAAAGCTTTCTTCCTGTTGCATCTGCGGGCCTGGGAGCTACTGGCCGGTGCGATGCTGGCGGTGCAGCCCAAGCGTGAATGGCGCGCCTCGCCGGCCTTGGCGCAAGGAATCAGCCTGGCTTCCCTGGCATTGATCCTCATCGCTGTATTGGGTTACGACGCGAAAACGCCGTTCCCAGGCGCGACTGCGTTGTTGCCTGTGCTGGGTGTGGTCGGGTTGATCTGGGCCAACGGCCAGCAACAGACTTGGGTCGCTCGCCTGTTGGGCACGCGGATCATGGTGGGTATCGGGCTGATCTCTTATTCCTGGTACCTCTGGCACTGGCCGGTATTCGTGTACGCCAACTACGCCGCGGTGGATGGCTTGAGCGCGCTGGAACTGGCGGGGCTGATGCTGCTTTCGCTGGTGCTGGGCTATCTGTCCTGGCGCTTCGTGGAAACGCCGTTCCGGGAAAAACGTTTGCTGGCTTCGCGTAAGGCGATTCTGGCGTCAGCCATGGTCGGCATTCTGGGGCTGGGCTTCACTGGCCTTGCGATACGCGAAGCTGACGGCGTGCCTTCGCGCTTGTCCGAGCAGGCGTTGCGCTTTGCCCAAGCCAAGAAGTGGAGCCCGGACCTGCTGGCGTGCATGGCCGACAAAGATACGCCCGATGAACGCTTGTTCTGCCATTTCGGCCCCAAAGACCAATCGGTTTCAGCGTTGGTATGGGGTGACAGTCACGCTACCGCGCTGATACCGGCACTCAAAGAGGGCGCTGATCGTCACGATATCAGCCTGGTCGAAGCCAGTTTTGCCGGCTGTATTCCCCTCGATGGCCTGGAGAATATTGCCCGCTGCGCGCATTTCAACCGTCGCGTCGAGAAGGCCATGGCTGAGCAGACATTCAGCGATGTGGTGTTGGCCGCCCGCTGGAGCCTGTATGTGTATGGGCAAATGTCGGGTGACAAGGAGCATGCGCTCAAAGACCCCGGCACTGGCCAGTATGTGCGTGCCGTCGCCGAGCAACGCTTCGCCCAAGGCTTGCGTGAACGCATCCAGGGTTTGCGTGCTGCCGGCCATAAGGTCTGGCTGGTCAAGGAAGTGCCGCTGCAGGAAATCATCGTGCCTTACCGTCTCAGCCGGTTGGCGATGATGAACCGGCCCGTGAGTGGTGAAGGGCTGGCCGTGGCCGAGCATGTGAAGCGCCAGGCGTTCATCACGCAATTGTTTGACGAACTGGCGGCTGCCGACAGTGGTGTCGCGGTGCTGGACCCTGCGCCCCTGCTGTGCGGCGCCGATGGTTTGTGCCGGGTCGAACTCAATGGCCGCGCGCTGTATACCGACGATAACCATCTGTCAGACGTGGGGGCGCGACACATTGAAGCCTTCCTTGAGCCATTGTTCAGTTCGTTGCAATCACGCAGCTTGACGGCCAATTAAGCTGCCAGCCGCCCTCAGAGCAGGTAGGATGTACGCCTATTTTACGGGTGGCATGGTTAATGAAATTCAAGGATCTTCGGGATTTCGTGCAGCAACTTGAGCAGCGCGGAGAGTTGAAACGTATCCAGATGCCGATTTCTCCGGTACTGGAAATGACTGAGATTTGCGACCGCACCTTGCGCAACAAGGGCCCGGCGCTGCTGTTCGAAAACCCGACCGGCTTTGATATCCCGGTGCTGGGCAACCTGTTCGGTACGCCCGAGCGCGTAGCCTTCGGCATGGGTGCCGAGTCGGTCAGCGAGCTGCGCGAGATCGGCAAGTTGCTGGCGTTTCTCAAGAAGCCCGAGCCGCCCAAGGGCTTGAAGGACGCCTGGTCGAAGTTGCCGATCTTCCGCAAGATCATCGCCATGGCGCCCAAGGTGGTCAAGGATGCGGTGTGCCAGGAAGTGGTCATCGAAGGCGATGATGTCGATTTGGCCATGCTCCCGGTCCAGACGTGCTGGCCGGGCGATGTCGGCCCGCTGATCACGTGGGGCCTGACTGTCACCAAAGGCCCGAACAAGGATCGCCAGAACCTCGGCATCTACCGTCAGCAAGTCATTGGCCGCAACAAGGTGATCATGCGTTGGCTGAGCCACCGTGGCGGCGCACTCGACTTCAGAGAGTGGTGTGAAAAACACCCGGGCAAGCCGTTCCCGGTGTCCGTGGCCCTGGGGGCCGACCCGGCGACCATTCTCGGCGCCGTGACACCTGTGCCCGATAGCTTGTCCGAATACGCCTTCGCCGGCCTGTTGCGCGGTAATCGCACCGAATTGGTCAAGTGCCGCGGTAACGACTTGCAGGTGCCGGCTACCGCCGAAATTATCCTCGAGGGCGTGATTCACCCGGGTGAGATGGCCGATGAAGGCCCTTACGGCGACCACACCGGCTATTACAACGAAGTCGACAGCTTCCCGGTGTTCACCGTCGAGCGCATCACCCATCGGGTCAAACCGATCTACCACAGTACCTACACGGGGCGTCCACCCGATGAGCCGGCGATTCTCGGAGTGGCGCTCAACGAAGTGTTCGTACCGATCCTGCAGAAGCAATTTCCGGAAATCACCGACTTCTACCTGCCGCCCGAGGGCTGTTCGTACCGCATGGCCATCGTGACCATGAAGAAGTCGTATCCGGGCCATGCCAAGCGCGTCATGTTGGGTGTGTGGTCGTTTTTGCGACAGTTCATGTACACCAAGTTCGTTATCGTGACCGACGACGACATCAATGCGCGGGACTGGAACGATGTGATCTGGGCCATCACCACGCGCATGGACCCCAAGCGCGATACCGTGATGATCGATAACACGCCGATCGACTACCTCGACTTTGCCTCGCCGGTATCGGGCCTGGGTTCGAAAATGGGCCTGGATGCCACCCACAAATGGCCGGGTGAAACCACTCGCGAGTGGGGCCGGGTGATCGTCAAGGATGAAGCCGTCACCGCGCGTGTCGATGCGATCTGGAAAGAATTGGGAATAGATTGATGCGTGTAACCCTGCAACCTTCCGGCGCTGTACTGGAGCTGGTCCCTGGCGAACGAATCCTCGAAGGTGCACGCCGCCTGGGGTACGAATGCCCCCAGGCCTGCCGCAATGGCGTGTGCCATGTGTGTGCGGCGTTGCTGGTGGAGGGCCGGGTAAGCCAAGCCGGTGAAGTGCGCGACCATGGCGAGTTCTATACCTGCATCGCCGAGCCGCTGGAAGACTGCATTGTGTTGTGGGATGGCGTACTCGCGCCAGGAGAGTTGCCGTTGCGCAAATTGTCATGCCAATTGATCGAGTGCGTGGAAGTCGGCGGCGATGTCTGGCGTGTGCGCCTGCGCGCCCCGGCCGGTAAGGCGGTGCGTTACCACGCCGGGCAATACTTGATGCTCGAACGGGAGAACGGCGAGAAATCGGCGTTCTCCCTGGCTTCTGCACCCCATGCCGGGCGTGAGTTGGAGCTGCATGTGCTGGTGCGCGAGGACAGTGCGCGCAACCTTATCGAACAATTGCAGCGCAACCAGATGGCCCGTGTGGAACTGCCGTTCGGTGACACCCACCTGGCCGAGTTGCCGGACGGACCACTGGTGCTGATGGCCGCCGGTACCGGTATGGCGCAGATGCACAGTCTGATCGAGCACTGTCGCGCTTCGGGCTTCAAGCACCCGGTGCACCTGTACTGGGGCGTACGGCGCCCGGAAGATTTCTACCAGATCGAGCACTGGGATCAGTGGCTGCAACTGCCCAATCTGTTCCTGCACAAAGTGGTCAGCGACCTCTGTGGCTGGGAAGGGCGCTGCGGTTTGCTGCACGCTGTGGTGTGCGAAGACATTGCCGACCTCAATAGCGTGCATGTCTACGCCAGTGGTTCGCCAGCAATGATCTACGGCACCCTGGATGCATTGGTCGATGCCGGTATGGATGCGCACCGTATGCGCGCCGATGTCTTTGCCTATGCCCCACGGCCCTGAAGTGTTGCGCTGAATAATGTGGGAGCTGGCTTGCCTGCGATAGCGGTGGGTCAGTGTCTCATTTGCCGACTGGCGCACCGCTATCGCAGGCAAGCCAGCTCCCACAGGGGGCAGTGTCGTGTCAGAAGCGTAAGCCAGTCGTCACCATCGCTGCATTGAACCCCAGCAACACCAGCTCCGCCGCGACCGGCCCGTAATGGGTACCCACGGACGGAATGATCACTGGCGCTACGCCAAAACGATTCAAGGGGATCTTGTCGCGATACTCGCCGCGATAGCCCTGGATCAACCCACCGGTCAACTTCGTATACACCGGGTAGTCGGCCATGTCGTAGCGCTTGCCCGCATAGGCATAGTACGAGCGTTGGCGGAACGAGTTGCGAAAGGTCACCCCGCCATACACCAGGCCCGACGCCTCATTGCGCTCCAGGCCGATCAGGTCCTGTTTGTTGTTGTGTTGCGGGTCGGGTGCAAAGTGCCGGGTGTAGACGCTTGTCTGGGCGTACCAGAAGCCTTTGTCGTCAGTCGCCGTTGGCGTTTCGCTAGCCAGTGCAGTGGTGGCCTGGGCAAGCAGTAACAGGCCAGGCAATCGGAATTTTTTCATGGCGACCTCGGTAGTCGATTTGATGAACGGCTAAGTGGGTCGTTACAGGCGCGCCAGTTTGACGGCTTGGCACGCGCCCAGGCTGAACCGGGGCTGAAATTACCGGGATTAGACGCGTGGATCCTGACGAATGGGCGAGCGTGCTTATGCTTTTGCTTATTCTTTTAAGGTATTTATTCTGGATGATGAATATCTTTAAGCTATATCGCAACGGACTACCGACTTCACCGACCATAACCAGATACTGACCGCCACCGCCCGCCAGCCGGATCGATCGTACGAACTTCGCGTATTGCAGTTCTATTTTTGATTCAAAGGGGAGCGGTATGGGGAGCTACAGGAAACACGCGCTATACACGGCGATTTTGTCGGCCAATTTGCTGACCGTTGTGGGATTCAATCCAGTTCTGGCAGACGAAACTTCTGCGGTTGATGCACCTAAACTCGACACTGTGATCGTCACCGGCACCCGGGCCCAAGAGCGCACCGCCAGTGCATCGCTGTCGCCAATCGACGTAATCTCCGGTGAAACCCTGCGCAGTACTGGCTCCGATGAGCTGGGTGCCGTATTGGCGCGGCTGATACCGTCGATCAACTTCCCCCGGCCAAGCCTGGTGGACGGCGCCGAACTGGTGCGTCCGGCGCAGTTGCGCGGCTTGTCGCCGGACCAGGTGCTGGTGCTGGTCAACGGCAAGCGCCGCCATGCCAGTGCCTTCGTCAACCTGGGCGGTGCGGTTGGGCGCGGTTCGGCCCCGGCAGACTTGAATGCCATTCCGCTGTCGGCGGTGGACCATATCGAGGTGCTGCGCGACGGCGCTTCTGCCCGTTACGGCTCCGACGCGATCGCCGGGGTGATCAACGTGATCCTCAAAAACGCCGACCATGGCGGCTCGGTGTCCAGCAAGTTTGGCGAGTACAAAAAGGGTGATGGCATCCAGCGTAATGTCAGTGGTAATACGGGCCTGGCATTGGGCGACAATGGCTTTATCAACCTGTCTGCCGAAGGCGCCGACAACGATTACACCAACCGCGCCGGTAACGACTACCGCCCCGGCAGTATTGGCTCCACCACCTACGGCCAGCGTGTGTTCCGCCAAGGTGAGCCGGCCACCAATGAAGGCAAACTCCAGTTCAACTCGGAGTATTCCTTCAGCGATGCCGCCGAGTTCTACACCTTCGGTGGCTACAGCAAGCGGCGCGGTGAAACGGCAGCCTTCTACCGGGCAAGCAACGCTTCCAACAACATCAAGGCACTCAACCCCAACGGTTACCTGCCATTGATCAAAGGCAATCTGGAAGATACCTCGCTGGTAGTGGGCCTGCGCGGCCTGCTGGCCTACGACTGGCATTACGACCTGTCGGCCAACTACGGCAAGAACCAGTACGAACTGGGGACTGAAACCATCAACACCTCACTGGGCCTGGCAACGCCGCGTAAATTCAACAACGGCACCCTGAGCAACGATCAGAAGCAAGTCAGCCTGGACCTGTCCCGTGAGTTCGATGTGGGCTTTCTGCCGTATCCGGTCTCTGTGGCGTTCGGCGGTGAATACCTGCATCAGGGCTATGAAATCGAGGCGGGCGAGCCAGCGTCCTATTACCAGACCGGCAGCTCCGGCCTGGGCGGTTTCCGCGATGCCGACGCCGGCACCAGCACACGCCATAATTGGGCGCAGTACCTGGACCTGGAAACCAACTTCACCGAAAAACTCAGCGCCTCGGCCGCCGTGCGCCATGAGGATTACAGTGACTTTGGCTCCAACGTCAGCGGCTCGCTGTCGGCCCGCTACGACTTCACCCCCCAGGTGGCCTTGCGCGGCAGCATCTCCAACGGTTTCCGTGCGCCGTCCCTGGCCCAGCAGAATTTTGCCTACACCTCATCGCAGTTGATCGGCAGCACCATCCAGGAAGCCGGCACCTTCCCGGCCAACAGTCAGGTGGCGCGGCTGCTCGGTGCCGAAGACCTCAAGGCGGAAAAGTCGCGCAACTACAGCCTCGGCCTGGTGCTGGAGCCGGCCGATGACCTGACCGTCACGCTCGATGTGTACCGCATCGACATCCGCGACCGCATCAGCCTGTCCTCCAACCTCAATCTCAACCCGGCCACGGTGGCTTACCTGCAAGCCAATGGCGTCGGCAATATCAACTACACCACGGCCCGGTACTTCACCAACGCCACGGACACCAGCACCGATGGGGTCGACCTGGTGGCCAATTATCGCTACCAGTTCGATAACGGCATTCGCTGGAACAGCACCCTGGGCTATAACTACAACCACACCAAGGTCACCGATGTGAAAGCCAACCCGGCGGTACTCGATAGCCTGGGGGCCAACCTGGTGCGAGTGGACCGTCGCGAACGTATCGGCTTGCTGGGCGACACCACACCCCAGCACAAACTGAGCCTGGGCAACGACTTCACCTTCGGCCAGTGGGCGCTGCACAGCAACCTGGTGCGCTATGGCGAGTTCACCAGCTATCAGGCGGACAAGATCAACGACCAGACTTTCAAGGCCGCCTGGGTGCTGGACCTGTCAGCCGACTACAAGCTCAAGAACTGGACCTTCACCCTGGGTGGCGACAACGTTACCGACAAATACCCAGAGAAGGTTAATGCTTACGCCAGCAGCGGCGGCAATCTCGCCTACAGCACTTTTTCGCCGTACGGTTACAGCGGCGCGTTCTATTACGGTAAAGTCGCTTACAACTGGTAACACACAGGAGGCGCACCGCTTTTCGCCATGACCGCCATTGAAACCGATCTTTTGCAGTTGGCTTACCCTCCGCGGCTCGATCTTGGGCCGCAACTCACTCACGAACAATTAATGAGCTCGATGCAGGCCACTATGGCCCGGCACAAGGGTGGGCCAGTGTGGCTGTTTGCCTATGGTTCGCTGATCTGGCGCCCTGAATGTTCGTCGACCGAACGGGTGCGCGCACGGGTTCATGGTTATCACCGCGGCTTGTACCTGTGGTCCCACGAGCATCGGGGCACGCCGGAGTTGCCGGGGTTGGTGTTCGGGCTGGATCGCGGCGGGTCCTGCAGCGGGTTTGCCTACCGCTTGCCGGAGGACCAGTTGGAGGCCTCGCTTTACGCCCTATGGCAGCGTGAGATGCCTTACCCCTCGTACCGGCCGCACTGGCTCAGTTGCCGATTGGAAGATGGCAGCACCGTGCAGGCGTTGGGGTTTGTTCTGGAGCGGCACTTGCCCAGCTATGCCGGCAACTTGCCCGATATTGTGCTTAATCATGTGCTGCAAAGCGCTTGCGGGCGTTACGGCACGACTCGCGATTATGTCGAGCAGACCGTGAACGCCCTGCGTAGCCACGCCATGCCAGATAAAAACCTGGAGGCGCGGCTCAAGCGTTGTGCCAGGGATTGCTCTGCCGATTAACGCGCCGAGCTGACGCTGTTGGTGTGCCACAGCGTGGGGATCAGGAACGCGATCGCCAGTACACAGGCACCAATCAGCAGCACGAAACCACCGTCCCAGCCGAAATGGTCAACCGTGTAGCCCATGGCCGCACTGGCTGCTACCGAACCGCCCAGGTAACCGAACAAGCCGGTGAAACCCGCGGCAGTGCCGGCGGCTTTTTTCGGTGCCAGCTCCAGCGCCTGCAGGCCGATCAGCATGACCGGGCCGTAGATCAGGAAGCCGATCGAGAACAGCGCAATCATGTCGATCATCGGGTTGCCCGGCGGGTTGAGCCAGTAAACCAGGGTCGCCACGGTGACCAGCGCCATGAACACGATACCGGTCAGGCCGCGATTGCCACGGAAGATTTTGTCCGACATCCAGCCGCACAACAACGTGCCTGGGATACCGGCCCACTCATAGAAGAAATACGCCCAGGACGACTTATCGACCGTGAAGTGCTTGGCTTCTTTCAAGTAGGTCGGCGCCCAGTCCAGTACGCCGTAGCGCAACAGGTAGACGAACACGTTGGCGAAGGCGATGTACCACAGCATTTTGTTGCGCAGCACGTACTTGACGAAGATTTCCTTGGCGCTGAATTCGTCTTCGTGGCTGGCGTCGTAGCCTTCCGGGTAATCGTTCTTGTACTTCTCGATAGGCGGCAAGCCCACCGATTGCGGGGTGTCGCGCATGGTGATGAAGGCAAACGCCGCGACCGCCAGGGCCACGGTGGCCGGCACGTAGAAGGCAGCATGCCAGTCGTTGAACCACGCCATGCCCAGCAGGAACAGCGGGCCGATCAAGCCACCGCCGACGTTATGCGCCACGTTCCACACGGACACCACGCCGCCGCGTTCTTTCTGCGACCACCAGTGCACCATTGTCCGCCCACTCGGCGGCCACCCCATGCCCTGGGCCCAGCCGTTGATGAACAGCAAAATGAACATCATGGTCACGCTGGACGTTGCCCAAGGTGCGAAACCGAAAATGAACATCACCCCCGCTGAAACCAGCAGGCCGAACGGCAGGAAGTAACGTGGGTTGGAGCGGTCGGACACCAGCCCCATGAGGAACTTGGATAAACCGTAGGCAATCGCAATCGCCGACATCGCCAGGCCCAGTTCACCACGGGTGTAACCCTCGTCGATCAAGTAGGGCATGGCCAGGGAGAAGTTTTTGCGCAGCAGGTAGTAGCCGGCGTAACCGAAGAAAATACCAGCGAAGATCTGCCAGCGCAGCCGTCGGTAGGTACTGTCTATTTTTTCTTCAGGCAGAGGCGCCTGGTGTGCGGCAGGTCGAAAGAAAGCAAACATTCAAGAGCTCCAAATTTCTTGTTTTGACTGCGGATGCGAATGTTACAGTTTCGTTACCGAAAATAGCATCGCCTCTTATCTGCAAACACAGGAAACGAGAGCAATTGCATGTTCTTTTACGAACATGTCGCTAATAGATAAGTGATGGTCGTGATTAGGTCCTAAGACCACTGAGTAACTACTGTGGGAGCTGGCTTGCCTGCGATGGCGGTTTTTCAGGTTCATCTGTAGTAGCTGACCCACCGCTATCGCAGGCAAGCCAGCTCCCACATGGATTGCATTTCAGGTGTGTTATCGGGTTTGGACAACTATTTTACCCACTGCCTTGCGCTGCCCCAGGTCATTAATCGCCTGGGCAGCCTGCTCCAGCGGATACACCTGCGACACCAACGGCTTCAACTTGCCCTCGGCATACCACGTGAACAACTGCTGAAAATTCGCCGCGTTATCCTGCGGCTGGCGCTGGGCAAACGAGCCCCAGAACACCCCAACTACCGCCGCGCCCTTGAGCAATGCCAGGTTCACCGGCAATTCGGGAATGCGCCCGCTGGCAAACCCCACTACCAGCAGGCGGCCGTTCCAGGCGATGGCGCGGACGGCCTGGTCAAACAGGTCGCCGCCCACCGGGTCGTAGATCACATCCGCGCCATTGCCGCCGGTGAGGCGTTTGATCTCGTCCTTGAGGCTGGTTTCGCTGTAGTTGATCAACTCATCAGCCCCGGCCGTCTTGGCCACCGCGAGTTTGTCGGCGCTGCTGGCGGCGGCGATCACGCGTGCGCCCATGGCCTTGCCGATTTCCACCGCGGCCAGGCCCACACCGCCGGAGGCGCCTAGCACCAGCAGGGTCTCACCGGGTTGCAGGTTGGCGCGCTGTTTAAGCGCGTGCATCGAGGTGCCGTAGGTCATGCTGAAGGCGGCGGCGATGTTGAAGTCCATGCTCGGCGGAATCGGCAGCACGTTATAGCCAGGCACCGCGACCTGCTCGGCAAAGCTGCCCCAACCGGTCAACGCCATTACGCGGTCACCGACCTTCAAGTGGCTGACTTTCTCACCCACCTCGCTGACCACGCCCGCCGCTTCGCCACCGGGTGAGAATGGAAAGGGCGGCTTGAACTGGTACTTGCCCTCGATGATCAGGGTATCCGGGAAGTTCACCCCGGCCGCGTGCACGTCCAGCAGGATTTCGTTCTTCTTGATCGCAGGGCTGGCGATCTCTTCCAGCACCAGGGTTTCGGCGGGGCCGAAGGCTTTGCACAGCACAGCTTTCATCGGACTATTCCTTTTGGCATCGTGGCCGATAAGTGTAGGAGGGTGCGCCCGTGGGTCAACGAGCATACCCGCGCCTGATAAGCCCCCATAAGCTTGTGCTCAGCCTTGCTAGCGTTATGCTACCGGGCAAACGAATTCGAGGAATGAACTGTGAAAGCGTGGATCCTGTTGATGCTGGCCCTGACATTGCCGATGGCCGTCCAGGCCGAAGAAGCCAAGGAAGGCGAGGCGCCGAAAGTCAGCTATATCAGCCTGACCCCGCCGTTTGTGGGTAACTACGGCCTGGATGGCACGGCCAAACTCAAGGTTTACAAGGCCGATATCGCCCTGCGCGTGACCGGCACCGAAGCAGCTGCGGCGGTCAAAGCCAACGATCCGTTGATCCGCAACCAACTGGTGGCGCTGTTTACCCAGCAGACCAGCGAGGCCATGAGTACGGTCGAAGGCAAGGAAAAGCTGCGTCAGGAAGCCCTGAAACAAACCCAGCAAGTGATGAATGACGAGACCGGCAAGCCGATGGTGGAAGATTTGCTCTTCAACAATCTGATCATCCAGTAAAGCCGGCGCTTAGCGCCATTCGCGAGGTCCTGCCAGGCGTCTCAGGAAGCCAGGCTCTTGCGAAACCGCGCCAACGCCACCGCAAAAAACACCAAGCCAATCGCCGTCAGGGCCAGCAAGTCTGGCCACACCACGCTCAACCCCGCATCCCTGAATAGAATCGCTGCACTCAAGCTTACAAAATGCGTCGATGGCGAGCCCTGCATCACCCACTGCAACCATTCGGGCATGCTATCCAGCGGCGTACTGCCGCCAGAGAGCAACAGCATGGGAATGATCACCGGGATCGCCAGCAGGCCGAACTGCGGCGTCGAGCGGGCGAGAGTGGCGAGGAAGATCCCCAACGCAGTACTCGCAAATAAATACAGCGCCGTCACCAGCAGGAACAGGCCCAATGACCCGGCCAGCGGCACGCCGAGCAAGCCTTTGACCACCAGTTCCAGGGACAGCCACGTACACAACACCACCACCAGCATGTTGCTCCAGATTTTTGCCAGCATGATCTCCAGCGCGGTCAGGGGCAGCACCAGCAGGTGGTCGAGGGTGCCGTGCTCGCGTTCGCGCAGCAGGGCGGTGCCGGTCAGCACGATGGCGAGGATGGTGATGTTGTTGACGATCTGGATCACCGCCAGGAACCAGCCACCTTCCAGGTTGGTATTGAACAACGCCCGGGTGGTCAGCAGGGCCGGAGCTTTGCCGGCAGCATCGGCCTGGCTGCTGTAGGTCAGCAGTTCGCGTTGGAAAATCCGCCCGATGTAACCCGCACCCATGAATGCCTGGCTCATCGCCGTGGCATCAACGTTCACCTGCACCCCCGGCTGGCGCCCCGCCAGCAGGTCGGCCTGGAAATTCGCCGGTACATTGACGACGAAGGTGTATTGGCCGCTGTCCATGACCCTGTCCAGCTGGTCGTAGGCCAGTGGCGCCGGCGCCTGGAATTCCGGTGGTTGCAGGGCCTCGGCCATTTGCCGCGAGAGCGCGCTGTGATCTTCATCGACAAAGGCCACGCTGGCGTTGTGCACGCCAATCACTGAACCGGCAGCGGGCATGTAGATCGCCACGGTGAAGGCGTAGAACAGAAATAGTAGCAACACGCTGTCGTGGCGCAGGCTGGTGAGTTCCTTGAGCCCCAGGCGCAGGATATGGGCGAGCTTGTGCATCAGGCCTCCTGCTTCTTGAGCATCACCAGGCTCAGCCCGGTAAAACCGACGAAAAATCCGAACAACGCCAGGCATTGTGGCCACAACTGGCGCAGGTCCAGGGCCTTGGTGAAGGTGCCCACCGCAATATCCAGAAAGTGCCCGGCCGGAAACAGCATGCCCATCAGCGCTGCCGCACCTTCCAGGGACGAACGCGGCACGATCAGCCCGGAAAACTGGATGGTCGGCAGGCTGGTGATGATCATGGTGCCGAGGATCGCCGCGATCTGGGTGCGGGTGAACGCCGAGATCAGCAGACCCATGCTCGTGGTCGCCAGCACGTACAACAGGCCACCAAAAGCCAGGGTCAGGCCGCTGCCTTTGAACGGTACACCGAACAACCAGCGGTTCATCGCCACTAGCAGTGCCAGGTTGACCAGGCTGACGACCAGATAGGGCGCCTGTTTACCCAACAGGAACTCCAGGCGCGTCAGTGGTGTGGCATAGAAGTTGGTGATCGACCCCAGCTCCTTCTCGCGCACAATGCCGAGGGCGGTGAGCATGGCCGGAATGAACGCCAGGATCAGCGCCATCACGCCAGGGCCAATGGCATTCACGCTGACCACGTCCTGGTTGTAGCGAAAGCGTGTTTCAAGCTTGACGGCGGCCCGGTTGTTCAAGGGTAAGCTACTGAGTTCAGCCAGTTGCGCAAGGTTGCCCTGGTGCACGGCCTCCACGTAGTTGCGGCTGGTTTCAGCGCGAAACGGCATGCCGCCGTCGAGCCAGGCCGCGACGGTGGGCTGGCGGCCGGCGTAGAGGTCACGGCCAAAGCCGGGTGGGATCTCCAGGGCCAGCTTGATTTCCGAACGTTGCAGGCGCCGGTGCAATTCGTTGGCGTCGCGAATGGGTGCTTGCTCGGCGAAATAGCGCGAACTGCGAAATGCCTCTAGATAGGCGCGGCTTTGCGGGGTCTGGTCCTGGTCGTAGACGGCGAAGGCGAGGTTTTCCACGTCCAGGGAAATCCCGTAGCCGAAGATCACCATCATGAACATCGCCCCGAGCAGGGCGAAGGCCATGCGTACCTTGTCGCGCAGCAGCTCCTTGCCTTCGCGGCTGGCCACGGCTAACCACCGCGCCAGGCTGAAGCCGTGTTTGCTCGCGGGCGGCGTGTGGGCATCGTTGACCGTTGCACGGGGCGCGCTGGATTCGGGTTCGCCCTGGGCCTGCTCCAGGCAGGTGACGAAAGCCGCCTCCAGGGTATCGCCGTGGAACTGCTGTTGCAGCGCCTCGGGCGTGTCGCAGGCCAACACCTTGCCGGCATGCATCAAGGAGATGCGGTCGCAGCGCTGGGCTTCGTTCATAAAGTGTGTGGACAGGAAGATGGTCACGCCTTGTTGGCGCGACAACTCGATCAGCAACCGCCAGAAATCATCCCGTGCCGCCGGGTCGACACCCGAGGTGGGCTCATCGAGGATCAGCACTTCCGGGCGATGCAGCACCGCAACCGCCAAGGACAAACGCTGGCGCAGGCCAAGGGGTAACTCGCCGGAGGGCTGTTCGGCCACTTCACCCAGGTCGAAACGTTGGATCAGTTCATCAATGCGCGGACCGCTGTCGGCCTTGGGCAAGTCGAACAGTTGCGCATGCAGCACCAGGTTCTGGCGCACGCTCAGTTCGCCATACAGCGAGAAGCTCTGCGACATGAAACCTACGCGCTTGCGGGTCGCCAGGTCCTTGGCGTCCACCGGCTTGCCCAGCAGGATTGCACTGCCCTCGGTGGCCGGCATCAGCCCGGTCAGCACTTTCATGGTGGTGGTCTTGCCGCAACCGTTGGAACCGAGGAAGCCGAAGATCTCGCCGCGGCCAATGGCAAAGCTGACGTTGTTCACCGCGGTGAAATCGCCAAAGCGCAGGGTCAGGTCGTGGGCTTGAATGGCGATATCGGCGTTGCCGCCTGTGCGCGGTGGAATTACCAGCGGCTGGCTGTCGTGAGCACTGTCGCCCTGGAAGTGCGTGAAGGCCTCATCCAGCTTGCCGCTGGGCGTTATCGCCGCCAGTTCGCGGCTCAGTCCATCGGCGATCAACCTGCCACGGTCGAGCATCAGGCAATGCTCGAATTGCTCGGCCTCTTCCATGTAGGCGGTGGCCACCAGCAGTGTCAGTTGCGGGCGCTCACTGCGTACGCTATCTACCAGCTCCCAGAAACGCCGGCGGGACAGCGGGTCGACGCCGGTGGTGGGCTCGTCGAGGATCAACAGGTCCGGATCATGGATCAGCGCGCAGCACAGGCCGAGCTTCTGTTTCATCCCGCCGGAGAGCTTGCCTGCCGGGCGCTCGGCAAAGCGTGCGAGGTCGGTGGCGAGCAGCAGGTTGTGCATGCGCTGGTCGCAATCGGTTTTCGACAGGCCGAACAAGGTGGCGAAGAAACGGATGTTCTCGCTGATGGACAGCTCGGGGTACAGATTGCCGCCCAGGCCCTGGGGCATAAAGGCGATGCGCGGGTACAGGCTGTTGCGATGGCGACGGTCTTGGATAGAACCGCCGAGCACCTGCAACTGGCCCTCCTGCAGCTTTTTAACCCCGGCGATCAGACCCAGCAGGCTCGACTTGCCGGCGCCGTCCGGACCTATCAACCCGCAGCGGGTACCGGCTGGCAAGCTGAAGGCAACGTCGAGCAGTGCCTGTTGCTTGCCGTAGCGGTGGTTGATCCCCGTGGCGTGCAGCGCCAGGCCGCTCATTGCAGGTTGGCCGGCCAGTCGACATCGGCCGTGCGTACATAGCCCGCGCCGGGCATGCCCGGTTTGGCTTGTGGCACGGCGCTGGGCTGAGTCAGGCGCAATTTGACGCGGAACACCAGTTTTTGCCGCTCATCGCGGGTTTCGACTTCCTTGGGAGTGAACTGGGATTTGGCCGCGACAAAACTGATTTTGGCCGGCAGCGCTTGCTGGGGCAGGGCGTCGAGCAGGATGCGCGCTTCACTGCCGACGGTCAGGCGGCCGGTGACGGATGCGGGCAGGTAGAGATTCATGTACTGGTCATTGGGGTCAATCAGCAGCAACACGCGACCACCCGCGCCGAGCACTTCGCCCGGCTCGGCCAGGCGCAATTGGATGATGCCGTCGATGGGCGCACGCAGGCTGCTGTCGTCGATTTCGCTGGTGAGTTGGGCGACTTGGGCCTGGGCCGCACCGATCGCGGCCTTCACTGCGTTGACTTGGGCTTGGGCCGCGATCACCGCCGCATTGCCGGTGTTCTGGCGAGCTTGCTGCTGGTCGATCAATTGGCTGCTGGCAAAGCCGCGCCGGTACAGCTCTTGGGTGCGCTTGAGTTCCTGGCTGGCCAGCAGTTGCTCGCTTTGGCGCAACTGCACGTTGGCTTCAGCAGAGGCGAAGTTTTCCCTGGCGCGTAACACCTCTGCTTCGGCCTGGGCGCGCTGGGCTTGCAGGGTGCGGGTGTCCATGCGTGCCAGCAACTGGCCCTTGAGCACTTTGTCGCCTTCATCCACGTGCACTTCGGCCAGGCGCCCGGGGATCTTGGCGGCGATTTGCACTTCGGTGGACTCCAGGCGCCCATTGCCCATGCTCAAGCCCTCGGGCAGGCGGTCCTGGGTCGAACGCCAGTAGCCAAAGGCCCCCGCCCCCAGCAAGAGGACGATCAGGGCGATGGCGAACAGACGGGACGTATGGTGGTTCGTAGACATGGCTGCATCCTGCGGCGTTAGCGTCCAGTGTGATGGGTTTGGCCCGTGAGGGTCTTGATATCGGTCAGTTAAAGCAGCTGAAGGATGGCCGTCCATTGTTCAGGCGTGACCGCCATGACCGAAAGCCGGCTACCTTTCTGCACCAGCGGCATTTCGGCAAGAGCGGTTTGCTGCTTTAGATAGCCCAGGCCCAGCACCTTGGGGAAGGTGTTGACGTGGCCCACGGTGATGGCACTCCACGGATTTTTCTCCGCACTGGCCTTGGCGTCGAAATAATGGCTGTCCGGTTCCAGCGCTGTAGGATCCGGGTAGGCGGCCTCGACGATTTTGCCGATGCCGGCAATCCCTGGCTCCGGACAGCTGGAGTGATAGAAGAAAAACTCATCGCCCACCGCCATGGCGCGCAGAAAGTTGCGCGCCTGATAGTTGCGAACCCCATCCCAGCGGGCTTCGCCGAGCTTTTCCAGGTCCTCGATGGACAATTCGTCAGGCTCGGATTTCATCAGCCAGTAGGCCATTTTTGGGCTCCTGAAAAAGGCATTGGGCAAGTTGTCGGGCAATTGCATGACAAACCGACAGTCGGTTGGCGTCAAGGTTTGCGTGTTGGTTCACGTTACCGCAGAATGCGCGCTTTTAGGCTTGGCGCAGCTGCAACGGACTACTTTGGAACGTTGTTGTCATCGTGTACGAGGTGCCTGAAGGGGGGCAATCGATGCAACGTAAACCGGATTTACTATGGATTTTGGTTATTTTGTTTGGTCTGGGCGTTGTGACCACCGGGTATGCCCAGAGCTTGTGGTCGAACAAGGCCGACGCACCGGTTGAACTCTCGCCAGTGCAGCAACAATTCAAGCGTTAATAAGGCTTCAAGGCGTCGCTGGTTCCAGCGACGTTTGTGCAACATACCAGTGCTTATCGGTGACAGTGCCCGCCAGCGGCACGTCCCAACTTGCCTGCGCCAAGCGGTCTACCTGCTGACATTCATGGGCCAACCCCAGCAAGGTCGGCTTGCGCCAGCTTTTGCGCCTGGCCAGGTAGGCCAGGCTGCGGTCGTAGAATCCGCCACCCATGCCCAGGCGTCCGCCTTCGCTATCGAACCCCACTAACGGTAACAGCACCAGGTCGAGCGCCCAGACTTTGCGCTGCTGGTGGACATTGACCCGCGGCTCAAGAATGCCAAAGCGGTTGGGCGACAACTTATCCCCAGGCCGCACGCGCTGGAACACCATCTTGGTGCGCGGCCAGGCACTCAGTACCGGCAGATAGGTGGCCTTGCCACGGCGCTGCGCCGCGCGCAGCAGCAGGCGCGGATCGATTTCGCCGTCCGTCGGCAGGTATAAGGAAATATGTTTGGCCCGGCGAAACAGCGGGTGCTGCGCCAGTTGCCGGTACAGGCCAAGGGCGGCCTGGCGCTGCTCGCTTGGCGTGAGGGCACGGCGGGCCTTGCGCAACATGCGTCGAAGTTGCGGACGGGACAGCGGCGCAGGTTCGGTCATGGCTTATCGGCTCATAAAACAATGCCAGTCCTGGGACTGGCATTGAGTTTGGGAATTCAGGCTCCCCGACAGAGCCGCTGTCGACTTAGCCCTTGAACCCGAAAGTTCAAGGTGGAAGAAGCAGTAGGCTTTAAGGCTTTCCGTCTAGCGGACATGCACACCAGCCCAACGTGCAACTTCCAGGGTAGTGCGAATCGGCTCAGGGACATCGCCGACTGGCAAACACGCCAGGGAGTGGGGCGAGTATACCTTAAACAGACTCGGCAATCAGCCCTTGGGTGCGTCGGAATCCGTGGAAAGCACCAGATCCACGCGCTCGAGCAGGTCACGCACTTGCTCGCGGGTCGAGCCGCTGGCCTGCACGTCAGGGCGTTCCTGCTTGTGCAGCAGATCGTGGGTGATATTCAGCGCGGCCATCACGGCGATGCGGTCGGCGCCGATCACTTTGCCGCTGCTGCGGATTTCACGCATCTTGCCGTCCAGGTAACGCGCAGCGCTCACCAGATTGCTGCGTTCTTCCTGGGGGCAGATGATCGAATATTCTTTGTCGAGGATCTGCACGGTAACGCTATTGCTTGAACTCATGAGTCTTGCTCCAGGGCCTTCAGGCGCGAAATCATCGATTCGACCTTACGCCGGGCGATTTCGTTTTTTTCAATGAGGTGAGCGCGTTCCTCGCGCCAGGTCTTTTCCTGAGCTAATAGGAGTCCGTTTTGACTCTTTAGTTGCTCGACCCGATCAATTAGCAGTTCGAGTCTGGCCATCAGCGCTTGCAGGTCGGTGTCTTCCATTGGGTTCCACTGGATTTGTCTGATGAATGGCAACTGCAGGATAAACGATCTGACGCCCTCGATAGTCTTGGTGCGTCTGCCGGTGCTAGGATACAGCGCTCCATTCTAGACATTGCGCCGTCTGGCGCCTAGCTCACCATGCCCATTCAGAATTCCCCGTACGACGCTTTTTCCAAACTGCTGAGCACCAGCGGTCACCCATGCTCGCCTGCCGAACTGCACGGCGTGCTGTTGGGCCGCAGCTGCACCGGCGTGGGCTTTGATGCCGACAACTGGCTGGCCGACGTGGCCGAGCTGCTGGAAACCGAACCGACCGAAAACGTGCGTAACGCGCTGATCGGCCTGCAAGAGATGGTCAAGGGCGAGCTGACCGGTGACGACGTCACCGTGGTTCTGCTGCTGCCGACCGACGACGCCCCACTCACCGAGCGTGCTGCTGCCCTGGGCCAGTGGTGCCAGGGTTTCCTCCACGGTTTCGGCGTGAACGCCGGTGGCCTGGAGCTGGGCACCGACGCCAAGGAAGTGCTGCAGGACCTGGCAGCCATCTCCCAGGTGCAAGATGCCCTGGAAGAGTCCGAAGACGGCGAAGGCGACTACATGGAAGTGATGGAATACCTGCGCGTCGCGCCGTTGCTGCTGTTCACCGAGACCAAAAAGTCTGCTGAACCTGCTGCACCCAAGCCTTCGCTGCATTAAGAAAGGAACCCCATCTGCCCATGATTCATATCCCCAAAGCGGAATACACCCGTCGCCGCAAGGCGCTCATGGCGCAGATGGAACCCAACAGCATCGCGATCCTGCCGGCAGCCGCCGTGGCCATCCGCAACCGCGATGTCGAGCACGTGTACCGCCAGGACAGCGACTTCCAGTACCTGAGCGGTTTCCCCGAGCCCGAAGCGGTGATCGTGCTGATGCCCGGTCGCCAGCATGGCGAATACGTGTTGTTCTGCCGTGAGCGCAACGCTGAGCGCGAGCTGTGGGACGGCCTGCGCGCCGGCACTGAAGGCGCGATCCGCGACTTTGGCGCCGACGACGCATTCCCTATCACTGATATCGACGACATCCTGCCCGGCCTGATCGAAGGCCGCGACCGGGTATATTCGGCCATGGGCAGCAATGCCGAATTCGACCGGCATGTGATGGAGTGGATCAACGTGATCCGCTCCAAGGCGCACCTGGGCGCCCAGCCACCGAACGAATTCGTTGCCCTGGATCATCTGCTGCACGACATGCGCCTGTATAAATCGGCGGCAGAGGTGAGGGTGATGCGCGAAGCAGCGCGCATTTCCTGCGCGGCCCATGTGCGGGCGATGCAGGCCAGCCGTGCGGGTTTGCATGAGTTCAGCCTGGAGGCCGAGCTGGATTACGAGTTCCGTAAGGGCGGTGCGAAAATGCCAGCCTACGGTTCCATCGTCGCCGCCGGACGCAACAGCTGCATCCTGCATTACCAGCAGAATGACGCGCTGCTCAAGGATGGCGACCTGGTGCTGATCGACGCCGGTTGTGAGATCGACTGCTACGCCAGCGACATCACCCGCACCTGGCCGGTCAACGGCAAGTTTTCGCCTGAGCAAAAGGCGATCTACGAGATTGTGCTGGCCTCCCAGGAAGCCGCCTTCAAGCAGATCGCACCGAACAAGCATTGGAACCAGGCCCATGAGGCTACCGTGCAGGTCATCACCGCCGGCTTGGTGAAGTTGGGGTTGCTGCAAGGTGACGTTGACGAACTGATCGCCAGCGAAGCCTACCGCGCTTTCTACATGCACCGCGCCGGCCACTGGCTGGGCATGGATGTGCATGATGTGGGCGAGTACAAGGTCGGCGGTGAATGGCGAGTGCTGGAAGTCGGCATGGCCTTGACCGTGGAACCGGGCATCTATATTTCCCCGGACAACCAGAACGTGGCAAAGAAATGGCGTGGCATTGGCGTACGCATCGAGGATGACGTGATAGTGACCAAGCAAGGCTGTGAAATCCTGACCGGCGCGGTGCCCAAGACCGTTGCCGAGATCGAAGCACTGATGGCGGCTGCCCGATGAGCCGGGTCAACTTGGCGATTATTGGTGGTGGCCTGGTGGGTGCCAGCCTGGCCCTGGCGTTGCAGGCTGGGGCCAAGGCACGTGGCTGGAAGATCGTGCTGATCGAACCCTTTGCCCCGGGCGACAGCTACCAGCCCAGTTATGATGCGCGTTCTTCGGCGCTGTCCTTTGGTGCCCGCCAGATTTATCAGCGTCTGGGCCTGTGGCAGGACATTGCCCGCCGCGCCGAACCGATCAAGCAGATCCACGTATCGGACCGCGGGCGTTTCTCTACCGCGCGCTTGTCCGCCATGGAAGAGGGCGTACCGGCCCTGGGCTATGTGGTGGAAAACGCCTGGCTGGGCCAATGCCTGTGGCAAGGCCTGGATAAAGACGTCGTCAGCTGGCGCTGCCCCGCGGAAGTCACGCGCATGGAGCCGCTGCCTGATGGCTATCGCCTGACCCTCAACGATGAAACCGTGCTGGAATGCGACCTCGCGGTGTTGGCCGACGGCGGCCGCTCCGGCCTGCGCGAGCAACTGGGCATTGGCGTGAAGACCCGGCCCTACAACCAGAGCGCACTGATCGCCAATATCACCCCGAGCGAAGCCCACAATGGCGAAGCGTTCGAGCGCTTTACCGATGAGGGGCCGATGGCCTTGCTGCCGCTGCCGGACAACCGCTGTGCGCTGGTCTGGACCCGCATCGGCATGGACGCCCAGCGCCTGGCCGACCTTGACGAGCGCAGCTTCCTGAGCGAGTTGCAGGGCGTATTCGGTTATCGCCTGGGCACCCTCAAGCAAGTGGGCGCCCGTCATCTGTACCCGCTGACCCTGGTGGAAGCTGAAGAGCAAGTGCGCTCGCATCTTGCGGTCCTCGGCAATGCCGCCCACAGCCTGCACCCGATTGCCGGGCAGGGGTTCAACCTGTCCCTGCGCGATGCCAATGCCTTGGCCGAAGCCTTGTTGGCCGGCCCGGCAGTGCCAGGTGACCTGGCGACGTTGCAAGGCTATCGGGATCGCCAGCGCCTGGACCAACAACTGACCGTAGGCTTTTCCGATCAGGTCACACGCTTGTTTGGCAGCGGCCAGCCGCTAATGGCGCTGGGCCGTAACCTGGGCTTGCTCGGCCTGGATCTGTTGCCGCCGGCCAAGCGCTGGTTCGCCCGCCAGGCCATGGGGCTGGGGGTGCGCTCCGATGTTTGAGCCGGCCCATCACTTTATTGGCGGCCTGTGCCGCACACGAGACAAGGCTTAAAGCATGGACATGCGCGCAGATGTGCTGATTGTCGGGGCCGGAATGGTCGGAAGCGCCCTGGCGCTGGCGTTGCAGGGCAGCGGCTTGCAGGTGCTGCTGCTCGACGGCAGCCCGCTAAGCGTCAAACCGTTTGAACCGCAGGCGGCGTTTGAGCCGCGGGTGAGCGCGTTGTCCGCTGCCAGCCAACGCATCCTCGAACGCCTGGGCGTGTGGGACGGCATCGTCGAGCGTCGCGCCAGCCCTTACGGCGAGATGCAGGTGTGGGACGGCAGCGGCACCGGACAGATCCACTTCTCGGCGGCCAGCGTGCATGCCGAGGTGCTCGGGCATATCGTCGAAAACCGCGTAGTGCAGGATGCTTTGCTGGAGCGCTTGCACGACTGCGACCTCGGCCTGCTGGCCAATGCGCGCCTGGAACAGATGCGCCGCTCCGGCGATGACTGGCTGCTGACCCTGGCTGATGGGCGCAAATTGCGTGCGCCGCTGGTGGTGGCCGCCGATGGCGCCAATTCCGCAGTACGCCGCCTGACCGGCACCCCGACCCGCGAGTGGGATTACCTGCATAACGCGATCGTCACCAGCGTGCGCAGCAGCCAGCCGCACCAGCGCACGGCCTGGCAACGCTTTACCGATACCGGCCCGCTGGCGTTCCTGCCGCTGGTACGGGATGGGCAGGAAGATTGGTGTTCGATTGTCTGGTCGACCACGCCGGCTGAATCCGAGCGCCTGATGGCCCTGGATGATGAACGCTTCTGCCGGGAGCTGGAGCGCGCCTTCGAAGGGCGCCTGGGCACTGTGATCAGCGCCGACCCGCGAGTTTGCGTGCCGTTACGCCAGCGCCATGCCAAACGCTACGTGGCCGAAGGCCTGGCACTGATCGGTGATGCTGCCCACGTTATTCACCCGTTGGCGGGGCAGGGCGTGAACCTGGGCTTTCTTGATGCGGCGGTATTGGCCGAGGTGTTGTTGGCGGCCACCGAGCGCGGCGAGCGCCTGGCAGATGTTAAGGTCCTGAGTCGTTACGAGCGGCGGCGCATGCCTCACAACCTGGCGTTGATGGCGGCAATGGAAGGCTTTGAGCGCTTGTTCCAGGCGGATCAACTGCCGCTGCGCTGGCTGCGTAATGCCGGCCTGAAAATCGTCGACCAGATGCCTGAAGCCAAGGCAGTGTTTGTGCGCCAGGCGCTAGGTTTGACTGGCGATCTACCAGAACTCGCTAAACCCTGATTGAAACACAGTCCCCTGTGGGAGGGGGCTTGCCCCCGATGAGGCCCTCAACCCTCGCGCATATTCGGGCTGTGCAACATCTGGTAACGCCTCCACCGAGCGTTACCAAATGTGAGTCCTTATCATTTGCCCTCAATTTGCAAATGAGAGACCGCACCCATGTTGGTACCCAAGCGCCTCCTGACTGCCCTGGCACTCACCCTGATCGGCAGCACCACCGTGCAGGCAGCCGACGAAGTCGTGGTCTACTCCTCGCGCATCGATGAGCTGATCAAGCCGGTATTCGATGCCTACACCAAGAAGACCGGGGTGCAGGTCAAGTTCATCACCGACAAGGAAGCGCCGCTGATGCAGCGCATCAAGGCCGAGGGCGAGAACGCCACCGCCGATCTGCTGCTCACCGTCGACGCCGGCAACCTCTGGCAGGCCGAGCAAATGGGCATCCTGCAACCGTTCACTTCCGCTGTGATCGACAAGAATATCCCGTTGCAATATCGCTCATCGGCCCACGCCTGGACCGGCTTGAGCCTGCGTGCGCGCACTATCGCCTATTCCACCGAGCGGGTGAAACCGGGCGAACTGACCACCTACGAAGCCCTGGCAGACAAGCAATGGGAAGGCCGCCTGTGCCTGCGTACCGCGAAAAAAGTCTACAACCAGTCACTGACCGCCACGTTGATCGAAACCCATGGCGCGGCCAAGACCGAAGAGATCGTCAAGGGCTGGGTCAACAACCTGTCCACCGACGTGTTCTCCGATGACATCGCCGTGCTGGAAGCCATCAATGCCGGACAGTGCGACGTGGGTATCGTCAATACCTACTACTACGGCCGCCTGCACAAGCAGAAGCCGGATCTGGCGGTGAAACTGTTCTGGCCGAACCAGGGCGACCGTGGCGTGCATGTGAACCTGTCGGGCATCGGCCTGACCAGGCACGCGCCGCACCCGCAAGCGGCCAAGGCACTGGTGGAGTGGATGACCACGCCTGAGGCGCAGAAAATCTTTGCCGACGTGAACCAGGAGTTCCCGGCCAACCCGGCGGTACCGCCATCGGCGGAAGTGGCGAGCTGGGGCAAGTTCGTGGCCGATACCTTACCGGTAGAAGTGGCGGGCAAGCGCCAGGCTGAAGCCATTCGCCTGATGGATCGCGCTGGCTGGAACTGAATGTGTAAATTGCCACAGATCTAAATGTGGGAGGGGGCTTGCCCCCGATAGCGGGGTATCAGTCTAATCATCATTGACTGGCACTCCGCTATCGGGAGCAAGCCCCCTCCCACATTGTTTTGTGTCTCCCCTTTAGATAACCCGTTCACAGAGAGTTTGCTCTTGGCCCACCCCGCCCAACGCCGCTGGTACCTGCCGGTCTTCACCGTCGCCGCCCTGGTGCTGCTGCCGCTGAGCGTGCTGCTGCTGTCCTGGCAAAGCATCGACCACCAGATCTGGTCCCACCTCTGGGACACCCAGATGCCGCGCTTGCTGGGCAACACCCTGACCCTGGTACTCGGCGTCGGTATTGGGGTGACGCTGCTGGGCGTGAGCCTGGCTTGGCTGACCAGCCTCTGCGAATTCCCCGGGCGACGTTGGCTCGATTGGGCGCTGATGCTGCCCTTTGCGATCCCGGCTTATGTGCTGGCCTTCGTGTTCGTCGGTCTGCTGGATTTTGCAGGGCCCGTGCAAACCCTGCTGCGCGAATGGTTCGGCAATGGGCTGCGTTTGCCGCGAGTGCGCTCCACCAGCGGCGTGATCATCGTGTTGGTGCTGGTGTTCTATCCCTACGTTTACCTGCTGGCACGTTCTGCGTTCCTGGCCCAGGGCAAAGGCTTGATGGAAGCGGCGCGGGTATTGGGGCAATCGCCATGGCAAGCATTCTGGCGCGTGGCGTTGCCGATGGCGCGACCAGCGATTGGTGCCGGTGTGGCCCTGGCGTTGATGGAGACCCTGGCAGATTTCGGCGCCGTCTCGGTGTTCAATTTCGATACCTTCACCACGGCTATCTACAAAACCTGGTATGGCTTTTTCAGCCTTTCCAGCGCCGCGCAACTGGCCAGCCTGTTGCTGCTGGTTGTGATGTTGGTGCTGTATGGCGAGCGGCGCGCGCGCGGGGCCAGCCGGCCGAGCAATGAGCGGCCACGCGGCAAGGCGTTGTACCACCTGCACGGGTTCAAGGCCGTGGCGGCCAGCGCCTGGTGCGGCCTGGTATTTGCCTGTGCGTTTGTGATCCCGATGCTGCAACTGGTGGCCTGGTTCTGGCAGCGCGGGCGCTTCGACCTGGATGAGCGCTATACGGGCCTGATCGTCCACACCCTCTACCTGGGTGGTATTGCCGCGCTGATTACGGTCAGCGTGGCGATGATCCTGGCCTTTGCCAACCGCCTGGCGCCGACCCGGGCGATTCGCTCCGGTATCAGCCTGGCCAATGTCGGTTATGCCTTGCCGGGCTCGGTGCTGGCGGTGTCGATCATGCTGGCGTTCAGCTACCTGGACCGCGAACTGGTGGTGCCACTGTCCGGCTGGCTGGGCGGCGCGGGCAGGCCCTTGCTGTTGGGCAGCCTGTCGGCATTGGTGCTGGCTTACCTGGTACGGTTCCTGGCAGTGGCCTACGGGCCTTTGGAAAACAGCCTGGCGCGCATTCGTCCGTCATTGCCCGAAGCTGCACGCAGCCTTGGGGTGAGCGGTCCACGACTGTTTTGCAAAGTGTATCTGCCGTTGTTGTTGCCCGGCACCCTGAGCGCGGCGCTGCTGGTGTTCGTGGATGTACTCAAGGAAATGCCCGCGACATTGCTGATGCGCCCGTTTGGCTGGGACACGCTGGCGGTACGGATCTTCGAGATGACCAGTGAAGGTGAATGGGCGCGGGCTTCTTTGCCGGCGTTGACCCTGGTGCTGGTCGGGTTGTTGCCGGTCATCGGGCTGATCCGTCGCTCTGCTCGGCAAATCGGTTAGGTGCCAGTCCTACGGCATGAGGCTACAATGCGCGGCATTCGGTGCGCTCCGTCTTTCGGATCGACCTGCTGTATGTGGCTGCGGGCCTTGTAAATCAAGGTGTTCGGCACAAGTGGCAGCTCTGCGCACCTTCGCCAAGCCCGGAAGGAGAAACCCATGGGACAGCGTACGCCTTTGTATGACCTGCATCTCGCCCTCGGCGCGAAAATGGTCGATTTTGGCGGTTGGGATATGCCTTTGCATTACGGCTCGCAGGTTGAAGAACACCATCAGGTGCGGCGCGACTGTGGGGTGTTCGATGTATCTCATATGACCGTAATCGATGTCACCGGCCCTCAGGCCAAGGAATGGCTTCAGCACCTGCTGGCCAATGACGTCGATCGATTGCACGGCTGCGGCCGTGCGCTGTACAGCGCCATGCTCAACGAGCAAGGCGGAGTGGTGGACGATATGATCGTCTACCGAACCGAAACCGGGTACCGGCTGGTGGTCAATGCCGCCACCCGCGATCAGGATATGGCCTGGATGCAGGCGCAACTGGGCGATTACCAGGTGCAGCTGCATGAGCGGTCCGAATTGGCCATGCTTGCCATCCAAGGGCCTCATGCCCGGCATAAGATCGCCGAACTGGTGACTCAGTCCCGTGGCATCCTGATCCACCAGCTCAAGCCGTTCGAAGGCCATGCCGACGGCGACTGGTTTATCGCCCGTACCGGCTACACCGGCGAAGACGGCCTGGAAATTGTCCTGCCCGCCGACCAGGCACCGGGTTTTTTCAACGATCTGGTGGGGGCGGGCATTTCACCTATCGGCCTCGGCGCCCGCGATACCTTGCGCCTGGAGGCCGGCATGAACCTGTACGGCCAGGATATCCATCAGCAGGTATCGCCCCTCGCGGCCAATATGGCCTGGAGCATTGCCTGGGAACCTGCCGGGCGCAATTTTATCGGTCGTGCTGCGCTGGAAGCGGAAAAGGCGGCCGGTGTGCAGTTCAAATTGGTCGGGCTGGTGCTGGAAGAGCGTGGAGTTTTACGCGCTCACCAAGTGGTTCGTATCGCCAATGTTGGCGAAGGAGAGATCACCAGTGGTAGTTTCTCGCCTACGCTAAGCAAATCCATTGCCCTGGCGCGCGTACCGGCGGCGACTGCCGACCGGGCCGAAGTGGAAATCCGCGGCAAGTGGTACCCGGTTCGAGTGGTCAAGCCGACCTTCGTACGCCATGGCAAAACCTTGATCTAACTATTTTCCGGCAGGCCAATGGCCGCTGACATTTCTTCTTGAGGACACAGACTATGAGCAATATCCCTGCCGACCTGCGTTTTGCCGAAAGTCACGAATGGGCCCGTCTGGAAGCTGATGGCACCGTGACTGTCGGCATCTCCGACCATGCACAGGAAGCTTTGGGTGATGTGGTGTTTGTTGAACTGACTGAAGTGGGCAAGGTGTTTGCCGCTCAAGATCAGGCGGGTGTGGTTGAGTCGGTGAAAGCCGCTTCGGATATCTACTCGCCGGTTGCTGGCGAAGTGATTGCTGTCAACGAAGAGCTGAGTGGCAGCCCTGAGCTGCTGAACTCTGACCCTTACGGCGCCTGGATCTTCAAGCTCAAGCCAAGCGACAAGGCTGAACTGGACAAACTGCTGGATGCCGCCGGCTACAAAGCCGCCATCGGCGACTAAACGCAATAGCTGCAACAGCACACATCAATGTGGGAGCTGGCTTGCCTGCGATTGGATCACCCGTGTATCACCGATACACCGAGGTGCCTGCATCGCAGGCAAGCCAGCTCCCACAGTTGATTGGGGTGTGCCTGCTGGTTGTGTTCAGTCTTTCTTCAGTACCGCTTTAACCGCCGCTACAGCCCGCTCCACATCCGCCTCTGTCATTGCCGTGAACATCGGCAACGACACGATCAAACGCCCAACACGCTCCGCCACCGGGAACATGCCTTCCTTGAAACCCTGTGCCCGATACAGGCTCAGCAAGTGGATCGGCGGGTAGTGATAGCCAATGCCAACGCCGTGGGCCTGCATCTGCTCCATGAACGTTGCGCGAGCAGGCAAGCCGTCCTGGCGCTCCGGCAACACCAGTTGGAACAGGTGCCAGTTGCTGTTCTCGAAATCCGCCGGCGGCAGTTGCGCGCCATATTTCTCTTCGAAGTCACTGCCAAAGCACTGGAAGTAGTGGCGTGCCAGGTGCTGGCGGTGGGCCGTGATCTTCTCGATATGCGCAAACTGCCCCAGGCCAATGGCGGCGGCGATGTCGGTCATATTGAACTTGCCGCCCAGGACATCCACATCCAGGCCATCGAAACCGGTGCGGGTCACGCCCTGCAGGCGATACTTCTCTGCCAGGCGAGCCTCCTCGGCGTTGTTCAACACCAGGCAGCCACCCTCGGATGAGGTGATGTTCTTGTTCGCCTGAAAGCTGAACGACACGAAGTCACCGGTTGCACCGATGCGTTCCCCGTCCCAGCTGGAGCCCAAGGCTTGCGCGGCGTCTTCGACGATACGCAGGTTGTACTTGTTGGCCAGCGCGTAAAGCATCGGCATGTCCAGGGGCAAGCCCGCCAGGTAGACCGGGATGATCGCTTTGGTACGTGGTGTGATTGCCGCCTCAACCTGGGCCAGGTCAATGTTGCGGGTAATCGGGTCGATATCGGCGAACACTGGAGTAGCGCCGACTTCGAGGATGACGTTGGCGGTGGCCACCCAGGAAATCGGTGTCGTGATGACTTCATCCCCAGGCCCGATACCGGCGATGCGCAAGGCGATCTCCATGGTGCAGGTGCCCGAGTTGAAGGTGCGCACCGGCCTCCCGCCAAAGTATTCCGACAACTGCGCCTCGAACGCCTGCACTTTTGGCCCGCTGGTGATCCAGCCGGAACGCAGGACATCGCCGACTGCCGAAATGGTGGCTTCATCAATGGTCGGTTTGGAAAACGGCAGGAAAGGCTGTTGGCTCATGACGAAGAAGGCATCCGTTCAAGATAGGCGATGAATGTTAAACGTGTCAGTAACGCATGGTTGCACGGCAAGACTGAATATAGCCTGTCGCTTATGAACGATTCGTCATAGGGCAGGCAAAAAAATGCCGCTTGAAAAAGCGGCATTTTTTATCGGTGCGGCTGTTACTCGGTTACAGCATTCTTCGCCAGGATGGCGTTAGCCAGTTCCATGTCCGTGGCCTGAAGGCCAGGGTTGTCGGCGCGGACCTTCTGCATGGCCGCTTCCAGGTACGGGCCGCGGATGCCGCCGTCGCTGGCGACGAAGCTGCCCGCGTCGTCCTGGGCGGCGACTACCAGCTTGTGGTCCTTGAATGTCAGGTAAGTCGAGCCAGTGGTGGCGCCCGACGAGATGACATTACGCCAAAAGCTATCGGCCATGGCTGAGCCGACAGGTAGGGAAAGCACAGCGAGGGTTGCGACAGCATATTTAAGACGCATGATGGGTGACTCCGGTGGGTTATCTGTACGTTTTGATTGTAGTTAAGTCGATCCAGTTCCATCACTGACTAAACAGTTTCAACCTCTAAAATCACCCCATCCTGGCCAACCACGCGTACTTGAGCGCCTGCTGGGGCATCGGCACCGGTGACCATCCACACGCCATCGCCGACTTTAATCTTGCCCCGGCCATCCACAATCGCCTGATGCACCATGAAGGTGCGCCCGATCAATTCGGAGCCGCGCTCGTTCAACCCCAGTTGATCGCTGACCTTGGCGCTGCTGCGTTGGCGCTTCCACCAATACACGGCCGTCAGGATCGACAGCATGGCGAACAGCAGCAGTTGCCACTCCAGCCCGAGTGGCGGGACCAGGAACTTGATCACCCCCACTGCGGCCGCGGCGATACCCATCCACAACAGGTACCCGCCGGCGCCGAACACCTCAAGAATCAACAGCACGGTGCCCAGCGCCAACCAGTCCCAGAACGACAAATGCAGCAAAAAGTCCCACATGGTGTTGGCCTCAGCCTTTCTGGTTGCCGAAAGTCGCCTTGACGATTTCGCCGATACCGCCCACGGCGCCAATCACCTGGCTGGCTTCCAGCGGCATCAGGATGACCTTGCTGTTGTTGGCCGACGCCAGCTTGCCCAAGGCATCGATGTATTTTTGCGCGACGAAGTAGTTGACCGCCTGCACATTGCCCGACGCGATGGCTTCGGACACCACTTGTGTCGCTCGAGCTTCGGCTTCGGCCTGACGCTCACGTGCTTCGGACTCCAGGAACGCGGCCTGGCGGCTACCTTCGGCTTCAAGGATCTGCGCCTGCTTCTTGCCTTCGGCCGTCAGGATCGCCGACGCACGCAGGCCCTCGGCTTCGAGGATCTGTGCACGCTTGATTCGCTCGGCTTTCATCTGGCCGGACATGGCGGCCATCAGGTCGGCAGGTGGGCTGATGTCCTTGATCTCGATACGGGTGATCTTTATGCCCCACGGCGCAGTGGCTTCGTCCACGGTGCGCAGCAGCTTCTCGTTGATGCCATCACGCTGGCTGAGCATGGCATCAAGCTCCATGGAGCCCAGGACGGTACGGATATTGGTTTGCAGCAGGTTGCGGATTGCGTGTTCGAGGTTGTTGACCTCGTAGGCCGCCTGGGCGGTGTTGACCACCTGGAAGAAGCACACGGCATCGATCTGCACGGTGGCGTTGTCGGCAGTGATGACTTCCTGGGGCGGAATATCCAGCACGCTTTCCATCACGTTGATCTTGCGACCGATGCGGTCCATGACCGGGATGATGATGTTCAGGCCGGGCTTGAGGGTGTTGGTGTAGCGTCCGAAACGTTCGACGGTCCATTGGTAGCCCTGGGGCACCACTTTGAAACCCATGAACAGGATGGCGATGGCCAAGCCCACAAAAAGAAGCAGTACGGTTCCGATCTGCATAGCGATTCCTTATCTGAAGATGTCAGTGAACGACGTTGGGCCGATTGTAGCGGTCTGGTCACCGATAAGGACGGTTTCACGGCCCGACAAACAAAGGATTTGTTTCTGAATCCCCAGGCGTGACCCGTAATATTTCCGTCATCGTGGTCACGCCGGCGTTCACTTTATCGATGCCGGCCATGCGCAAGCTGTTCATGCCCTGCGCGAGCGCCTCACGGCGTAGCGCCTGTATGTCCGTACCGGGAGTCACCAGCGCCTTGAGCGCTGGGTCTAACGGCATGATTTCATACAGCCCGGCTCGGCCTCGATAACCGCTGTCACGGCATTCCATACAACCGACGGCCTCGTAGCAGCCTATGTTCTCCACACCCGTCACACGCTTGCAGTGGGTGCACAAAACCCTCACCAGACGCTGCGCCATGACGCCTATGAGTGTGGCCTTGATCAAATAATGAGCAATGCCAAGCTCCTGCAGTCGGCTGATGGCGCTGGGCGCATCGTTGGTATGCAGGGTCGAGAACACCAGGTGCCCGGTCAGTGCGGCCTGTATGGCCATCTCGGCGGTTTCCCGGTCACGGATTTCACCGATCATGATGATGTCCGGGTCCTGGCGCAGCAGGGCGCGGACGCCGCTGGCAAAGGTGAGGTCGATATTGTGTTGGACCTGCATTTGATTGAACGCCGGCTCGACCATTTCAATCGGGTCTTCTACCGTGCACAGGTTGACCTCTCGGGTCGCCAGTTGCTTGAGGGTGGTGTAGAGGGTGCTGGTCTTGCCCGAGCCGGTCGGGCCTGTGACCAGGATGATGCCATTGGCTTGCCGAGTCATGGCGTGCCAGCGCTGCTGATCGGCGCTCGACAAGCCCAGCTGGTCGAAGTCCTTGAGCAGCACCTGAGGGTCAAAAATCCGCATCACCAGCTTTTCGCCAAACGCGGTCGGCAGGGTCGAAAGGCGCAATTCCACTTCCGCGCCTGCCGGGTTCCTGGTCTTGACGCGACCATCCTGGGGTTTGCGTTTCTCGGCCACATTCATTCGCCCAAGACTTTTCAAGCGGCTGACCACTGCGGTGGTGACCTGAGGCGGAAATTGATAGACGTCATGCAACAGCCCGTCGATGCGAAAACGCACCCGGCCCTGATCGCGACAGGGTTCGATATGAATATCGCTGGCCCGTTGGGCAAAGGCGTATTGCAACAGCCAGTCGACGATATTGACGATATGCGCGTCATTGGCATCGGGCTCCTTGTCGCTGGCGCCGAGGCTGAGCAGTTCGACGTTGCCGGGTATCGCCATTTTCTGATCGGCGCCGCTGACTGACTTGGCCAAGCGGTAAAACTCGTGGAGGCAGCGCTGGATATCGCGGGGGTTGGCCACCACGCGCTTGATGGTGCGTTTGAGCACTTGAGCGAGCCCGGCTTCCCAGGCGCTGATGTACGGCTGGGCGCTGGCGATCGTGACGCTTTGGGCATCCACGGCGACCGCAAGAATGCCGTGGCGCTGGGCGAAGGCATGGGACATCAACGGCACCACGCTCGCCACGTCGATCTTCAACGGGTCGATGCGCAGGTAAGGCTGACCTGCATGTTGTGCCAGCCATTGGGTCAGGGTCTCAAGACAAGGGCCTTGGGCTGCGATGCATTCCAGGGGATGTTGAGTGCAAGATGCTGCCTGAATGCTATGGGCCGCCTGTGCGGTAATCAGCCCTTGCTCGATCAATGCCGGCAATAATTGTTGCAGTTCCAAGGGTTGGTCGAGGGAGGCAGCGGTCATGCAGGTTTCCTGGGCGGTTTGGGGTGTAATCCCAGACTAGTCAGCCGCTGGAAATCCTCGTTCCCAGGTGTATTGCAGGTTTTTACCGCGCCGTCGCCGCCAGTGCCTGAGGCCGCTCGGCATCAGCCGGCCACAGCTCCAGGTCGCAGACACTGATCAGGTTTCGAATCTTTTCACCGATGACTTGGGCACGGTGCCAGCTAAGGCCGTCGATCACGATATCGATATTCAGCAGGTCGACGTCCCGGCTCATATTGACGTGGGCTGGCGTCAGGAACTGCAGCGCAAAGTAGTTCAGCACCCGGCACAGCACGTCGGGCTCAGCCTCGGCGACGATCCGATAGTGCGCCTGACAGTGGGCGCTGTTGACGGCCCACGCATCGACGCGGGTGACAGGGTGGGCGGTTTCGACGGCGTGCATACTGACTCTCCAAAATCGACTGGAGGAATTTTCACATTCGCCTAGGGAGATTTCTTATCTAAGATGAGCCTTATTGGCGCATTATCGAATCAATCAATTCAAAAAATACACTTTCATAGGTATTTCTATGCACAGCGAGTTGGACGTCTACGATCGCCGCATTCTGGCCCTGCTGCAAGAGGACGCCTCGCTCTCCAGCGCACAGATCGCCGAGCAGGTCGGCCTGTCGCAGTCTCCGTGCTGGCGACGCATTCAGCGGCTCAAGGAAGAGGGCGTGATCCGGGGCCAGGTCACCCTCTTGGACCGCAAGAAAATCGGGCTCAACACGCAGATTTTCGCCGAGATCAAACTCAACGCTCACGGCCGCTCCAACTTCACTGAGTTCACCGAAGCGATTCGCGGATTTGCGGAGGTGTTGGAGTGTTATGTGCTGATGGGGTCGGTGGATTTTCTGCTGCGCATCGTCACTTCGGACATCGAGGCGTATGAGCGGTTTTTCTTCGAGAAGTTATCGATGGTGCCGGGGATCCAGGAGGTCAACTCCATCGTGGCGTTGTCGGAGATCAAGTCCACTACCAGCCTGCCAGTATTGCGCTGACAGGGCGGGCCTCATCGGGAGCAAGCCCCCTCCCACACAATGTGGGAGGGGGCTTGCTCCCGATGCGATTTTACAGGCGCAGGAGGGTCTTCCAGGCCCGGTTCTGATACACCGCAATCGCCTGGTGCATACGCGCATCCAGCGATTCATCGGTGATCGGCTGGTTAGCCAACTGCGCCAGCTTGTTCAGCTCGCCGTACAAACGGTCCAGTTCAGCAATGTCTACCACATGGCGCGCATGGTGCAGCCAGGCCTGGATGCGTTCGATGCGCGGCAGTTGCTCGGCGAGGTCTTCGGGCTGTTGCTGGTAGCGCGGCAGTTGCAGGGCGACGGCGTCGTCGGCCAGCAGGCGTGGCAGCCAGTTGGTGATTTGCGCAGCACCCTGGCGGTTGCCGCGCACGTTGCGCTCGGCGGTCCAGGTACGGTCCAGCAGCCAGCGCGAGGTATTCAGTGAGAACAGGCCCCAGCGTACATCTTGCAATTCTTCGATGAACTGCTCCGGTGCGGCTTTGCGAATGTCTTCATCGTCGTCACCGGCCTGGACCAGCGGACGCCAGTCTTCCAGCAGTGCATCCAGGGCGCTGCGCAGTTCGCTGGTGGATTGGCGCGGCGCGGCCTGGCCGAGGCTGCCGATCAGCGCGCGCAACTCGCCCAGGTTCTCGACCCAGTCCTGCAGCAAGCGCCAGTGGCCGTTGAAACGGTATTGCTCGGCCAGGCGCTGGCTGCTGCCCAACAGGTGCCACATGATTGCGGCGAAAGCATCATCCAAAGGCATTTCGGCGTGGATCTGCGGTGCCGGCAGGCTCAATGAGTAGCTGCTCGCGTCATACAGGCGGTAGCCGCGCTCGGCTTTGCTGATGTCACAGGGCATCAGCGCCAGGGTCGCAGCCAGTTCGGCGGCCAGCTCCAGCAGGGCGGCGGGTTCGCCTTCGCGCAATTCCAGTTCCAACTCGCAGATTTCTTCCTTCTGCTTGCCGACCACCACATGGCCCAGGTCCAGGGCGGCTTCGATCACCACCTTGGCCTTGCCACGGCCCCAACCGATTTCGGCGCGTTCACGCACGAAGTCGGTGGTGAAGATCGGCTTGAGGGTCTTTTTGTCCAACTCGGCCAGTTGCTCGGGCCAGCACTCGCCGTCGAGTTTCTTCACATCGAGCTTGGCTTTGGGCAGGTCCCAGTTGTACTCGTTGCGTTCCGACAAGCCGGCGACGCTTTGGCCGCGGGTCTTGAGGGTCTGAATGATGTCGTCACCGTCCTTGCGCAGGCGCAGGGCGACCTTGGCCTGCGCCAGGTCGCGCTCGGGGGTGTCGAAGTACTGATTCATCAACTCACGGCGTTCCCAGCCACTTTTGTTGCGTTTTTTCAGTAGCGGGTGCTCACGTAGCGCGGCGAGTGTTTCGCGGCTGACGCGGAGCTTGATTTCGGTTTCTTTCTGCATGGCCGGAAAATCCAGGATCGGGAGCGCAGCCGGGGAAAAGTGTGGCTGCCAAGGTCGTGCAGTGTACAGGACTGAGCCCGGCAACGTGCCGCAACGGTTTATTGTGTTGGGCAGATGCCTCTATAGTGAGGTTCATCCGGGAAGTTGGGAGACCGCGCATGCCGTTACCGTCCATGAAAGAGCAGTTCGCCGCCTTGATCGCCGCGCCGTCGGTGAGTTGCACCCAAGCGTCTCTCGACCAGACCAACCGCCCGGTGATCGATCTGCTCGCCGCGTGGCTGGGCGACTTGGGTTTCGCTATCGACATCCAGCAAGTCAGCCCTGGCAAGTTCAACCTGCTCGCCAGTTTCGGCAGCGGCCCCGGTGGCTTGGTGTTGGCGGGCCATAGCGATACGGTTCCTTATGATGAGGCGCTGTGGAAGACCGATCCGCTCAAGCTGACGGAAGTCGATGGCCGTTGGGTGGGGCTGGGCAGTTGCGACATGAAGGGATTTTTTGCCCTGGCCATTGAAGCGGTGTTGCCGTTGCTGGACCAGCCGTTCAAGCAGCCGCTGCTGATCCTCGCCACCTGTGACGAGGAAAGCTCCATGTCCGGCGCGCGTGCCCTGGCCGAGGCGGGGAGGCCGTTGGGACGGGCGGCGGTGATTGGCGAGCCAACTGGGCTCAAGCCGATTCGCCTGCATAAAGGCGTGATGATGGAACGTATCGACATCCTTGGCCGCAGCGGCCACTCGTCGGACCCAAGCCTGGGCCACAGCGCCCTCGAAGCCATGCACGATGCCATCGGCGAACTGCGCGGCCTGCGCCTGGCCTGGCAGCGTGAGTATCGCAATGCGCAATTCAGCGTGCCGCAGCCGACCATGAATTTCGGCTGTATCCACGGCGGCGACAATCCTAATCGCATCTGCGGCCAGTGCTCCCTGGAGTTCGACCTGCGACCCTTGCCGGGCATGGACCCCGAAGTGCTGCGTGCGGCGATCCGGCAGAAGCTCGAACCCTTGGCCGAGCGTCATAAGGTCAAGATCGACTACGCGCCGCTATTCCCCGAAGTGCCGCCTTTCGAGCAGCCCGAAGACACCGAGTTGGTGCGGGTGGCGGAACGGTTGACCGGTCATCGTGCCGAAGCAGTAGCGTTCGGCACCGAAGCGCCTTATCTTCAGCGCCTTGGTTGTGAAACCCTGGTGCTTGGCCCCGGCGACATCGCCTGCGCCCACCAGCCGGGCGAGTACCTCGAAATGTCACGCTTGACGCCTACAGTGCGTCTATTGCGGGAACTGATCGAACATTACTGCCTGAAACCTGCATAAATTAACCTTTGTCCATTCGTACATAAGGAGAGCGAGCGTGTCGCCAAGCCTGTTCCGACGATAACCATCAGCCCGCTGTGCGTTTTTGCGACTCATCCTTTTTCGGCTGCTTTTTATTACAGGCCCAGGTGTTATGCCCGAATACGTTAATTGGCTTCGTCACGCTTCGCCCTATATCAACGCCCACCGCGACTGCACCTTTGTGGTCATGCTGCCTGGCGACGGTGTGGAACATCCCAACTTCGGCAATATCGTCCACGACCTGGTGCTGCTCCACAGCCTGGGTGTGCGGCTGGTGCTGGTGCACGGTTCGCGTCCGCAGATTGAAACCCGCCTTGAAGCACGCGGCCTGACCCCGGCTTACCACGAAGGCTTGCGCATCACCGATGCGGCGACGCTGGAGTGCGTGATCGACGCGGTCGGCCATCTGCGTATCGCCATCGAAGCGCGCCTGTCCATGGACATGGCCTCGTCGCCCATGCAGGGCTCGCGCCTGCGCGTGGCCAGCGGCAACCTGGTGACGGCGCGCCCGATTGGCGTGCTTGAGGGCGTTGACTATCACCACACCGGCGAAGTACGCCGGGTCGACCGCAAAGGCATCAACCGCCTGCTGGACGAGCGCTCTATCGTGCTGTTGTCGCCGTTGGGCTACTCGCCTACCGGTGAAATCTTCAACCTGGCCTGCGAAGATGTCGCCACCCGTGCCGCCATCGACCTGGGTGCCGACAAATTGCTGCTGTTCGGCGCCGATCCCGGCCTGATCGATGAGAACGGCCGTCTGGTACGTGAATTGCGCCCACAGCAAGTGCCTGCGCACCTGCAACGCCTGGGCAGCAACTATCAAGCCGAGCTGCTCGATGCCGCTGCCGAAGCCTGTCGGGGTGGAGTAGGGCGCAGCCATATCGTCAGCTACGCCGAAGACGGCGCCTTGCTCACCGAGCTGTTTACCCGTGACGGCGGCGGTACGCTGGTGGCCCAGGAGCAATTCGAACTGGTGCGCGAAGCGGCGATTGAAGACGTCGGCGGTTTGCTGGACCTGATCAGCCCGCTGGAAGAGCAGGGCATTCTGGTGCGTCGTTCGCGGGAAGTGCTGGAGCGGGAAATCGAACAGTTCAGCGTGGTCGAGCGCGAAGGCATGATCATCGCGTGCGCAGCGCTGTATCAGATTGCGGATTCGGATGCGGGCGAGCTGGCGTGCCTGGCGGTGAACCCGGAGTACCGCCACGGCGCACGCGGCGATGTGTTGCTCGAACGCATCCAGACCCGTGCACGTGCTCAGGGGTTGAAGACCTTGTTCGTGCTCACCACGCGCACGGCCCACTGGTTCCGTGAGCGCGGTTTTGTGCCGAGCAGCGTGGACCGCCTGCCGTCGGCGCGTGCGTCGCTGTACAACTATCAGCGCAACTCCAAGATCTTTGAAAAGGCCCTGTAAAAGAGTACGGCTCTGTGTGGGAGCTGGCTTGCCTGCGATAGCAGCGCCTCGGTTTATCTGAACGACCGAGATGCTGGCATCGCAGGCAAGCCAGCTCCCACCGAAGACTGTATTTATTGTGTGATGAACTTGTCGGTCACATAGGCCGAATAGTCCGGCAACACCGTCTCCACCTTGCCTTGCTCTTTCAAGAACTTCGCCGTCTCCCCAATCGCCTTCGCCGTGCCGCCCTTGAGCAGCGCTTCGGTCTGTTGTGCCTGCGCATCGGGAAACGTCGTGCCCGCCAGCAACTCTGGAATATCGTCGGCATTGGAGCCTGTCAATTTGGCGATCTTCTGCACCGGTTCCGAATCCACCGTCCAACTGTCTTTATGCGCGGCATAGTCGGCGAATGAATCGAGGGTGACCTTGGCAAACCTGGCCACTACCTCAGGATGTTTTTCGGCGAAATCCTTGCGCGCGACCCACACTTCAAACGTCGGTGCGCCCCATTGGCCCACCTGCGCCGCATCGGTCAGGGTTTTGCCGGTCTTGCGGATTTCGCCCAGGGCCGGTGACCACACGAATGCGCCGTCGATATCGCCGCGCTTCCAGGCGGCGGCGATTTCGGCCGGTTGCAGGTTCACCACTTTGACTTGTTTAGTGTCCAGCCCCCAATGCTTCAGGGCGCCGAGCAGGCTGTAATGGGAGGTTGAGACGAAGGGTGTGGCGATGGTTTTGCCGATCAGGTCTTCGGGTTTGTCGATGCCACCGCCATTACGCACTACCAGGGCTTCAGAAGCGTTGATCTGTGCCGATACGATAAACGCGACGATGGGTAGATTGCGCGAAGCGGCTGCGGCGAGGGGGCTGGAACCGAGGTTGCCGATTTGTACATCACCCGAGGCAATGGCCGTGACCACCTCCGGGCCACTGTTGAACCGGCGCCAGGCGATTTTCTCACCAATGGTTTTTTCGTAGAGACCGTCGGCCTGGGGGACTTTGCTGGGATCGATGCCGGTCTGGTAGCCGACCGTCAAATCGGCCGCGCTGACACCAAAAGAAAGTAATACCGATACAAAAACTGTAACAAATTGACGGGAGGATGTGCGTTTGGCCATGATGGCGTCGCCTTTTTGATCGTGAGTGACGTATGCAACCGTACGGTCACACTAATCGATCTAAAAAAGCACTGGTAAATACCCTTTAGGAATTAGCTTATGGAGCGGTTCGTGTCACTCGACCCACCCGCTTCACGCATCCGCTTATTCCCGAATCGTATGAAAAAGAATGAAACAATTCTTTTTGGGTGTATGAAAAACTCATTACCCTGCAGGGACCAAATCAACTGCGATTAGACGAAGGTAGTAGACACACAAGGTTACGATTGACTTGCTAGTCACTATCTGGCGCTAATCGCGCATCTGTGGATCCAGGGCGTCAGACCCGGGGCCAAAGAAATACAAAAATTAGAAACGAGAGGAGCGGTACATGAAGAAGTCCACCTTGGCTGTGGCTGTAGCTTTGGGCGCAATCGCCCAGCAAGCAGGCGCCGCCGGTTTCATCGAAGACAGCAAGGCCACACTGGGCCTGCGTAACTTCTACATCAACACCGATAACCGCGAAGGTGCTGGTGCGAACAAGAACGAAGAGTGGGGCCAAGGCTTCGATCTGCGTTTCATCTCCGGTTACACCCAAGGCACCGTCGGCTTCGGTCTTGACGCTATCGGCCTGCTGGGTGTTCGCCTGGATTCCGGCGGCGGCACCAACGGCGCGACCGCCAGCTCGTATGGCGGCACCATCTTCCCGAGCAAGTCCAATGGCGAAGCCGTTGATAACTACTCCAGCCTGGGCCTGACCGCCAAAGCGAAGATCTCCCAGACCGAACTGAAGCTGGGTACCTTGCAACCCAAGCTGCCGGTCATCGTCACCAACGATGGTCGTATGCTGCCGCAGACCTTCCAGGGTGGCCAGATCACCTCCAGCGACATCAAGGACCTGACCCTGGTTGCCGGCCAGATCGAAAAAGCCAAGGGCCGTAACTCCAGCAACAACGAAAGCCTGTCCATCTCCGGCGCCAACAGCCGTGGCGTGAACTGGCGTTCGAGCAACAAGTTCTACTACGCCGGTGGTGACTACAAGATCACCAAGGACCTGACCGCCCAGTACTACTACGGCAACCTGGAAGATTTCTACAAGCAACACTTCCTGGGCCTGACCCACAACTGGGCTATCGGCCCTGGCGTGCTGAAGTCTGATCTGCGTTACTTCAACAGCTCCGACGACGGTAACAACGGCAACCAGTCCGCCTACTTCTCCACAGGCAACTACGGTGGCGTCAACTCCGGTCGTGGCAAGGTCGACAACAACCTGTACAGCGGCCTGTTCCTGTACTCGGTTGCCGGCCACACCTTCGGTGGCGGTTACCAGGTCAGCAACGGCAGCAGCGACTTCCCTTGGCTGAACCAGGGTGACGGCTCGTCGGCCTACATCACTACCGACATGCAGATCCAGAAGTTCGCCCGTGCCGGCGAGCGCACCTGGCAAGCTCGCTACTCCTACGACTTCGCCAAGGTGGGCGTACCTGGCCTGACCGCTGGTGTGGTTTACCTGAAGGGTGATCATATCGACACCGTTGCCAGCAACCGTGCCGAGTTCACCGGCCAGTCCGAGTGGGAACGTGACATCACTGTTGCCTACGTCGTACCGGAAGGTCCGCTGAAAAACGTCGGCGTGGCGTGGAAAAACGCTATGTGGCGCAGCGACATCGCCAACGCACGTAACCAGGACGAAAACCGCCTGATCGTCAGCTACTCGATCCCGCTGTTGTAAGACTGTAAAGCCTTGCCCGGCGCAATGCCGGGCAAGGTGTACTGCTTTCAAGTCGGGCTCAACCCCCGCAAGCCCTTCCTGAAACCCTCTTTACTACAGCGACTCAAGGCCTTCTCGAACCTTGAAAACAATGTTGATCTTCGCCTGTGCCCAAGTCCAATGAACACATTTTTAATATTCCTTTATCGTCTAGATAAATCGATATTTATTCTTTTTAAATAACTCCAAATCCATGCACAGTGGGCTCCATAAGCACTCATCAGGAGCCACACCATGAGCCTAAGACTGGGCGACATCGCCCCCGACTTCGAACAGGATTCCAGCGCCGGCAAGATTCGCTTCCACGAATGGCTGGGCGACAGCTGGGGTGTGTTGTTTTCCCACCCGGCAGACTTCACCCCGGTGTGCACCACCGAGCTGGGCTTCACCGCCAAGCTCAAGGACGAATTCGCAAAACGTGGCGTCAAGGCCATCGCCCTGTCGGTAGACCCGGTGGACTCGCATCACAAGTGGATTGAAGACATCAATGAGACCCAGAACACCGTGGTCAACTTCCCGATCCTGGCCGACGCCGACCGCAAGGTCTCGGACCTCTACGACCTGATCCATCCCAACGCCAGTGACACCCTCACCGTGCGCTCTTTGTTCGTGATCGACCCGAACAAGAAGATCCGCCTGACTATCACCTACCCGGCCAGTACCGGGCGCAACTTCCATGAAATCCTGCGGGTGATCGACTCGCTGCAACTGACCGACAACCACAAGGTCGCCACGCCGGCCAACTGGCAGGATGGGGATGAGGTGGTGATCGTGCCGTCGCTCAAGGACGAGGAAGAGATCAAGAAGCGCTTTCCAAAGGGCTACCGCGCGGTGAAGCCGTACCTGCGCCTCACCCCACAACCCAATCGTTAAGGCGGATATCGCCATCGCGGGCAAGCCCGGCTCCCACAGTTGACCGCATTCCCCTGTGGGAGCCGGGCTTGCCCGCGATGGCGGCCTCATGAACAGCAAAGGCATCAAGTTGCAAACCGTCTCACACAGCAGGGGTTTTCAGGCCGTTTTCACGGCCTTTTTTTCGCCTGGCGATTGATAAACGGCTTATGTATTTATGGAATAAACAAATGAATAAATAAGATTTATAGATATATGAATCTACTGATATGGTCTGTTCCATCTTGGCGCCATCGCCGTACAGCGAACCGCCGACACTTGCTCAAGGAATTTCCTACATGCTGGTCGTAACACTTGGAGGCAGTCCCAGCCAGCGTTCGCGCTCCGGGGTGTTGCTGGATAAAACCCGTCAATGGCTGCAACAGCAGGGCGTAGAGGTGGTGAGTTACCAGATACGCGACTTCCCGGCTGAAGACTTGCTGCACGCACGGTTCGACAGCCCCAAGGTCATCGACCTGTTGCAACAGGTGGCCAATGCCGACGGCCTGGTGATCGCCACACCGGTGTACAAGGCATCGTTCTCCGGTGCGCTGAAAACCGTGCTGGACCTGCTGCCCGAACGTGCCTTGGCCCATAAGGTGGTATTGCCGATGGCTACCGGCGGCAGCATCGCCCACATGCTGGCGGTGGACTACGCCCTGAAGCCGGTGCTGTCGGCTCTCAAAGCCCAGGAGTTGCTCCACGGCATTTTCGCCGAAGACAGTCAGATCGCTTACGGCGAAGGCAGTGTTCAGGCGCAGTTGGTGCCAGTGCTTGAGAAACGTTTGCACGAAGCCCTGGAGCAGCTCTATAGCGCCATGGCGCGCTGGATCCGGACGTGTTGAATGAACGTTTGTTGAGTGCTCGCTGGAGCATCTGAGCCTTACCCCCGAATCGAGAAACACTCACCTTACTCAGCCGCCAACGGCCAAGCAGGTGCAGCCAAAACCCTAATCGCAACTGTGGAGAGAGCGCCATGCGCACTGTCATCTTGCGTCGTGGTCTGGTCGCACTGTTTGCTGCGGCTGTGTCCTTCGGCGCCATTGTTCAAGCCCAAGCCGCCGAGACCCTGCGGATCGGTTATCAGAAGTACGGCACCCTGGTGCTGCTCAAGGCCAAGGGCACCCTGGAAAAACGCCTGGCCGCCCAGGGCGTGCAGGTGCAGTGGACCGAGTTCCCCGGCGGCCCGCAGTTGCTTGAGGGCCTGAACGTCGGCTCCATCGACTTCGGCGTCACCGGTGAAACGCCACCGGTGTTTGCCCAGGCGGCCGGCGCCGACTTGCTTTACGTCGCCTACGAACCGCCCGCACCTACCAGTGAAGCGATCCTGGTGCCCAAAGACTCACCGATCAAATCGGTCGCCGAGCTCAAAGGCAAAAAGGTTGTGCTCAACAAAGGCTCCAACGTGCATTACCTGCTGGTGCGAGCCCTGGAAGATGCCGGCCTCAACTACACCGACGTGAAAACCGTATTCCTGCCACCTGCCGATGCCCGTGCCGCCTTCGAGCGCGGCAGTGTGGATGCCTGGGTGATCTGGGACCCGTACCAGGCCGCCGCCGAGAAACAACTGCAAGCCCGTACCCTGCGTGACGGCACCGGCATTGCCGACAACCATCAGTTCTACCTGGCCACCAAACCCTACGCCGAGCAACACCCTGAAGTGATCAGGGCGCTGGTGGAAGAAGTGCGCGCGGTGGGCGAGTGGTCCAAGGCCAACCCGCAGGAAGTCACCGAACAAGTCGCACCGCTGCTGGGCCTGCCCGCCGACATCACCCTGACCTCGGTGAAACGCCAGGGCTACGGTGCGCTGTTCCTGACCCCGGAAGTGGTCGCGGCCCAGCAGAAAATCGCCGACAGCTTCTACCAGCTCAAACTGATCCCCAAGCCCTTGAGCATCAAGGACGTGATCTGGACGCCACCCGCCGCGGTTGCCAAAGCGCCGTAATCCGATTCCTTCAGGAGACAACTCCATGAGCCTCAATATTTTCTGGTTCCTGCCTACCCACGGCGACGGCCATTACCTTGGCACCGCCGAAGGCGCCCGCGCCGTCGATCACGGTTATTTGCAACAAGTGGCCCAGGCCGCTGACCGCCTGGGTTTCGGCGGGGTGTTGATCCCTACCGGTCGCTCCTGCGAAGACTCGTGGCTGGTGGCTGCCTCGCTGATTCCAGTGACTCAGCGTTTGAAATTCCTGGTTGCTCTGCGCCCCGGGATCATTTCCCCGACGGTGGCCGCACGCCAGGCCGCCACCCTGGACCGGTTGTCCGGTGGTCGTGCGTTATTCAACCTGGTAACTGGCGGTGACCCGGAAGAGTTGGCTGGCGATGGCTTGTTCCTCAGCCACGAAGAACGCTATCAGGCATCGGTGGAGTTCACGCGCATCTGGCGCCGCGTGCTCGAAGGCGAAACCGTGGACTACGACGGCGAGCACATCAGCGTCAAAGGCGCCAAGCTGCTCTACCCACCGGTCCAGCAACCGCGCCCGCCGCTGTACTTCGGCGGTTCCTCCGAAGCGGCCCAGGACCTGGCGGCCGAGCAGGTGGAAATGGTCCTGACCTGGGGCGAGCCGCCGGCTGCTGTCGCGGAAAAAATCGCCCAGGTTCGCGCCAAGGCCGAGAAACTCGGGCGTACCCTGCGCTTCGGCATTCGCCTGCATGTGATTGTGCGCGAGACCAACGAAGAGGCCTGGAAAGCCGCCGACAAACTCATCTCCCATCTGGACGACGACACCATTGCCCGCGCCCAGGCGTCGCTGGCGCGTTTCGATTCGGTCGGTCAGCAACGCATGGCCGCTTTGCATGGCGGCAGCCGTGACAACCTGGAGGTCAGCCCCAACCTGTGGGCCGGCGTCGGCCTGGTGCGTGGCGGGGCAGGCACGGCGCTGGTCGGCGATGGCCCAACGGTTGCGGCGCGGGTCAAGGAATACGCGGACCTGGGTATCGACACCTTTATCTTCTCCGGTTATCCACACCTGGAAGAGTCGTATCGGGTCGCCGAACTGTTGTTTCCGCATCTGGATATCGAACGTCCCGAGTTGCCGAAAAGCGCCGGTTACGTCAGCCCGTTTGGCGAGATGGTCGCCAACGACATCCTTCCCAAAGCTGCGTCACAGAGTTGAGGCGCCGTTATGGACTTTGAAAAATTCAGCCATCGCGTGGCGCCCTGGGTGCTGCCGATCTTGTTGCTGGCGGTGTGGCAGTTGTCGGTGTCGGCGGGGTGGTTGTCGACGCGCATTTTGCCAGCGCCGAGTGCGGTGATCGAAGCCGGAGTCAACCTGGTGGTCAGCGGCGAAATCTGGACACACCTGGCCATCAGTGGCTGGCGTGCTGGCCTGGGCTTTGTGATCGGCGGCAGCATTGGTTTGGCCCTGGGCTTTATCACCGGGTTGTCGAAGTGGGGCGAGCGCTTGCTGGACAGCTCTGTGCAGATGATTCGTAACGTGCCGCACCTGGCGCTGATTCCACTGGTGATCCTGTGGTTCGGCATTGACGAGACCGCGAAGATTTTCCTGGTGGCACTCGGCACGTTGTTCCCGATCTACCTGAACACCTATCACGGTATCCGCAACGTCGACCCGGCGCTGGTGGAAATGTCGCGCAGCTATGGCCTGTCGGGGTTCAGCCTGTTCTGGCAAGTCATCCTGCCTGGCGCGCTGCCGTCGATCCTGGTGGGCGTGCGCTTTGCCCTGGGCTTTATGTGGCTGACGCTGATCGTGGCGGAAACCATCTCGGCCAGTTCCGGCATCGGTTACCTGGCGATGAATGCCCGTGAGTTCCTGCAAACCGATGTGGTGGTGCTGGCCATCGTGATGTACGCGATCCTCGGCAAACTCGCCGACCTGGCGGCGCGTGGCCTGGAACGGGTATGGCTGCGCTGGCACCCGGCGTATCAAGTCAAAGGAGGTGCGGCATGACAGCTCAACAACCCCCGCGCCTGCTCAAGGGCATTCCCCTGGCGGTGCGCAAGTTGCGCAAATCCTTCGGCACTCGCGAAGTGCTCAAGGACATCGACCTGCATATTCCGGCCGGTCAATTCGTGGCCGTGGTAGGTCGCAGCGGCTGCGGCAAGAGTACCTTGTTGCGCCTGCTGGCGGGGCTGGACAAGGCCAGTGGCGGCGAGCTGCTGGCCGGCTCCGCGCCGCTGCACGAGGCGATTGAAGACACACGATTGATGTTCCAGGAAGCGCGTTTGCTGCCGTGGAAAAAGATCATCGACAACGTCGGCCTCGGCCTTACGGGCAACTGGCGCCCCAGGGCGCTGGAGGCCCTGGAAGCGGTGGGCCTGGCCGAGCGCGCCAATGAATGGCCGGCGGCCTTGTCCGGTGGCCAGAAGCAGCGTGTGGCGTTGGCCCGTGCGCTGATTCACCAGCCGCGGCTGTTGCTGCTCGATGAGCCGCTGGGCGCACTGGACGCCCTGACCCGCATCGAGATGCAGCAACTGATCGAGAACCTCTGGCGCAAGCACGGTTTCACTGTGTTGCTGGTGACCCACGATGTCAGCGAAGCCGTGGCGATTGCCGACCGGGTGATTCTGATCGAAGACGGCGAAATCGGTCTCGACCTCGCCGTCGACCTGCCACGCCCACGGGCCCGTGGTTCACACCGCCTGGCCGCGTTGGAGGCCGAGGTGCTCAACCGCGTGCTGTCGCTGCCCGGTTCACCGCCGGAACCCGAACCTGTTTCACCGCTGCCGACGCAATTGCGTTGGGCTCAATAACCCACACAGGAAAAACATCATGACTATTAAAGCCATCAACGTGCGTAACCAGTTCAAAGGCACCATCAAGGAAATCGTGGTCGGTGACGTACTGTCGGAAATCGATGTACAGACTGCCTCGGGCATCGTCACTTCGGTGATTACCACTCGCTCGGTGAAAGAGCTAGAGCTGGTGATTGGCAGTGAAGTGATTGCCTTTGTGAAATCGACTGAGGTGTCGATTGCAAAATTGTGATTCGCGTCGCTCTTGAGCTCGCTATCGCAGGCAAGCCAGCTCCCACATTTGAATGTATTCACAGATCAAAAATGTGGGAGCTGGCTTGCCTGCGATGAGGCCCGTTTGGACAAATATGCGGGTAAGTAGAGCCCCACATAGGCATCAAACACCCGCATTCCTTCCTCAGCCATACGCGGCGTAATCAGCCCATGCTGATGCACTGAGCGCGCATACACGCGGTCGCTCAACTCCAGCGCCAGGGCAAATACATCCACATCCTTGGGCAAGCTCGGCACTTCGAAGTGGCGGTTGAACACCTCCAGCATCAAGTCCCCCAACTCCAGGTCATGCTGACGATCGGCCTGGGTGACTTCGGTCAGCCCGTGTTGGGCCAGGATCAACTGGCGTGCAGCGGCGTCCTGGTCATAAACGGTGAGCATGCGTTGTTCAACGATGCAGGACAGGTCGCGCCAATGCCTGAGTGACTCATGCTCGATAGGCGCCTGGATGGCAGCGCGAAAGGCTGCGTGAACGTCAGCCGTCAATGCTTCCAGCAATGCCGGCACGCTGGCGAAAAAGTGATACACCGACGATGGTGGGATTTGCGCACGTTCGGCCACGCTGTAGATCGACAAACCGGCCACGCCTTCGGCGGCCAGCAAGGTGCGGGCGGCTTCAAGGATCGCGTCGATCCGCGCCTGGCTGCGGGCGCGGGGTTTGCGAGGGGCGGCGGGGCGGGTGGGCATGGAGTTCTCCTACAAGGCAGCGGGCATTGTATGAGCAGGGAGGTGTGTTGTCTGCCAGGCCGCCATCGGGAGCAAGCCCCCTCCCACAGTTGACCCCATTCCAAATCTGGAACTCGGTCAGTGTGGGAGGGGGCTTGCTCCCGATGAGGCCAATTCGGTCCCCCGGAATAAGCCCATAAAAAAACGCCACAGACCCTAAGCCTGTGGCGCTTCTTCAATGCCGCAACCGCTTACACGGTATGCAGGTACCAGTTGTACTCAAGGTCGGAGATGGAGTGTTCAAACTCTTCCAGCTCACTTTCCTTACAGGCAACAAAGATATCGATGTATTTAGGATCGATGTACTTGGCCATCACCTCGCTGTCGTCCAACTCGCGCAGGGCATCGCGCAGGTTGTTCGGCAGGCTTTGCTCGTTCTGCTCGTAGCTGTTGCCTTCCACCGGAGCGCCCGGTTCGATCTTGTTGGTCAGACCGTGGTGTACACCCGCCAGGACCGAAGCCATCAGCAGATAAGGGTTGGCATCGGCACCGGCCACGCGGTGTTCGATACGCACGGCATCGGAAGAGCCGGTGGGTACGCGAATCGCTACGGTGCGGTTGTCCAGGCCCCAGCACGGCGAGTTCGGCACATAGAACTGTGCGCCGAAACGACGGTAGGAGTTGACGTTGGGGCACAGGAACGCCATTTGGGCGGGCAGGGTCTCCAGCACACCGCCGATCGCGTGACGCAATGCGGCGTTCTGCTCGGGATCCTCGCTGGCAAAGATGTTCTTGCCGTCCTTGTCCAGAATGGAGATGTGTACGTGCAACCCGTTGCCTGCCTGCCCTGGGTAAGGCTTGGCCATGAAGGTGGTGTCCATCTCATGGTCGTAGGCGATGTTCTTGATCAGGCGCTTGAGCAGTACTGCGTAGTCGCAGGCCTTGATCGGGTCGGCCACGTGGTGCAGGTTCACTTCGAACTGCGCCGGGGCACTTTCCTTGACGATGGCATCGGCCGGAATGCCTTGCTCCTTGGCACCTTCCAGAATGTCCTGGAGGCAGTCGACGTATTCGTCGAGGTCGTCGATCAGGTAGACCTGTGTCGAGTGCGGGCGTTTGCCGGAGATCGGCGAGCGGGGCGGTTGTGGGCGGCCGTTCACGTTCTCCTGGTCGATCAGGTAGAACTCAAGCTCGAAGGCGGCGCAGATGGTCAGACCGAGGTCGTCAAACTTGCTTACAACTTGGCGGAGCACTTCGCGCGGGTCGGCGAAGAAAGGTTCACCTTCAAGTTCGTGCATGGTCATCAGCAATTGCGCGGTAGGGCGCTTTTGCCAGGGTTCATTGCACAGGGTGTCGGGGATTGGATAACAGATTCGGTCAGCATCACCGATGTCCAGGCCCAGGCCGGTGCTTTCCACCGTCGAGCCATTGATATCCAGGGCAAATAAAGAGGCAGGCAGGTTAATGCCCTTCTCGTAAACCTTGTGGAGGCTGGTGCGTTCGATGCGCTTGCCGCGCACCACACCATTCATATCCGCAATTAGAAGGTCTACGTACAGAACCTCAGGATGATCCTTAAGGAACGCGTTCGCTTCGTTAAGCTGAACGGCACGCGGGGGTACCGACATGATGCAACACCTTTGTTGTTAAAAATATCAATCATTGATCTTTTCTGGTTTCAGTCAACCCGAACGGCTTGCCGAAGTCAAGCGAGGCATTTTTTGCCCTAAAAAAGCGCCATGAAGCCTTTTTTGGGGCTTTTTGGGGCGGTTTTTTGGGTTTAAAGGTCTTTGGACCTGCAGGCTTGAGCGGGCCGTGTTGTATTTTTTACGGGGGTGTTGTGTAAAAAAATGAACAAGGCTAAGCTCGATTCAAACCCATAACAGCAATAATACCGGGGTGCTTCATGTTTCACCTGCCGCCATTCGGCGTCTCTGCGTGCTTGCGCCACACATTGTGCGCAGTCCGTTCGTCCCGCGTGAATGCTCACGCACCGGCCAATATTCTTGACGGCCCGTCCGACCTCCTCTTTGCCAACGCCTGCGCCACCCACCCGCCCATATTCGCCGTGCCGATCATGATTCTGCACAACTTTGGCGTGAGGAATGCAACCCTTGGGCAAATGGCAGGTAAGCTCCTACCCTGAATGAACAAACGACGCGGATGCTGCGTCAACCAACGCCTGGCTTTTAACGGATGCCAGGAAACCCAGCCCAGAGGCATTTATGAGTAACAACCTCGACCAGCTCACCGATTGGTTGAAAGACCACAAGATCACAGAAGTCGAATGCATGATTGGCGACCTCACCGGTATTACCCGGGGCAAGATCTCGCCGACCAACAAGTTCATCGCCGAAAAAGGCATGCGCCTGCCCGAAAGCGTTCTGTTGCAGACCGTGACCGGCGACTATGTCGAAGACGACATCTATTACGAATTGCTCGACCCGGCCGACATCGACATGATCTGCCGCCCCGACCAGAACGCGGTATTCCTGGTGCCCTGGGCCATCGAGCCCACTGCCCAGGTGATCCACGACACCTACGACAAGCAAGGCAACCCGATCGAGCTGTCGCCGCGCAACGTGCTCAAGAAAGTCCTCAAACTCTACTCCGACCGCGGCTGGCAGCCCATCGTGGCGCCGGAGATGGAGTTCTACCTGACCAAGCGTTGCGAAGACCCGGACTTTCCGCTGCAACCGCCGATTGGCCGTTCCGGGCGCCCGGAGACTGGCCGCCAGTCTTTCTCTATAGAAGCGGCCAACGAATTCGACCCGCTGTTCGAAGACGTCTACGACTGGTGCGAACTGCAGGAGCTGGACCTCGACACCCTGATCCACGAAGACGGCACCGCGCAGATGGAAATCAACTTCCGTCACGGCGATGCCCTGTCCCTGGCCGACCAGATCCTGGTGTTCAAGCGCACCATGCGTGAAGCCGCGCTCAAGCACGACGTGGCTGCCACCTTTATGGCCAAGCCGATGACCGGCGAGCCCGGCAGCGCGATGCACCTGCACCAGAGCATCATCGACATCGCCACCGGCAAGAACGTCTTCTCCAATGAAGACGGGACCATGAGCCAGCTGTTTCTCAACCACATTGGTGGCCTGCAGAAGTTCATCCCTGAATTGCTGCCGCTGTTCGCCCCGAACGTGAACTCGTTCCGCCGCTTCCTGCCCGACACCTCGGCGCCGGTGAACGTGGAGTGGGGCGAAGAGAACCGCACCGTCGGCCTGCGCGTTCCAGATGCCGGCCCACAGAACCGCCGCGTGGAGAACCGCCTGCCGGGCGCCGATGCCAACCCCTACCTGGCGATTGCCGCCAGCCTGCTGTGCGGCTACATCGGCATGGTCGAAGGCCACAACCCGAGCGCGCCAGTAGTCGGCCGTGGTTACGAGCGCCGCAATCTGCGTCTGCCGTTGACCATCGAAGATGCCCTTGAGCGTATGGAAAACAGCAAGACCATCGAGAAATACCTGGGGCAAAAGTTCATCACAGGCTACGTCGCGGTCAAGCGGGCCGAGCATGAAAACTTCAAGCGCGTGATCAGTTCGTGGGAGCGGGAATTCCTGCTCTTCGCCGTCTGATGCGCCGGGCGCGTCCTTCAAACGGCGCGCCCTTCACTGAAAAGTCTAGGAGATTGGTATGTCCAGCAACAACCCGCAAACCCGTGAATGGCAAGCCTTGAGCAATGATCACCACCTGGCGCCGTTCAGCGATTTCAAGCAATTGAAAGAGAAAGGCCCAAGGATCATCACCAAAGCCCACGGTGTTTACCTGTGGGACAGCGAAGGCAACAAGATCCTCGACGGCATGGCCGGCCTGTGGTGCGTGGCGATCGGCTATGGTCGCGACGAACTGGCTGACGCCGCCGCCAAACAGATGAAAGAGCTGCCGTACTACAACCTGTTCTTCCAGACCGCACACCCGCCGGTGCTTGAACTGGCCAAAGTCATTTCCGAAGTCGCGCCCGCCGGCATGAACCATGTGTTCTTCACCGGCTCCGGCTCCGAAGGCAACGACACCATGTTGCGCATGGTCCGCCACTACTGGGCGATCAAGGGCCAGCCGAACAAGAAAACCATCATTGCCCGCAAGAACGGCTACCACGGTTCCACCGTGGCCGGCGCCAGCCTGGGTGGCATGACTTATATGCATGAGCAGGGCGACCTGCCTATCCCGGGCATCACCCACATCGCTCAACCCTACTGGTTTGGCGAAGGCGGCGACATGAGCCCTGAAGAATTCGGGATCTGGGCCGCCAACCAGCTGGAAGAGAAGATTCTGGAGTTGGGCGTGGACAACGTCGGCGCCTTTATCGCCGAGCCGATCCAGGGAGCTGGTGGTGTGATCGTGCCACCCGCCACCTACTGGCCGCGCATCAAGGAAATTCTCGCCAAGTACGACATCCTGTTTGTCGCCGACGAAGTGATCTGCGGTTTCGGCCGTACCGGTGAGTGGTTCGGTAGCGATTTCTACGACCTCAAGCCACACATGATGACCATCGCCAAGGGCCTGACCTCAGGCTACGTGCCCATGGGCGGCCTGATCGTGCGCGACGAAGTGGTGGCGGTGCTCAACGAAGGGGGCGATTTCAACCACGGTTTTACCTACTCCGGCCACCCGGTCGCCGCGGCTGTGGCCCTGGAAAACATCCGTATCCTGCGCGATGAAAAAATCGTCAGCCGTGTACACGACGAAACGGCACCGTATTTGCAGAAACGTCTGAGGGAACTGGCTGACCACCCGCTGGTGGGCGAAGTGCGCGGCGTGGGTATGCTCGGTGCGATCGAGCTGGTGCAGGACAAGGCCACGCGCAAGCGTCATGAAGGCAAGGGCGCCGGCATGATCTGCCGAACCTTCTGCTTCGAGAATGGCCTGATCATGCGCGCCGTGGGCGACACCATGATCATTTCACCGCCGCTGGTGATCAGCCAGGCAGAAATCGACGAGCTGGTGACCAAGGCCCGTCATTGCCTGGACCTGACGTTGGCGGCATTGCAGGGCTGAGTAGATAAATGCGGGGGCCGGTTGAAAGCGGGCCCCTGAACTTGCCAGACTGTCGTCCTGTTTTGTTGCCCTTTGGCTGGGCCCGAAACATAAACAATGTGCGGCCCAAAAAAGAAAAATCGGAGCATCACCCAATGAAGGCATTAGGTTTGAAAAACGCTGGCAAGACCCTCCTCGCCTTGTCCCTGATGGGCGCAATGGCGGGCGCGGCCCAGGCAGACAATAAAGTGCTGCACGTGTACAACTGGTCTGACTACATTGCACCGGACACCATCGCCAACTTTGAAAAAGAGTCGGGCATCAAGGTGGTGTACGACGTGTTCGACAGCAACGAGACCCTGGAAGCCAAGTTGCTGGCAGGCAAGTCCGGCTACGACATCGTCGTGCCGTCGAACAACTTCCTGGCCAAGCAGATCAAGGCCGGCGTGTACCAGGAGTTGGACACGTCCAAGCTGCCTAACTACAGCAACCTGAACAAATCCCTGCTCAAGGCCGTGTCGGTCAGCGACCCGGACAACAAGCACGCGTTCCCGTACATGTGGGGTTCGATCGGCATCGGCTACAACCCGGAGAAGGTCAAGGCCGCGCTGGGCGTGGACAAGATCGATTCGTGGGATGTGCTGATGAAGCCGGAAAACATCGCCAAGCTGAAAAGCTGCGGCGTGAGCTTCCTCGACTCGCCAACCGAAATGCTGCCAATCGCGCTGCATTACCTGGGCCTGCCGACCGACAGCCAGAAGAAAGCCGATCTCAAGCAGGCTGAAGACCTGTTCTTGAAGATCCGTCCTTCGATCGGTTACTTCCACTCGTCCAAGTACATTTCCGACCTCGCCAACGGCAACATCTGCGTGGCCGTGGGTTACTCGGGTGACATCCAGCAGGCCAAGTCCCGTGCGGCTGAAGCCGGTGGCAAAGTCAAAGTGGCCTACGACATTCCGAAAGAAGGCGCCGGCAGCTTCTTCGACATGGTCGCTATCCCCAAGGATGCCGAAAACGTCGAGGCCGCCTACACCTTCATGAACTACCTGCTCAAGCCCGAAGTCATGGCATCGATCACCAACAGCGTGCGTTTCCCGAACGGTAACGAGAAAGCCACCGCACTGGTGGACAAAGACATCACCAGCGACCCGGGCATCTACCCGTCGGCGGACGTGCAGGCCAAGCTCTACGCGATTGCCGACTTGCCGGCCGCGACCCAGCGTGAAATGACCCGTAGCTGGACCAAGATCAAGTCGGGCAAGTAAGCCCTGGCAGCTGTGGGAGGGGGGTAAGCCCCTCTTCCACAAATTAGATCAAAGAAAGTTTTGCCGGATCGGTTTATCGAGGGTAAGTTGCGCGCCGGTTTTGTTGCCGGGCAACAACTTTGGGCCCAACTATTTAAGAGGACCTCCACTTGCCAATTTCTTTATTTCGCAAAGCCTTGCTGGTGGGTGCAGGTATCACGCTGGCTGTCAGCGTGCAGGCCGCATCGACGGTGCATGTTTATAACTGGTCGGACTACATCGGCCCCGACACCCTGGCCAACTTTGAAAAGGCCACCGGCATCAAGCCCGTGTATGACGTGTTTGATTCCAACGAAACCCTGGAAGGCAAGTTGCTCGCCGGGCGTACCGGCTATGACGTGGTCGTGCCGTCCAACCATTTCCTCGGCAAGCAGATCAAGGCCGGGGCGTTCCAGAAGCTCGACAAGTCACTGCTGACAAATTACGCCAACCTCGACCCGGCCCTGCTCAAGCGCCTGGAAAAGAACGACCCGGGCAACCAGTACGCGGTGCCGTACCTGTGGGGCACCAACGGCATTGGCTACAACGTCGATAAGGTCAAGGAAGTGCTGGGCGTCGACCATATCGATTCCTGGGCGGTGTTGTTCGAACCGGAAAACATGAAGAAGCTCGCCACCTGCGGTGTGTCGTTCATGGATTCGGCCGATGAAATGCTGCCGGCAGTGCTCAACTACATGGGCCTGGACCCTAACAGCACCAACCCGGCCGACTACAAGAAGGCCGAAGAGAAGCTGCTCAAAGTGCGGCCCTACGTGACTTACTTCCACTCCTCCAAATACATCTCGGACCTGGCCAACGGCAACATCTGCGTGGCTGCCGGTTTCTCCGGTGATGTGTTCCAGGCCAAGGCCCGCGCGGCCGAGGCGGGCAAGGGCGTGAACATCGCCTACGCAATTCCCAAGGAAGGCGGCAACCTCTGGTTTGACGTACTGGCGATCCCCAAGGATGCGAGCAACGTTAAAGAGGCTCATGCCTTCATCAACTATTTGCTGCAACCTGAGGTGATCGCCCAGGTCAGTGATTACGTCGGTTACGCCAACCCTAACCCCGGGGCGGACAAGCTGATGGAACAATCGATACGCACCGACGCAGCGGTTTACCCACCGCAGGCGGTTCTCGAGCGGACATTCGTCAACTTCGAGCTACCCCCGAAAGTGCAGCGTTTAATGACCCGTAGCTGGACCAAGGTCAAGACGGGCAAGTAAGGCTCAAACTATCCAAGGCTGGCCCGTATTGGGCGAGCTGCACTCTTTTTTTGGGAGTTTCGTAAATGGCAGTTGCCTCCGGCGCCTATAAGAAAGCCCTCGAGGGCGACCAGACACCGAAAAAGGTGCTGGTCAAAATCGACCGGGTCACGAAGAAGTTCGACGAGACGATTGCGGTGGACGATGTGTCCCTGGAAATCAAGAAAGGCGAGATCTTCGCCTTGCTCGGCGGTTCGGGTTCAGGCAAGTCCACCTTGCTGCGTATGCTCGCAGGTTTCGAGCGCCCAACCGAAGGCCGCATCTACCTGGACGGCGTGGACATTACCGACATGCCGCCCTACGAGCGGCCGATCAACATGATGTTCCAGTCCTATGCGCTGTTCCCGCACATGACCGTGGCGCAGAACATCGCGTTCGGCCTGCAGCAGGACAAGATCCCCAAGGCCGAAGTCGACGCCCGCGTGGCCGAGATGCTCAAGCTGGTGCAGATGAGCCAATACGCCAAGCGCAAGCCGCACCAGCTGTCCGGCGGCCAGCGCCAGCGTGTAGCCCTGGCCCGTTCCCTGGCCAAGCGCCCCAAACTCTTGCTGCTCGATGAGCCAATGGGCGCCCTGGACAAGAAGCTGCGCTCGCAGATGCAGCTTGAGCTTGTAGAGATCATCGAGCGCGTCGGCGTGACGTGCGTGATGGTGACCCACGACCAGGAAGAGGCCATGACCATGGCCGAGCGTATTGCGATCATGCACCTGGGCTGGATCGCCCAGATCGGCAGCCCGATCGACATCTACGAAACCCCTACCAGCCGCCTGGTGTGCGAGTTCATCGGCAACGTGAACATCTTCGACACCCAAGTGGTGGACGACGCCGAAGGCCATGCGGTGCTCAAGTGCCCGGACCTGGATCGCGACATCTACGTGGGCTACGGCATCGCTACTTCGGTGGAAGACAAGTCGGTGACCTACGCGATTCGCCCGGAAAAACTGCTGGTCACCACCGAAATGCCAACCTGCGAGCACAACTGGTCCAGCGGCAAGGTGCACGATATCGCCTACCTGGGCGGTCACTCGGTGTTCTATGTGGAGCTGCCGAGTGGCAAGCTGGTGCAGTCCTTCGTCGCCAACGCCGAACGCCGTGGCCAGCGCCCAACCTGGGGTGATCAGGTTTACGTGTGGTGGGAAGACGACAGCGGCGTGGTACTTCGCTCATGAACATGAAGAAATTCAAGCGGCGCTTGGATCGCATAATCCCCAATGGCAAGCAGGTGGTCATCGGGGTTCCATTCCTCTGGCTGTTTCTGTTTTTCGCACTGCCGTTTTTCATCGTATTGAAAATCAGCTTTGCCGAAGCCGACGTGGCGATCCCGCCCTATACCGAGATCTACACCTACGTTGAGCAAAAGCTGCAAGTGGTGCTGAACCTGGCCAACTACAGCCTGTTGGCGGGCGACGAGTTGTACATCGCCGCCTACCTGGGCTCGTTGAAGATGGCGTTCTTCAGCACGCTGCTGTGCCTGCTGATCGGCTACCCGATGGCCTACGCCATCGCCACGGCGCGCAAAGAGATGCAGACCGTGCTGGTGCTGCTGATCATGATGCCGACCTGGACCGCGATCCTGATCCGCGTGTATGCGTGGATGGGCATCCTCAGCAACAACGGTTTGCTCAACGGCTTCCTGATGTCCATGGGGCTGATCAGTGAACCGTTGCAGATCCTCAACACCAACATCGCGGTGTATATCGGCGTGGTCTACTCGTACCTGCCGTTCATGATCCTGCCGCTGTACGCAAATCTGGTCAAACACGACCAGAGCTTGCTCGAAGCTGCCTCCGACCTCGGTTCGAGCACCTTCAACAGCTTCTGGAAAATCACCGTGCCGCTGTCCAAGAACGGCATCATCGCCGGCTGCATGTTGGTGTTTATCCCAGTGGTGGGCGAGTTCGTGATCCCTGAACTGCTCGGCGGCCCGGAAACCCTGATGATCGGTAAAGTGTTGTGGCAGGAATTCTTCAACAACCGTGACTGGCCGGTGGCTTCTGCCTTGGCCGTGGTGATGCTGGCGATCCTGATCGTGCCGATCATTCTGTTCAACCGCAGCCAGGCCAAAGAGCTGGAGGGCAAGATATGAAGCGCTTTCGTTTCTCCAGCTTCATGCTGGTCGCAGGCTTGTTGTTTATCTACCTGCCGATGTTGATCCTGGTGATCTACTCGTTCAACGAATCCAAGCTGGTGACGGTGTGGGGCGGTTGGTCGATCAAGTGGTACGTGGGCCTGCTGGACAACACCCAGTTGATGGGCTCGGTGGCCCGTTCCCTGGAAATCGCCTGCTACACGGCGGTGGCCGCGGTGGCGCTGGGCACGTTGGCGGCCTTTGTGCTCACGCGTATCAGCCAGTTCAAGGGCCGTACGCTGTTCGGCGGCCTGGTGACGGCGCCGTTGGTCATGCCTGAAGTGATCACCGGCCTGTCGCTGTTGCTGCTGTTCGTGGCCATGGCGCAGATGATCGGCTGGCCCCAGGAACGTGGCATCGTCACCATCTGGATCGCCCACACGACGTTCTGTGCGGCGTATGTGGCGGTGGTGGTGTCGGCGCGCTTGCGTGAGCTGGATTTGTCGATCGAAGAAGCCGCGATGGATTTGGGCGCGCGGCCGTGGAAGGTGTTTTTCCTGATCACCATCCCGATGATCGCGCCGTCGCTGGCGGCGGGCGGCATGATGTCGTTTGCGCTGTCCCTGGATGACCTGGTACTGGCCAGCTTTGTATCGGGCCCGGGTTCCACCACCTTGCCGATGGAAGTGTTCTCGGCGGTGCGCCTTGGGGTTAAACCCGAGATCAACGCGGTGGCGAGCCTGATCCTGTTGGCGGTGTCGTTGGTGACCTTCCTGGTGTGGTTCTTCAGCCGTCGGGCCGAAGAGCATCGCAAGAAGGCCATCCAGCAAGCCATCGAAGAAGCCGCGGCTGACGGCTGGCAACAGCCGGACAAGCGCCGCGCTCCAGCCCCGATCTAAAGCTGGGTGAGGTCCAAATGTGGGAGGGGGCTTGCTCCCGATAGCGGTGTATCAGTATCAGATTTGCTGACTGACACACCGCCATCGGGGGCAAGCCCCCTCCCACATTTGATCGCATTTCAACTCAGCTACGCCAACCACGGCGACGTGCGAATCACCTCGACAAAATTCATCGGCCTGAACCCCGGCTCCTGATCCACCAGCACATCCGTCTTCACGTTGCCAAACGTGGTCTGCGGGCGATGGCGCAAGCCGTCGGCGAAGGCGCAGATGATGCACTCCTTGAACCCTTCACCGCGTGGATGCGCATGCACCACCGCTTCGCGCTGCACCGTGGAAAATGCGGCGTAGTCCATGCCCAGCACGTCCATCTCCACCCCGGCGGTCACCAGCGCCACGGTGGGGCGCAGGTGTTGCGGCACACCCGGTGTGGTGTGCAGGGCGATGGACAACCACACTTGTTCGATATCGTCATCGCTCAGCCCGTAAGGCTTGAGGAACGCGGCGGCGGCATTGGCACCGTCCACTTCGAAACGCTGGTCGTCACTGCGATGACCTTCCACCAGGCCCAGGTCGTGGAACATTGCGCCGACATACAGCAGCTCCGGGTTGTAGGCCAGTTGCTTGCGCTCTCCGCTCAAGGCGCCGAACAGAAATACCCGGCGCGAGTGGTGGTACAGCAGGTCGGATTCGATGTCGCGGATGTATTCAGTGGTGGCTTTGGCCAAGGCGCTGTCGGGGATTTTGATGCCGGCGATGGTGGTGTTCATGGTGGTGCTCCTCTGGAAAGCATCCAGTCTGTTCGCGCTTGGGCGACGCAGCTATCGAGACGAGGGCGCGTTTTCGGCCAATGTGCTGCCACATCGCGCCAAGGCTGCGCGCGATCTAATGTGGGAGTTGGCTTGCCTGCGATAGCATCACCTCGGTATACCTGATGAGCCCAGGTGTCTGCATCGCAGGCAAGCCAGCTCCCACAGGGTTTTGCGTCAGCCCAGAGATAAAGGTCTCCCATGCACAAAACCGTCGCGATCCTGATCTTCCCCGGCGTCCAGTCACTGGACGTGACCGGGCCCATGGATGTGTTCTGCGAGGCCAACCGCTTCCTGGCGCCCGACGATCACTACCGCCTGGAGGTGATCGGTTTCGGCCACGGCACTCTGGCTGCCTCCAATGGCCTGTCATTGCAGGCGCACAAGCACTACAGCGAAGCCCGGCAGCCCTACGACCTGTTGCTGGTAGCGGGCGGCCCGCAACTGCCTTTCGAAGATTTCGGCCCTCAGTTTGATGAGTGGCTGCGCGGTGCCGCTGCCAGGGCACAGCGCTTCGGCTCGATCTGCAACGGCGCCTTCATGCTGGCCCGCGCCGGTCTGCTGGACGGTAAAACTGTCACTACCCACTGGAATGACGCCGCCAGCCTGGCGCGCCTGTGCCCTTCTGCCCAGGTCGAGGCCGACCGTCTCTATGTGCAGGACGGTAACCTCTACACCTCGGCCGGGGTCACGGCGGGTATCGATCTTTCGCTGTACCTGCTGGCCCAGGATCACGGCCCGGAAGTGGCGCTGAGCGTGGCCAAGCGCCTGGTGGTGTTCACCCAACGCTCGGGCGGGCAATCGCAGTTCAGCCCGTTTCTCACTCCCCATGCCGAGGCCACTTCGGCGGTGGCGCTGGTGCAGTTGTACGTGCTGGCCAACCTGACCGGGGATTTGACCATTGCCGATTTGGCCAGGGCGGCCAATATGAGTGCGCGCAATTTCTCCCGGGTGTTCGCCCGTGAAGCGCGGATCACGCCGGCGGAATTTGTCGAGAGAGCGCGGGTGGATGCGGCGCGGGTGATGCTCGAAAGCAGCCCGGCGCCACTCAAGACGGTGGCCTATCAATGCGGATTTCGCGACGCCCAGCACATGCGCAGCGTGTTCAATCGCCGCCTGGGCGTCACGCCGCAACAGTTCAGGCTTAACTTTGCGGCGCCGGTGTAGCGATAAACAGCTATCTGGCAGGCAACAGTTTCAGGGTGCCTCGGGTATTGGCCGTCACTTCCTCATCACTGAAATGCGCCTGCTCATACCCGCCTTCGATATAGCTTTGCGCCTGATCACCATAGTGAGCATCAAACGGTACGCCGCTTTGCCCCACTGGGTTGATGGTCAGTGCGTGGGCAGGGTCGGCGAAGTCGATCAGGCGCCGTGTCGAAGGCCCATAGGTCACCGGCCATGGCGCCGGGCCGATCGCGGCGGTCTGGTTGTTCGGCACTTCGTGGCTGCCCGGTGCGGCGAACGGGCCGACGTTGAAGAGCTTATCCAGCGGTTTCTGCATGCCCAGCGGATGACCATGGGTCAAGGTGTGCGCCTTGCCCCACTGCCACTGCGCCGGGTCGTCGCCGAAGGTCGTCTTGAGGTGGGCCAGGCTGTTGTCCCAGGCGAGCTTGACGATATCCGCGCGCTTGCCCTCCCACCAGGGTGAGTCCGCCGAGGCTGCCAGGCGTGGCAACGCCGCGTCGATCACACGGGTGGTGATCAGGGTCTTGAACAGTGCATCGCCCAGCTTCGGGTGGAAGGTCGCGTCGGCAAGGTTGAACAGGAACTGGTTGAACAGCGTGGCGCTGGTGGAGTCCAGCGGGTAGTCGCCTTTCCAGCTTGCGAGCTGTTCCACCAGCTTGAGCTGAGCCGGGTCCTTGATCCCTTCGCGCAGCACCGGCAGCAGCGGTGCGAGCAGGCGTGGGCCGTAGGCGGTGGTGGTGCCCAGTTGCAAAGCCTGGCTGTTGCTTACATCCCACTTCACGCTGTTGTCGCTCAACTGCGCGTTCAACTGCTGGCCACGGTCCGCGAGGTTGTAGTAGCCCGGGATCTCCATGCCGGTGGGCGATACCGGTTGGGCGTTGGCGGAGACCACATAGCCACGTGCCGGGTTCTCTTCCTGGGGGTTGGCGCTGAACGGGTAGAAGCCCAACTTGTCGGCCTGGGCGGTGCTGCCATCGAGGATGAACGCCGGGTTGACGCCGGCCGGGCGGATCGGCAACTGCGCTGCCGCCCACCAGCCGATATCGCCCTTGGCATTGGCCCATATGATGTTCAGGCCCGGTGCCGACACCTTGGCGGCCGCGGCACGTGCCTTGGCCAGGGTATCGGCGCGGTTGAGTTGGTAGAAGCCGTCGAGGATCGGGTTTTCGGTGTCCAGGAACGCCCACCACATGGCAATTGGCGTGCTGCCCGCGTTCTCGCCGAGCACGTCATTGATGATCGGGCCGTGGGGCGAACGGCGCAGCGTGAGGGTCACCGGCGCCTGTCCCTTGACCTGGATCTGTTGCTCGCTGCTGGTCATGTCGACCCATTGGCCGTGATACCAGACCTGGTTGGGGTTGTCCGGGTTGACCTTCTCGGCGACCAGATCAAGGTCGTCGTTCTGGAACATGGTCAGGCTCCAGCCGAAGTCCAGGTTGTGCCCCAGGAACGCCACCGGCACCAGCGCGTTGTGATAGCCGTACAGCTCAAAGCCTGGCGCCTGCAACTGCGCCTCGTACCACACCGATGGCACCGAGAAGCGAATATGCGGGTCACCCGCCAGCAACGGCTTGCCGCTTTTGGTATGGCTGCCGCTGACGGCCCAGGCGTTGCTGCCCTCGAACTGCGGCAGGCCGTTGTCGGCCAGGGCCTGCTCACTCAGGGCGGCGATGGCGCCGAGGGTTTGCCAGTCACTGGCCGCCAGGTTGAGCGCACCCTTGGGTTGCCAGTCGAGATCGAACACTTTCAGGTAGTCGCTGCCCAGATGGTCGCGCACGTAAGTCAGCACCGGCTCGGTACGAAAGGCGGCGGCAAAGCTGTAAGCCATGTACCCGGCGACGCTGATGCTGTCCTCGACGGTAAAGCGGCGCTTGGGGATGCCCAGCACGTCGAACTCCATGGGGCTGGCGTGGCTGTCCTGATATTGGTTGATCCCGTCCAGATAGGCTTGCAGGGCTTTGGACGACGCTGAGTCGGGGTCCATGTGCTCTGCGTAGCTCAAGGCGCGCTCACGAATGCGCAGGCTGCGAAACAGCTTGTCGGTCTCAAGCAGTTTGGGCCCCAGCACTTCGGCCAGTTCGCCACGGGCCAGGCGCCGCATGACCTCCATCTGGAACAGCCGGTCCTGGGCATGCACATAGCCCAGGGCGCGGTACAGGTCAGCCTCGTTCTCGGCACGGATATGCGGTACGCCACGGTCGTCGTAGCGCACCGTGACCGAGCTTTGCAGGTGGGCCAGCGGCACTGTGCCCTGACGCGTGGGCTGCTTGCTGTAGACATACCAACCGGCGCCGAGGGCGACCAGCGCAATCAGCACCGCGAAAATCTGCAAGACGCGCTTCATGAACATTCCTTACCAGAGTGGACGGGCTACAGATCCTCAGGCCACGAACAATAGCAGCCTACCGCGAGGGTGTGAGTGGCATTCACTTCGCGTCCGGTTCCAAGGGCCTTGAGAATGGGTTCGATAAAACTGTTGCTGGCATTGCACGTCAGCCCTTCGCTGTAGGGGCCGAAATAGGCCAGTTTGCCTGTGCGGTCCCAGATGCCCACGGCCGGGCTGGCGGGTATGCGATCGGCGCCGGGCAGGGCGTCGAGGATTTTCATGTGGCGCAGGTTGTCGGGCAGGGTGCCGTGGCTACCGGCTTTTTGCAGGGCGTAAAACTCGACCCCTTGGGGCTCGTACTGCTCGATCAGCTCACCCAGGTGTTGCTGGTTGCCGACATTGCACGGGCAGGCCGGGTCCCAGAAGTGCACCAGGCGAATCGGGCCAGGGCCGCTGAGGGCGGCGGGCAGTTGCAGCGCATCGCCGGAGAATACCGCCGTGTGCTCGCTGAAGGCGCGCAGGTAGCGGCCCTGGAACCAGTCATACGCGGCCCACAGCACGCCGGCGCAGATAACCAGGATCAGGCTGGCGAACAGGGCGTTGCGGTAAGGCGGTCGCATTCAAAGGTATCCTCGCAGGTCGCGTAGCTTGCCATGCTTGTCCTGACAGATGAATATCGCAGCTCGATATTCATCTTCACCGCCAGTCTGGAAGCCTTTATGCCCGTCACCTTTGACCCTGATCATCTGCGCGAAAGCTTGCGGCCCCTGGTGGACGCGCAACCGCTTAGCGCCGAGGCAAGGGTCTATCAACGTTTCTATGGGCTTGACCTGGCCGCTCGCAAGGTGCCGGCGGTGAGCCGGTTAGGGCGCCTGGAAGTGGACGGGTTTGAAGTGGTGGCCCAGGTATGGTGGCCGCCTGCGCCGGTGGCAACGATGTTCATGTTCCACGGTTTCTACGACCACATGGGGTTGTACCGCCATGTGGTGGATTGGGCGCTGGACCAGGGCTTTGTGGTGATCGCCTGCGACTTGCCGGGCCACGGCTTGTCCAGCGGCCCGCGCGCCAGCATCGATGAGTTTGCGGTGTACCAGAGCGTGGTGCAGGCGTTGTTCGCTGAGGCCAAGGCGCTGCAATTGCCGCAACCCTGGCACCTGTTCGGGCAAAGCACCGGCGGCGCCATTGTGGTGGATCACTTGCTCAACCACGGCGCCGACAGCCCGGCCCAGGGCAAGACCTTCCTGCTCTCACCGCTGGTGCGGCCGCGTGCCTGGGGATGGTCGCAGGTCAGCTATTACCTGCTGCGCCCGTTCGTCAAAGGCATCGCCCGACGCTTCAGCGATAACTCCAACGACCCTGCGTTCAAACCGTTCCTTGAAGCCGACCCACTGCAGCCGCGCCAATTGCCCACCGCTTGGGTAGGGGCGCTGGCGCGCTGGATCAAACGCATCGAAGCCGCACCCCGCAGCCCACGGCGGCCGGTGATCGTGCAGGGTGAGGAAGATATGACGGTGGATTGGCAACACAATTTGCAGGTGCTACGCGGTAAGTTCGACCGGCCCGAGGTGTTGATGCTGCCGCGGGGCAGGCATCACCTGGCCAATGAGATTCCAGAGATTCGTAATGAGTACTTCAAGTACCTCACCGATCACCTGAACTAACGCATTTTAAATGTGGGAGGGGGCTTGCCCCCTCCCACAATTACTGCGTCAGGCTTGAGGTGCTTTGGCCGACAGCCAGCCCTGCGCGAATGGCTGCCAGGGCCGCCTGGTAATACGCCTTACCTTCCGGCGATTCGGCAAACGTAGCGAACTCTTCCAGCTCCGGGTCGGACAAATCCCGGTAGACGTACAACAGCGTGTTGTTCAGGTCCTTGTCGATTTGTTGCATCAACCGTTCGCGCTGCCCATTCAACATACCCTGGGCCTGACCGCCGCCAAGCAAACCGGGGATCATCTGGCTCAAGCTGTCGGCCGCTACACCGGCAATCGCCAGGCTGACTTCTGCACCGGCCTCGCGCGCGGGCAGGGCTTGGGCCAGATGGCCGATGATCAGGCTGCGGGTGGCGTCGGCCTGGATTTTCGGCAAGCCCTGGGCGTTTTTCGCCAACTGGTCGCGGCGCGTGGCCAGCAATTCTGCGGCGACGATCTTGCGGCCCAGGGGCGATTGGAAGAACGCCAGGGCCGGTTTCGGGTTGGCCAGGTGCTTGCGCAGTTGCGCCTCGGCACGCTGATCCATGGCTTGGGCGCCAAAGCGCTTATTACTATTGTCCACCAGCGCCTGATACACCGCCGGCGGCAGGCTATTGCGGTAGCGCTGCTGGGCGGCACTGAGGGCGTCATTGAAATGCGCACGTTGTTCGGCCCAGCCGGCAACCTTGTACAACTGGTCATGGCCGTCTGCCCAGGCGGGCAAAACGCAGAACATCAACACGGTAAAAAACAAACGACGCATATGGACTCCTGTCAGTCGGCCACTATTGTCCGTGTCGGGCGTAGGATTTGTCGAGAAGTCCTATCAGACAGCTGATTTAAAGTGCATTCGGGCGCTCGACGGCGCTGTCGGATTCTCAGGCGTATGGATACTATGCGCGCCATGCAAATATCCCTCGATGACCCGCTGCTGCAACGTATCGTTGACGACTTGGCCGAAAAAGGCTGGTCGCAGCAGAATGGCTTCCTGCCCCAGGCTCTGACCCTGGAACTGGCGGCTGAGTGCCATAAACGTGCGGCCGAAGGTGAGCTGGCACCGGCGGCAGTCGGGCGCGGGCCGGCCCAGGAGATTCGCGAGGGTATTCGCGGTGATCATATTCAGTGGCTGGAAGAGGGCGACGCGGCGGTTTGCGACACCTATATGGCCGTCATGGACAGCCTGCGCCTGGCAATGAACCGCAGCCTGTTCCTTGGGCTGGAAGATTTCGAAAGCCACTTCGCGATGTACCCACCCGGTGCGTTTTACCTCAAGCATGTGGACCGCTTTCGTGACGACGACCGGCGCATGGTCTCGGCGGTGATCTACTTGAACGACGCCTGGCTGCCCGAGCATGGCGGCCAGTTGCGCATGTACCTCAAGGGCGGCGTCGAATATGACGTGGTGCCCACCGGCGGCTGCCTGGTGGTGTTTTTGTCGGGCGAGGTGCCCCACGAGGTACTGCCGGCCACGCGCGAACGCCTGTCCCTGACCGGCTGGTTTCGCCGGCGGGGCAACGAGCCGTTTTAGGCAGGCAAAGGATTCTAAAGTCTTGCCTTGGACAAAATGTGGGAGCAAGCCCCCTCCCACATTTGATCTACTGTGCCTTGGCTGCCGGTGTGTCGCTGTCGAACCACTTCTGCGCCATCGCCTTCAATCTGCCATCCGCCTTCACCCGCTCTAGGGCCATGTCCAGGCTGCTCTTGAACGCTGGGTTACCTTTCTGGAATGGGATCACAAGGTCCGGCTTCTCGCGATAAGCCGTGCTGTAATCGAACCGATCCTTGAGTTCGGCAGTCATAGCGATATGGTTTATTGCCACGTCGTACTTGCCAGTTTCCACACCTGGCAACAGGTTACTGTCGTCGGTGGTGATAAAAGAAGGGCGTACGTCCATTTCCTTGGCCAGTTGCTCACCCAGTTCCACTTCAAAGCCGGTGAGCTTGTCGCCTTCCTTGAAATTGAACGGCGGGGTGTTGGCTTCCAGGGCTATACGCAGTTCGCCGCGATCATTGACGTCATCGATCAGCTCGGCATGGGCCAATGGGCTCAGAAGGGCAAGCAACAGTAACAGGCCAGGCGAAAAGCGCATGGTCACTCCTAGAGAATTCGAATGGACGAGGCGCTGTTCAGCATCGTTTTGCTATGGTGTCGGGTGCCTTGGACCGCAATTTATCGCGAAGTTGTCATAACCCTACAGATTTCACTGAAAAACTGGAGAAGCGAATGAAAGCCCTTTTGTCCCGTGCAACCCTGGCGTCCCTGCTGCTGGGTGCTTCGATGTTGGCCAGTGCTGCCGACCTGCCGCGCACACCGGCTCCTGCTGGTGCTGAAGTGTTCATTGTCTCGCCCAAAGACGGCGCTACTGTCGACAAAACCTTCACCGTCAAATTTGGCATCAAGGGCCTGGACCTGGAGCCGATCGACAAACAGGTACCGGGCGCCGGCCATCATCACCTGCTGGTAGATCAGGAAGTGGGGGCGCTCAACGCAAACGAAGCGATCCCGGCCACCGCTACCTCGATTCACTTCGGCAAGGCGCAAACCGAGACCGAGCTGACCCTCACGCCAGGCAAGCACACCTTGCAACTGGTGGCTGGCGACAACGTGCATCGCCAGTTCGAGCCTACGGTAGCCTCGAAAGTCATCACGGTTAACGTCAAGTAAGATTTGTTCAGATGCAAAAAAGGGAGCCCCTCGGGGCTCCCTTTTTCGTGGTGCGGTTGAAACCTTAGAACAACACGCGGCTACGGATAGTGCCGTTGATGTGCTGCAGCTTCTCTTGCGCCAGGTCCGAGTACTCGGCGTCGACGTCGATGACCACGTAGCCGACCTTCTCGTTGGTCTGCAGGAACTGACCGGAGATGTTGATGCCGTTTTCCGCGAAGACCTTGTTGATCTCCATCATCACGCCCGGGATGTTCTGGTGGATGTGCAGCAGGCGGTGCTTGCCCGGGTGAGCCGGCAGGGCCACTTCCGGGAAGTTGACCGACGATACCGAGGTACCGTTGTCGCTGTACTTGACCAGTTTTTCCGAGACTTCCAGGCCGATATTGGCTTGGGCTTCAGCAGTGGAGCCGCCGATGTGCGGGGTCAGGATCACGTTGTCCAGGCCACGCAGCGGGCTTTCGAAGATGTCGTCGTTGGAGCGTGGCTCCACCGGGAACACGTCGATGGCGGCGCCGATCAGGTGCTTGTCCTTGATCGCGTCGGCCAGGGCATCGAGCTTGACCACAGTGCCGCGAGCGGCGTTGATCAGGATCCCGCCTTTCTTGATCGCGCGGATTTCCTTCTCGCCGATCATCCACTGAGTCTCGGCGGTTTCCGGAACGTGCAGCGTGACGATATCGGACATGCCCAGCAGTTCGGTCAGGCTGGCGACTTGAGTCGCGTTGCCCAATGGCAGCTTGGTCAGGGTGTCATAGAAGAACACCTGCATACCCAGGCCTTCGGCCAGCACCGACAGTTGAGTGCCGATCGAGCCGTAACCGACGATACCCAGCTTCTTGCCGCGGATCTCGAAGGAGTTGGCCGCGCTTTTGATCCAGCCGCCACGGTGGCAGGAGGCGTTCTTCTCTGGGATACCGCGCAGAAGCAGGATGGCCTCGGCCAATACCAGCTCCGCTACGGAACGGGTGTTGGAGTACGGGGCGTTGAACACCGCGATACCGCGTTCGCGCGCTGCGTTGAGGTCAACCTGGTTGGTGCCGATGCAGAAACAACCGACCGCCACGAGTTTCTTGGCGTGGTCGAAGATCTCTTCGGTCAGCTGAGTGCGGGAGCGAATGCCGATAAAGTGCGCGTCGGCGATCTTTTCCTTGAGCTGGGCTTCCGGCAGAGAACTGGTGATGTACTCAATGCTGGTGTACCCGGCGGCTTTCAGAACGTCGACAGCCGATGGGTGGACGCCTTCCAGAAGAAGGAACTTGATCTTGCTCTTATCGAGAGAAGTCTTGCTCATCTGCGTAAACCTGTATCCCGGAGAAAATTGGCAGGGAGTCGAGCAGCGCAAGCTGACCCGGACGGCAGGAAAGCCGTCACCGCAGAAACGCCCTTTGGGTCTGTCCTGCGGGGGCGGTATGCTAGCATACGCACCCCGCTAAACACCTATTCCTGCGACGTGAAGCGTTCTCAGGATGACCATGAATTGTTCGAGAGTTCTGTCGATGACCCATCCTGCACTGATTGATGAGCTAAAGACCCTGGTTGAGCCCGGCAAAGTGCTGACCGATGCCGACTCCCTGGAGGCTTACGGCAAGGATTGGACCAAGCACTTCGCCCCCGCGCCCAGCGCTATCGTGTTTCCCAAGACCACTGAGCAGGTGCAGGCCATCGTCCGTTGGGCCAACGAGCACAAGGTAGCACTGGTGCCGTCCGGTGGGCGCACCGGCCTGTCGGCAGCGGCAGTCGCGGCCAATGGCGAAGTGGTGGTGTCGTTCGACTATATGAACCAGATCCTCGACGTGAACCTCACCGATCGCACCGCCGTGTGCCAGCCGGGCGTGGTCACCAAGCAATTGCAGAACGTCGCTGAAGAAAACGGCCTGTACTATCCGGTGGATTTTGCCTCGTCCGGTTCCAGCCAGATTGGCGGTAATATCGGCACCAATGCCGGCGGGATCAAGGTGATTCGCTACGGCATGACCCGCAATTGGGTGGCCGGCATGAAAGTCGTTACCGGCAAGGGCGATGTGCTGGAACTGAACCGCGACCTGATCAAAAACGCCACCGGCTACGACATGCGCCAGCTGTTTATCGGCGCTGAGGGCACCCTGGGGTTTGTGGTCGAAGCCACCATGCGCCTGGACCGTGCCCCGAAAAACCTCACCGCCATGGTACTCGGCACCACTGACTTCGACTCGATCATGCCGGTGCTGCACGCGTTCCAGAGCAAGCTGGACCTGACCGCCTTCGAATTTTTCTCCGACAAGGCCCTGGCCAAAGTCCTCGGCCGTGGCGATGTGCCGGCGCCATTCGAAACCGAGTGCCCGTTCTACGCGCTGCTGGAATTCGAAGCCACCACTGAAGAAGTCGCCAACCATGCGCTGGAAACGTTCGAGCATTGCGTCGAGCAGGGCTGGGTACTGGACGGTGTGATGAGCCAGAGTGAAACCCAGTTGCACAACCTGTGGAAGCTGCGCGAGTACATCTCCGAGACCATCTCCCACTGGACACCGTACAAGAACGATATTTCGGTCACCGTCTCCAAAGTGCCGGCATTCTTGAGCGAAATTGATGCGATCGTCGGCGAACACTACCCGGATTTCGAAATCGTCTGGTTCGGTCATATCGGTGACGGTAACCTGCACTTGAACATCCTCAAGCCCGAAAACCTGAGCAAGGACGAGTTCTTCGCCAAGTGTGCCACCGTGAACAAGTGGGTGTTCGAAACCGTCGCCAAGTACAACGGCTCGATTTCCGCCGAACACGGCGTGGGCATGACCAAGCGTGATTACCTGACCTACAGCCGCTCGCCGGTTGAAATCGAGTACATGAAGGCTGTGAAGGCCGTGTTCGACCCGAACGGGATCATGAACCCTGGCAAAATCTTCGCGGTTTAACCGCACCTGAAGGAGTCGTTCCATGAGCTACCAGCACAAGTATGTCGACGGCACCAACATCCACTTCCCTGTGGGCAAACTGGTGTGCATCGGGCGTAACTACGTCGAACACGCCAAGGAGCTGGATAACCCGGTGCCCACCGAGCCTTTGCTGTTCATCAAGCCCGGTAGCTGCGTGGTGCCGTTGGAAGGTGGTTTTGCGATTCCCACCGAACGCGGTTCGGTGCATTACGAGGTGGAAATCGCGGTGTTGATCGGCAAGCCGTTGTCGAACAAGCCAAACCGCGAAGAAGTCCTCGACGCCATCTCCGGCTTCGCCCCGGCGCTGGACCTGACCCTGCGCGACAAACAGGCCGAGCTGAAATCCAAGGGCCTGCCGTGGGAAATCGCCAAGTGCTTCGACGGCGCGGCGGTGCTTGCCCCTTTCGTGGTCAGCAGTACCTTTGCGGACGTGACCGACATCGGCATACGCCTGACCATCAACGGCGAAGTGCGCCAGGATGGCAACAGCACGCAGATGCTCAACCCGATCGTACCGATGATCCAGCACATGGCTGGCTGCTTCTCCCTGCAGGCGGGTGATGTGATTCTCACCGGCACCCCGGCGGGTGTTGGCCCATTGAATGTGGGGGATGAACTGGTGTTGGAGCTGGCGGGTGTGAACCGTTTCGAAAGCGTCGTGCGCTAAGTAACGGCCAAACTGTGGGAGGGGGCTTGCTCCCGATAGCGGTGGGTCAGCTACAAATAAGCTGGCAGACAGACCGCAATCGGGAGCAAGTCGAATCGTCGCACCGCCCCTCCCACATTGGTTTTGTGTATATCCCAAGTATGGGCTTTTGCATTTTTTTCACACGCCATCCGGATAATCCCAGCCTCTTGCGCGCAGGCCGTTGAATCCTGTGCTATCCCATACAGCTGACTTTCCGGAAAAGCGCTCAATGGCCGTGCCTCTACCCACTTCGAAAACCTCGCTTCGCTCGCGCTTGTCCATGCGCTGGTATTCCTGGGTATTTTTGGCCGGTGCCGTTCTGTATGGCGTGGCCTGGGCCATGCACTGGGATGATCGCGGTGTGCTGTGGGTGCTGGAGCGCTTCGAGAGCCCGGTTGAACGCCAGGAGAGTGTTTGGCTCCCGGACTATCAGGCGGTCATCGACGCCAAGCCGCTGCCCGGTATGGAGAAGGATGAGGCTTCCGACCTGTCCTACAACCCCCAGACCAAAACACTGTTTTCCGTGATGGGCAAAAACCCGTTTCTCGTGGAGCTGAGCCTGCAAGGCGACGTATTGCGCAAGATGCCGCTCAATGGCTGGAACAATCCTGAGGGCGTGACGGTGATGGAAAACGGCTTGATGGCCGTGGTAGATGAACGCGATCACACCGTGACCGTGGTAAAGGTGGACGCCGGCACCACGGCGCTGAACAAAGCTGATTTCCCAAGCCATGACCTGGGCCCCTCCAAAGACCAGAACAAAGCCTTTGAAGCGATCGCGTGGGACAAGCGCAATCAGCAGCTTGTACTGGGCGAAGAGCGGCCGCCGGCCTTGTTCACGTGGAAGAGCGATGGCAACACGCTGACCGGCGACAAGCAAAAGCTGGCCAGCACCGAACTGGATGTGCGCAACCTTTCGGCCTTGTCCATTGACCCGCGCACTGGGCACTTGCTGGTGCTGTCGGCCGATTCCCACCTGTTGCTGGAACTGGACGAAACAGGCGAGCAAGTCAGCTTCATGACCTTGCTCGGTGGCTTCAACGGCCTGAAAGACACCATCCCGCGCGCCGAAGGGGTGACCCTGGATGAGAGCGGCAACCTGTACATGGTCAGTGAACCCAACTTGTTCTATCGTTTTGAAAAGCAGAAATAACTGACGAATTACGTCAGACTTTTCTTTATAAACGGCATTCGCCAGACAGTTCGGCGCGTTTAAGTTTAAATTCAGGCGACCTTGATATCTATTCGCCAGTTTTTTCACTGAGCCCGCCCCGATGCGTCGACTTGCCCGCCCCAAACCTGCTGTTTTCATCTTGCTGTTGCTTGCCCTGGTTGCCGCCGGGGTCGTTGCGCAGCAGTTTCGTCTGTTCGAGCGTGCCTGGTTCAACTGGCAGGTGTGGCGCCAGCCTGCCGATGAGCGCGCCATTGGCCTGGCAGATTACCGCGTGACCCTGGAAGGCCAGGTGATCGAAGGGCTCGACGATGATGTCTCGGCCCTCACTTACGATCCGGTGCGCAAAAGCCTGTTTACCGTCACCAATAAAAACGCCGAGCTGGTGGAGCTGTCCCTGGAGGGCAAGATCCTGCGGCGCATTCCACTGGTGGGGTTTGGCGATGCAGAGGCTGTGGAGTTTATCAGTGACAACATTTACGTCATCAGCGATGAGCGCCAGCAGCGGCTGATCAAGGTGCATGTGGACGACGACACAACCTTCCTCGACGCCGCCGACGCGGAGCAGATGACCCTCGGCGTACATATCGGCAGCAACAAGGGGTTCGAGGGCCTGGCCTATGATTCGGTGGGCAAGCGTCTGTTCGTCGCCAAGGAGCGCGACCCGATGCTGATCTATGAAGTGCATGGCTTCCCGCATTTCAAGGCGGAAAAAACCTACTCGGTGCACGTGATCAACAACCCCAAGCGCGATGCCGGACTGTTTGTGCGCGACCTGTCGAGCCTGCAATACGACGAGCGCAGCGGCCATCTGCTGGCGCTGTCGGATGAGTCGTTCCTGGTCTTGGAACTGGACATCGACGGTCGCCCCTTAAGCAGTTTGTCGTTGCTTAAAGGGCGCCATGGTCTGAGCAAGCGTGTGCCTCAGGCCGAAGGGATTGCCATGGATGACGAGGGCACGCTGTATATGGTCAGCGAGCCGAACCTGTTTTACGTGTTCAAAAAAACCTGATCAGAACATCCATTGCACGCCCAGCGTATAGCCGGTCTGGCTGCCTTCGGCATGACCCAGGCGGCCATTGACCTCGGCATACACCCCCAGCTGCGGGGTGATCGCCAATTGGCTGCCGATTTGTGCGCGACCAAAGCTCTTGTCCGCTGAGCCGAGCCGAGCGGTGCGCGCCTGGCCATCGGCGCGGGCTGTCAGTTGCAGGTCATCCAAGCGGCCATCGGCCAGTTCCTTGACCCAGGCGATGTCTGCATACGGCATCAGACTCAGGCTGTAGGGCAGGGCGACAGCGCCACGCACGCGCCAGCCGAGGCTGGCTTGCAGGGAGTCGAAAGACTGCTCTTCATACTGCAGGGCGGTGCGCAGGTTCTGTTTTTCGTGGAACGTGTCGATGCGGTAGTGGCTGTAGTCCAGGCCGGCGAAAGGCCCGCTCTTGAGCGCACCGAAGTCAAAGTCGTAGCCGCCCAGCACCCGCGCGCCCAACGCCAGGGCATCAGTCTCGCCCGTCAGTTGCTGATTGAGCAGGATCGGCCCGCCATTGGCCTGGATGATCAGGTTGCGTTTGGAATCGAAACGCGTGTGGCCGATGCTCAGGTCACCGGCCAGCCAGCTTGGCCCGCCATCATTGAGCAGCGCGTACACGGCTGCCTGCCAGGTGTCGCTGTCCAGTTTGCCGCGATGCTCCAGTTTGTCGCGCCCGTTGAGGTAGCTCAGGCTGGCACCGATATTCAGGCTTGGGGTCAGCTGATAATCGCCAAGGGCGTGCAGGCCCAGGCGTCGGGCTTCGGGGTTGGGGGCCGTGTCGAAACCGCTGTCCGGGCTATATTCGCCGTCCACGCCGATCTCGCCATCAAAGCTGCCCACCTCGCGGCTGGCCGCCTGCAGGGTCAGCCAGCGGCGATCGTGCAGGCGCACCATGGCTTGATGCTGACGTTGCAGGTTGTCCTGCATGTTGCGTGCGACGGCACCGCCGGACGCCGTCGAGGCCATCAGATCGGCGTTGGTGAGTTCCAGCACCAGGCGGCTGAGCAAGCGTGAATAGTCACGCAGGCGCTGGTCGATGCGCGCCTGGCCGAAGGCGTCGGTGAGTACGCCTTTGTTGTCTTCGCTCGGGTCGTGCCAGGTCGAGCCGCCTGGGATTTTCGGGTTGTCGGTCTGGGTATAACCGTCCAGATCGCCCAGTTCCCAGTTGGTGGCTTCTACATAAAGGATCGGGATATTCAGCGGCTCGAAAGGTTCACCATCACTGCAGCAGCCTGTGCCTTTGGGGTATTGCGGGTCCAGGCCGGGGTTGGTGAATAGCGGGATATTCAACTCCTTGGCGATCTGAAACGTGTGCTCGCGCAATGACGCCAGGGCCGGGTTGTCGGTGCTGTTCTGGCCGGCGTGGGCATACATCATGTCGCCGGTGATCAGGCTGTCGAGATTGATCATCGCAAGCATATTGGCGCGCTGGCTGGCGCTCAGCGAGTCAACAAAGGCCCGGGAGCCGCGCAAACCTTCTTCTTCCGCGCCGAATCCGACGATTTGCAGGCCATTTTCCAATGACAGGCCGCCGAGGTTCTTCGCCACCTCGGTCAGCACGCTGGCACCGGAGCCATTGTCATCCAGGCCTTGCAGGGTCGGGCGGCCGAAGTAGGTGTCGAAATGCGCGCCAATCACCACGTACTGCGGCTTGGTGCCGGCGGCGTAGGCCACCACGTTTTGCGCAGCACGGCTGCCGCTGCTCCAGGTGAAGTTCTGGCGGCTGATGGAATAGGCCGCGCCCATCTGGCTCTGCATCCAATCAGCAGCGCCGGCAAAATTGGCCGTGCCGCGATAACGACCGGGGTAGTCATTGATCAGTTTTTCCAGGGTGGTGTTGGCGTGCTGGCCGTACTCGTAAGCTTGGGCTTGCGCGGACAGCAGGGCACCGGCAACGCTGATGGCGATGGCTAGGGGCTTTATCACAAGGTCTTCCTTGAGGTGATGGGAATGTTCAAAGCCCAGACCCTTTGCACAATGCGCGCCTCATTCCGTGGGCGGCTGCAAATTGACGCATTGTTAAACGCGTGGGTCGCGTGGCTGTAATTTGTATCCGATTGGATACCAGGCGGGACTTGGCGTGCCGTGACCGAGCGCACGGTTTTGGATAGGAGTGCTGCAAATGTGGGAGGGGGCTTGCTCCCGATTGGGTGTATCAGTACCAGATATTCTGACTGACACACTGCTATCGGGAGCAAGTCGAATCGTCGCACCGCCCCTCCCACATTGGAGTTGTGGTGTTGTTAAGCCTTGAGGGTTTTCACGCCTTCCGGGGTGCCCAGCAGCAGCACATCCGCCGGGCGTGCGGCGAACAGGCCGTTGGTGACCACGCCCACGATGGCGTTGATCTGCGTCTCCAGCTCAACGGGGTTGGTGATCTGCATATTGAACACGTCGAGGATGATGTTGCCGTTGTCGGTCAATACACCTTCGCGGTACACCGGGTCGCCGCCCAGTTTCACCAGTTCGCGGGCTACGTGGCTGCGGGCCATGGGGATAACTTCCACCGGCAGCGGGAACGCACCGAGCACAGGCACCAGCTTGCTCGCGTCGGCGATGCAGATGAAGGTCTTGGCCACGGCCGCGACGATTTTCTCGCGGGTCAGGGCCGCGCCGCCGCCCTTGATCAGGTTCAGGTGTTCGTCGCTTTCATCGGCGCCGTCCACGTAGAACTCCAGGTCGCTCACGGTGTTGAGCTCGTACACTGGAATGCCATGGCCTTTAAGGCGGGCGGCGGTGGCTTCGGAACTCGCCACGGCGCCGTCGAACGCGCCCTTGTGCTGGGCCAGCGCGTCGATAAAGCAGTTGGCAGTGGAGCCGGTGCCGACACCGACGATGCTCTTGTCGTCGAGTTTGGGAAGGATTAAATCGACGGCGGCCTGGGCCACTGCCTGTTTGAGTTGATCCTGGGTCATGCGGGCTCCGGAACGGGCGGGGAGTTATCGAGGGGCGCGAGTATAACCCAACAAAACCTCCGGATTCGTGTGGTCGCCCGCCTAAACGCTGGGTTAGACTCCTTGGCCCTGCCCAACTCGTGAAGTAGATGCCTGCCGATGCTTGAAGACTACGTCAAAAAGATCCTCACCTCGCGCGTGTATGACATCGCCGTGGAAACTCCCTTGCAGACTGCCCGCCAGCTCTCCGAGCGGTTGGGCAACAAGGTCTGGCTCAAGCGCGAAGACTTGCAGCCGGTGTTCTCGTTCAAGATTCGCGGCGCCTACAACAAGCTGACCCAATTGAGCAGCGAGGAACGCGCCCGTGGCGTGGTCACGGCATCGGCGGGCAACCATGCCCAGGGCCTGGCCCTGGCGGCCAAGGTGCTGGGGGTCAAGGCCACCATCGTGATGCCCAAGACCACCCCGGAGATCAAGGTCGAAGGCGTGCGCTCGCGGGGCGGCAAAGTGGTGCTGCACGGTGATTCCTTCCCGGAAGCCCTGGCCTATTCGCTCAAGCTGGTCGACGAAAAAGGCTACGTCTACATTCACCCTTACGATGATCCACACACCATTGCCGGGCAGGGCACCGTGGCGATGGAAATCCTGCGCCAGCACCCGGGGCCGCTGGACGCGATTTTCGTACCGGTGGGCGGCGGCGGGCTGATCGCCGGTATTGCGGCGTATGTGAAATACCTGCGTCCGGAAATCAAGATCATCGGCGTCGAGCCGGACGACTCCAACTGCCTGCAAGCCGCCATGGCGGCAGGCGAGCGCGTGGTGCTGCCGACCGTGGGAATCTTTGCCGATGGCGTGGCGGTGGCGCAGATCGGTCAACACACCTTCGACATCTGCAAGGATCATGTGGATGAAGTGATCACCGTCAGCACCGATGAAATCTGCGCGGCGATCAAGGATATCTACGACGACACGCGCTCCATCACCGAGCCGGCAGGCGCGTTGGGCGTGGCCGGGATCAAGAAGTACGTCGAGACTCGCGGCGTCAGCGGCCAGACCTTTGTCGCCATCGACTCTGGCGCCAACGTCAACTTCGATCGCCTGCGCCATGTGGCCGAGCGTGCCGAGCTGGGTGAAGGCCGCGAAGCCATCATCGCGGTAACCATCCCCGAGCAGCCGGGCAGTTTCAAGGCGTTCTGCGAGGCCGTGGGCAAGCGCCAGATCACCGAATTCAATTACCGCTACCACTCTGGCAGCGAAGCGCACATCTTCGTCGGCGTGCAGACCCACCCGGAAAACGATCCGCGCAGCGCACTGATCGCCAGCCTGACCAGCCAGGGTTTCCCCGTGCTGGACCTGACCGAAAACGAACTGGCCAAGTTGCACATTCGCCATATGGTGGGCGGCCATGCGGCCAAAGTCAGCGATGAGGTGGTGTTTCGCTTCGAATTTCCGGAGCGTCCGGGCGCCTTGTTCAACTTCTTGCACAAGCTGGGCGGGCGCTGGAACATTTCGATGTTCCACTATCGCAACCACGGTGCAGCGGACGGGCGTGTGGTCGCCGGGCTGCAAGTGCCGGCGGACGAGCGCCACCTGGTGCCGGCAGCCCTGGCTGAAATCGGCTACCCGTACTGGGATGAAAGCGAAAACCCGGCCTACCAGTTGTTCCTCGGTTGAGCGACTACGCTGACTGAGCGGCCTTTAAGGAATCGAGACCATGGAAACACTGACCACCCTCAAGGTTATCCACATCACCGCCACCGTGTTGCTGCTGCTCAGCGGCCTCGGCCTGGCCGTACTGGCCTGGCGTAAACGCAGTGCCGGCCCGGCGGTCATCGTGCAACGCCCATGGGCGTTCGTGTGGCTGCTGATGGGCATTTGCCTGGTCAGTATGCCGTTCACCGGTTGGTGGCTGGTGCACCTGATCGGCTGGCCCCTGGGGCAAACCTGGATTTTAGGCTCCAGCATCCTCTACACCGTGGCGGCGCTGGCGTGGTTCTGGCTGGTGGCGCGTCTTAATCGCCTGCGCAAAGGTGAGGGCGGCAGCCTGAATTTTACCCTGGTGCTGGCGGTGGTCAGCCTGGTGGGGTTTGTGGCGATTGCAGGGCTGATGGGCGCCAAGCCGGTTTAAAGCGTTAGATCGCGTCGCCTTCATCGCAGGCAAGCCAGCTCCCACAGGGGAATGCATTCCAAATGTGGGAGCTGGCTTGCCTGCGATAGCGTCATCAGCTGCGCAGAGTGATCACCGGCCAGCCCCGCTTCTGCGCTTCAGCGCGCAAATTCGGATCCGGATCCACCGCCACCGGATGCGTCACCTGCTCCAGCAACGGCAAATCATTCATCGAGTCGCTATAGAAGTAGCTGTCTTCCAGGCTGTACCCAGTCTCTTCCAGCCAGCGATTCAAGCGCGTCACTTTGCCTTCTCGAAAGCACGGCACATCAGTGCTGCGCCCGGTGTAGCGGCCGTTTTCCATCTCGCATTCGGTGGCGATCAGGGTGTCAACGCCTAGCCGTGCGGCAATTGGCGCAGTGACGAAGCGGTTGGTGGCGGTGATGATCACCAGCTTGTCGCCCGCGGCGTGGTGCTGGGCCAGCAGTTCCACCGCCTTGGGCAGCACGATCGGCTCGATGCAGTCGCGCATATAGTCGTTGTGCCACTCGTCCAGTTGGGCCATCTCGGTGCGGCCGAGGATTTCCAGGCAGAAGTTCAGGTAAGCGGCGTTATCCAGCTTGCCGGCCAGATAGTCCTGGTAGAACTCGTCGTTGCGGGCCTTGTAGGCCACCGGGTCGAGAATCCCACGCTCACACAGGTAATCGCCCCAGGCGTGATCGCTGTCACCGCCGAGAAGGGTGTTGTCCAAGTCGAATAAAGCCAGGCGCATTGCAGTTACTCGCTGAAAAGTCTGTAAAAAGGCGTCCAGAATACGGTCTTTTCACAAGAGTGCACATAAGGTAAGAAGCCTCGTTGCCGCTGGAACAATCTTTGTGGAACAATGCGGCGACATGCGTTTGCGAGGTTGTTGCCGTGATCGACCCCGATGGTTTCCGTCCTAATGTCGGGATTATTCTTACGAATGATGCCGGACAGGTGCTATGGGCTCGCCGAATCAACCAAGATGCCTGGCAGTTTCCTCAAGGTGGGATAAACCCCGACGAAACCCCTGAAGACGCCTTGTACCGTGAGTTGAACGAAGAAGTCGGCCTTGAGCGTGAAGATGTGCAGATTCTGGCCTGTACCCGTGGCTGGTTGCGCTATCGTTTGCCGCAACGCCTGGTGCGTACCCACAGCCAACCGCTGTGCATCGGCCAGAAGCAGAAATGGTTTCTTTTGCGCCTGATCTCCAACGAGCAGCGGGTGCGGATGGATTTGACCGGTAAACCGGAGTTCGATGGCTGGCGCTGGGTCAGCTATTGGTACCCGTTGGGCCAGGTGGTGACATTCAAGCGCGAGGTTTACCGCCGCGCTCTCAAAGAGCTTGCCCCGCGCCTTTTAGCGCGCGACTGACGACGGAGTTCGACCCCGAGCCATGCTCAATACGCTGCGCAAGATCGTCCAGGAAGTTAACTCCGCCAAGGATCTCAAGGCGGCGTTGGGGATTATTGTGTTGCGCGTCAAGGAAGCCATGGGCAGCCAGGTCTGCTCGGTTTACCTGCTGGACCCCGAGACCAACCGTTTTGTGCTGATGGCCACGGAGGGCTTGAACAAGCGCTCCATCGGCAAGGTCAGCATGGCGCCCAATGAAGGTCTGGTGGGCCTGGTGGGGACGCGTGAAGAACCCCTGAACCTCGAACATGCGGCCGACCACCCGCGTTATCGCTACTTCGCCGAAACCGGTGAAGAGCGCTACGCCTCGTTCCTGGGGGCGCCGATCATCCACCACCGCCGCGTTGTCGGCGTGTTGGTCATCCAGCAAAAAGAACGTCGCCAGTTCGATGAAGGTGAAGAAGCCTTCCTGGTGACCATGAGCGCGCAGTTGGCCGGGGTTATCGCCCACGCCGAAGCCACCGGCTCGATCCGCGGCCTGGGGCGCCAGGGCAAGGGTATCCAGGAAGCCAAGTTCGTCGGCGTGCCCGGTTCGCCGGGTGCTGCGGTGGGTACGGCGGTGGTCATGCTGCCGCCGGCCGACCTCGATGTGGTGCCGGACAAGACCGTCCACGACATCGAAGCCGAAATCAAACTGTTCAAGACCGCCCTGGAAGGCGTGCGCGCCGACATGCGCAACCTGTCGAACAAGCTGGCCACCCAGCTGCGCCCTGAAGAGCGTGCGCTGTTCGACGTGTACCAGATGATGCTCGACGACGCGTCCCTGGGTAACGAAGTCAAAACCGTGATCAAGACCGGCCAGTGGGCCCAGGGCGCGTTGCGCCAGGTGGTCACCGATCACGTCAACCGTTTCGAAATGATGGACGACGCCTACCTGCGCGAGCGGGCTTCGGATGTGCGCGACCTGGGTCGCCGCCTGCTGGCGTACCTGCAGGAAGACCGCAGCACCAACATGGTCTTCCCCGATAACACCATCCTGGTCAGCGAAGAGCTGACGGCCACTCAGCTCGGCGAAGTGCCTGAGGGCAAGCTGGTGGGCCTGGTCTCGGTATTGGGCTCGGGTAACTCCCACGTCGCGATCCTGGCCCGGGCCATGGGTATCCCGACGGTGATGGGCCTGGTGGACCTGCCGTACTCCAAGGTCGACGGTATCGACATGATCGTCGATGGTCATCGCGGCGAGGTATTTACCAACCCCAGCGACGTGCTGCGCAAGCAATACGCCGAAGTGGTGGAAGAAGAGAAGCAACTGGCCCAGGGCCTCGATTCGTTGCGCGAGCTGCCGTGCGTCACCCTCGACGGCCACCGCGTGCCGCTGCTGGTCAACACCGGCCTGCTGGCGGATGTGGCCCGCGCGCAACAACGCGGCGCCGAAGGGGTGGGGCTGTACCGCACCGAAGTGCCGTTCATGATCAACCAGCGTTTTCCGAGCGAGAAGGAGCAGCTGGCGATTTATCGCGAGCAACTGCAGGCCTTCCACCCGCTACCGGTGACGATGCGCAGCCTGGACATTGGCGGCGACAAGTCACTGTCGTATTTCCCCATCAAGGAAGACAACCCCTTCCTTGGCTGGCGTGGCATTCGCGTTACCCTCGACCATCCTGAAATCTTCCTCGTCCAGACCCGCGCCATGCTCAAGGCCAGCGAGGGGTTGAACAACCTGCGTATCCTGCTGCCGATGATCTCCGGCACCCATGAGCTGGAAGAAGCCCTGCACCTGATCCACCGCGCCTGGGGCGAAGTACGCGACGAAGGCGCCGACGTACCGATGCCGCCGATTGGCGTGATGATCGAAATTCCCGCAGCGGTATACCAGGCCAAGGAGTTGGCGCGGCAGGTGGACTTCCTCTCGGTGGGCTCCAACGACCTGACCCAGTACCTGCTGGCGGTGGACCGTAACAACCCACGGGTGGCCGACCTCTACGACTACCTGCACCCGGCGGTGTTGCAAGCGTTGCAACACGTGGTGCGCGACGCCCATGCCGAAGGCAAGCCGGTGAGTATCTGCGGTGAGATGGCTGGCGACCCGGCCGCTGCGGTGTTGCTGATGGCGATGGGCTTTGACAGCCTGTCGATGAACGCCACCAACTTGCCGAAGGTGAAGTGGATGTTGCGCCAGGTTGACCTGGGCATGGCCAAGGATTTGCTCGCGCAGTTGATGACCATCGACAACCCGCAAGTTATCCACAGCTCGTTGCAGTTGGCGCTGAAGAACCTCGGGCTGACCCGGATGATCAACCCGGCCTCGGCGAAAACCCTCTAGACCGAGGCGCCTTCATCGCAGGCAAGCCAGCTCCCACAGGGAACTGCATTCCAAATGTGGGAGCTGGCTTGCCTGCGATGACGTCAGTCCAAGCGCCGTCAGATTTCCAGTTCGACCTCGCCCAGCCGCCCGCCGTGTGGGCCAAAGCTACGCTCCAGCATCCTGCGCGTCCCATCGGCATTCACAATCAGCGCCGTGCTGGCCCGTGTCCCATAACTGGGGCTGGCGATAAACACGCTCGATAGCAGGTTTTCGGTCGCCAGGCCTACGCCGGTGTCCGGCAGTTCAGCAAACGGGGCGGTCTGCGGGTCGCTGAGAATTCCCAGCAGTGCCTTAGGCTCGGGGTTCTCCAGTACTGCGCTGAACGCCGCCTTGGCCTTCACCAACTTAGGCCAGGGCGTATCCAGCCCGGCATTGGATAACCCGTAAACCCCAGCCTTCAGCAGCGTAGGCTCGGTATCATTGGCGTTGTAATGCCACAGCTCGTCCCGCGTCCCCACCAGCAGGTTAAACCCGGCATATTCAATCGAACGTCGATTAACGTCGGCTAAGTAGTCATCAATGGGCAGCGACCCACTGAGAAAGCGCGCCACCAGCTCGCCCCGCGACTTGCGTGCCGGTGGCTGGTGCGGGTCGCGGATATTGGTCAGCGCAGCGAAACGCCCATCCGAGTTGACACCCAACCAAGTGCCCCCGGCCTCCTGATCGCGGCCAGCATAGACCTGCGGCGCATCCGGCCACTGGGCCAGCGGCAGGCTGGGGCGGGCATAGAACTCATCGCGGTTGGCCGCGACGATCAGCGGTTGGGCATGGCCTGGTCGCCAGGCGAAAACAATCAGGCACATCGGGTGACCCCTTTTGTGTTTTTGCCACTCTACCCACAGATGTGCAGGCGTTCCATCGTAACGAAGTTGGGCCGTTCACCTTCCATCCGTTAACATGCCGGGCTATTTGGCGTGTATGTGAACTTCTTAATTTGATCTCGCCGCTGTAACGCAGGCTTAATCGCACATCGGCATGGTCCGGTGCGTCATGACTAAATGTTTTAACGAGGAGTCGCAATGCTGCCTTACCCGCAGATCGACCCGGTGGCCCTGGCCATTGGTCCGCTGAAAATCCATTGGTACGGGTTGATGTACCTGATCGGCATCGGCGGTGCCTGGCTGTTGGCTTCCCGGCGCCTGAACCGTTTCGACCCGACCTGGACCAAGGAGAAGCTCTCCGACATGGTGTTCTGGATGTCGATGGGGGTGATCGTCGGCGGGCGCCTGGGGTATGTGCTGTTCTACGACCTGTCTGCGTATATCGCCAACCCGACGCTGATTTTCGAAGTGTGGAAGGGCGGCATGGCATTCCACGGCGGGTTTGTCGGCGTGATGATCGCTGCGTGGTGGTTCGGGCGCCGCAACGGCAAGTCGTTCTTCCAGTTGATGGATTTTGTGGCGCCGTTCGTGCCGATCGGCCTGGGTGCCGGGCGCATTGGCAACTTTATCAACGCCGAGTTGTGGGGCAAGCCGACCGACGTGCCGTGGGCCATGGTGTTCCCGCCGTTCAGCGACCCGGCGCAACTGCCGCGCCACCCGTCGCAGCTGTATCAGTTCGCGTTGGAAGGTGTGGCGCTGTTCCTTATTCTTTACCTCTTCTCGCGCAAGCCACGCCCTACCATGGCCGTGTCGGGTATGTTCGCGCTGTTCTACGGGATTTTCCGCTTTATCGTCGAGTTCGTTCGGGTGCCGGATGCGCAGTTGGGCTACCTGGCGTGGGGCTGGCTGACCATGGGTCAGGTGCTCAGCCTGCCGATGATCCTGGCGGGCCTGGGCATGTTGTGGTGGGCTTACAACCGCCCGCAGCCGCTGAAGAACGCCGCGCTTTAAATTCGAACGCCGAGGTTTGCCCGCCTCGGCTTCAACGATACAGGTACTCACATGAAGCAATATCTCGAACTGCTGCACGACGTCGTGACCAATGGCCTGACCAAGGGCGACCGCACCGGCACAGGCACCAAGGCCGTGTTCGCCCGTCAGTATCGGCATAACCTGGCCGACGGCTTCCCGCTGCTGACTACCAAGAAACTGCACTTCAAAAGCATCGCCAACGAACTGATCTGGATGTTGAGCGGCAACACCAACATCAAATGGCTCAACGAAAATGGCGTGAAGATCTGGGATGAGTGGGCCACCGAAGACGGTGACCTGGGCCCGGTGTATGGCGAGCAGTGGACCGCCTGGCCTACCAAGGACGGCGGCACGATCAACCAGATCGACTACATGGTGCACACGCTCAAGACCAACCCCAACAGCCGCCGCATCCTGTTCCACGGCTGGAACGTCGAGTACCTGCCGGACGAAACCCAGAGCCCGCAGGAAAACGCGCGCAACGGCAAGCAAGCCCTGCCGCCGTGCCACTTGCTGTATCAGGCGTTCGTGCATGACGGCCATCTGTCGATGCAGCTGTATATCCGCAGCTCTGACGTATTCCTGGGGCTGCCGTATAACACCGCCGCGCTGGCGTTGCTGACCCATATGCTGGCCCAGCAATGCGACCTGATCCCTCACGAGATCATTGTCACCACTGGCGACACCCACGCTTACAGCAACCACATGGAACAGATCCAGACCCAGTTGGCGCGCACGCCGAAAAAGCTGCCGGAGCTGGTGATCAAGCGCAAGCCTGCTTCGATCTACGACTACAAGTTCGAAGACTTCGAGATCGTGGGTTACGACGCGGACCCAAGCATCAAGGCAGACGTGGCTATCTAACGGCCCATCGCGGTAAAAAACTGTGGGAGCTGGCTTGCCTGCGATAGCGGAGTGTCAGGCGACATCAATGTCGCGGGCCCACCGCTATCGCAGGCAAGCCAGCTCCCACATGGGTTGCGTGTTCGCTTGAGTTTAGTGGCCGTGGCTTCTGCCCACATGTGAAGGCTCGGCCTCACTGGCCGCAATCCCGCCGCTGACCTCCAACTGCTGCAAAATCCCGCACTGATCCCCACCGCCGCAACGTTGGCGCAGGTCCAGCAGTTGTTCCTGCAAGGCCAGCAATCCGTCGATCCGCGCTTTCACGTGGTGGATATGTTCGTCGATCAACGCATTCACGCTTTCGCACTGGTCCTGGGGGCTGTCGCGCAGCCCTAACAGGCTGCGGATTTCTTCGAGGGTCATGTCCAGGCTGCGGCAGTTGCGGATAAAGATCAGCCGCTCGGTGTGCGCCTGGGTATAGACCCGGTAGTTGCCCTCAGTGCGCGCAGGAGGTGGCAGCAGGCTTTCCTTCTCGTAATAACGGATGGTTTCCACCGGGCAGTCGGTGAGTTTGGCCAGTTCGCCGATCTTCATCGCAGCAATCTCCAAATGGGTGCTTGACCCTATAGTGGCTACAGGGTCTTTACTTGGCAACAGGCACCTTTACGGACGCGACCTGATGAGCCACTCCATTCACACCCCGCACAAGCACGACCACAAGCACGATCATGACCATGCTCATGACCACCCGCACGATCATGGTCACGATCACCCACATGATCACGCCCCTGCAAAACTCACGCCGGTGGATAGCCACGGCCACTCGGGCTCCTGCTGTTCCGGCGCTGCCGGGCCTGCCGTGGTGACCCTGAGCGAAGCGCCCACCGCCGGCTCGCGCCTGAGCACTTTCCGCATCGAAGCCATGGACTGCCCCACCGAGCAGACGCTGATCCAGAACAAACTGGGCAAGCTCGCCGGCGTGCAGCAACTGGAATTCAACCTGATCAACCGCATCCTCGGTGTCACCCATGACCTGCCGAGCACGGCGCCGATCATTGCGGCGATCAAGTCCATCGGTATGCAGGCCGACCCTATCGAGGAAGGCAGCCCCACCGCCGCGCCGCCGGCCAAGAAGCATTGGTGGCCATTGGCAGTGTCGGGCGTGGGCGCCCTGGGTGCCGAAGTGCTGCACTTCACCGGTGTGGCACCGACTTGGGTGATCGCACTGGTGGCGCTGGTGTCGATCCTCAGCGGCGGCTTGACCACCTACAAAAAGGGCTGGATTGCCCTGAAAAACCTCAACCTGAACATCAACGCGCTGATGAGCATCGCGGTGACCGGCGCCATCCTGATTGGTCAGTGGCCGGAAGCGGCGATGGTGATGTTCCTGTTTACGGTAGCCGAGTTGATTGAGGCCAAGTCCCTGGACCGGGCGCGCAATGCCATCAGCGGCTTGATGCAGATGACCCCGGAGCAGGCCACCGTGCGCCAGGCTGACGGCTCATGGATGGAACAAGAGGTCAAAAGCATTGAACTTGGTGCGATCGTCCGAGTAAAACCCGGCGAGCGTATCGGCCTGGACGGTGAAGTCACTGCCGGTCAATCCACCATCGATCAGGCACCGATCACCGGGGAAAGCCTGCCGATTGAAAAGACCATCGGCGATAAAGTCTTCGCCGGCACCATCAACCAGGCCGGTTCCCTGGAGTACAAAGTCACTGCGGCGGCCAACAACTCGACCCTGGCGCGAATCATCCACGCCGTGGAACAGGCCCAAGGCGCACGGGCGCCGACCCAGCGCTTTGTCGACAGTTTTTCCAAGGTCTACACCCCGGCGGTGTTCCTGTTTGCCCTGGGCGTGGCGGTGATTCCGCCGCTGTTCATGGCGGGCGTGTGGTTCGACTGGATCTATCGCGCCCTCGTGCTGCTGGTGGTGGCATGCCCGTGTGCCTTGGTGATCTCCACACCGGTGACCATCGTCAGCGGCCTGGCCGCCGCAGCGCGCAAAGGCATCCTGATCAAGGGCGGCGTGTACCTGGAGGGCGGTTACAAGCTCGACTACCTGGCGCTCGACAAGACCGGCACCATCACCCACGGCAAACCGGTGCAAACCGATTACCTGCCGCTGTTCCCGAATCTTGAAGACAGCGCCCCGGCCCTGGCCGCCAGTTTGGCCGGGCGTTCCGACCACCCGGTGTCCCTGGCGATCGCCAACGCAGCTGTGGATAAAAACCTGGCGCTTCACGTTGTGGATAACTTCGAGGCTCTGGCCGGGCGCGGTGTGCGCGGCGACATCAACGGCCAGACCTATCACTTGGGCAACCACCGCCTGGTGGAAGACCTCGGCCTGTGCTCAGAGGCGTTGGAAGAAAAACTCTTCGCCCTGGAAAAACAAGGCAAGTCCGTCGTGCTACTGCTGGACAAGTCCGGCCCCCTGGCGCTGTTTGCCGTGGCCGACACGGTCAAGGACAGTAGCCGCGAAGCCATCCAGCAACTTCACGACCTGGGCATCAAAACCCTGATGCTCACCGGCGACAACACCCACACCGCCCAGGCGATTGCGACCCAAGTCGGCATCGACCAGGCCCAGGGTGACCTGTTGCCCACCGACAAGCTGCAAGCCATCGAAACCCTCTACGGCCAAGGCCATCGGGTGGGCATGGTCGGTGATGGCATCAATGACGCGCCGGCTCTGGCCCGTGCCGAGATTGGCTTCGCCATGGCTGCAGCAGGCACCGACACCGCCATCGAGACCGCCGACGTGGCGCTGATGGATGATGATCTGCGCAAGATTCCGGCTTTCATTCGGCTGTCGCGCCAAACGTCGAGTATCCTCAAGCAGAACATCGCCCTGGCGCTGGTGATCAAGGCAATTTTCCTGGCCGTGACCTTCATGGGCATGGCGACCATGTGGATGGCGGTCTTCGCCGACATGGGCGTGAGTTTGCTGGTGGTGTTCAATGGCCTGCGCCTGTTGCGCAAATAGAGGATGAGAGGGTGGTGTGCTGAGTGCTGAGTTAAAGGCGTTTTTCATGGTCGCCCGCCTGGGCAGTATCACCCAGGCGGCGAAAAAACTCGGCCTGAGCCAGCCCACGGTGACCACCCAGATTCGCAACCTGGAAAGCCAATACGGCGTTGAGCTGTTCTATCGCGGTGGCCGTCGCCTGACGGTCAGCGACGAAGGTGCGCGGCTGTTGCCGATGGTCAAGACGCTGTTGCAGCAGGAAGCGGATATCGAGTTTTTCCTGCGCAACAATGGTCAGGTCCAGGGCGCGCTGCGGATCGCCGCGACGGCGCCGTATTACATTCTCGACCTGGTCAAAGCCTTTCGTGAACGCCTGCCGCACGTGGAAGTGTCGGTGGAAATCGGCAACTCCCAGCAGGTACTCGAAGCGCTGGATGATTACCGCGTCGACGTTGCGGCCTCTTCGCAATTGCTGGACGACCCGCGCCTGATCCGCCGCGTGCTGGGCACCGACCCGCTGGTGCTGGCGGTACATCGCAATCACCCGTTGGCCAAGCTTGAGCATGTGTCGTTGAGCGCGCTGGCCGGGCACACGTTGTTGATGCGTGAAGCCGGCTCCACCACCCGCAGGCTGACCGAAGAACTGTTGAAAAGCGGCGGCGTGGGGTATGGGCCGTTGCTGGAGATTGGCAGCCGTGAGTCGATTCGCGAGGCGGTGCTGCGCAATATCGGCATCAGCATCATTGCTCGCCAGGAAGTGCCCCATGATCCGCAATTGCGTGTGCTGACCATCGAGAATGCGCCGCAGATTCCGGAGTATCTGTATTGCCTCAAAGAGCGTAAAGGTGCACGGCTGCCGGCGGCATTCCTTGGCCTGGCTCAGGAAATGTCGCCAATTTAAGTTCTGCGGCTTGCTCCCGATTGCGGTAGGCCAGGCAACTCATCTCCATGAGTCCTACACAAATCTACCAATACCACTATCACCTCCTTTTGCCTTTCTGCCACACCAACTACGCATTGCCTCCCTAGCATGGCCTTCATCCGTTCGATGAGGTGCCTTGCATGAACACAGCCCTGACCCAACCCGGCGCGCCCATGAAGGTGCGCGGGATCCAGAAACGCTTTGGCGCTTTCACCGCGCTGGACAACGTGTCCCTGGACGTCGCCGCCGGCGAGCTGGTGTGCCTGCTGGGCCCGTCCGGCTGCGGCAAGACCACGTTGCTGCGCTGCATCGCCGGCCTGGAGCGTCAGGATAGCGGTGAGCTTTACCTGGGCGAGCGGGACGTTTCCCTGCTGCCGCCCCAGGCGCGAGACTACGGCATCCTGTTTCAGTCCTACGCGTTGTTCCCCAATCTCACGGTTGAAGCAAACATTGGCTACGGCCTCACAGGCAGCGGCCGCGATGAAGTGCGCAAGCGCGTCGGGCAGATGCTTGAACTGGTCGGTTTGGTCGGCAGCGAAAAGAAATACCCCGCCCAACTCTCCGGCGGCCAGCAGCAGCGCGTCGCTCTGGCCCGTGCATTGGCGCCGGCCCCTTCGTTATTACTGCTGGATGAACCGATGTCGGCCCTCGACGCCCGTGTGCGCGAGCATTTGTGCACCGAGCTGCGCCAATTGCAGCGGCGCCTGGGTATTACCACCTTGATGGTGACCCACAACCAGGACGAAGCCATGTTGATGGCCGACCGCATTGCCGTGATGAACAACGGTAAGGTCGAGCAGTACGCCACGCCCCAGGAGATCTACGACCGCCCGGCCACACCCTTCGTGGCCGAGTTTGTTGGCCAGGGCAACTGGTTGCCGTTCAGCCGTAGCAGCGCCAGCCATGCCCAGGTCGGCGGAATGAATATGCGCCTGGCCGACGATGCCGGTGTGGCCCGGTCCGGCCGCCTGTTCTGTCGCCCGGAAGCGATCAGCGTCAACCCGACGGTGCATGAAGAAAACCTGTTCCCGGCCAAGGTTCGCGAAATTACTTTCCTCGGCAACCGCTGCCGCATGAGCTTTGAGTTGGAGCAGTTGCCGGGCCATCCGTTGCTGGCCGAACTGGCGCCCGAAGCCATGCCGCGCCTGGGCGCCCAGGACATCTGGGTGGCCTTGCCGCCGCGCAGCCTGCAGGTGTTTGCCTGAGATGGCCGCCGTCATGACATTGCCGGTACCGCGTCAGGTGTCCCGCGCCGAGTGGGGCGACCGCCTCTTTGTGGTCGGCGGTAAATGGCTCTGGCTCGGCCTGCTGGTGGTGGCGGTCCTGCTGCCGCTGCTGGCGATCTTCTGGCGCGGCTTCAGCAGCGAAGCCGGGCAGGGCGGTGGCCTGGTTGCAGCGCGGGAGCTGCTGACCAGCGCCAACTTCCACTGGTTGCTGGGAAATAGCCTGAAAGTTTCCCTCAGTGTGGCGGCCATCGTCGTACCGCTGGCTTACCTGTTTGCCTACGCCCTGCAACGCACGTTGATTCCTGGCAAGACCGTCTGGCGCGGGTTGTCATTGCTGCCCTTGATGGCGCCGTCGATGCTGCCGGGCATTGCCCTGGTCTATCTGTTCGGCAACCAGGGCATGTTGCGCGGTTTGCTCTCGGACAATATCTACGGCTTCTGGGGCATTGTGCTCGGTGAAGTGATCTACACCTTTCCCCATGCCTTGATGATCTTGCTCTCGGCGCTGTCCCTGGCGGATGCACGCTTGTTCGATGCGGCGTCGAGCATGGGCGCCAGCCCGGCCCGGGCGTTTCGCAGCATCACCTGGCCGGCCACGCGCCAGGCGGTGTTCGCCGCGTTCTGCCTGGTGTTTACCCTGACCATCACCGACTTCGGTGTGCCGGTGGTGGTGGGCGGTGATTACCAGGTGTTGGCGCTGGAAGCCTACAAGGCGGTGGTCGGTCAGCAACAGTTCGGGCGCGGCGCGTTGATCGGCATGGTGTTGCTGCTGCCGGCACTGTTCAGCTTCGGCGTGGATGCCTGGTTGCGCCGTCGGCATGGCGACTCGATGAGCGGTCGCGCCCAGGTGTTTCTGCCCGCGCCATCGCGGCTGCGCGACGGTTGCTACCTGCCCATCGTGTTGCTGATTTGCGCGGTGTTGCTGCTGGTGTTCGGCATGGCGGTGTATTCGTCGCTGGTGAAGTTCTGGCCGTACAACCTGTCGCTATCGCTCAACCACTATCAGTTCGAAGACACCGCCGGCGGCGGCTGGCTGGCCTACCGCAACAGCCTGACCATGGCGCTGTGCACGGCGTTGATCGGCAGTGTGTTGATCTTCACCGGTGCCTACCTGATGGAGAAGACCAAGGGCCAGAAGGGCCTGAACCTGGCGCTGCGCATGCTCAGCTTCGTACCGATGGCGGTGCCGGGGCTGGTGCTCGGCTTGGGCTACGTGTTCTTTTTCAACCTCAACGGCAACCCGCTGCACGTGTTCTACGGGAGCATGGCGTTGCTGGTGGTGTGCACCATTGCGCACTACCTGACCACCGCGCAGATGACCGCGACCACCGCCCTGCGCCAGCTGGACGCCGAGTTCGAAGCGGCGGCGTTGTCGCTCAAGGCGCCGTTGTACCGCCACTATTGGCGCGTCACGGTGCCGATCTGCCTGCCGGCGCTGCTGGATATCCTGCGCTACCTGTTTGTGTCGGCGATGACCACCGTGTCCGCCGCGATCTTTCTCTACAGCCCCGACACCATCCTCGCCGCCGTCGCCGTGCTGAACATGGACGACGCCGGCAACGTGGGCGGCGCGGCGGCCATGTCGACCCTGATCCTGTTCACCTCAGTCGGCGTCTCGCTGTTGCTGGCGTGGGCCTCACGTGGCGCGCTGCGTCGCTCCCAAGCCTGGCGCCAGACCGCGCCCGGCCAATAAACATCCCTGAAGGAGGTGCTCCATGTTCAAGCCCCTGGCGCTGGTCGCTGCGGTACTCACGGCATTCAGCCTGAATGCCTTCGCCAAGACCGAGTTGACCGTGTACACGGCCCTCGAAGCCGAGCAATTGAAGACCTACAAAAAAGCCTTCGAGCAGGCCAACCCCGACATCGAGATCAAGTGGGTACGCGATTCCACCGGCATTATCACCGCCAAGCTGCTGGCTGAAAAAGACCGCCCGCAGGCTGACGTGGTGTGGGGCCTGGCCGCCTCCAGCCTGGCGATCCTCGATCAGCAAGGCATGTTGGACAACTACGCGCCCAAGGATTTGGACAAGATCGGCAAAAACTACCGAGACGCCGCCAACCCGCCCGCCTGGGTGGGCATGGACGTGTGGGCTGCGACCATCTGCTTCAACACCATCGAAGCCGAAAAGCAGGGCCTGACCAAACCGGTGAGCTGGCAGGACCTGACCAAGCCTGAGTACAAGGGCAAGATCGTCATGCCTAACCCGGCGTCCTCCGGCACCGGCTTCCTGGATGTCAGCGCCTGGTTGCAGACCTTCGGCGAGAAGCAGGGCTGGCAGTACATGGACGACCTGCACCAGAACATCGGCCAGTACGTTCACTCCGGCTCCAAGCCGTGCAAGTTGGCGGCGTCCGGTGAGTTCCCGATCGGGATTTCCTTTGAATACCCGGCGATTCAACTCAAACGCCAGGGTGCGCCGCTGGACATCATCCTGCCGAAAGAGGGCCTGGGCTGGGAGATCGAAGCCACCGCCGTAGTCAAGGGCAGCGCACACGCCGATGCGGCAAAAAAACTCGCTGACTTTTCCGCCAGCCCAGCGGCGATGGAGCTGTACAAGGCTAACTTCGCCATCCTCGCCCAGCCGGGTATCGCCAAGCCGCAGACCGAATTGCCGGCCGACTACGAGCAGCGCCTGATCAAGAACGACTTTGCCTGGGCCTCGAAAAACCGCGACAGCATCCTGACTGAATGGCGCAAGCGCTATGACGGTAAGTCGGAGAAGGTGGCGGGTCAGTAAGGTTTTCGTTAGGGCTTATGGCCCCTTCGCAGGCAAGCCAGCTCCCACATTTGAAGGTATTCACACATCAAAATGTGGGAGCTGGCTTGCCTGCGATAGCGGCTTCGAATTCAGGACATCATTCCATGACACACCACAGCGACCTGCTGATCATCGGCGCCGGCATTCTCGGCCTGTCCCACGCTTATGCCGCCGCCAAACGCGGCCTCAAGGTCAAGGTGTTCGAGCGCAGCGCCACGCCATTGGGCGCCTCGGTGCGCAACTTCGGTCAGGCGCTGGTCACCGGTCAACCGCCGGGCCAGATGCTCGACCTGGCGCGGGAAAGCCGTGATATCTGGGCACAGTGGGCGCAGTTGGCTGGTCTGCAGCTCAAACGCAACGGTTCATATCTGTTCGCCCGCACCGAAGCCGAAGAGCATCTGTTGGAAGCCTTCTGCAGCGCTCGTGCGCAGGAACACGGCTATAACGTGGAGCTGCTGCAAGGCGCTGCGATGAAGGATCTGTACGCCGGCCAGTTCCGCCATCACCGCGCCGCGTTGCATGGCAAAGACGACCAGCAACTGTATTCCCGCGAGGCGATCCCGGCGCTGATCCAGTACTTGAGTCAGGCGTTGAAGGTGGAGTTTCACTTTTCCACTCTGGTGCGCGACGTCGAACCGGGCCAATTGCACAGCACGGCCGGCAGCTTTCGCGGCGAGCAGATCATCGTCTGCTCCGGCCACGACTATCAGACCCTGTTGGCCGAATCCATCGCCCCGCTCAACCCGCAAACCTGCCGCCTGCAAATGCTGCGCGCCCGGCCGGCGGTCAACCTGAACCTGCAACACGCCCTGCTCACCGGCCTGAGCTGCGTGCACTACGGCGCCTTCGCCGACCTGCCGGAGGCTGCCGCAGTGCAGGCGCAGATCCTGCGCGAAACGCCGCATCTGCAGGAACACGGCATTCACCTGTTGATCAGCCCTACACCCCATGGCGAACTGATCATCGGTGACTCCCACCATTACGACAGCGACCCGTCGCCCTTCAATGCCGAGCAGGTAGATGACTGGATGATCGAGCTGGCCGAACAGACCCTGGGCTGCAAAATCCAGGTGGTCGAACGCTGGCAAGGCGTCTACGGCGCTCGCGGGCCCGGGCCGTTCTCGTTTGTGCAGGCAGCATCCGGTGTCAGCGCTGCGTTGATGCACACCGGCGTGGGCATGAGCGTGGGGCCGGCGATGGCCGAGCGAAATATCAGTACCTTGTGGGGAGAGATGTGATGAGCCCGGTGCTCGAACTTGATGTACTCAAGGCCAAGGCGGCGAGGCTACTGGCAGCGAAGATGGGCCTTACACAATAAGCCGATACGCCGCCTGGAGCCCTTGTTGTTACCTCACTAAGGTGCTTGCTTCACCCATTAAGAGAGCAACACTGATGCACTATTTGAAAGCCATCGCCCAAGACCTGCAAGGCAACGGTCATGCCGATACGGTCATTTTGCATTTCTATCAGCAACGGCCGGGTCGTCCCGATGAGCTGATCCACGATATCGTCGGACAGGAAATGACCTCGAATGCAAAATGGGGAGGGCATAGTAAACCCGGTTCGCTGGACCTGGATAAGCGCCGGATCGCGACTTTCGCCGACAGCTTCGTGAAACTCAATTGGTTTAACCCGGCAAGCCATTGGCAGTGTGCGCTCGTCATCTATGTGGATGATTTCAGCGACGCGGGACGGCCGGATTCGGTGAGGCTGGAGTTCCGTGAGAGCAAGGTGTCCGAGGGGAAAACATTACTGGTCTCCAGAACCATGGACTATGACGTCGACAGCGACAGCGTGTTGGAAACCGCTACCACCAATAGTGATATCGACCGCAACGGGGTAGCTGAAAACGCTGATAAAGAACTGGTTCGCTCGCTATGCAAGGCGTTCCTGGGGTTGAATTGGTGAGCGCTTTAAGCGCGTCACGCTTCGTTGAGCTGTTCAGCCAATGTTTCGACCTGTTCCTGACGCTCGGCCTGGCTCAGCTTGGCGTGGGGGTTGAGGGATGACCATTGCGGATAGGCGCGGGCCTTGTGCAGCGCGTCGGGCAGCTTGCCCTCGCGCCAGGTTTTGTCCTGGGGCGTGTCGACCTTGATGCTATGCATCGCCGCATGCCCGCGCAGACTAAGGGCCTTGAGCAACTGACGTTGGCGCAAGGCGAGCAGGCGCAGCACGCTGTCGTCGACGGTCAGCTCGCGTTGGCCTTTGATCTTGCCCAGCAGGCGGCTGCCGTAGCTGCGTGCGGTTTGCAGGGCGCCACCGGCGATAGCGCCGGCCAGGGCCGCAGCGCCAAGGGTCAGGCCGCCGACCAAGAGATCCACGCCCGCACCGGCAGCGGCACCGGCGGCGATTCCGCCACCGACCCGCACGCCAAGTTGCTTGAGGGTTTCGGGGTTGAACAAGTCATCGCCCCAGCGACCGTCGAGCAATGGCAGGTCGCTGGCGGCGGCATCCTGTGGGCGAAAGCCGAACAGTTTGAGCAGGGCTTCAACACACTTTTGTTCCCGTTGGCGCACCGCTTTGCGCAGATCGCCGATGGCTTGCTGTTCATCTTCGGTGACGACGCTGCGACGGCAGGCCGCGCAGTCGATCAGCAGTTCGGCGATCAAGCGTGCGGCGCTTTGCTGGCGGGCCTGGCGTTGGGCCTCTTGATCGAGGATCAGGCGTTCCAACTGCGGGCGGGAGTTTTCCAGCAGCAGGGCCAGGCTTTCATACAGGCGACGTTCACCGTCTTCCGGCGGCGCCACGCTGTCGAAGCGCACCAGCGCGTGCAGGCCGAGGCGGGCCAGGGCTTCGCGCCAGTCCGGCTCGCGCTGGTCGCTGCTGGTGACGAAGTTGAGCACCGGCAACAAGGGTTTGCCGCAACTGGCCAGCACTTGCAGCTCATCGCGGTACTTGGCCAGCACCGGCTCGCGGGCGTCGATCACATACAGGCCGGCGTCCGAGGCCAGCAATTGGCGTAACACCTTGGCTTCCTGTTCGAAACGCTGGCGCGCTTCGCTGCCCTCCAGAAAACGCGCCAGGCGAGCGGGACCGTCCAGGCGTTCACCGGGGCGATCCAGGCGCTCCAGATAGTCGAGCAGGGCGATGGCGTCTTCCAGGCCGGGCGTGTCGTACAGCTCCAGCAAGGCTTCGCCATCCACCGACAAGCGCGCGCCTTCGACATGCCGCGTGGTGCTGGGGCGATGGGAGACTTCGCCGAAGCCCACGTCACGGGTGAGGGTGCGCAGCAGTGAGGTCTTGCCGACATTGGTGTGGCCGACCACGGCGAGTTTCAGCGGTTTAGTCATGCCCGGTCTCCAGCCAGTTCAGCGGTGCGCAATCGGCAAACGGCAGCTCAAGTTGTTGCAGTGCGGTGTGCCAGTCACCCAAGCGTTCGGCGTCCAGCGCCTGGCCGGGCGGTGCTTGCAGCAGCCATACACGGGTGGCGGTGGCGCTGCGCGCCAGTTCGGCGATCAACGCCAGGCTGCCACGGTCCGGCGAGCGGCGCGGGTCGCAGACGATGACCAGCCGTGCGGGCGGGAAACGGCTGAGTTGTTCCAGCAGCTTGTTCCGCGATTCACGGCTGTCGAGGATGCCGGCGTTTTTAACGTTGCTGGGCAGTTTGGGCGGCCACGGGTGGTGATCGTCGAGTTCGATGGCCACCAGCAAGGCCCCGTCGCTGTCCATCTCGCTGACGCCGCCGCTGACGTGGTGCAGCTGTTCGGGCGCGGCATCGTTGACCCCAAGCCGTTCGCTGCTAGGCATCAGGCGTTCGCGCAGTTGGGCGTAGCCTTGCAGGTTGAGGTCCAGGCGCAACGCCGCACGCCCGATTTTCCAGCGCCACAGGCAGAACAGGGCGAGGATCAATCGGGGCAGCAGGCCGTAGACCAGCAACACGCCCACCAGCCAGGCGGCCCAGGCTTGGCGGGCGTTTTCGATATTCAGGGCTGAATCACCGCTGGCGCGGATCATGTCGACGGTTGGCACATTGAAACCCAGCAAAGCGGGCAGGCTGGCGAGGGCCTGGGTCACGGCGACAAACGTGTCGGCGCCGAGAATGGTGGTTTCCCACACAAAGCCGTAGCGACGGGTGGCGAGCAGGGTCAGCAGGATCACCATGGCGCTGAGCAACGCCAGCAGCCACAGGCTGTTGGCCAACACACCCACCGCCCAGCGATTGAGTTTTTTCCGTTGCAACAACAGCAGCAACGCTGGCGCCAATTGTGCGGCTTTGGCGTCACGCGCCAGTTTCTCGCTGAGCCATAACCACAGGCGCCCAAGGCTGGCGCTGTGTTCGCCAGCAAACAGCAGCCCCAGGGCCCAACTGACCAGCAGGATCAGGTTCAACCCGAGCAGGCTGCCCAGGGCCCAGAACACGTTCACCGGTGTCAGGCCATTGCCCAGCGCAGCGAATGCCAGGCCGGCGCCACTGATCACGGCCACGACCGCCAGTAAGATCAGCGCCAGGCGCGCGCCTTGCAGCCAGCGTGTGAGGGCACCGGTCAGGCCATCGCGCTCGGCCAGGTGCAAGGCGCGCTGGGTAATACGCGTCGACAGGTCGCCCCCGGCCGTGCGGGCCAGGCGGTTGGCTTCCAGGTCTTCCAGGGGGCCGGCGTGTTCTTCACGCAGGCGCACGGCTTCTGTCAGCCAGAGTGTGTGCAGAGGAGTCAGTGCAGTCACGCGCCATCCTGTTGTTTCAGTGAAGGTGGAGCATAACCGCTGACTCGCGGCTCTGGTATTCTCGTCGCCATGAAAAAAACTCTCCCTTTAAGCCTGATCGCAGCCCTCGGTGAAAACCGTGTGATCGGCGTCGACAACAGCATGCCCTGGCATTTGCCGGGGGATTTCAAGTATTTCAAAGCCACCACGCTCGGCAAGCCGATCATCATGGGGCGCAAGACCTGGGATTCCTTGGGTCGACCGCTGCCAGGGCGCTTGAACATAGTGGTCAGCCGTCAGACCGATCTGACGCTTGAAGGTGCGCAAGTTTTTCCGTCATTGGAAGCGGCGGTAGAACGGGCTGAGGAATGGGCCAAGGCGCAGGGCGCGGACGAGCTGATGCTGATCGGCGGCGCGCAGCTTTACGCGCAGGGGCTGGAACAGGCCGATCGCCTGTACCTGACGCGGGTGGCGCTGAGCCCGGAAGGGGATGCGTGGTTTCCAGAGTTTGATAGGAACCAGTGGAAGCTGGTGTCGAATGTCGAGAATCCGGCCGAAGGTGATAAACCGGCCTACAACTTCGAAGTGTGGGAAAAAGCCTAAAAGCATCGCAGGCAAGCCAGCTCCCACATTTTGATGTGTGAATACATTCAAATGTGGGAGCTGGCTTGCCTGCGATAGCGGTCTATCAGACCTGCGCTAACTCGGCATGCTCATCGGCATCCAGCAACGCTTTATCCGTCTGCCCCATGATCTGGCTGGTAATCGCCCCCGCCGTCATCGAACCATTCACGTTCAACGCTGTACGGCCCATGTCGATCAGTGGTTCCACCGAAATCAGCAACGCCACCAGTGACACCGGCAAGCCCATGGCCGGCAGTACGATCAGCGCGGCGAAGGTCGCACCACCGCCCACACCGGCGACGCCCGCCGAACTCAAGGTCACAATCGCCACCAGCGTCGCGATCCACAGCGGATCCAACGGGTTGATGCCCACGGTCGGCGCGACCATCACCGCCAACATCGCCGGGTAAAGACCGGCGCAACCGTTCTGGCCGATGGTCGCGCCAAACGAAGCGGCGAAACCGGCGATCGACTGGGGGATACCCAGGCGGCGGGTCTGCGCTTCAATACTCAAGGGGATCGAGGCGGCGCTGGAGCGGCTGGTGAAGGCAAAGGTCAGTACCGGCCACACCTTGCGGAAAAAGCGCAGCGGGTTGATCCCGGCCAACGACAGCAGCAGGCCGTGCACCACAAACATCAGGCCCAGGGCCAGGTACGACACCACCACGAAACTGCCCAGCTTGATGATGTCTTGCAGGTTGGAACCGGCGACCACCTTGGTCATCAGCGCCAACACGCCGTACGGGGTCAGCTTCATCACCAGGCGCACCAGGCGCATCACCCAGGCTTGCAGGGTGTCGATGGCGTTGATGACCTTCTGGCCCTTTTCCACATCATCCTTGAGCAGTTGCAGCGCGGCTACCCCGAGGAACGCGGCAAAAATCACCACGCTGATGATCGACGTCGGCTTGGCCCGGGCCAGGTCGGCGAACGGGTTGGCCGGCACGAACGACAGCAGCAACTGCGGGATATTCAGGTCGGCGACCTTGCCTGCGTAATCACTCTGGATCACTTGCAGGCGCGCCATTTCCTGGGTGCCGGCCACCAGGCCCTCGGCGGTGAGGCCGAACAGGTTGGTCAGGCCGATGCCGATCAGCGCCGCGATGGCCGTGGTAAACAACAGCGTGCCGATGGTCAGGAAGCTGATCTTGCCCAGGGACGAGGCGTTATGCAGGCGCGCCACGGCACTGAGGATCGAAGCGAACACCAGCGGGATCACGATCATTTGCAGCAACTGCACATAGCCATTGCCGACCAGATCAAACCAGCCGATGGAGGCTTTGAGCACTGGATTGCCGTCGCCATAGATGGTGTGCAAGGCCGCACCGAACAGCACGCCCAGGACCAGGGCGAACAGGACCTTCTTGGCCAGGCTCCAGTTAGTCCGACGGGTTTGTGCCAGGCCCAGCAAGAGGGCCACGAACACCAATAAATTGAGAATCAGGGGCAGATTCATTGAAGCTCCGTTGAGAAGGCAGCCAATCGCGTCAGCCTGCGATTGCGAACCGGCAAGCCTAACAGCTTGAAATATATTGATTTAATACCAATATGGAATGGTGACTGTCGTTTTTGGAATAAGCGTCTGACGCTGCTGCGCATGGCCGTGGCGGAATCAGAACCAAAGCCGTCGCGCTCGGGTGATAAGTGTCACAGGGATTTGTTAGCGTCGATGTCTTTCACTTGAGGGAGACAACGCCTATGAAGCTCGCGCCGAAACTACTCTTATCCGCAGCCTTTTGCCTCGGACTCGCCAGCCAGGCGTTTGCCGCCACCGAGTTGAAACATTGGCCGGCACCGGCCGCCCAGCAACTCAACGAAATGATCGCCGCCAACGCCAACAAGGGTAACTATGCGGTGTTCGACATGGACAACACCAGCTACCGCTACGACCTTGAAGAGTCGCTGCTGCCGTACATGGAAAACAAGGGCCTGATCACCCGCGAAACCATGGACCCATCGCTCAAGCTTATCCCCTTCAAAGACACCGCCGACCATAAGGAAAGTCTGTTCAGCTACTACTACCGCCTGTGCGAAGTCGACGACATGGTCTGCTACCCCTGGGTTGCGCAGATTTTTTCCGGCTTCACCCTCAAGGAACTCAAGGTGCAGGTCGACGAGCTGATGGCCTCCGGCAAGCCCGTACCCGTCAGCTATTTTGAAGGCGACGTGGTGAAAAAAACCGAGATACAGCCACCGAAAGTCTTCACTGGCCAGGCCGAGCTCTACAACAAACTGATGGAAAACGGCATCGAGGTGTATGTGATGACCGCCGCGTCCGAGGAACTGGTGCGCATGGTCGCGGCCGATCCGAAGTACGGCTACAACGTAAAGCCCGAGAACGTCATCGGCGTGACCACGATGCTCAAGGACCGCAAGACCGGCGAGTTGACCACCGCACGCAAGCAGATCACCGCGGGCAAATATGACGAGAAGGCCAACCTCGGCCTGGAGCTGACGCCCTACCTGTGGACCCCGGCGACCTGGATGGCCGGCAAGCACGCGGCGATCCTCACCTACATCGACGAGTGGAAAAAGCCGGTGATCGTCGGCGGTGATACCCCCACCAGCGACGGTTACATGCTGTTCCACGATGTGGACGTGGCCAAGGGTGGCATCCATTTGTGGATCAACCGTAAAGACAAGTACATGACCCAGCTCAACGGCATGATCGCCAAGCACGCGGCGGCTCAAGCCAAGGAAGGGTTGCCGGTGACGGCGGACAAGAACTGGGTGATCGTCAAGCCCGAGGACATTCAATAACAGACTGAATGCGGTCAAAAATGTGGGAGGGGGCTTGCCCCCGATAGCGGTGAGTCAGCTACAAATTGACTAACTGAAATACCGTCATCGGGGCAAGCCCCCTCCCACATTTTGACTTTCATTGTTCCTAGGGTTATCTCCAGGCAAAAAAATGCCCCGCACCTGGCGGGGCATTTTGATGCGCGGGGCTTACAGGCCGTCGAGCATTGCCTTGTTACGTACAGCACCCTTGTCGGCACTGGTGGCCAACAATGCGTAAGCCTTCAACGCAGTAGTGACTTTTCGCGGGCGTTTTTCTACCGGCTTCCAACCCTTTTTGTCCTGCTCAACCCGGCGTGCCGCCAGTTCTTCATCGCTGATCAACAGGTTGATCGAGCGGTTCGGAATGTCGATCAGCACCTTGTCGCCATCCTGCACCAGGCCAATCGCGCCACCGGCAGCGGCTTCCGGGGAAGCGTGGCCGATGGACAGGCCCGAAGTCCCACCGGAGAAACGCCCGTCGGTCAGCAGCGCACAGGCTTTGCCCAGGCCCTTGGATTTCAGATAGGACGTGGGGTAGAGCATCTCCTGCATACCCGGGCCGCCCTTGGGGCCTTCGTAGCGGATGATCACGATGTCGCCTTCCTTGACTTCGTCAGCGAGGATGCCGCGCACCGAGCTGTCCTGGCTTTCGTAGATCTTGGCGCGGCCTTCGAAAACGTGGATGGATTCATCCACACCTGCCGTTTTCACCACGCAGCCGTCGAGGGCGATGTTGCCGTACAGCACGGCCAGGCCGCCTTCCTGGGAGTAGGCGTGCTCGACACTGCGGATGCAGCCGTTTTCACGGTCGTCATCCAGCGTATCCCAACGGGTCGACTGGCTGAATGCGGTCTGGGTCGGGATGCCGGCCGGGCCGGCCTTGAAGAAGGTGTGCACGGCTTCGTCGTCAGTCTGGGTGATGTCCCATTTGGCGATGCCTTCGGCGATCGACTTGCTGTGCACGGTCGGCAGGTCAGTGTGCAGCAGGCCGCCACGGGCCAGGGAACCGAGGATTGAGAAGATCCCGCCGGCGCGGTGCACGTCTTCCATGTGGTACTTCTGGATGTTCGGCGCGACCTTGCACAGTTGCGGCACGTGGCGGGACAGGCGGTCAATGTCGCGCAGGTCGAAGTCGATCTCGGCTTCCTGGGCGGCAGCCAGCAAATGCAGGATGGTGTTGGTGGAACCGCCCATGGCGATGTCCAGGGTCATGGCGTTTTCGAACGCCTTGAAGTTGGCGATATTGCGCGGCAACACCGACTCATCGTTCTCACCGTAGTAACGCTTGCACAGCTCGACGATGGTGCGGCCGGCTTGCAGGAACAGTTGCTCGCGGTCGCTGTGGGTGGCCAGTGTGGAACCGTTACCCGGCAAGGCGAGACCTAAGGCTTCTACCAGGCAGTTCATCGAGTTGGCGGTGAACATGCCGGAGCACGAACCGCAGGTCGGGCAGGCGCTGCGCTCGTATTCCGCGACCTTCTCGTCAGAAGCGCTGGAATCGGCGGCGATCACCATGGCGTCGACCAGGTCGAGTCCGTGGGACGCGAGCTTGGTCTTGCCGGCTTCCATCGGGCCGCCGGAGACGAAGATCACCGGGATGTTCAGGCGCAAGGCAGCCATCAACATGCCGGGGGTGATCTTGTCGCAGTTGGAGATGCACACGATGGCGTCGGCGCAGTGGGCGTTGACCATGTACTCCACGGAGTCGGCGATGATCTCGCGGCTCGGCAGGGAATACAGCATGCCGTCATGGCCCATGGCGATGCCGTCGTCCACGGCAATGGTGTTGAATTCCTTGGCCACGCCGCCGGCCCGTTCGATCTCGCGGGCGACCAGTTGGCCCAGGTCCTTGAGGTGGACATGGCCCGGTACGAACTGGGTAAAGGAGTTGGCAATCGCGATGATCGGCTTCTTGAAGTCGTCATCCTTCATCCCCGTGGCACGCCACAGTGCGCGGGCGCCGGCCATGTTGCGGCCGTGGGTGGATGTTTTCGAGCGGTAATCTGGCATGGAGCACTCCGGGCGGCTAATCACTTATTAATCAGGTGCAAAGGGGAGTGAGCTTCTAATTGACGACTGGAACACCCGAAAAATGGCCGTGTGTCCGGAAGTTGCCACTCGCATCGCGGGATCGCCGCTTGCTTGGGCCTCGAGCTCATAAACCCGCCGGGGGATGACTGGCGATGAATAGGGCCGATTCTACACCGCTGGCGGCTGGAGGGAATGGCCGTAACCTTGAAGATAGCCGCTACAGGACATGTGGGCGCTGCTTGATCAGCGCATTCAGGGCGAGCCCGGCGGCACTCAGGGTTAGAAAGCACAGGGCTAGCGCGGTGGTCAGGTTGGCGGTGGCCAGGTTGATCACCAGGCTGATCAGGCCGCCGCACATGAAAATCAGCAAGCTACCGGCAGAGGTCGCCGTGCCAGCCAGTTGCGGGTAGAGGCTCATGGCCTTGGAGTTGGCGATGGGTCGACAGATGGTGGTGCCGGCTGTGCAGATCAACATCGGGATCAGCACCGTGGCGGCCGACAGGCCGAACTGCCAGGCCAGCCAGAGCATGACCAGACCTGAAACAGTGATCAGCAACAGGCCAGTGTTGATTTGCCGGTCGGCGTCCATTTTGCGATGCAGGATACTGGCAATCACTCCGCCGCAGACGTAGGCCGCGCCATATAGCAGCAATGCCCAGGCGAATTGATACGTCGACAGGTTCAAGCGCTCCATGAAGATCAGGGGCGACATCACGATAAACGAGAAATGGCAGGCAAAGGCCAGGGCGGAAATCAACCAATAGCTGACGAAACGGAGGTCGGAAAACAGCAGCCAATAGCCGTTGAAGAACTGTAGCGGTGAAGGGCGATGGCTGCTGCGCGAGTCGTGCAGCAGGCGTGCGGACCAGAGCCACACCACTGTGGCTAACACGATAAACACGTAAAAACTCGCCTGCCATCCGCCATAAATTTGCAGCCAGGTGCCCATCAGTGGCGAGCTTGAGATGAACACTCCGCCGGCGGTGGTCATCCAGATTCGAATCCGTTGCAGCTCCCGTCCTGTAAACAAGTCCTGGATAAGCGCCTGCGACAGGGCAAACGCCCCGCACCCTACGGCCTGAACCACGCGAAAGCCGATAAACCAATTGAAATCCGGGGCCAGCAAACAACCGGCTGCACCCAGCGCCGATAAGGCAATACCTGCCAGCAGCAGTTTTTTGCGGCCGAACATGTCAGACAACGGGCCTATCAGCAGTAACGAGACGGCCAGGCCAATGGCAAAAATACTGACGGACTGGGCGATTTCTGAAGGCGTGTGGCCAAAGTGATTGGAGAGGGCGGGAAAGGACGGCAGGACTACGTCGAGGGGGAAGACTGCGAGCAGGGTCATGGTCATCAACAGTACGATGAAATATGACTTGTTTGGTGTGGCTGTACTAATAGGCATCAACCGGACCGCTCTACCCTTCCTTGCTGGGGGGAGGAGAGTCGGTGTGACGGCAAGGGAAGTCAATGGAAATGGCAGTGGGAAACAGCTGAAAGGCCCGTAGGATCAGTCGTTGACTGTTCCTACGGGGAGCATCCCGCTGTCAGCTATTAGGCAGCAAGCGACAAGTAATGCTCTTGATATACCGCGTCTCGACAATCGCCGGATGCACCGGGTGGTCCGGGCCCTGGCCGCCGCGTTCGAGCATCTGGATATTGCGATCCAGGTGACGGGCGCTGGTCAGCAGGATGTTTTGCAGATCGTCTTCCGGCAGGTGCATCGAGCACGAAGCGCTGACCAGGATGCCGTCCTTGCTGAGCAGGCGCATGGCTTGCTCGTTGAGGCGGCGGTAGGCGCCTTCGCCATTCTTCATGTCTTTTTTGCGTTTGATGAAGGCCGGTGGATCGGCGACGATCACGTCGAAGCGCTCTTCGCTGGCTTTCAGTTCTTTCAACGCTTCAAAGACGTCGCCTTCGATGCAGGTCATCTTCTCGGCAAAGCCGTTCAGCGCGGCGTTGCGCTCTACGCCGTCGAGGGCGAAGGCCGAAGCGTCGACGCAGAACACTTCACTGGCGCCAAAGGCTGCAGCTTGCACGCCCCAGCCGCCGATGTAGCTGTACAGGTCGAGCACGCGCTTGCCTTTGGCATACGGGGCCAGGCGGGCGCGGTTCATGCGGTGGTCGTAGAACCAGCCGGTTTTCTGGCCCTGGATCACCGGGGCTTCGAATTTCACGCCGTTCTCTTCCAGCGCCACCCACTCCGGCACCAGGCCGAAAACCGTTTCGACGTAGCGGTTGAGGCCCTCGGCGTCGCGTGCGGCGGAGTCATTCTTGAACAGGATGCCGCTGGGCTTGAGCACCTGGGTGAGGGCCGCGATCACGTCTTCTTTATGCGCTTCCATGGTCGCCGAAGCGATCTGCACCACCAGGATGTCGCCGAAACGGTCGACCACCAGGCCCGGCAGCAGGTCGGAATCACCGTAGACCAGGCGGTAGAACGGCTTGTCGAACAGGCGATCACGCAGGGACAGCGCGACGTTGAGGCGGTGCACCAGCAGCGACTTGTCCAGCGGCAACTTGATGTCGCGCGACAGCAGGCGGGCGCAGATCAGGTTGTTCGGGCTCATGGCCACGATGCCCAGGGTCTTGCCGCCGGCTGCTTCCAGGATAGCCTGGTCGCCTGCCTGGAAGCCGTGAAGTGGGGTGGCGGCCACGTCGATTTCGTTGCTGTAGACCCACAGGTGGCCGTTGCGCAAACGACGATCGGCGTTGGCTTTGAGACGCAGGCTTGGCAGGGACATGACGTCGCTCCGGAAAAAAGAGCGGGAGTATACCCTTTGCGCACTCTTTCATGTGGGAGCTGGCTTGCCTGCGATGCGGGCGGTGCGGTGTATCAGACGTACGGTGGTGATGCTATCGCAGGCAAGCCAGCTCCCACATTCGATCGGGTTTCACTTGGGTTTTTGGGTGTCGGTCACGGCTGCATAAGGGGTAGAATTCGCGCCTAGCCCAGAGTGTGTATTTATGTCCCAAGAGCTTTCCGCCGAGCAGATTCAACAGGCCCTGCAAGGCATCAGCGTGCCGCCCCAACCGCAAATCATGGTGGATTTGCAGATGGAGCAGTACATGCCCGACCCGGACCTGGAAGTGATCGCACGGTTGATCTCCCAGGACCCGGGCTTGTCTGGTGCGCTGCTGAAGATCGTCAATTCGCCGTATTACGGCCTGAGCAACAAAATTGCATCGATCCAGCGTGCGGTAAACCTGTTGGGCAGCCGCTCGATCATCAACTTGATCAACGCGCAGTCGATCAAGGGCGAGATGAGCGACAACACCATCGTTACCCTCAACCGTTTCTGGGACACCGCCCAGGATGTGGCGATGACCTGCCTCACGCTGGCCAAGCGCACCGGCTCGCAAACCGTCGACGAAGCCTATGCCCTGGGCCTGTTCCACGATTGCGGCGTACCGTTGATGCTCAAGCGTTTTCCCAACTACATGTCCGTGCTGGAACAGGCTTACGCCAACGCCGGCCCGGATTGCCGCGTGGTCGACACCGAAAACAACGCGTTCCACACCAACCATGCAGTGGTCGGCTACTACACCGCCAAGTCCTGGCGCCTGCCGGAGCATGTCACCGACGCCATCGCCAATCACCACAACGCTCTGGCGATTTTCAGTGATGAGTCGTCGCGCAACCCGCAGCTCAAGAACCTGCTGGCTATCTTGAAGATGGCCGAGCATATCTGTTCGTCGTTTCGCGTACTGGGGAGCCAGGCGGTGGACCATGAGTGGAATGCAATCGGGCACCTGGTGCTGGATTACGTGGGCCTGTCGGATTACGACTTCGAAAGCCTGAAGTTGTCGATCCGCGAACTGGGTGCGCACTGAACCGTCATTCAAGAGGTACACATGCCCGAGTTACCTGAAGTCGAAACCACCCGACGCGGCATTGCCCCGCACCTGGAAGGCCAACGCGTCAGTCGCGTGGTGGTGCGTGAGCGGCGCCTGCGCTGGCCGATCCCGGAAGACCTGGATGTGCGCCTGTCTGGCCAGCGCATCGTGCTGGTGGAACGGCGGGCCAAGTACCTGTTGATCAATGCCGAAGTGGGCACCTTGATCAGTCACTTGGGTATGTCGGGCAACCTGCGTCTGGTTGAGGTCGGTATGCCCGCGGCCAAGCATGAACATGTGGATATCGAGTTGGAGTCGGGGATGGCCCTGCGCTACACCGACCCTCGGCGTTTCGGCGCGATGCTCTGGAGCCAGGATCCGCACAACCACGAACTGCTGCTGCGTCTGGGCCCGGAGCCGTTGACCGAGCTGTTTGATGGCGAGCGTTTGTTCCAGCTGTCACGCGGCAAGTCCATGGCGGTGAAGCCGTTCATCATGGACAACGCGGTGGTGGTGGGCGTGGGCAATATCTATGCGACAGAGGCGTTGTTTGCGGCGGGTATTGACCCGCGGCGTGCCGCCGGTGGCATTTCACGCGGGCGCTATTTGAAGCTGGCGATTGAGATCAAACGGGTGCTGGCCGCCGCTATCGAGCGGGGCGGCACCACGCTGCGCGACTTTATCGGCGGTGATGGGCAGCCGGGGTATTTCCAGCAGGAACTGTTCGTGTATGGCCGTGGCGGCGAGGCGTGCAAGGTCTGCGGGAGCGAGTTGCGCAATGTGGTGCTGGGGCAGCGGGCGAGTGTGTTTTGCCCCAAGTGTCAGAGCTGATAGCTTTGTGATGGCTGAGATTGTCATCGGGGGCAAGCCCCCTCCCACACTTTGATTTGTGAACACATTCAAAATGTGGGAGGGGGCTTGCCCCCGATGAGGCCCTCACAGGCACTAAAAAACTCAGGCCTTACCGGTAATCTTGCGGTACTTCTCCATCAACTGCTCTTCAGTCTCCGGGTGCGCTTCATCCAGCGGAATGCAATCAACCGGGCAAACCTGCTGGCACTGCGGTTCGTCGTAGTGGCCGACGCACTGGGTGCACAGGTTGGGGTCGATCACGTAGATCTCTTCGCCCTGGGAAATGGCGGCGTTCGGGCACTCGGGTTCGCAGACGTCGCAGTTGATGCAATCGTCGGTGATGATCAGGGACATGGAAACTCCTGCCAGGGCACTCTGCCAAGGCATCTGAAAACTAATGCGCGCAATTGTGCCGCATTGGCGCCCGCAGTGCGAGCAGGCACCGATTGAGCGGTCTTACTTCTTGAAGCGCAATGTCAGTGCGTCCGCCACGGCAGGATGCACGAACTTGGTGATATCTCCGCCCAAAGCAGCAATTTCACGAACTAACGTCGAGGAAATGAACGAATAACGCTCCGACGGTGTGAGGAACAGGCTTTCCACGTCCGGCGCCAGTTGGCGGTTCATGTTGGCCAGTTGGAATTCGTATTCGAAATCCGACACCGCCCGCAAGCCGCGCAAGAACACATTGGCGTTCTGCTCCTTGGCGAAATGCGCCAGCAATGTCGAAAAGCCCACTACTTCCACATTCGGCAGGTGCTTGGTGACCTCTTGCGCCAGCTCCACACGTTGTTCCAGGGGAAACAGCGGGTTTTTCTTGGGGCTGGCTGCGACCGCGATGATCACATGGTCGAACAGGCGAGAGGCGCGTTCGACCAGATCGCCATGGCCTTTGGTAATCGGGTCGAAGGTACCTGGGTACAACACTCGGTTCATCGCGTCGTCCTGGCGGAGTCCGTTGGGGAACCGGATGGTATCGCAGCCATCCCGGTCGGCCAAGTCGACTTACGTAGATAAATGCCGTGAATCGAACGGTTTTTCACGCTGTTTTCAGACGTTCGGCCAAGGCTGACGCCAGTTGGGCGCTCAATCCATACACCGACAACTGGGGATTTGCCCCGATGCTGGTAGGAAACAGCGAGCCGTCATGAATCGACAGGTTACGCAGTTGGTGGTGGCGACCGAGGCTGTCGGTTACCGCATGCTTCGGATCTTCGCCCATGGCACAGCCGCCCATCACATGGGCGCTGCCAAGGGTTGTGCGGTGCAACTCCAGGTTCAAACCGTCAATCATGCTGCGCGCTTCGGCCAGGCTGTTCACGTACCGTGCGTCGTGATGCAAAGGCTTGACCGATTTGGCCCCTGCCGCGAACTGAATCTCGGCCATGCTGTGGAAGGCCCGGCGCAGGCCGTCCCAGGCGTAGGGCGAAACCTGATAGTCGAGCACGGGTGTGCCATCGCCGCGTAAATCCACGCTGCCGCCCGGGCTGTCGGGGTGAAAGCCGTCGCGCAGCAGGGCGAGCATGGCGTGGGTGTGAGGCAGTTGGTTCATGTCCAACGCGTTCTGTTTGCCGTAACCGCCAAACAAGGTGCTGGCCAATCCTGGGTGTAAGGGTGGCGCTTCGAGCTTGTAGGACATTTTGCCGGTAGTGCCGTCCTGCCATTGGAAATGGTCGGAGTAAATCGATTGCGGCGCACCGTAGAACGGGTTGATCACTTCGTCGAACAGCCCCGCCGAGAAGTTGACCAGGTGCAAGAAGGTCCGCTTGCCCAGCCGCGAATGCGGGTCGGGCGCGTCCGAGCGCATCAGCAGGGCCGGGCTATTGATACCGCCGCCCGACAGCACGTAATGCCTGGCTTTTACGGTGATCTTGCGCCCGGTCGGCGCCACGCAGCGCTCGTCCATGGCCACGCATTCCAGGCTGCTGATGGTGTCGCCGCTGTATTTGAGCTGCTCGGCGCGGGCGAGGTACAGCAGTTCGCCGCCTTTCTCCAGGGTGGAGGGGATAGTCGTCACCAGCATCGATTGTTTGGCGTTCACCGGGCAACCCATGCCGCAATAACCCAGGTTGAAGCAGCCGCGCACATTGCGCGGGATCACATGCCAGCTGTAGCCAAGCTTTTCGCAGCCTTTGCGGATCACATCGTTGTTGGCATTCGGTGGAAGCGCCCAGGGTGCGATGCCCAGGCGCTGCTCCATTTTTTCGAACCAGGGCGCCATCTCGGTGCTGCTGTGGCCCTTCACCGCGTATTCGCTGGCCCAGTGGGCGAGGGTGGCGTCGGGTGTACGAAAGCTGGAGGTCCAGTTGATCAAGGTGGTGCCGCCCACCGCCCGACCTTGCAGGATGGTGATGGCGCCGTCCTTGCTCATGCGACCAATGCCTTCCTGGTAGAGGCTGGCGTAGGCTTCGTCTTCGAGCAGCTTGAAGTCACTGCTGGTCTTGAGTGGGCCCTCTTCGATCAGCAACACCTTGTAGCCAGCGGCGCTGAGGATCTCTGCGGTGGTGCCACCACCGGCACCGCTACCAATAATGGCTACATCGGCTTCCAGGGTCAGGTCGTTGTCGAGGGCGGCACCATTGTGGGTTTTCCAGCCACGGGCCAGGCCATCGCGGAACAGATCGGGTACGGGCATCAGGGTCGTCTCTGGTTTTTATTGTGAGGGATGCGAATCAGATCTTCGGTGGGCCGGGATAACCGCAATGGGCCCAGGAGGCGGGCCGGAAATACCAGGCCATGATCACCAACTTGAGCAGTGAGCCCTGGCCCATGCGTAACAGGTTCAGGTAGCTGTTTTCCCAGCGGTGCAGGAAGTTGCGGATCTGCTCGCTGCTGGCATTTTCCCAACTGCCCCAGATACCGGTCAGCGGGCCGCGGGTGATGCCCATGCCCAGCACGTCGAATAACTGCTGGGTGAGCTTGAACATCTCCGGCGACAAGTTTTGCAGGCTGTAGTCGAGTTTTTTCAGGGTGTCTTCAATGCCTGCGACCACTGTCTCGGCGCTGGCCGCACCCTCCAGCAGCACTGGGATCACCGCGCGCAAGAACGGCAAATCACTGGCGCGCAACATCGCGAAGCCGCTGGCCGGCGTACTGCTGGAGCAACCGCTGAGACTGGCGCCAAGCCCGGCCGTGGCGAGGAAAGCGCTGGCGCACAGGCCGATTTTCAAGACGCCGCGCCGAGACAGTGCGGGTGAATCGTTCAGGCTGGGGTTCATTGTTTTTATCGTCCTGAAGGTGACGGTTATCAGCGAATAAACAACTTCTGGATCAATTTCTGAATCGATTTGCCGTAAGGGGGGTAGATCAACTTCGCCGCGTTCAGGCGCTGTTTAACCAGCACGCCCTTGGCCTTGCTGAATGTCAGGAAGCCTTCATGGCCGTGGTAATGGCCCATGCCCGACGGGCCGATGCCACCAAATGGCATGTCGTCCTGGGCTACGTGCAGCAAGGTGTCGTTCAGGCATACGCCGCCGGAATGGGTTTCGTGAAGCACACGCTCCTGCTCGTTCTTGTTGTAGCCGAAGTAGTACAGGGCCAGTGGGCGTGGACGCTGGTTGATGTAGGCAAAGGCTTGGTCAAGGCCGCGATACGGCACGATGGGCAAGAGCGGGCCGAAAATCTCGTCCTGCATGACTGTCATGTCGTCGCTGACATTCAGCAGCAGGCTGTGGGCCATACGTCGAGCCTGGCCTTGCTCGTACAGTGGGACCAGGGTGGCGCCCTTGTCGGTAGCGTCCTTGGCGTAGGCATTGAGCCGGGCCAGTTGCCGCTCGTTGATGATGGCGGTGTAGTCCGGGTTGTCGGCCAGGGTCGGATAAAACCCACGCACGGCCTTGGAATATGCCTCGACAAACCCTGCGACGCGGTCCTCCGGCACCAACACATAGTCTGGCGCAACACAGGTTTGCCCGGCATTCAAGGCTTTGCCGAAGGCGATACGCTCGGCGGCGTCCTTGAGCGGTACATCGGCCGAGACGATGGCTGGTGACTTGCCGCCCAGTTCCAGGGTGACCGGCGTGAGGTTTTCGGCCGCCGCACGCATCACGTGTTTGCCAATGCTGGTGGCGCCGGTGAACAGCAGGTGATCGAAGCGCAATTTGGAAAACGCCATGCCCACTTCGGCTTCGCCCAGCACCACGCACACCAGGTCCTCGGGAAAGATCCTGGCCAGCAGCGCCTTGAGCAGTTCGCCGGTGGCCGGTGTGGACTCGCTGAGCTTGAGCATCACCCGGTTGCCGGCGGCCAAAGCCCCGACCAACGGGCCGATAGCCAGATACAACGGGTAGTTCCACGGCACGATGACGCCGACGACGCCCAACGGTTGATAAATGACTTTGGCCGAGGCGGGCTGGAAGGCAATGCCTACAGCGCGGCGGGAGGGTTTCATCCAGCCCTTGAGGTGTTTGCTGGCATAGTGAATGCCATGCAGGCTGGGCATCAATTCGGCGAACAGGGTTTCGTCTGCGCTGCGATGGCTGAAGTCCTGGCTGATCGCAGTGATCAGCGCCTGGCGTTCGTCGCTGAGCACATCGCGCAGGGCCTTGAGCCATTGTTGGCGTTGCGCAGCCGGTGGCATCGGGTTGGCGGCGTAGGCGCGACGCTGGGCTTCGAACAGCTCCTGGAGGTGGTCCAAGGCCTGGGCATCTTGCAGGTAGGCAACGTTGGCAGACATGGCGCAGTTCCCGATTGTTATAGGTCTGCCTGGATTTTTAGAGTCATTGCTCTAAATTGTCAAATAACATTGCAGTAACATCCAGATTTAACCTGGCCGGCATAGGCCGTAAGATGCCCCATCCCGTGTTTGGAAGCTGATCCCCCATGGCACCACGAGTAAAGACCAGCGAGCGCATTGTGCAAACCAGCCTGGAGCTTTTTAACCAGCAGGGCGAGCGCAGTGTCAGCACCAACCATATCGCCGCCCATATGGAGATTTCTCCGGGCAACCTGTACTACCACTTCCCCAACAAGCAGGCGATCATCGCCGTGCTGTTTCGCGAATATGAAGCCCTGGTGGACAGTTTCCTGCGCCCGCCCCAGGGGCGCACGATGGTGGTGGAGGACAAACGCTTTTATCTGCAAGCCGTGCTGGCGGGCATGTGGCGCTATCGTTTCCTGCACCGCGACCTCGAACATCTGCTGGAGAGCGATCCGGAACTGGCCACGGGCTATCGGCGGTTTTCCCAGCGTTGCCTGATCCAGGGCGGTGCCATTTACCAGGGGTTTGTCGATGCCGGCATTCTGAATATGGGCCCGGTGCAAACCGAAGCCCTGACCCTGAATGCCTGGATCATCCTGACCTCCTGGGTGCGGTTCCTGTGCACCACCAACGAAAAGTCCACCCACCTGAGCGCCGAGGCGATCAAGCGCGGGGTGTACCAGGTGCTGGTGTTGGAGGCGGGGTTTGTCACGCCCCAGGCCAAAGAAGCGGTGGATGCGTTGTTCAAGGAATTTTACGTGCCCCTGAACCAGGCACTGGAAGAAGTGAAGTAAGACCTTTCCCCTTTGTATTCACAGGAGTCAGTCATGCCGCTTGCCCAACTGATCAGCCCCCCGCAATTGGCCGAGCGCCAGAAGTCGGCAGGGCTGGTGATCCTGGATTGCCGCTTTGCCCTGGAAGACCCGGATTACGGCCTGTGCAGCTACACCGAAGGGCATATCGAGGGCGCGCAATACGCCGACCTGGAGCGTCATCTGAGTGGCCCGGTGACCAAGGGCTTGACCGGCCGCCATCCTTTGCCTGCGGCGGACACCTTCGCCCAACAGCTGCGAGCTTGGGGCATCAGCGCCGACACCGATGTGGTGCTGTATGACGACGGCCCCGGTGCCTATGCCGCCCGTGCCTGGTGGCTGCTGGCCTGGCTGGGCAAGCGTGATGGGGTGTTTATTCTCGATGGTGGCCTCAAGGCCTGGCACAGCGCCGGTTTCCCCTTGAGCCTGGATGCGCCGGTGACCGAGCCGGGCACCTTCACTGGTACGCCGGATAATCGGCTGGTGCTGGATGCCGAGCATTTGCAAAAACGCCTGGGTCAGCCCGGCCTGACCTTGATCGACGCCCGCGCCCAGCCGCGTTTTCGTGGCGAAGTAGAGCCCATAGACCCGATTGCCGGGCATATTCCCGGCGCGCAGTGCGCAGCATTCAATGAAAACCTGGGCAGTGACGGGCGCTTCCTGCCGGCCGAGCAGCTCAAGCAACGCTTTGCTGCGCAGTTGCAGGGGCGCCCGCCGCAGGAGTTGGTGGCGTATTGCGGTTCGGGGGTGACGGCATGCCATAACCTGTTTGCCCTGGCGTTGGCGGGATATCCGTTGGGCAAGTTGTATGCGGGGTCGTGGAGTGAGTGGATTACGGATCCGGCGCGGGAAATTGCAACAGGCGACTGAGCAATTGGCCCTGTAAACCCAATCAAAATGTGGGAGGGGGGTTGCCCCCGATTGCAGTGTGTCAGTCTCAGTATCTGTAACTGATCCACCGCTGTCGGGGGCAAGTCGAATCGTCGCACCGCCCCTCCCACATTTTTAACTGCGTTGTGTCAGTAACCACTGTGGGATGCGGCGTTCCAAGTAATAGCCGGGACGTTTCAGTGAACCCTCCACAAAGCCCACATGCCCACCCTTTGTCAGCAATTCAAACTCGGTGCACTCCGACAGCTCACTCGCTTCCGGCAGGCTATGAGCAAACACAAACGGATCATCGGCGGCCTGGATGATCAGTGTTGGTGTGCGGATATCGCCCAGGTAGTAGCGACTGGATGCGCGGCGATAGTAATCCTCAGCACTCAAGAAGCCATGCAACGGCGCAGTCACTCGCCCATCGAAGTCCCAGAACGTGCGCATCTTCTCCAGGGAGCCCAGTGCCTCCAGGGTTTTCAGTCCTTCCTCACGTCCATCTTGCAAAAACTGGCGTTGCTTTACGCGAATGTACGCCAGCATCTCGCGCATGAAGTGCTTCTGGTAGATCCGCGAAAACCCCAGACCGATGCGATCAGCGCATTGGTCCAGGCGAAACGGTACCGAGACCGCCGCCGCGCCTTGCAGCCCCGAAGTCACGCCGGTTTCGCCCAAGTGCTTGAGCAACACATTGCCGCCCAGGGAATACCCCACGGCATACAGCGGTGCCAGTGGCCGTTTGGCGCGCAGATGGGCAATCGCCGCGGCCAGGTCTTCGCTGGCCCCGGAGTGATAACTGCGCGCCAGAAGGTTGGGCTCGCCCGAGCAGCCGCGCCAGTTCAACGCAACGCTGGCCCAACCTTGGCCGGCGAGGGCTTGTTGCAGGCCGGCCACATAGGGCGAATTGGACGAACCGGTCAGCCCATGCAGCACCAGTACCAACGGTGCGTTCAGGTCATGGGGACCATGCCAGTCGAGGTCGAGGAAGTCGCCGTCTTCCAGCCATAGACGTTCGCGTTGGCGTTCGATATGGGTCGTTGGGCGCAACAGCGGCCCCCACAGTGTTTGCAGGTGAGGGTTGCCGAGGCCGAAGGCGGGTTTGAACAGATCGGAAGAGGGGGTCATGAAACTCTCGGTAGCCAGTGAGCTCGCCGTGGCAAGCTCCCCTGCCACAGGTTAAGCGGCGTTTTCGACCAGGCGATGCCACAACGCGTAATACACCCGCCCGGACTTTTGCTCCCGATGCAGGCGCCAACTGCCCGGCAGGCCGAGCGTTGACGGCGCGGTCTCGCTTTCAGTGTAGATCCAGGCATCCGGTGCCAGCCACTGGCGCTCTTCGAGCAAAGCACACACAGTCGGCAGCAGGTTCTGGTTGAACGGCGGGTCGAGGAACACCACGTCGTATTCAGTCACCGCCTGGGTTTCCAGGTAGCGCAGCGCGTCGGCCGTCTGCACCTGGCCGGTGGTGCAACGCAGCGTGCCCAGGTGTTCCTTGAGGCTGGACACCGCCACATTACTGGCATCCAACGCCTGGCCCTGGGCCGCGCCACGCGACAGCGCCTCCAGGAACAGCGCGCCACTGCCGGCGAACGGGTCCAGCACCTTGGCCCCGCCGATGTATGGCGCAAGCCAGTTGAACAGGGTTTCACGCACGCGATCCGGCGTCGGGCGCAGGCCTACGACGTCGGGGAAGCTCAGCTTGCGGCTGCCCCATTCACCGCCAATGATGCGCAGTTGGCCCACACCGTTATGCACGTTGTGGACAGGTTTTTTCGGGCGAGATGAACTGGCCATTAATGCTCCGGAACCCCGAGCGGCTGCTCGGCAGGTTTATCAGTGGGGGGCGGTAGTGGCTTTTGCGCAATCGTCGGGCCGGCGGTCACGATGACCATCTTGTCGGCGCTCAAGTGTTTGTTCATGGCTGCCTTGACCTGCTCTACGGTCAGGGCCTGGGATTGTTTCATGAAATCTTCCAGATAGCTCAGCGGGAGGTTGTAAAAACCCATGGCGCCCAGTTGCCCGACAATATCGGCGTTGCTCGCGGTGGACAGCGGGAAGCTGCCGGCCAGTTCGCGCTTGGCGTCGTCCAGTTCTTTTTGCGTGGGGCCGTTCTTGAGGTAGTCAGCCAGTACATCCTCAACCAGGCGCAGGGTGCCGCCGCTCATTTCGGCGCGGGTCTGCAAGTTGATCATGAACGGGCCGCGCACCTGCATTGGCGAGAAACCGGAGTACACGCCGTAGGTCAGGCCGCGTTTTTCGCGCACTTCGCTCATCAAGCGGGTGCCGAAGCCACCGCCGCCAAGGATCTGGTTGCCCAGGGACAGAGCTGCGTAGTCCGGATCGGCGCGGTCGATGCCCAATTGCGCAAACAGCAGGTGGGTTTGCTTGGAGGGAAACTCGATACGGCTCAGGCCGGCTTTTGGCTCGGTCGGTTGAGCGATCTTGGCCATGGCTGGCCCTTTGGGCAGCGAGGCCGACACTTTGGCCGTCATGGCCTCGGCCTCAGCGCGAGTCAGGTCGCCGACCACCGCAATCACAGCATTACCCGCCGCGTAGGCTTTGGCGTGGAATGCCTTCAACTGCGCCAGGGTGATCTTCGGCACACTCTCGGGGGTGCCTTCGCTCGGGTGCGCGTAAGGGTGATCGCCGTACAGGCGCTTGAACAGTTCGATGCTCGCCAGCTTGGCGGGGTTCTGCTTCTGATACTCGAAGCCGGCCAGGATCTGGTTCTTGATCCGCGCCAGGGAGTCTGCCGGGAACGTCGGTTGGCCAATAACCTGGTCGAACAGTGCCAGGGCTGCGGTGCGCTTATCGCTGTCGCTGAGGCTGCGCAGGGTGACCAGCGCCATGTCGCGGTAGGCACCATTGCCGAAGTCGGCGCCGAGGCCCTCAAAACCACTGGCGATCTGGCTGACATCCTTGCCCGGCACGCCTTCGTTGAGCATGGCGTTGGTCATCAGCGCCAGGCCCGGTGTGTCGCCATCCTGGCTGCTGCCGGCGGCGAACAGGATGCGCATATCGAACATCGGCAGTTCATGGGCTTCGACAAACAGCACCTTGGCGCCTTCGGCGGTGGTCCAGGTTTGCACATCGAGCTTGCGGTTGGTTGGCGCCTTGCCGTCCAGTTCCGCCAGCGACTGCAGGGTGCTGGCCGATTGGGCCTTTTCCAGAGCCTGGCTGGCGACCGACTCGCTCGGGCGCAGGAAATACACGGCACTGGCCGCAACCAGGGTGACTGCGATCAGGCTGGGCAGGATCAGGCGGCTGCTTTTACGATCACTCATGAGCGGTCTCCTCAGGCAATACATGGGCGACGCTCAGACGTTCGCGGGTGAAATAGGTGCGCGCGGCTTTCTGGATATCTTCTGGCGTCACGCTTTGCAGGTCGGCCAGTTCGGTGTCCATCAGCTTCCAGGACAGGCCGACGGTTTCCAGGGAGCCGATGGCAGTGGCCTGGCTGGTGATGGAGTCGCGTTGGTACACCAGGCCGGCGATGACCTGAGCACGGATGCGCTCCAGTTCTTCAGCGGTCGGCGGCTTGGCTTTCAACTCATCAAGCAGGCGCCACAGGCCGGCTTCGGCTTGGGCGACGGTCTTTTGTTTCTGCTGGTTGGGCGTGGCCGAGAGCATGAACAACGTATCGCCACGGGTATAGGCGTCGTAGTTGGTGGACGCGGCGGATACCAGCTCCTCACCACGCTCAAGTTGCTCGGAGATACGTGCACTGTAGCCGCCGTCCAGCAGGGCCGAGATCAGGCGCAAGGCTTGCACCGAGCGTTTGTCTTCGGCGGTGGCCAGGCCCGGTACGTTGAAGCCCAGGAACACGCTTGGCAGTTGGGTCTGCACCCGCAGGGTCAGCAGGCGCTCGCCGGGTTCGGCCAGCTCCAGCGGGATCTTCGCCGGTGGCACATCACGCTTGGGGATCGGGCCGAAGTAACGCTGGGCCAGGCTTTTCACCTCGTCCGGGGTCACATCGCCGACCACTACCAGGGTAGCGTTGTTGGGCAAATACCAGGATTGGTACCAGTGGCGCAGTTCCTCGACCTTCATGCGCTCAAGGTCAGCCATCCAGCCGATGGTCGGCGTGTGGTAGCCGCTGGCCGGGAAGGCCATGGCCTTGAAGCGTTCGTAGGCCTTGGACATCGGGTTGTCGTCGGTGCGCAGGCGGCGTTCTTCCTTGATTACCTCGATTTCGCGGCTGAACTCGTCGGCGGGCAGGCGCAGGCTGGCCATGCGGTCGGCTTCCAGCTCAAAGGCCACGCCCAGGCGGTCGCGGGCCAGCACCTGGTAATACGCGGTGTAGTCATCGCTGGTGAACGCGTTTTCTTCGGCGCCCAGGTCACGCAGGATCAGCGAGGCTTCGCCGGGGCCGACCTTGGCGCTGCCTTTGAACATCATGTGTTCAAGGGCGTGGGACAAACCGGTCTGGCCCGGGGTTTCGTAGCTTGAACCAACCTTGTACCAGACTTGGGAAACCACCACTGGCGCGCGATGGTCTTCGCGCACGACCACTTTAAGGCCGTTATCCAGAGTGAATTCATGAGTGGGTTGTGGGTCGGCAGCGAAGGCTGAAAGGGGCAGACAAACTGTGCTGAGCAGCAGGCCTGCGGCGCGGCGGGCTAGAGCATTCATTCGTTTTTTAACCTGTTGGGCTGCCCGCTTGGTCTTAGCGTCGGCGGGCGAGGAGGTGCTAGGATACTGATCCGATTTAGGGACGGCCACTGCGGTCGTCATCTAGTCCTGGGTTCAGTCGTAGGAAAGTTGGAGTAGTTGGCGTTTTTCCCCGACAATCTTCCACGTTTCGCCGATTTTATCGCTTCAGTCCCATATTGAAACGATTTGCCAAGGCACTTATTTACGCCTTACAAAATGTTGCGCATGAACAAGCGGGCGTTAAAGCAGTCTGTTCTGCATCGAATTTATTTACCGAGGCGCCCTGGCGCATCGCTACTTTGAGATAGCCGTCCTCCATGTTTGGTTCCAACGACGACAAGAAGAGCCCAGCTGCGGCTGGCGAGAAAAAAGGCCTGTTCGGATGGCTGCGCAAAAAGCCGCAGGAAACCGTCGTCGAACAGCCGCAGGTTCAAGCTGAGCCTATTCCAGAGCCTATAGTAGAAGCCGAGCCGGTTGCCGAGACGCCGGCGCCGGTGGTGTTGCCCATCGCGGAGCCGGTATTGCAGCCGGTGGTCGAGGCAGAACCCGAGCCGGAGCCCGAGCCCGAGCACAAACCGTGGCTTGCGCTACCGGTAGCCGAAGAGCCGGTGGCACTGGTTGAAGATGTGCAGGCTGAACACGTGACGCCGCCCATTCCGGTGGCGCCACCGGTAGAGGTAGTGGTCCAGACGCCGCCAGCGGTCGAAATCCCGGTTGAAGTGCCTGCTGTCGTTGCCGAGCCTGCGGTCATCGAAGAGCCTGTCGCGCCAGCCGAAACCAGCAAGAGCGGCTTTTTCGCCCGCCTCAAGCAGGGTCTGAGCAAGACCAGCGCCAGCATCGGCGAAGGTATGGCCAGCCTGTTTCTGGGCAAGAAGGTCATTGACGATGAACTGCTGGAAGACATCGAAACCCGCCTGCTCACCGCCGATGTGGGTGTCGAAGCCACTGCCGTGATCATCCAGAGCCTGACTCAGAAGGTCGCGCGCAAGCAACTGACCGACGCCGATGCGTTGTACAAATCCTTGCAGGCCGAACTGGCTGCAATGCTCAAGCCCGTGGAAGCGCCGTTGGTGATCACCCCGAACAAGCCGTTCGTGATCCTGGTGGTCGGCGTCAACGGCGCGGGCAAAACCACCACCATCGGCAAGCTGGCCAAGAAGCTGCAGGGCGAGGGCAAGAAAGTCATGCTCGCCGCCGGTGACACCTTCCGTGCCGCCGCCGTCGAGCAGTTGCAGGTATGGGGCGAGCGCAACAAGATCCCGGTGATCGCCCAGCACACCGGCGCCGATTCCGCTTCGGTGATCTTCGATGCCGTGCAGGCTGCCAAGGCGCGTAATATCGACGTGTTGATCGCCGATACCGCCGGGCGCCTGCACACCAAAGACAACCTGATGGAAGAGCTGAAGAAAGTGCGCCGTGTGATCAGCAAGCTCGACGCCGATGCGCCGCATGAAGTCTTGCTGGTGCTCGACGCCGGTACTGGTCAGAACGCCATCAGCCAGGCCAAACAATTCAACCAGACGGTGCAGCTGACCGGCCTGGCATTGACTAAGCTCGACGGCACGGCCAAAGGCGGGGTGATTTTCGCCCTGGCCAAACAGTTCGGGTTGCCGATTCGTTATATCGGTGTCGGTGAAGGTATCGACGACCTGCGCACCTTTGAAGCCGAACCCTTTGTACAGGCACTGTTTGCCGAGCGGGAGCGTTCATGATTCGATTCGAACAGGTCGGTAAACGCTATGCCAACGGGCATGTGGGCTTGCATGAGCTGAGCTTTCGAGTGCGTCGCGGCGAGTTCTTGTTTGTCACCGGTCACTCGGGCGCTGGCAAAAGCACGCTGTTGCGCCTGTTACTCGCCATGGAGCGCCCGACCACCGGCAAGTTGCTGCTGGCGGGCCAGGACCTGGCTACCATCAGCAATGCGCAAATTCCGTTTCTACGCCGCCAGATCGGCGTGGTGTTCCAGAATCACCAGCTGCTGTTCGATCGCACGGTGTTCAACAACATCGCGCTGCCGCTGCAGATTCTCGGGCTGTCCAAAGCCGAAATCGTCAAGCGCGTGGATTCGGCGCTGGAGCGCGTGGCATTGTCGGACAAGACCGACCTTTACCCGGGGGACCTGTCCACCGGCCAGCAACAGCGCGTCGGTATTGCCCGCGCCATCGTCCACCGCCCGGCCTTGCTGCTGGCGGACGAACCCACCGGTAACCTCGACCCGCGCCTGGCGGCCGAGATCATGGGGGTGTTCGAAGACATCAATCGGCTGGGCACCAGCGTATTGATCGCCAGCCACGACCTGGCCCTGATCGCCCGTATGCGCCATCGTATGTTGACCTTGCAACGTGGCCGCTTGATCGGTGATGGGGAGGCTGGCGTATGAGTGCTACCCGTAGCCCCAAAGTATCCGAACGCGTGGCACCCAAGCCTGCCGATCCGCAACCGCCGAAGAAAAAGCGTGACGAAGACGATGGCCCGGACTTCGGCACCTTGCTGCGCGCCTGGATCGAAAGCCATCGCGCCAGCCTGCTTGACAGCCTGCGTCGCCTGGGCAAACAGCCGATCGGCAGCTTTTTCACCTGCCTGGTCATGGCCGTAGCCTTGAGCCTGCCGATGGGCTTGTCGCTGCTGCTTAATAATGTGGAACGCCTCGGCGGTTCCTGGCAGCGGGCGGCGCAGATATCGCTGTACCTGAACCTGGACACCAGCAGCAAGGACGGCGAAGCGCTACGCGACGACATCAAGAACATTCCGGGCGTAGCGGATGCCGAATACATCAGCCGCGATCAAGCCCTTGAAGAATTCCAGCAGCAGTCCGGCCTGGGCGAGGCGCTCAAGGAGCTGCCGCAGAACCCGCTGCCGGGCGTGGTGCTGGTGACGCCGAACGAGGTCGACAAGCCGGCGCTGGAGGCCCTGCGACAAAAACTCGCAGAGATGCCCAAGGTGCAACAGGCCCAACTTGATCTAGTCTGGGTAGAGCGCCTGGCCGCGATCCTCAAGCTGGGTGACCGCTTTGTGTTCGGCCTGACGGTGTTATTAGTGTCTGCATTACTTTTGGTGATAGGTAATACCATTCGTCTTCATATTGAAAACCGTCGCACCGAGATAGAAGTGATTAAACTGGTCGGCGGCACGGACAGCTATGTACGCCGTCCTTTCCTGTACATGGGCGCGCTTTATGGCCTGGGTGCCGGGGTGTTGTCCTGGGGCGTGCTGGCGTTTGGCCTGAATTGGTTGAACGACGCGGTTGTCGGGCTGGCGGGTTTGTATGGCAGTGATTTTGCCCTGGCCGGGGTGCCGGTAGCCGATGGTCTGAGTCTCTTGCTTGGCGCGGTGTTGTTGGGGTATATCGGTGCCTGGATTGCGGTAGCACGGCATTTACGTGAACTGGCGCCGAAGTAGTTAATGCCAGATTAATGTGGTTTCGTTTGTATTGACCGTATCAGTGGTTTAGGGAACTTGTCCTACGGTTCCCAGGTCAATTTTCGCAGTGCTGAACTGCACGAGTTATGTGAGTCGGAGGTTTTTTCGTATGACCACTTCTTTGCAACCTGCTTATGCCTTGGTCCCGGGTGCGAACCTGGAGGCCTATGTGCACACGGTCAACAGCATTCCATTGCTGACACCCGAGCAGGAGCGTGAACTGGCCGAGAGTCTCTACTATGAGCAAGATTTGGGGGCGGCTCGGCAGATGGTGCTCGCCCACCTGCGTTTTGTCGTACATATCGCCCGTAGCTATAGTGGCTACGGCCTGGCCCAGGCTGACCTGATTCAGGAAGGCAACGTTGGCCTGATGAAGGCTGTAAAGCGCTTCAACCCTGAAATGGGTGTGCGCCTGGTGTCGTTCGCCGTGCACTGGATCAAGGCGGAAATCCACGAGTTCATCCTGCGCAACTGGCGCATCGTGAAAGTCGCGACCACCAAGGCCCAGCGCAAACTGTTCTTCAACCTGCGCAGCCAGAAGAAACGCCTGGCGTGGCTGAACAACGAGGAAGTCCACCGCGTGGCTGAAAGCCTCGGTGTGGAGCCTCGTGAAGTGCGCGAGATGGAAAGCCGCCTGACCGGCCATGACATGGCCTTTGACCCAGCCGCCGAAGCGGATGACGACAGCGCCTTCCAATCGCCTGCCAACTACCTGGAAGACCACCGGTACGACCCGGCGCGTCAACTGGAAGACGCCGACTGGAGTGACAATTCCAACCACAACCTGCACGAAGCGCTGGAAGTGCTGGACGACCGCAGCCGTGACATTCTCTACCAGCGCTGGCTGGCAGAAGAGAAAGCCACGCTGCATGACCTGGCGCAGAAGTACAACGTGTCGGCCGAGCGGATTCGTCAGCTTGAGAAAAGCGCGATGAACAAGTTGAAGTTGTCGATCGCCGCCTGATCCAGCTGGCAATGCTGGGTTAAAAATGTGGGAGGGGGCTTGCTCCCGATAGCAGAGTGTCAGTCAACATCAAAGTGACTGATCTATCGCTATCGGGAGCAAGCCCCCTCCCACATTTGTTTTGTGTTGTGTCAGTTGGACCAGGGGGCTTTTCGAGAGTTGTTCAGCTCAGTCAGGTAGCCATCCCCACCCAACTGACTCATCTGCTGACGAATCCACGCCGCCCGCCGTGCCACATAAGCTGTCGGGTGGCTGGCACTCCACACCCGTGGATTAGGCAACACCGCCGCCAGATAACTGGCCTGTTGCCGCGAAAGCCCCTTGGCGCTCACGCCAAAGTGATGCCGCGCCGCCGCTTCGGCACCAAACACGCCGTCATCCCACTCCACGCTGTTGAGGTACACCTCAAGAATCCGCTCCTTGGGCCACAGCACCTCGATCAACCCGGTGAACCACGCTTCCAGGCCCTTGCGCAAATAGCTGCGGCCGGCCCACAGGAACAGGTTTTTCGACACTTGCTGGCTCAGCGTACTGGCGCCGCGAATCGAGCCGCCGCGTTCGTTGTGCAGGATCGCGGCCTGGATCGCGCCAAAATCAAAGCCCCAATGTTGCGGGAAGCGCTGGTCTTCACCGGCCATCACCGCCACTTTGAGGTCATCGCTGATTTCATCCCACGGTACCCAGCTGCGTTGCAGGTCAATGGGTTCGCCGTCGATCCAGGACTCGACCTTGCGCTCCACCATCAACGCGGTAAACGGGGGCGGGACCACACGAAACAGCAGCACCAGCAACACACTGCCGATGGCGAACCATTTCACGACGTTGAGAAAGCGTTTGAAGAGGACACGCAGCATAGAGATGGCTTGGCCGAACCCGTTGAGCGGGCCATTATACAGACCCTGCCCGATGAGTCTGACTGGAGTTCCCCATGCTGCGTAGCTTTCTGATGCTGGCTGCCTTTTTCGGTTTTACCGGTGTCGCCCTGGGTGCGTTCGCCGCCCACGGCCTGAAAAACCGCCTGAGCGCCGACTACCTGGCGATCTTCCATACCGGCGTGACCTACCAACTGGTGCACGCCCTGGCGTTGTTCGGCGTGGCGTTGCTGGCGGCGCATATTCCCGGTCGATTGGTCAGTTGGGCGGGTATCTCGTTTACCGTCGGTATTCTGTTGTTCTCGGGCAGCTTGTATGCGCTGACGATGACTGGCATCAGCAAACTGGGGATCATCACGCCGTTTGGCGGGCTGGCGTTCCTGCTTGGCTGGTTCTTCCTTGGCCTGGCAGCGTGGCGCTTGCAGCTTTGACCGCTTGACGCTTGGAGCTGACCGGCAGGTCCCAATCGCGCTAGAATGCGGGCCCCTAAAAACGATGGCGGCCCGTGGCATGCGCATTCAGTTGAACGGCGAACCCTTTGAACTGCCCGACGGTGAAACCGTCGCGGCCCTGCTGACCCGCCTGGACCTGACCGGGCGTCGTGTCGCAGTGGAGCTCAACCTGGATATCGTCCCGCGTAGCCAGCACGCCGAGACCTCGCTGAAGGAAAACGACCAGGTCGAAGTGGTCCACGCCATCGGTGGCGGTTAGCCCGCCACGGCGGTAACGCATTCTGCAGAACCTCATCCAAACAGAGGATTTCCCATGAGCATCGTTCGTAACGACAAGCCTTTCGTCCTGGCCGGTCGTACCTACCAGTCCCGCTTGCTGGTCGGCACCGGCAAGTACCGCGACATGGAAGAGACCCGCCAGGCCATCGAAGACTCGGGTGCCGAAATCGTGACGTTCGCCGTGCGCCGCACCAACCTGGGCCAGATCGAAGGCGAACCGAACCTGCTCGAAGTGCTGTCCCCAGACCGCTACACCTTCCTGCCGAACACCGCCGGTTGCTACGACGCCATCGAAGCCGTGCGCACCTGCCGCCTGGCCCGTGAGTTGCTGGACGGCCACAACCTGGTGAAGCTGGAAGTGCTGGCCGACCAGAAAACCCTGTTCCCTAACGTGATCGAAACCCTCAAGGCCGCTGAAACCCTGGTCAAGGAAGGCTTTGACGTGATGGTCTACACCAGCGATGACCCGATCATCGCCCGGCAGCTGGCAGAAATCGGCTGTATCGCCGTGATGCCGCTGGCTGGCCTGATCGGTTCGGGCCTGGGCATCTGCAACCCGTACAACCTGCAGATCATCCTTGAAGAAGCCAGGATCCCAGTGCTGGTGGATGCGGGCGTGGGCACTGCCTCCGACGCGACCATCGCCATGGAACTGGGCTGCGACGCGGTGCTGATGAACTCGGCCATCGCCCACGCCCAGCAACCGATCATGATGGCCGAAGCCATGAAACACGCGATCGTCGCGGGCCGCCTGGCCTACCTCGCCGGGCGCATGCCGAAAAAACTCTATGCCAGCGCCTCTTCGCCGCTGGATGGTCTGATCAAGTAAGAGCTATTGATGACTGAATCAAACGAAACGCCGAACACCGTGGAAGCGGGCGACGAGTCCAAGCACCGCCGCATCAAGAGTTTTGTGATGCGCGCCGGCCGTATGACCGAAGGCCAGCAAAAGGGCCTGGAGCAAGGCACGCCGCTGTTCGTTTTGCCCCTGGCCGATGCGCCGGTTGATTACGACCAGGTGTTTGGCCGTTCGGCCCCACGCTCCCTGGAAATCGGTTTCGGCATGGGCCACTCCCTGCTGGAAATGGCCGCGGCCGCGCCGGAGCAGGATTTCATCGGTGTGGAAGTCCACCGTCCAGGTGTCGGCGCATTGCTCAATGGCGTGCTGACCCAGGGCCTGACCAACCTGCGAGTTTACGACTGCGACGCGATTGAAGTGCTCAACCGCTGCATCGCCGACAACAGCCTCGACCGCCTGATGCTGTTCTTCCCCGACCCGTGGCACAAAGCCCGTCACCACAAGCGTCGTATCGTCCAGGCGTCCTTTGCGGAGTTGGTGCGCAGCAAGCTGAAAGTGGGCGGTATCCTGCACATGGCCACCGACTGGGAACCGTACGCGGAATACATGCTGGAAGTGATGAACGTTGCCCCTGGCTACCGCAACCTGGCCGAAGACGGCAAATGCGTGCCACGCCCGGCCGAGCGGCCGATCACCAAGTTCGAACGCCGCGGCGAGCGATTGGGGCATGGGGTGTGGGATTTGAAGTTTGAGAAGCTGGCTTAAGTAACCCTGCTATCACGGCAGTGGAATGGCTGCGTTCCACTGCCACTTGGTTTTTTTCTTGTAAAGGAATACAAGCGCTTGAAGTCCATTCTTTCCAGCCTGCTGCTCAGTCTGCTGTCTGCGGCAGCCTTCGCGGCTAGCTCCCCCTCTCTACCAGTGATTTCCCCTGATGATTATTTTGAGCGTGCTCAAAAGAAGGCGGAACAACTCAAGCTGCTGTTCGATGATAACGTCAAGCTTGAAGCCAGTGGCGAGCTGGATAAGGCCACGTTGCCCGAACAACTCAAAGAGGTTCAGGGCGCTATAGCGGCGTACCAACATGATTTGAAGATGGCCTCAGAGGGCGGGCACGTTGTCGCGACTTACATGCTGGCCAATATCCAAAGCCGGTTCGGCATGTCCGAGCAAGAGCGCAAGCAGGTTTGTGAACCGATGCACAAGGCGATGGATCAAGGTCTGTTGGCCGCTGGTGTGGGTTATTACTATCAGTGCGATATGACGTACATGCGTCTTGATCTGCTTGATCCTGGGCACATAAAGTATCTTGAGACGCTCAAGCAGATGCTGCTCAAAGTTGACGCCAACCGTGATTATTACCCGTTGTACACCAATCGCTCGCTTTGTTTTGAGAGTGATCGGCTAGCCGAGGCCAAGGAAGAAAGAACCTTGGGCAACATGCAAGCTCGCGCCAGTGTGCGGATGCTGACCTATGATCAGTACCGGGCTGACGCCTACTATATCTTGGCGGCGACACGTATGAACGACGAAGGTAAGCCCGACAGCGTGAACTTGACTTACCTGAATCAGGCTCTGGCCTTGGGTTGTAAAGACCCGATGACGCTTAAAGAGTATTACGAAAAAAGTTTTGGTAATCAGGCCGCTAAATAGGTTCGAGGAACCGAACAGGAACCTGCTCCGTCAGCCAGACGCCGTTCTCAGCCTGGAAAAACTTGAAACCCTCGGCCAGCATCTCCGGGGTGTTTACCTTAAGAATCACGACAGTCCCGTAGCGCTGCCCAACTTCCCTGGCAGTCTCAAGCTGTTCGCTGAGGTGCACATGATGACGGGAGCCTGGAATAAGGCCCTTCTGGTTGATTGACTCGACAAATCGTGTTGCGGTGCCGTGGTAGAGGAGTGCTGGCGGTTGTTTTTCTTCGAGTTGCAGCTGGACGCTTGGGTTGGAGTGGCCCTGCACGGCCCGAATATTTTGACCATTTTCGGAAAACGAAAAGCGTTTCTTCTCGTTTGTGCGCACGACCTGTTCCAGCAGTTCCCGGGTAAGGTTGCGTCCTTCACGTGACGCGGCGTCGATCAGTGCCGTCACGCTTGCCCAGCCCTCTGAATCCAGCGAAAGGCCTATCGCTTGCGGTTCGTGACGTAATACATAGCTCAGGAATTTGCTGGTGTCGTCCAGTAGCTTTTTGCTCATGTGATGTCCTTATCTCGGTCTGGTCTGATCAGCGCCGGTCTGCCACTACCCCAATCAACACCAGCACCACGATCAACACCGGCGCCAGGCTGTAGTTATTGAATTGGCTCAGCCCCCGCACAATCCACGGCGTAGCGTAGATCAACGCCGCACCGCTGCCGATCAGGCACAGCAGGGCCATCAAGGGTACGCGCAAGGCGCCGGCAATGTTGCCCAGACGTGCTTCGACCCAGCCCTTGATATCGGCGCCGAACAGCACCAGCAAGCAGCCCACGAGGGCCAGGGAGATTTCCGACAGGTTGCTACGGCTCCAGCGGGATACGGTGGCGAGCAGGTCGAGTACCAGATCCATTCGATTTCCTTAAGAGCGATCAGCTCAAAAACTTCTGCAACAGGTCATTGAGAAAGAGTTGCCCGCGGTCGGTTGCCGCCAGGCGTGACGGTTCGACCTGCATTAATCCACTTTGTTCTGCCTCGCGGCGGCCTTCATCGAGGCTGGCCAGATCAAGGCCGGTGCGTTCGGCGTAGAGCTTGGCATCGACCCCTTCGGTCAGGCGCAGAGCGTTCATCAGGAACTCGAACGGCAGTTCGTCGTTGGTCAGCTCTTTCGCTCCGGCCTGGAAGCTTTTGGCCGGGTTGAGGTAGTCCTTGGGGGCGCGGGTTTTCCAGGTGCGTACGATGCGCCCGTCCGGGTGGCTGAGCTTGCCGTGGGCACCGGCACCGATGCCGATAAAGTCGCCAAAGCTCCAGTAATTCAGGTTATGCCGTGCCGGCCGCCCCGGTTGGGCATAGGCCGACACCTCGTATTGCGCGTAACCGTGTTCGGCGAGCAGCGCCTGGCCGGCTTCCTGGATATCCCACAGTGTGTCGTCTTCCGGCAGCGCGGGCGGCTGGTTCCAGAAGACGGTGTTGGGTTCCAAGGTCAGTTGGTACCAGGACAGGTGTGTCGGCTTGAGCGCAATGGCTTGGCGCAGGTCGCCCAGGGCGTCGTCCAGGGACTGGTTGGGCAAACCGTGCATCAAGTCCAGGTTGAAGTTATCGAACCCTGCCTGGCGCGCCATGCCAGCGGCGCGCACGGCTTCATCGCCATTGTGAATACGGCCCAGGGCTTCAAGCTTCTCTTGCTGGAAGCTCTGGATGCCGATGGACAGGCGATTGATCCCCAGTTTGCGGTACGCCACGAACTTCTCTTGCTCGAAGGTTCCGGGGTTGGCTTCCAGGGTGATCTCGATATCCGCGGCGAACCGAATACGGGCTTCCACGCCTTTTAACAAGCGGCCCAACGCGGCGGCGCTGAACAGGCTGGGCGTGCCGCCACCGAAGAAAATCGAACTCAGCTCCCGGCCATAAACGGCGTGCAGGTCTTGATCCAGATCCGCCAGCAATGCATCTACATACTCTTCTTCCGGCAGCACCTTGCTGGCGGTGTGGGAGTTGAAGTCGCAATACGGGCATTTGCGCACGCACCAAGGGATGTGGATGTACAGCGCCAGGGGCGGCAGGTGGGGCAGGGCCGCCCGTGGTGTTTGCGCGCCACCGTGGATCAGCGGCTGCGCAGAGGTGTTCTGGGTCATTTCAAGCCCAGGCGCTGGCGCAGCAACACCATGGCGCGGGCGCGGTGGCTGATCTGGTTCTTGTCGGCCGGGCTCAGTTCGGCGCTGGAGACATTGCGCTCCGGTACCCAGAACAAAGGGTCGTAACCGAAGCCATGCTCACCGCTGGCGGCGTGCAGGATGCGCCCGTGCCACAAGCCTTCGCACAGGATCGGCAGCGGGTCATCGGCATGTCGCACCAGGGCCAGCACGCAGACGAACTGTGCACCACGTTCGGCGTCGGGCACGTCCTTGAGCGCGTCGAGCAGCTTGGCGTTATTGGCTGCGTCGCCCTTGCCATCAGCGTAACGGGCCGAATAAATGCCGGGCGCGCCGCCGAGAAAGTCCACCGCCAGGCCCGAGTCATCCGCCAGGGCCGGCAGGCCGGAGATGCGTGCTGCGTTGCGGGCCTTGAGGATGGCGTTCTCAACGAACGACAAGCCGGTTTCTTCCGGTTCGACCTGGCTGAACTCGCCAATCGAACGCAGTTGCACGGATTCGCCGAGCATGGCCTGCAGTTCTTTGAGTTTGCCGGCGTTATGGCTGGCCAGTACGAGTTGGGTAAGGTTCATCATTCGGCCGGAAACAGTTCTTGGTTGAATTGGAAACCATGGGCTTTGCCGCCGGTTTCAACGTTGATGGTAAATGTCTTGTATTCCCGCTGGGTCACCGAGTAGGGCGCGAGGTAGCTGATGCCGCCTTTCTCTTCGATTTGCTTGAACGTCAGGATCTCGCTTTTGCCGCCCAAATCCTTGATGGTGCCGGTCACCTGGGCCGCGACCGGGGCCACGCCCTTGATCACAGTCACATTGATCAAACCCTTCTCCTTGCTGCGCACTACGCCGACTTTCTGAGCGGTCTCGGGTGGCAGGAAGCTGGAGGTAAAGGTGTTGTAGTGGACGGTGATATCGCCAAAGTCTTTCTTGCGATTAGCGTCGATAGCGTCTGCAGCCATGGCGCTGGCGCCCAGGCATGCGGTCAATAGAAAAATAGCCAAACGACTCATGAACGTCCCTCTTGAAGATGATTAGACGGCAACTTTGTGGTCGGTCAGGCCAGGACTGCTGACCCGGTAAATACCGATTTCGCCCAATAGATTGGGCCATAGCTTACTCGCCCAGCCGTGGCGGTGCTGTTGATCGACGGCAAGGCGGTTGATGACCTTGGCTTCACGCTCGCCACACAACGCTTCGAAGTCTTCGAAGGTGCAGAAGTGGATGTTGGGCGTGTTGTACCACGTGTACGGCAGGAAATCCGAGACCGGCATACGGCCCTTGGTGGCCAGGTACCAGCGGCAGCGCCAGTGGCCGAAATTGGGGAAGGTGATGATGCATTGGCGGCCAACGCGCAGCATTTCGTCGAGGATGCGGTCCGGGTAGTGCACCGCTTGCAGGGCCTGGGTCATCACCACGATATCGAAGCTGTTGCTGGCGAAGTTGCCCAGGCCCTTGTCCAGGTCCTGCTCGATTACGTTGATGCCCTTGGCCACGCACTGGGCGATGTTGTCCGGGTCGTTTTCCAGGCCGTAGCCGGTGACTTGCTTGTTGTCGCGCAGCCAGCTCAGCAGTTCGCCATCGCCGCAGCCCAGGTCGAGCACGCGGCTGCCGGCGGGGATCCAGTCTTGGATGATTTCCAGGTCGGCTCTCATGGCGTTCTCACAGTGCGATTCGGTTCATGTAGTTGCTAAAGGCCTGCAGGTAACGCGGGATCGGAATCAGGAAGGCGTCGTGGCCCTGCGGTGCATCGATCTCCAGGTAGCAGACGTCTTTTTTGGCGGCCATCAGCGCATCCACCAGCTCACGGGAGCGGGCCGGCGAGAAGCGCCAGTCGGTAGTGAATGACATCACGCAGAACTTGGCCGTGGCGTGCTCGAAGGTTTTCGCCAGGTCGTCGTCGTGGTTGGCCGCCGGGTCGAAGTAGTCCAGGGCCTTGGTCATCAACAGGTAGGTGTTGGCATCAAAACGTCCGGAGAATTCTTCACCCTGATAGCGCAGGTAGCTTTCCACCTGGAACTCGACGCTGTGGAAGTCGTAGTTGAGCTTCTCGCTCTTGAGGCCGCGACCGAATTTTTCGCCCATGGAATCATCGGACAGGTAGGTGATATGCCCCACCATCCGCGCCAGCATCAGGCCGCGCTTGGGGATCACGCCGGCTTCCTGGAACGAACCGCCGTGGAACTCGGGGTCGGTGAGGATGGCCTGGCGTGCCACTTCGTTGAAGGCGATGTTCTGCGCCGACAGCTTGGGCGCCGAGGCGATAGCCAGGCAGTGGCGCACGCGGTCCGGGTAGCTGATGGTCCATTGCAGCGCCTGCATACCGCCCAGGCTGCCACCAATGACTGCGGCCCACTGGTGGATGCCCAGCAGGTCGGCCAGGCGTGCCTGGCTGTGTACCCAGTCTTCTACGGTCAACACCGGGAAGTCCGCGCCGAATGGCTTGCCGGTGTCCGGATTGAGGCTGCTGGGGCCGGTGGAGCCATTGCAGCCGCCGAGGTTGTTGAGGCTGACCACGAAGAACTTGTTGGTGTCGATGGGCTTGCCGGGGCCGATGCAACTGTCCCACCAGCCGGGTTTGCGCTCGTCAACGCTGTGGAAACCGGCGGCGTGGTGGTGGCCGGACAGGGCGTGGCAGATCAGCACGGCGTTGCTCGCCGTGGCGTTCAGTTGGCCGTAGGTTTCGTAGATCAGGTCGTAGGCAGGCAACGAACGGCCGCAGGCCAGGGCCAGCGGTTCGCTGAAGTGCGCCACTTGAGGCACGACCAGTCCAACAGAATCGGGGGGGAAGGCAGCTGGCATCGACCCTGCTCTCGTTTAAATGAGGCGTAAGTCTAAAGAGCGGGGACCCTAGCGGCAAGCAATGGTCTGTACCAGTACGCAGATACAAAATGTGGGAAGGGTTGATGTGGGAGCCGGGCTTGCCCGCGATGCAGGCACCGCGGTTTCAGACACACCGAGGTGATGCTATCGCAGGCAAGCCAGCTCCCACACAAGCCAGCTCCTATAGGGGCTACGGCATTCAGATCAGGCCGAACAGCTCTTTGGGCATGTAGGCAAAGTACGCCAGGCGTGGAATCACCCAGCTTTGCAGCAGCTGAATCACGATAAACGCAAAGATCGGCGAGATATCCAGGCCACCCAGGTTCGGGATCAGGCGACGGAAGGGTGCCAGCACCGGTTCGGTGATCTGAGCCACCAGTTCGGCACCCGGGCTACGGCTACCGGGTGCGACCCACGAGAGAATCACGCTGATGATCATCGACCAGAAAATGATCTTCAGGAACAGCGAGAAAATACCGATCAGGCCCCACGGCAACAGCAGCACGGTGAACGCCTGGTAGCCGTTGAGCATCAGGATCACCACGAACAGCAGGATCTGCAGCAGCAACGCCAGCACCAGCGACGACATGTCCAGGCCGAACAGGCTCGGGATCACCCGGCGCAGTGGCTTGAGCAGCGGTTGGGTGGCCTTGACTACGAACTGGCACAACGGGTTGTAGAAGTTCGCCCGCACCAGTTGCAGGATAAAGCGCATCAGCACGATCAGCAGGTACAGGCTGCCCAAGGTCTGAATGATGAAAATGGCAGCGTCATTGATTCCGAGCATGTTTGATTACCTTGGTAAGGGACGACTATTTGCCCAGTTGCTCAGCCATCTCGGCCGAACGATGTGCCGCGGCACCCAGTGCTTTTTCCACCAGGGCCTCAAAGCCCCCGGCCTGGAACGATTCAATGGCGGCTTGCGTGGTGCCGCCCGGCGACGTTACCCGCCGGCGCAGTTCGGCGGCATCGACATCGCTGCCGACAGCCATTTTCGCGGCGCCCAGGGCCGTTTGCACAGCCAGTTGTTCGGCAACCTCGTGGGGCAGGCCCAGTTTGACGCCAGCGGCGGTCATGGCCTCGATCAACAGGAAGAAGTAGGCCGGGCCGCTGCCGGAAACGGCGGTGACCGCATCCAGTTGCTGCTCCTGCTCCAGCCATACGGCAAGGCCCACCGCAGACAGCAACTCCTGAGCCTGGTCACGCTGCTGCGCGCTGACTTCAGCGGTGGCGTACAAACCGCTTACGCCCTGGCGCAGCAACGCTGGGGTATTGGGCATGCAACGTACGATCGGCTGGTCACCGAGCCAGGCTTTCATGCTGGCACAGGTGATGCCGGCGGCAATGGACACCACCAATTGATGCGGCTGCAGGCTTGGGCGCAGGCTTTCGCACACGGCCTTCATGGCCTGGGGCTTGACCGCCAGCACGATCACATCGACGCCGTGGATGGCTTCGGCGTTATCGGCAAAGGTTTCAATGCCGTGTTCGGCGCTGACGCGCTCGCGGGTCTCGGCGCCCGGGTCGCTGGCGCGGATCTGTTCGGCGTCCAGGCCCTTGGCCCGCAGGCCACCGATCAGGCTGGCCGCCATGTTACCGGCGCCGATAAAGGCAATACGCGTGTTGCTCATGACAGGTCCTTATTTTCGAGGGAAGTCAGCCATTTTGCGGCTGGCCGTAGTCGCGGGCGCCAAACAGGGCGGTACCGATCCGCACCCAGGTGGCGCCTTGGGCGATGGCCGACTCAAGGTCATGGCTCATGCCCATGGAAAGTGTGTCCAGCGCCAGGTTCAAGCTGGCTTGCAGGTCGCGTACGCTGGCAAACGCCGCATCCTGTGCGGCCCGGTCTTCAGTCGGCTCGGGGATCGCCATCAGGCCGCGCAGCTTCAAGCGCGGCAGGGCGCTGATCGCGTTGGCCAGGGCTGGCAGGTCGGCCGGCGTACAGCCAGATTTGCTGGCCTCGCCACTGACATTGACCTGGATGCAGATATTCAGCGGCGGCAGGTCGGCCGGGCGTTGTTCGGACAGGCGTTGTGCGATTTTCAGGCGGTCCACGGAATGCACCCAAGCGAAGTTCTCGGCGATGGCGCGAGTCTTGTTCGATTGAATGGGGCCGATGAAGTGCCAACTCAAGGGCAGGTCGGTTAAATCCGCCTGTTTGCCCAAGGCTTCCTGCAGGTAGTTCTCGCCAAAATCGCGCATCCCGGCGGCATAGGCGTCGCGCACGGCTTGTGCGGGTTTGGTCTTGCTCACGGCCAGCAGGTGGATGCTGCTTGCGTCACGTTGCACGGCGTCGGCTGCGGCGCGGATGCGCTGGCTAACCAGGCCGATGTTGTCTGCTATCGTCGACATTCAAGATGCGCCCGTGGATATGGAGTCCGCGGCATTCTACTGGAAATGGAAAGCCCTATGGATATCACGCAATTGCTGACGGCCAGCGTAAGCCGTGGCGCCTGTGACCTGCATTTGTCGGCCGGCCTGGCGCCGATGGTGCGAGTCGATGGCGAGGTCTGGCCGATGGATGAGCCGGTGCTTAGCGCAGCGCAACTGGTCGATCTGGTGAGCCCTTTGTTGAATAAACACCAACAAAAGGATTTCGAAACATCTCTTGAAACGGATTTTGCCTTCGAATTGCCGGGAGTCGCACGCTTTCGGGCGAACGTGTTCCGCCAGAGTCGCGGTATAGGCGCGGTGTTTCGTGCCATCCCGACCGAGGTCCAGAGCCTGGAAGACCTCGGGTTGGGCGAGGTATTCCAGCGTATGGCTCAGTTCCCCCGTGGCCTGGTGCTGGTCACCGGGCCTACGGGTTCGGGCAAGTCCACGACGCTGGCGGCGATGATCGATTATCTGAACCGGCACCGGCGCCAGCACATCCTCACGCTTGAAGATCCCATCGAATTTATCCACAGGCCGAAACTGGCCCTGATCACCCAACGCCAGGTGCACCGCGACACCCACAGCTTCTGCGTGGCCCTGCGCTCGGCCCTGAGGGAAGACCCGGATGTGATCCTGGTGGGCGAATTGCGCGACCTGGAAACCATCCGCCTGGCCTTGACGGCAGCTGAGACCGGGCATCTGGTGTTTGGCACCCTGCACACTTCATCGGCTGCAAAGACTGTAGACAGGCTGGTGGACGTCTTTCCGGCCGGGGAAAAGGCCATGGTCCGCTCGATGTTGTCGGAGTCGTTGCAGGCGGTGGTGTCTCAGGTACTGGTGAAGAAGGTCGGCGGCGGCCGTGTGGCCGCCCATGAAATCATGCTGGGCACGCCGGCGATTCGCAATCTGATCCGTGAGGACAAGGTGGCGCAGATGGTTTCGGCAATTCAGACCGGTGGCGCGTTGGGGATGAAGACCCTGGATATGAGTTTGAAGGCGTTGGTCGGCGCGGGGCTGGTCAGCCGGGAAGAGGCGCGGGAGAAGGCGAGGGTGCCTGCAGATATCTAAAACGCACAGATACTCATGTGGGAGCTGGCTTGCCTGCGATAGCGGGCTGTCAGGCGCTCTCTCTGCCAACTGACACACCGTCATCGCAGGCAAGCCAGCTCCCACATTTGATTGCATTTCAAATGGGGAGCTTCAGTGGCGCCTGGCTTAGCGCTGCACGATCCGCAGGTTGCTGTTCTGCTCTTTAGGCAGCACACGCTTGGCAATCACGTAGTTCTTGTCCCAGAACGGCTTTTTCAGCGTGTCGATGCTCACCGACTTGCCACGACGCGGCGCGTGGATAAAACGGTCGTTGCCCAGGTAGATGGCTACGTGATTGACCTGGCGGCTCTTGAGCTTGAAGAACAACAAGTCGCCGGGCTTCAGGTCTTTGCGATCAACCTTCAAGCCGTGACCAGCCGCCATGGCGTTGGAGGTGCGCGGCAAATCCACCGCTTTTACATCGTTGAATGCATATTTCACCAGGCCGCTGCAGTCGAACCCTTTACTTGGGCTGCTACCGCCCCAACGATAAGGAGTACCCAGCACGTTGACGGCACGGCTGAGGACGTTGCTGCTTTGCTTGGTGTTGACAGCCATCAGGCCGGGTGTTGCTTTACCGTGTGCCTTGCTCAGTTGAGTCGGGCGGTTGACGGTCAGCTTTACCGATTTGGCCTTGGTGGTTGTGCTGTGGACTTTAGGGGTGAAACCATTGACGTTCGGAAGTCGTTGCTCACGATTGGTGGCGTGGGCGGCCAGTGGCATTAATAGGCAGATGGTCAGCCATGTCTTGAAAAATGGTCGCATTAGGCGTGGCTCTTATGGGTTTGCGCGCAACTTTATAACAGCTTTTTGTGTCGTTCTCAGGCCGTTTGTCGACTGAACCTTGGGGTCAAATCCAGGAAAAACGCGACGAATTGCCGCAATTGTCCTACACAAGTCAGGTGGCATAAGGCTTTGAGGACAGGAAGATACCATTTGCCGTACGTCGGGCGCTCGTAAAAAAGTCACAAAGAAAATGAAAAAATTTATCTATCGAAGCAAAAGAGGTACTCCATGAACACCTATCAACAGGTTGGTCAGCAGCAAGATACCCATAGCAAGGTGATCGGTTACCTGCTGTGGATTTTCGGTTTTACCGGGGCGCATCGCTTTTATTACGGCAAACCCGTGACCGGCACGATCTGGTTTTTTACCTTCGGCCTGCTGGGCATTGGTTGGTTGATCGACGTATTCCTCATCCCGGCCATGGACCGTGAAGCCGACCTGCGTTTTACCGCCGGGCCTATCGAATACAACGTCGCGTGGATCCTGTTGGCGTTCCTGGGCCTGTTCGGTGTGCACCGTATGTACCAGGGCAAATGGATCACCGGCCTGATCTACCTGCTGACCGGCGGTTTGTTCCTGATTGGGGTGCTGTATGACTTCTGGACGTTGAATACGCAGATCTCGATCCGCAATGCCGAGCGCAATAACGGCCGCTGATCTCTCGGCCCTATAGAGAACAAAATGTGGGAGGGAGCAAGCCCCCTCCCATATTTTTTACTGCGCTCACTCTAGACCGGTTTCAGGCCTGGTAAGTGATCCGCCCATCCATCAAGGTGTACCGCACCGTCGCCGGCAGGCTGTGGCCAATGAACGGGCAGTTTTCACCCTTGGACAACCAATGCTCCCCTGCCACCGTCGAGCTGCCCAGGTCAAACAGCACCAGGTCCGCTGGCGAACCGACTTCAAGCTTGCCCGCCGGCAAGCGCAGAGCGTCGGCCGGGCCGGCGCTCAGGCGGGCCAATAGCGTCGGCAGGTCGAGCAAGCCGTCTTCCACCAAGGTCATTGCCAATGGCAACAACAACTCCACGCTACTGATACCCGGCTCGGTCGCGCCAAATGGCGCCAACTTGGCGTCACGCTCGTGAGGCTGGTGATGGCTGGAAATCGCTGACACCACCCCCGACTTCACCGCCGCACGCAAACCGTCACGGTCGGCCTTGGTACGCAGGGGAGGCTGCACGTGATACAGGCTGGAGAAGTCGATCAGCGCCTCATCCGTCAGGATCAATTGGTACAGCGCCACATCCGCCGTCACCGGCAAGCCACGGGCCTGGGCCTGGGCGATCAGGGCAACGCCGCGGGCGCTGGTCAGCTGGCTGAAGTGTGCGCGTACGCCGCTTTGCTCCACCAGCAACAGGTCACGGGCCAGGGCCACGGTTTCGGCGGTTTCCGGGATGCCCGGCAGGCCGAGGAAGCTGGCGACTGCCCCTTCATGGGCCAGGCCGCCTTCGGCCAGGTCGCGGTCCTGGGAGTGGAAGATCACCGTCAGGTCGAAGGTGGCCGCGTATTCCAGGGCACGGCACAGCGTGCGGGTGCTGCGAAAACTTTCCAGGCCGTTGCTGAAGGCCACGCAACCGGCATCGCGCAGTGCGATCAGTTCGGCCAGTTGTTCGCCATCCAGGCCTTTGCTCAAGGCTCCGACGGGAAACACCTTGCAATTGCCGGCTTCACGGGCGCGGTCCAGGATCAGCTCGGTCACCGCCGAAGTGTCCAGCACCGGCTTGGTGTTCGGCGGGCAGCACAGGCTGGTCACGCCACCGGCCGCAGCGGCCTGGGTTTCGCTGTTGATGTTGCCTTTGCGGCTGTAGCCCGGCTCGCGCAGGGCGACGTTCAGGTCCACCAGCCCGGGCGCGGCCACCAGGCCCTTGGCGTTGATGCTTTCGATGGCGTTGAAGCCGGCAGGTGCGGCGCCAATGGCGATGATCTTGCCGGCGTCCAGATAAAGATCGGTAACTTGGTCCAGGCCACTGGCTGGATCGATGACTCGGGCGCCGAGAATGCTGAGCTTCACTGGGCCTGCTCCTGCTCGAATTGACGTTGCGCGGTCTGCCCGCTCATGGCCATGGACAGCACGGCCATGCGTACCGCGATGCCGTAGGTCACTTGGTTCAAGATCACCGACTGCGGGCCATCGGCCACCGCCGACTCAATCTCCACCCCGCGGTTGATCGGCCCCGGGTGCATCACGATGGCATCCGGCTTGGCCCCGGCCAAACGTGCGGTGGTCAGGCCGAACAGGCGGTAGAACTCGCCTTCGCTCGGCAGCAAGCCACCAGCCATGCGCTCGCGTTGCAGGCGCAGCATGATCACCACGTCCACATCCTTGAGGCCCTCGGCCATGTCGGTGTAGACCTTCACGCCATACTGTTCGATGCCGATGGGCAGCAGGGTTTTCGGCGCGATCACGCGGATATCCGGGCAGCCCAGGGCTTTGAGGGCCAGCATGTTCGAGCGTGCTACACGGGAGTGCAGGATGTCGCCGACGATGGCCACCGAGAGGTTTTCAAAGCTGCCCTTGTGCCGACGGATGGTGAGCATGTCGAGCATGCCCTGGGTCGGGTGGGCGTGGCGGCCGTCGCCGCCGTTGATGACCGCTACCTGCGGGCACACATGCTCGGCGATGAAGTGCGCGGCGCCGGAGTCGCCGTGGCGGACCACGAACATGTCAGCGGCCATGGCTTCGAGGTTGCGCAGGGTGTCGAGCAGGGTCTCGCCCTTGCTCGCCGACGAGGTGGACACGTTCAGCGTGATCACGTCGGCCGACAGCCGCTGGGCTGCCAGTTCAAAGGTGGTGCGGGTGCGGGTGGAGTTCTCGAAGAACACATTGCAGATGGTTTTGCCGCGCAACAGCGGGACCTTCTTCACCGCGCGGCCGCCGACTTCAAGGAACGAGTCGGCGGTGTCGAGGATTTCGGTGAGCAGTTCGCGGGGCAAACCGTCGAGGGACAAGAAATGTTGCAACTGGCCCTGAGCATTGAGCTGCAGCGGGCGCTTGGCATCTAGAGGCGTCATCGCGGGGACTCTGTACAAGGCGGTTTAAAGGGCAAGGTCTTGCAGTTCGAGTTCGAGCGGCGTGGGACCGGACAATTTTACCCGCTGCCGGGCTTGCAAAGACAGTGTTGCACCTACGACATCCGGGCTGATCGGCAATTCGCCAGCGTCCAGGTCCAGCAGGCAGACCAACGTAATGCTGGCCGGGCGCCCGTAATCGAACAGTTCGTTCATGGCGGCGCGGATGGTACGGCCGCTCATCAGGACGTCATCGATCAGGATCAGGTGCTGGCCCTCAACCTCAAACGGCAGAGCCGAAGGCTGCACCTGTGGGTGCAGGCCGTTCTGGCTGAAGTCGTCGCGGTAGAAGGACACGTCCAGCGTACCCAGGGGCGAATCGCTGCCCAGTTCTTCCAGTAACGCCTGGGCTACCCAGACACCGCCGGTGCGGATGCCGATAAAGCGCGGTTCGCTGATGCCGCGGTGTTCCAGGTGCGCCTTGAGGCGTAATGCCATCTGGCTGATCAGTTCGGCGGGATTGGGCAGGCTCATGGGGGCTCCTTTTTAAGTGTGTAGGCGCAAGCTTGCTCGCGAAAAACTCATGGGTACCGCGTTCATCCAGCCTTCACGCGGTATCGTTAACGTTCTTCGCGGGCAAGCCCGCTCCCACAGGATCGCGGCGGGTCAGGATTCAAATAAAGCGGTGTTTTCATCCAGCCAACCCTGCAACAGCAAGGCGGCGGCGATGGCGTCCACGGGGTTGTCGCGGTAACTGCCCTTCTGCCCGCCGCGGTCACGACGCTCACCCTTGGCTTCAAAGGTGGTCAGGCGCTCATCGTGGGTATAGAAGGGCAGGTTGTAGCGGCCATTGAGGCGGCGCGCGAATTTTTCGGCGCGCAGGCACATGTCGCTGGGGGTGCCATCCATGTTCAGGGGCAGGCCGACCACCACAGCGTCGGGCTTCCACTCTTTGATAAGGGCTTCAACCTGGTTCCAGTCCGGTATGCCGTTCTGGGCCTTCAAGGTGCACAGCTCGCGGGCCTGGCCGGTAATAACCTGGCCGACCGCTACGCCGATCTGTTTAGTGCCGTAGTCAAAACCCAGGATCAGACGCAAGGCCATCAGGCGTGCCCCGCCTGGCTGGTCAACAGGCTGAGGTTGACCCGCAGCTTGGCGGCGGCAGCATCAAGGCGCAGTTCGCTGGCGGTGTTGAACAGGATGTCGGCGTCGAACGGGCAGGTCAGCCAGGCATTGCTCGCCAGCTCGGCCTCCAGTTGCCCGGCTTCCCAACCGGCGTAGCCCAGGGTAATCAGGCTTTGCTCAGGGCCGACGCCATCGGCGATCGCGAACAGCACGTCCTGAGACGTGGACAGTGACACGCCCTCAAGATCCACCGTGGCCTGGTATTGCGGCCCGGTGGGGTGCAACACAAAGCCGCGATCGGTCTGCACCGGCCCGCCGATATAGATCGGCACATCCTGGCAGCGGGTCGGTGGGTCGAGTTCCGGGCGCAATTGCTCAAGGATATCGGCCAGGCTCAGCTCCTGTGGACGGTTGACCACCAGCCCCATGGCACCATTGGCCGTGTGCTCGACGATGTAGGTCAAGGTCTGCGCAAAGTTCGGGTCGGCCATATGGGGCATGGCGATCAGGAATTGGTGCTTGAGGTAGGTCGGGCTGACGTTTTTCATGTCCGCTAGTGTGGCGTTGGAGGGGCGAACTGACAAGTGTAGGAGCGGTGTCAGTTGCTGGACAGCCGGTCGCCCTTGGCAAACTTCCAGGTGCGGATGATTTCCAGGCGGTCCACGTCATTCAAGTCGCCGCTGAACGGCGCAAAAGGCGCGGCCAGGCGCACGATGCGCTGGGCGGCCTGGTCCAGCAGCGGTTGGCCGGAGGACTCCAGCACCTGCACTTCATAGAGCGAACCGTCACGGTTGATCGATACCAGCAAGCGCAAGTTGCCATAAATCTGCTGACGCCGGGCTTCGTCCGGGTAATTGAGGTTGCCGATGCGCTCGACCTTCTTGCGCCACTCGTCCTTATACCAGGCGCCTTTGTCGCGCATGGTCGACGCGGCGTTCAGGCGGTAGATGCGCGGGCGCTTGGCATACAGCTGTTGTTCGTGGGCCAGTTCGGCTTCCAGGCTGGAAATTTCGTCGGACAGCGTCGAACTGTCGAAGGTTGGCGCGGGCTTCACCGGCTCGGGCTTGGGTTCAGTCCTGGTTTTTTCGCGCTGGGTCGGGGCCTTTTGCGGCTTGGGCGCAACGGTGGTCACGGCGGCCTTGGGCGTTGCCTGCTTGACCTCGGGCTTGGGCATCGGCGGCGGGGTGACCTTATTGACCTTGTTGTCCTGGAAGGGCGCTACTTCAGTGGTCTTGGGCACGGCTTTCTTGTCGAGCGTACCGCTGCCCTGCTGGTTGTCCTGGGCAAGAAAGTCGGCCTTTTCGGGCTTCTTCTCACTTTTGAACGTAGCGAGGGTGATTTCCAGGGTCTTGGTGATCTGCTTGGGCTCGACCATGGTGAAGCCCACGCCCAGCAACAAGGCGAGGTGAATCAATGCGGCGAGAAACAGGGTAAATCCGAGCCGATCAGCCGGGCGCACGCCTCTGTGGGTGAGTTCTGGGGGCAGATCGGACGGGAGTGTCATGACAAGAAAACCAACATCGCGCGTTTCACAGGTGGCGCATGATAACGCAATGTTGGTGTGTGTCCGGCTGTTCTATGTCACTTGGCTTGTAGCTTGCGCTCAATGGCGGCCATCAGCATTTCGCCGATGTTCGTGCCAAATGCATTGTCGATCTCGCGAATACAGGTAGGGCTGGTGACGTTGATTTCCGTGAGGTTCTCACCAATTACGTCGAGTCCGACAAACAGCAGACCTTTTTCGCGCAGGGTCGGGCCAACTTGAGCGGCGATCCAGCGGTCCTTGTCCGACAACGGCCGTGCTTCACCACGACCACCGGCCGCCAGGTTGCCACGGGTCTCGCCCGCTGCCGGGATGCGCGCCAGGCAGTAGTCCACCGGCTCGCCGTCGATCATCAGGATGCGCTTGTCGCCATCCTTGATCGCCGGCAGGTAAGCCTGGCCCATGATCTGCTGGGTGCCCAGCGCAGTCAGGGTTTCGAGGATCACCGACAGGTTCGGGTCGCCAGCGCGGTGGCGGAAGATCGAAGTGCCGCCCATGCCGTCCAGCGGTTTGAGGATCACATCGCCATGCTTGGCAGCGAATTCACGCAGTACATCGGCGCGGCGGCTGACCACGGTCGGCGGCGTGCACTGCGGGAACAGGGTGGCAAACAGCTTTTCATTGCAGTCGCGCAGGCTCTGCGGCTTGTTGACGATCAACACGCCGGCGCGTTCGGCCTGTTCCAGCAAGTAGGTGGAGTACACAAACTCCATGTCGAACGGCGGATCCTTGCGCATCAGGATCACATCGAGGTCGCTCAGGGGGCTGTCGATTTCATCCGAAAGCTCGAACCATTTCTCGGGGTTGGCGAATACCTGCAACGGACGCATCCGCGCCCGCGCCTCGCCGTCGCCCTGGTACAGGTCGCGCTGTTCCATATAGAACAACGTCCAGCCGCGGGCCTGGGCGGCCAGGAGCATGGCCAGCGAGCTGTCCTTTTTATAGGAAATGCTGGCGATTGGGTCCATGACAATGCCGACGCGAACGCTCATGGGGGATTTCCTCTAGCAAATTAGGGCGCATAAAAGTGGCGTCAGAGTGGCGCTGTGGTTGTTGTGGGTCAAGGAAAAACCACCGGGTGGGTGCCTCGATAGATTGCGCCCGGAGACTGTGCTAAAAAGACTGCCACGGCGTAGCAGCCCTTGAATTCCAAGGCTTGCGGCGCTCATCCTGTGCAACATCAGGCAGTACACACCGAAAACCGATTCGCTGTGGCGATGGTAGAGCAGATATGGAACAGCATTCCAACGCCTTGAGAGTGATGGTGATCGACGATTCGAAAACGATCCGCCGCACCGCCGAGACACTGTTGAAGAACATGGGGTGCGAGGTCATCACCGCCATCGACGGTTTCGATGCCCTGGCGCGGATTGTGGATCATCACCCGCACATTATCTTTGTCGACATCATGATGCCGCGCCTGGATGGCTACCAGACCTGCGCCCTGGTGAAGAACAACCCGGCGTTCAAGGCGATCCCGGTGATCATGTTGTCCTCCAGGGATGGCCTGTTCGACAAGGCCAAGGGGCGCATCGTGGGTGTCGATCAATTTTTGACCAAGCCTTTCAGCAAGGAAGAACTGCTGGGTGCGATCAAGGCCTATGTGCCTGCCTTCGCCGCAGTAGAACAAGCACACTGACGCCACCCCACAAGGGCCGGCGCCGACCAATGTAGTGGGGAAAACCATGGCACGTGTTCTGATCGTCGACGACTCGCCGACCGAAATGTACAAACTGACCGGCATGCTGGAAAAGCACGGCCATCAAGTCCTGAAAGCCGAAAACGGCGCGGACGGCGTAGCGCTGGCTCGTCAGGAAAAGCCCGACGCCGTGTTGATGGACATCGTGATGCCGGGCCTCAACGGCTTCCAGGCCACCCGCCAGTTGTCCAAGGAGCCGGAAACCAACGGTATTCCGATCATCATCATCACCACCAAGGACCAGGAAACCGACAAGATCTGGGGTGCACGCCAGGGCGCCAAGGATTACCTGACCAAGCCGGTGGACGAAGACACACTGATCGCCACCCTGAACAAGGTACTGGCCGGCTAAAGGCTCGCGATCATGACCGAGTCGCAAACCGCCTTCGAGCTGCTGCTGGACATCGACCGCCGTTGCCGCCTGCTGGCCGCCGACCTGCCGTCCCAGGAAACCCGCCTGCAACGCTGGAGCGGTATCGGCTTTCGCCTGGGGCCACACTGGTACGTGGCGCCCATGGGCGAGGTCGCCGAGGTGTTGCATGAACCGCGCTGCACCTTGATGCCGGGGGTCAAACCCTGGGTCAAGGGCGTGGCCAACCTGCGCGGGCGCTTGCTGCCGGTGCTGGACCTGGGCGGTTTCCTTGGCCTTGAGTTATCCAAGGCGCGCAAGCAAAGGCGGGTGCTGGTCGTGGAGTTCAATGACGTGTTTGTCGGGCTGCTGGTAGACGAAGTGGTCGGTATGCAGCACTTCCCATTGGATGCCTGGATGGCCAGCACCGCGTCCGGCGCGCCGTTTATCCAGGGCCAGTTCGACGGCGACCCGCAGTGGCAAGTCTTCAGCCCCTTCGCTTTGGCCCAGGCCCCTGGCTTCATGGATGTCGCCGCATGAGCACCGTTACTACGCCCAAACCCCAGGCCGCTTCGCGCAGCCGTTCGCAGATCATTGTGCTGTTTATCGCCTTGATCGTGTTCATCATGTTGCTGTTCGCCAACTTTGCGTACCTCAACACCCAGTCCACCTACGACAAGCAGTACATCGGCCACGCCGGTGAGCTGCGCGTGCTGTCCCAGCGCATTGCCAAGAACGCCACCGAAGCCGCCGCCGGCAAGGCCGCCGCGTTCAAGCTGCTGGGCGAGGCGCGCAACGATTTTGCCCAGCGCTGGGGCTACCTGAAAAAGGGTGATCCGCAAACCGGCTTGCCCGCCGCACCCAGCGCGGTGCGCGCCGAAATGCGTGCCGTGCAGACCGACTGGGAAGCGCTGCTGAAAAACACCGATGCGATCCTCGCCAGCGAGCAGACCGTTCTGTCCCTGCACCAGGTGGCTGCGACCCTGGCCGAAACCGTGCCGCAACTGCAAATGGAGTCGGAAAAAGTCGTCGATATCCTGCTGCAACGCGGCGCCCCGGCCAGCCAGGTGGCGTTGGCCCAGCGCCAGTCGCTGCTGGCCGAACGGATCCTGGGGGCGGTCAACACCGTGCTTGCGGGCGATGAAACCGCCGTGCAGGCTGCCGATGCCTTCGGTCGCGACGCCAACCGTTTTGGCGTGGTGCTCAACGGTATGCTCAACGGCAACCCCGGGCTGCGTATCACTCAGGTCGAAGACCCTGACGCCCGTACGCGGCTGGTGGAGATTGCCGAGCTGTTCGAGTTTGTCTCAGGCTCCGTGGATGAAATCCTCGAAACCTCGCCGCAGTTGTTCCAGGTGCGGGCTTCGGCGAGCCATATCTTCAACCTGTCGCAAACCCTGCTCGATGAAGCCTCGCACCTGGCCACCGGTTTTGAAAACCTCGCCGGCGGGCGCAGTTTCGACACCATCGGCGGCTATCTGCTGGGCCTGCTGGCGCTGGCCTCGATCATCCTGATCGGCTTGGTGATGGTGCGCGAGACCAACCGCCAACTGCGTGAAACCGCCGAGAAGAACGAGCGCAATCAGAACGCGATCATGCGCCTGCTGGATGAAATCGAAGACCTGGCCGACGGCGACCTCACTGTCACCGCCTCGGTTACCGAAGACTTCACCGGCACCATCGCCGATTCGATCAACTATTCCGTGGATCAATTGCGTGACCTGGTCGCCACCATCAACCTGACGGCCGGGCAAGTCGCCGGTGCGGTGCAAGACACTCAGGCCACCGCCATGCACCTGGCCCAGGCGTCGGAACATCAAGCGCAGCAGATTGCCGAAGCGTCTACCGCGATCAACCAGATGGCGCAGTCGATCGACCAGGTATCGGCCAACGCCGCCGAGTCCTCAGCGGTGGCAGAGCGCTCGGTTGAGATCGCCAACAAAGGCAACGAGGTGGTGCACAACACCATCCATGGCATGGACAACATTCGCGAACAGATCCAGGACACCGCCAAGCGCATCAAGCGCCTGGGCGAGTCATCCCAGGAAATTGGCGACATCGTCAGCCTGATCGACGACATTGCCGACCAGACCAATATCCTCGCCCTCAACGCCGCGATCCAGGCCAGCATGGCAGGCGATGCCGGGCGCGGTTTTGCGGTGGTGGCCGATGAGGTGCAACGCCTGGCCGAGCGCTCGTCGGCGGCCACCCGGCAGATCGAAACTCTGGTGCGGGCGATCCAGGCCGACACCAACGAAGCAGTGATCTCCATGGAGCAGACCACCACCGAGGTGGTGCGCGGCGCACGCCTGGCCCAGGATGCCGGGGTCGCGCTGGAAGAGATCGAAGGCGTGTCGAAAACCCTGGCGGCGCTGATCCAGAGCATTTCCAATGCGGCGCAGCAGCAGACGTCTTCGGCCGGGCAGATTTCCCTGACCATGAATGTGATCCAGCAGATCACCACCCAGACGTCGTCGGGGTCGACCGCGACCGCCGAGAGCATTGGTAACCTGGCGAAGATGGCCAGTCAGTTGCGCAGGTCGGTGTCGGGTTTCACCTTGCCGCCACCCAAACAGGTGGACGATTGAAATACGACCTGAAGAACGCCACAGTCCAATTGTGGGAGCTGGCTTGCCTGCGATAGCGGTCTGTCAAATACAGATGTATTGCTGACCCACCGCTATCGCAGGCAAGCCAGCTCCCACATTGGATCTCCATTGTTTGTGAGATACCAGCAACCCACGAATTCTAAGCGGAGCAGTTATGGTTGATCGGCACGACTACGTGGCCCTCGAATGGGTCAAGGGCGACATTGCCGAAACCCTGAAACAGGCCCGTTCGGCGCTGGACGCTTACGTTGAAACCGGCGACGGCGACACCCTCGACAATTGCCTGGCCGGGATCCACCAGGTGCATGGCGCGCTGCAAATGGTCGAGTTCTACGGCGCGGCGCTGTTGGCCGAAGAGATCGAGGAACTGGCCCTGGCGCTCCAGACCGCTCGCGTCAGCCAGCGCGAAGAAAGCATCCGCCTGCTGCAACAAGCCCTCGGCCAGTTGCCGCTGTACCTGGACCGCGTACACAGCGCCCGCCGCGACCTGCCGCTGGTGGTACTGCCGCTGCTCAACGACCTGCGCACTGCGCGGGGTGAAAGCCTGCTGTCGGAAACCAGCCTGTTCAGCCCGCAACTGCTGTCGATCGCGCCGCTGCCTGATGAAACACTGGCCCAACGAGCAACGCCGCAGTTGCATGAGCAGTTGCGCCAATGGCATCCCCTGCTGCAACAAGCCCTCGCCGGGTTGCTGCGTGAAGACCACGGCCCGAGCAACCTGGAAGACATGGCGCGAGTGTTCGCACGCCTTGAGACGTTGTGCCAGGGCGCGCCGTTGTTACCGTTGTGGCAGGTGGCCTCGGCGCTGGTCGAGGGCATGTTGACCGGCGTGGTCGCCAACAGCCCGGCGCTGCGCAGCCTGCTCAAGGCCAGCGGCAAGCAACTCAAGCGCCTGCTGGCCCAGGGCATTGGCGGCATCAATCAGCCTGCGCCGGATGAGTTGCTCAAAAGCCTGCTGTTTTACGTGGCCAAAGTCACCCGGCCGACGCCACGCATGCAAAGCCTTAAAGAGCGCTATGGCCTGGATGAAGCTTTGCCCGACAGCGCCGTGGTCGACGCCGAACGTGCGCGAATGGCCGGGCCGGACCGCAATGCCATGGGGTCGGTGCTCGGTGCCTTGTGTGAGGAGTTGGTGCGGGTCAAGGAGCGCCTCGATCTGTTCGTACGCAGCGACCGCCAGCACATCGACGAACTCGACGCGCTGCTGGCGCCCCTGCGGCAGATCGCCGACACCCTCGCCGTACTGGGTTTTGGCCAGCCGCGCAAAGTGATCATCGACCAGTTGGCTGTCGTGCTGAGCCTGGCCCAGGGGCAACGCGAACCCAATGACGCGGTGCTGATGGACGTGGCAGGCGCGTTGCTCTACGTCGAAGCCACGCTGGCGGGCATGATCGGCACGGTAGAGCCGCAAAGCCGCGAAGAAAGCCGGCTGCCCACCACCGACCTGACCCAGATCCATCAGTTGGTGATTGCTGAATCCTGCCAGTGCCTCAAACAAGCCAAGGAACTGGTGATCGACTGCATCGAAGCCCATTGGGACCGCCAGCGCCTGGAATCCTTGCCGCAATTGCTGAGCCAGGTGCGTGGCGCGCTGGCGATGATCCCCCTGCCGCGTGCGGCGAGCCTGATGCGCGGCTGCACCGATTATGTCGACGAGCAGTTGATGATCAGCGATGTCGCGCCTTCGCCGGTGCAACTGGAGCAGTTCGCCGATGTGATCAGCAGCCTGGAGTATTACCTGGAACGCATGCTCCAGGACCCTGACGCCGCTGGCGAGCGTGTGCTGGAGCGGGCCACCCAAAGCCTGGCGGCGCTGGGTTATCTGCCGGCCGAAAAGCCCTGGCGCCAGGCGTTGGTCGCGCCCGATGGCGCACTGTCGACCGAACAGGCACCGAGCCAATCCCAATTTGACGCACTGGCAAGCCCCACGTCAGGCCTTAATCCTCCGGCTCTGCAACGCCCCGGCAGCCTGTTGCCACCGCCGGCGGGTGAAGAGCCGATTGACGATGAGCTGCGCGAAGTCTTCCTCGAAGAAACCGACGAAGTCCTCGACGTGCTGCACCGCAACCTGCCCAACAGTGTGGACAAAACCGCCCAGGGCGAAATGCGCCGCGCTTTCCATACGTTGAAGGGCAGCGGTCGCATGGTCCGTGCCCTGGTGCTGGCCGAACTGGCCTGGGCCGTGGAAAACCTGCTTAACCGCGTGTTGGAACGCAGCGTCGCCCTTGGCGCCGAGGTGCAGCAGGTGCTGGATGAGGCCGTGGCCGTGCTGCCGGAATTGATCGCCGATTTTGCCATCGACGACCAACGCCAGCGCGACGAGGTCGACGCCCTGGCCGCCCGCGCCCATGCCTTGGCCAGTGGCGCGGCAACAACCGCTGGCGAGCCCCATGACCCGATGCTGATGGAGATCTTCCGCAACGAAGCCCAGAGCCATCTGGACAGCCTCAACCACTTCCTGCACCACGCCGCCGAGCAGGTGCCGTTGCAGGTCAGTGATGAACTGCAACGCGCCCTGCATACGCTCAAGGGCAGTGCCTACATGGCCGGGGTGTTGCCCATCGCCGAACTGGCGCGCCCCCTCGACCACCTGACCCGCGAATACAAGGCCCACCGCTTGCCCCTGGACCTGGACGAAGTGGAGTTGCTGCTGGAGGCCCAAGGGCTGTTCCAGCGTGGCCTGCGCGACCTGGACAGCGATCCCCTGGCACCCATCCAGGGCGCGGCGGATCTGATCAGACGCACCCAAAGCCTGTTGGACCAGCAGCTTGCAGCGTTGCTCGAAACCCCTGGTCCCGGCCTGCCGATCAAGCGCGATCGGCATCTGATCACCAACTTCCTGGCCCAGGGCATGGACATTCTGCTCGACGCCGACAACCTGTTGCGCCGCTGGCAGCAACATCCCGGCGAACGCCAGGAACTGACCGCCTTGCTGGATGCGCTGACCACCTTGGGGGAGGGCGCGCACATCGCCGACCTGCACGCCATCGACGCGTTGTGCGAGGCCTTGCTCGACCTGTATGGCGCTGTGGAAGAAAGCAGCCTGGCGGTCAGCGAGCGGTTTTTCCATGAGGCGGAACAGGCCCATGAGGCGCTGATCAACATGCTCGACCAGCTGGCCGCCGGCCAGGAAATCAGCCCGGCGCCTGCGCGGGTGCAAGCCCTGCACGCGTTGCTGGATGACGCGCTGGACCCGTCCGCCACCGGCCTGATCAAAAGCGACGGCAGCCACGCCTTGAGCATTTCGGAACTGGGCGCTGCCACTGCGCAGTTGGATCAGCAAACAGCCATGGATGATGAGATTGTCGACATCTTTCTTGAGGAGGCCGTAGATATCCTCGACAGTGCCGGGCAGTCACTCAAGCGCTGGTTGCTGGAGCCCGAAAGCGCCGCGCCTTTGTCCTCACTGCAACGGGACCTGCACACCCTCAAGGGCGGTGCGCGCATGGCCGAAATCGACCCGGTGGGCGACTTGGCCCATGAGCTGGAATGCCTGTACGAGGGCCTGGTGGACCGCCGGTACAGTTACACCCCCGAGCTGTCCCAGGTGCTGATGGCCAGCCACGAACGGTTGGCCTTGCAACTGGAAGAACTGCAACAGCAGCAGCCTTTGAGCGATGCTGCCGAGCTGATCGCCAAACTGCGCGAGCTGCGCCAGAACAGCGCGCCGGCGACTCCGGCTGCGGCGGCGCCGGCCTCGGGTGCAGACCCTGAATTGCTGGATATCTTCCTCGAAGAGGCCGCCGATATCCTCGACAGTTCAGGCAGCGCGTTGCTGCGCTGGCAGGCCGAGCCGGGCAGCCGCCAGGAAGTTGAAACCCTGTTGCGTGACCTGCACACCCTCAAGGGCGGGGCGCGCATGGTAGAGATCGGGCCGATTGGCGATTTGGCCCATGAGCTGGAGTTTCTCTACGAGGGGTTATCCGCCGGGTTGCTGGCGCCGACCCCAGAGCTGTTTGCGCTGCTGCAAGGTTGCCATGATCGTTTGGCACAGATGGTCGATGCCGTAGCGGATGGGCTGCCGGTGGGGGCGGTGGACAAACTTATCGAGCGCATCAAAAGCCTGGTGCACCCCAGTGTAGAGCCGGTGGTGCCCGTAGCGTTGCCTGCGGGCAAGGCTGAAGCGACGGTCGACCCCGCTGCCGACATGGTGAAAATCTCCGCCGAACTGCTCGACGACTTGGTTAACCTCGCCGGTGAAACCTCTATTTTCCGTGGCCGTATCGAGCAGCAAGTCAACGATGCGCGCATTGCATTGAATGAAGTGCAAACCACCATCGAGCGGATGCGCGATCAATTGCGCCGGCTCGACAGCGAAACCCAGGGGCGCCTGCTCAGTCGTCAGCAGGCCGAGGCCGAACGCCTGGGCTACGAAGAGTTTGACCCACTGGAAATGGATCGCCATTCGCAGTTGCAGCAGCTGTCCCGCGCGCTGTCCGAATCGGCCTCCGACCTGCTCGACCTCAAGGACACCCTGGAGCAGCGCCATCAGGATGCCCACGATTTGCTCCAGCAACAGGCGCGTATCAACACCGAATTGCAGGAGGGCCTGATGCGCACGCGCATGGTGCCTTTCGAGCGGATGTTGCCACGCCTCAAGCGCATCGTGCGCCAAGTGGCGCAGGAGCTGGGCAAGGACGTGGAGTTCATCGTCGGCAATGCCGAAGGCGAGATGGACCGCAACGTGCTCGAACGCATGGCGGCGCCACTGGAACATATGCTGCGCAATGCCGTCGACCACGGCCTGGAGTCGCGCGAGGTGCGGTTGCAGGGGGGCAAGCCGGAAAAGGGGCGCATTACCCTGGACCTGACCCACGAAGGCGGCGACATCGTCTTCGACATGCGCGATGACGGCGCCGGCGTGCCCCTTGAAGCGGTGCGGCGCAAGGCGATCAAACGCGGCCTGCTCGGCCCGGATCAAACCATCAGCGACCGCGACGTGCTGCAGTTCATCCTGCAACCGGGCTTTTCCACGGCAGAAAAAATCACCCAGATCTCCGGGCGTGGCGTGGGCATGGACGTGGTGCACGAAGAAGTGCGTCAGCTCGGCGGCTCGATGGTGATCGACTCGACCCCAGGCGTGGGCGTGCACTTTCGTATTCGCCTGCCGTTTACCGTGTCGGTCAATCGTGCGCTGATGGTGCAATGCGCAGACGACCAATACGCGATTCCCCTCAACACCCTCGAAGGCCTGGTGCGCGTACTGCCCCACGAACTGGCCGGGCACTACCAGCAAGACCCGCCGCATTATGAATACGCCGGCCAGCGCTACGAGTTGTTTTACCTGGGTGATTTGCTGCACACCGTCAGCCGCCCGAAACTGCTCGGTCAGTACCAGCCGCTGCCGGTGTTGCTGGTGCACTGCAATGAACGGCGCGTAGCGGTGCATGTAGACGCCATGGCCGGCACGCGCGAAATCGTGGTCAAGGGCCTGGGGCCACAGTTTGCCGGGGTACAGGGCGTGCCCGGTGCGACCATCCTCGGTGATGGCCGCGTGGTGTTGATCATCGACCTGCTGGCGCATATCCGCGCCCGCCAACCGGCCTTGCCGGCCCAGGCAGTGGATGTGCCGCTGGTCCTCAACGACCCGCTGAAAAAACGCCCGCTGCTGGTACTGGTGGTGGACGACTCGGTCACCGTGCGCAAAGTCACCAGCCGCCTGCTGGAGCGCAATGGAATGAACGTGCTTACCGCCAAGGACGGCATTGATGCCCTCGCGGTGCTTGAAGAACACACCCCGGACCTGATGCTGCTCGACATCGAAATGCCGCGCATGGACGGCTTCGAAGTGGCCATCCAGATACGCAATGACCCGCGCCTGATGCGCCTGCCGATCATCATGATCACCTCGCGCACCGGCCAGAAACACCGCGACCGCGCCATGGCCATTGGCGTCAACGACTACCTCGGCAAGCCGTACCAAGAGTCGGTGCTGCTGGAAAGCATCGCCTACTGGAGCAAGTCCCATGCTTGACCACCGCGCCAGCCAACTCACCGGCCTGCTGCTGCCCCTGGCCGACCGCCACCTGGTGCTGCCCAACGTGGCCATCGCAGAGCTGATCGACTTCCAGCGCGGCGAACCGGCCAGCGATGCACCGCCGTGGTACCTGCGGCAAGTGACCTGGCGTGATCGGCAAATCCCCTTGATCAGCTTTGAAGCCGTGTGCGGTGAAGCCAGCGTGACCGGCGAACGCTCGCGGATCGTGGTGTTGAATGCGTTGGGGGGCAGGCCCACGTTGAAATTCATTGCGCTGGTTATTCAGGGCATTCCCCGCTCGTACAAACTCGATAGCGAGTTGAGCTATGTGGATGTGCCGCTGTGCCCGCTGGAACTGGCGGCAGTGCAGGTAGGGGAGCAGGTGGCGAAGGTGCCGGATTTGATGGGGTTGGAGGCGCTGTTGGTTGAGTCCGGCCTGGCCTGAATATAAGCCTTGTGAAATTCCAATGTGGGAGCTGGCTTGCCTGCGATAGCGGTGGGTCAGCAATACATCTGTATTTGACAGACCGCTATCGCAGGCAAGCCAGCTCCCACACTGAATTGTGCTTGGCCCAAGATCTCAATCAATCCGCGCAAACCGCTCAATTACCGGTTGCTCCCGATGCTCGGCCTGCCATAAGTCGTAGGCACTTTGCATCGACAACCATAACTGGGCTTTACTCACGCCAGCCCGTTCCAACCGAACGGCAAGGTCCGGGCTGACCGGGGCGTGGCCATGCAAGATCCTTGAAAAAGTCTCGCGGGCGAAGCCAAGACGTCGCGCCATCTCGGTAATGGTGATGCCCAAGGCTGGGATAACGTCCTCAAGTAAAATTTCACCTGGGTGAGTTGGGTTGTGCATCGGCATGTTGGTACGTCCTTCGACTATGGGCATTCAACCGCGAAGGCTAGAAGGACCAGTTCCAAGCAACAACCCCAAAACGCTGTATGAAACTTCCTGCGCGCCCTTCGACATAAAAGGCTTCGGATTTTTCCTGCAAGATTTTGGGCCGCGCATGAACTTGTGGTGAGAGGTCCGCACGCCTAGTCTTCGTCCCGTCATCGCAAAAAACGGTGACACGGACGTGCAAGTCCGGTTACATGTCGGCGCACCAACGCCCATAGCCATTCAACGGGCGTTTTTTATGCCTGCTGTACTCGTTATGGCGGCTGTGCGTGGGAGACTCTTCGGAGTCTGCCGGGGTCCGATATGCCCGGTCTTGCACACCTGCGCACAGCTGCCACCTTGATTCGCGTGCAAGCGGAAGAGGGCAGCTTCCATCACATATCGGAGCTGTAAATCATGATCAAACCTACCCCCAATCCACCCCTTTTCACCGTCAACCCCCACCAAACCACCGAAACCCTGCTGGTCAACGCCAGTGAAACCCTGTCCTCCCTCAACGCACTCACCTGCAACCTGGCCTTTGACCTGGACACTTCCCAGCGCGCCATCATGCTCGGGATTCAGCAAATGGCAGAGTTTGGTCAGTTGTTGGTCGATAGGGCACTTGAGCAAATCAGCCATTCGCCGGAATTTTCAAACGGTCCCAAATAGGGACTGATCGGTCCTTGTTTGGGACCGATATCTAACAAGCAACACTGAGCAAATGTGGGAGGGGGCTTGCTCCCGATAGCGGTGTGTCAGTTGACAAACTTATTGCTGACCCACCGCAATCGGGAGCAAGCCCCCTCCCACATTTTTAGCTTCGTTACTCCAGGCGTAACGGTCTGCCGCTGAGCTTGATTGATAGCACCTAAATTCACTCCTAAGGTACAGCCCCACGACAGCAAACCCCGTGGAGCGACCATGACAACAACCATCACCCCCGACTCGCGCTGGACGCGGCGGCGCGACGAGAAGCAGCGGCGGCTCGGGCTGGTCAAACAGTATGCAGAAGGGGCGGTGCTGCCCAGTGACAAGATCGTCGAGGCGCTTGAAGCGCTGATCCTCCCCGGCGACCGCGTGGTACTGGAAGGCAACAACCAGAAGCAGGCCGACTTCCTCTCGCGCTCCCTGGCCAAGGCCAACCCGGCCAAGCTCCACGATTTGCACATGATCATGCCCAGTGTCGGGCGCGCCGAGCACCTGGACCTGTTTGAAAAGGGCATCGCCCGCAAGCTCGACTTTTCCTTCGCCGGCACTCAATCCCTGCGCATCAGCCAGTTGCTGGAAGACGGCCTGCTGGAAATCGGCGCGATCCATACCTACATCGAACTCTATGCGCGCCTGGTGGTGGACCTGATCCCCAACGTGGTGCTCTCGGCCGGCTTCATGGCCGACCGCGCCGGCAATATCTACACCGGCGCCAGCACCGAAGACACCCCGGCGCTGATCGAACCCGCCGCGTTCAGCGATGGCATCGTCATTGTGCAGGTCAACCAGTTGGTGGACGACGTCACCGACTTGCCCCGTGTGGACATCCCCGCAAGCTGGGTGGATTTCGTGGTGGTGGCCGACAAGCCTTTCTACATCGAACCGCTGTTCACCCGCGACCCGCGCCATATTAAGCCGGTGCATGTGTTGATGGCGATGATGGCGATCCGTGGCATCTACGAAAAACACAATGTGCAGTCGCTCAACCATGGCATCGGCTTCAACACCGCCGCCATCGAATTGATCCTGCCCACCTACGGCGAATCCCTGGGTCTGAAGGGCAAGATCTGCCGCAACTGGACCCTCAACCCACACCCCACGTTGATCCCGGCGATTGAAAGCGGTTGGGTCGAGAGCGTGCATTGCTTCGGCACCGAGCTGGGCATGGAAAACTACATCGCCGCCCGCCCGGATGTGTTCTTCACCGGCCGCGACGGCTCGATGCGCTCCAACCGCATGTTCTGCCAACTCGCCGGCCAGTACGCGGTGGACCTGTTTATCGGCGCCACCCTGCAAGTGGATGGCGACGGGCATTCCAGCACCGTGACCCGTGGCCGCCTTGCCGGTTTCGGTGGCGCGCCGAACATGGGCCACGACCCACGTGGTCGTCGGCACGGCACACCGGCCTGGCTGGATATGCGCCATGACGATGCGCCCGAGGCCTTGCTTGAGCGCGGCAAAAAACTTGTGGTGCAAATGGTCGAGACCTTCCAGGAGGGCGGCAAACCGACCTTTGTCGACACCCTCGACGCAGTAGAAGTGGCCCGCAAAAGCGGCATGCCCCTGGCGCCGATCATGATCTACGGCGACGACGTTACCCACTTGCTCACCGAAGAAGGCATCGCCTACCTCTACAAGGCGCGCTCCCTGGAAGAGCGCCAGGCAATGATCGCTGCCGTCGCCGGGGTGACGGCAATCGGTATGCGCCATAACCCCAAGGACACCGCCCGTATGCGTCGCGAAGGCTTGATCGCCTTGCCCGAAGACTTGGGTATCCGCCGCACCGACGCCACCCGCGAGTTGCTGGCTGCCAAGAGCGTAGCCGATCTGGTGGAGTGGTCCGGTGGCTTGTACAACCCGCCCGCCAAATTCAGGAGCTGGTAAATGCGCGCTCTAAAACAGCATGAATTGAGCCTGGCCGATCGCCTGGCGGATATGGCCGTCGACGCGCTGATCGATGAAGCGGATTTGTCGCCTAAACCCGCCTTGGTTGACCGGCGCGGCAACGGCGCCCACAGCGATTTGCACCTGGGCCTGATGCACGCCTCGGCGCTGTCGTTGTGGCCGATGTTCAAGGAAATGGCCGAGGCCGCCCTTGAATTTGGTGAAGTCGGTGTACCCCTGCGTGAAGCGCTCGGCCGTATAGGTCGCGAAGGCGAACAAGCGATGCTCATCACCACCCACGGCGTAAATACCCATCGCGGCGCAATCTGGGCTCTTGGTTTGCTCACCGCAGCAGCGGCCCTGCAACCACGCGCCGTAACCCTGACCGCGGCCAAACTAGCTCTGCTCGAAGACCGCTTCGCGCCGCAACCACTAAGCCACGGCGCACAGGTCGCCCAGCGCTACGGCGCACGCGGTGCCCGTGAAGAAGCGCAACTGGGCTTCCCCGCTGTGATGCAACGCGGCCTGCCGCAACTGCATAAAAGCCGCGGGCAAAACGCCGGTGAGCAGAATGCCCGCCTGGATGCCTTGCTCGCGATCATGACCGAGCTGGCCGACACCTGCGTGCTCTACCGCGCCGGCACTGAAGGCCTCCAAGCCATGCAGCAAGGCGCCCAGGCCGTGCTCGACGCTGGCGGTAGCGCAACCCTCGCGGGCCGTCGCCAACTGCACGCACTGGACCAGCAACTCCTGGCCCTGAATGCCTCCCCTGGCGGCGCTGCCGACTTGCTCGCCGCCTGCCTGTTTATCGACCGCCTCGACGGAGCGTTGTGATGGAAACCTTATCCTTTGAATTCCCCGCGGGCCAGCCGCCAAAAGGCCGCGCGCTGGTGGGTTGCGTCGGTTCGGGCGACCTCGAAGTGCTGCTGGAGCCGGGCACTCCCGGCACGCTGACCATCCAAGTGCAGACCTCGGTCAACGGCGCCGAGCAACGTTGGCAGCACCTGTTCGAACGCATCTTCCAGGAGCAGACGCCACCTGCCTTGAACATCGATATCCACGATTTCGGCGCCACCCCCGGCGTGGTGCGTTTGCGCCTGGAGCAAGGTTTCGAGGAGGTCGGCCATGACTGATTTGCTCAACAAACACAGCTTCGTCGAACTCGGTGCGCGGCAGCGCGCCAAGGCGTTGTTGGATGCTGGCACTTATCGTGAACTGATCGACCCGTTCCAACGGGTCATGTCGCCGTGGCTCAGCCGCCAGGGCGTGGTGCCCCAGGCCGATGACGGTGTGGTGATTGCCAAGGGCAGCATCGGCGGTTTGCCGGTAGTGGTCGCCGCTATCGAGGGCAATTTCCAAGGCGGCAGCCTCGGTGAAGTCGGTGGCGCAAAAATCGCGGGGGCACTGGAACTGGCTGCCGAAGACAACCGCAACGGCATCCCGACCCGCGCCGTGCTGCTGCTGGAGACCGGTGGGGTGCGCTTGCAGGAAGCCAATCTGGGGCTGGCCGCGATTGCTGATATCCATGCTGCGATTGTCGACCTGCGCCAGTACCAGCCGGTGGTCGGTGTGGTGGCGGGCAGTGTCGGTTGTTTTGGCGGTATGTCCATCGCTGCCGGACTGTGCAGTTACCTGGTGGTCACCCGCGAAGCGCGCCTGGGTTTGAATGGCCCGCAAGTGATCGAGCAGGAGGCCGGCCTGGAAGAATACGACTCCCGCGACCGGCCTTTCATCTGGAGCCTTACGGGCGGCGAACAACGTTTTAACAGTGGCTTGGCCGACCGTTACGTGGCGGACGATGTGGTGCAGATCCAGCAGACCGTGAGCGCGCTGTTGCAACACGGGGCGCCCGAACAACCCCGCAGCCGGCGCGCTGATTTCTACCTGGCGCGGCTGGCCGAACTCGACACAGCGGCGCAAATCGAGCCCGCGACGGTTCGCGCTCTGTATCAGGGAGAACGCCCATGAGAGGGTTACAGTGGTTCAATGCATTGAGCGCTGGCGCAGCACCCGTAGAGGGCTTGCCGGACTCATTGAAAGTCGCAGACGGCGTATTGGGTGAACAGGCGGTGCGCTTTATCGCCGTGGTCACCGACCCGAATAACCGCTTCCCGCGTGCGCGCAATGGCGAAGTCGGGTTGCTGGAAGGTTGGGGGCTAGCCAAGGCCGTCGATGAAGCCATCGTGACGGGTGACAAACGCCCCATCATCGCCATCGTCGATGTGCCCAGCCAAGCCTATGGTCGCCGTGAAGAAGCCCTCGGCATCCACCAGGCCCTGGCCGCCGCTGCCGACAGCTACGCCCGCGCACGCCTGGCCGGGCACCCGGTCATTGCGTTGCTGGTGGGCAAGGCCATGTCCGGTGCGTTTCTGGCCCACGGTTACCAGGCCAACCGCTTGATCGCCCTGCGCGACCCTGGGGTAATGGTGCACGCCATGGGCAAGGCTTCGGCCGCACGGGTGACCCTGCGCAGCGTCGAAGAACTCGAAGCCCTGGCCGCCAGTGTGCCGCCGATGGCCTATGACATCGACAGTTATGCCAGCCTGGGTTTGCTCTGGGAGACCTTGTCGGTGAGCCAGATTGAACAGCCGACAACGGACGATGTGGCGCGGGTCAGCGATTGCCTGGTGCAGGCGATCAAAGATGTCGTGCAACCCGATTTAAAAGGACGTCTCGGTGCGACTAATCGCACCGCCTCAAGCCATGTACGCCAACTGCTGCGGGAACAATGGTGAACGCCCATGACTTGCTCTGGGGCATGACCCCGGCGCACCTGCCTGCGGATGCTCCGGCCTGGGCGCGGGACGCGCTGAGCGCCGGCCATCCAGTAGTGGTGCGGCGCGCCATTACCGAAGCAGGTCAAGTGGCGGTTGGCGTACGTGGGCGTCTGCGTGAGCAGCGTTATGGGGCGGTGATGCCTGTTGCTGCGGTGCAACGGCGCGTGGCGCCCGAAGACTTGCGCCAGGTGATCTCGCCACGGGATTTACCGGCGCTGCGGGCGCTCGATCAACTGCGGCCAGTGTTGGCGCAGTATCACTGGGGCGTCAGCGGCAGCGCCGGATTTGAATTGGCGAGCGGCGTCGAAGCGTTGCATGCCATGAGTGATCTGGATTTGATCCTGCGCACCCCCGAACCGCTTGAGCGCAACGCAGCGCGGGCGTTACTGGAGAAACTGGATGCCGCGCCATGCGCCGTGGACCTGCAACTGCAAACCCCGTTTGGCGCTGTTGCCTTGCGCGAATGGGCCACAGGCTCACGCCGCGTACTGCTCAAAACCACTGGCGGCGCGCACCTTGTACTTGACCCCTGGCAGGCCGTGGCATGAGCAGCTTGTTGGTGTTTCCGGGGCAGGGTGCCCAGCGCGTGGGCATGCTCCAGGCGCTATCGGCCCAGGTTCTGGAAGAAGCCAGTGATGCCTTGGGTGAAGATGTTCGTCGGCTCGATTCGGCGCAAGCCTTGGCGAGCACGCGTGCGGTGCAACTGTGCCTGCTGATCGTCGGCGTTGCCCATGCCCAGCAGTTGCACCATACGCCTGACTACGTGGCGGGCCTGTCCATCGGCGCCTACCCGGCCGCCGTCATCGCCGGCGCCCTGGACTTCGCCGATGCGCTGAAACTGGTCAGCCTGCGTGGCGAGCTGATGCAACAGGCTTATCCACAAGGCTACGGCATGACCGCCCTGATCGGCCCCGATTTATCCACGGTTGAAGCCTTGCTGGCAGATATCCACAGCGCCGCAACTCCGGTGTATCTGGCCAATATCAACGCCGACAACCAGACCGTGATCGCCGGCAGCAATGAAGCGATGCAGCGTGTCGCCGAGCGCATCAAAGGCAACGGCGTCGCCAAGCGTCTGGCAGTGAGCGTGCCGTCCCACTGTGCGCTGCTGGAAGCGCCGGCCAAGGTGCTTGCCCAAGCGTTCGTCCCACTCAAGGCGCCGCGCATCACCTACCTGAGCAGCACCCGCGCGCGACCTATCCACAACCCTGAGCAACTGCGCGATGACCTGGCCTTCAACATGTGCCGCGTCGTCGACTGGCGCGGCACCGTGCAAGGCGCCTACGAGCGTGGCGTACGCCTGCAAATCGAACTGCCCCCGGGCGCGGTGCTCACTGGTCTGTCACGCCGCGTGTTCGAACAAGGCACGGTGATCGCCTGCGAAGGCGCACGCCTGGACACCTTGCAGGCCCTGCTGCAAGAGGAGGAGCGCCGCCACCGATAAAGCAACACCCAAGGCTTTCGAAGCACAACAACAACAATTTCGAACGAGCACTTTGAGGACAACAATCATGATTATCTACGGTGTGGCGTTTCTGGCGCTGTGCACGTTGGCCGGCCTGTTTGTCGGTGAACTGCTGGGCAAATGGATGGGTATCCCGGCTAACGTCGGCGGGGTGGGTATCGCCATGTTGCTGCTGATTGGCCTGGGCAGTTACCTCGGCAAGCGTGGCTTGTTTACCGGCAAGTCGGAGCAGGGCGTGAGCTTCTGGGCTGCGATTTATATCCCGATTGTGGTGGCGATGGCCGCCCAGCAAAACGTGTATGGCGCCATCAGTGGCGGGCCCATGGCGATTCTGGCCGGGACCCTCGCCGTGGTGCTCGGCTTTGCCCTGGTACCGGTGCTGGTGCGTATCGGTAACCGCGAGCCGGTTGCAGCTGTTCCGACCAAAGAAGCCGGGTGATCGCCATGTACGAATCGATGATGAAAGTGATCACCGGGTACGGATTGATCAGTGGTTTTGCCGTGATCGGCCTGACCATGTGGGTTTCCTACTGGATCTCTGACACTTTTACCAAAGGCCGCCTGCATGGCTCGGCCATTGCCATTCTGTTGGGCCTGGTGTTGTCGTATGTGGGAGGCGCTTTTACTGGCGGCTCCAAGGGCGTGGTGGATATTCCACTGTTGTCAGGCATTGGCCTGTTGGGCGGCGCGATGCTGCGGGACTTCGCTATTGTAGCCACGGCGTTTGGCGTGAGTGTCGATGAGTTGAAGCGCGCCGGATACGTCGGCGTGCTGGCTCTGTTTGTCGGTGTGGGCTCGTCGTTTGTTGCCGGGGTAGGGGTGGCAATGGCGTTTGGTTATACCGATGCGGTGAGCCTCACCACCATCGGCGCCGGTGCCGTGACCTATATCGTTGGCCCGGTTACCGGGGCGGCGATTGGGGCCAGTTCCGAGGTGATGGCGCTGTCGATTGCCGCAGGGTTGATCAAGGCTATTTTGGTGATGGTAATGACACCGTTCGTGGCCCCGCTGATCGGGCTGAACAATCCACGTAGTGCGGTGATCTTCGGTGGCTTGATGGGCACTTCCAGCGGCGTGGCGGGCGGGTTGGCGGCGACTGATCCGAAGTTGGTGCCTTATGGGTGTTTGACCGCGGCGTTCTATACAGCGCTGGGGTGTTTGTTGGGGCCGTCGTTGTTGTTTTTGGTGATGAGGGGGTTGGTGGGCTGACTGGGGATTTTCGCTGTCTGGTCTGGCGCAATCGGGGGCAAGTCGAATCGTCGCACCGCCCCTCCCACATTTTGACCGCATTCTCAGGTTGGAATGCGGTCAAGTGTGGGAGGGGCGGTGCGACGATTCGACTTGCCCCCGATGGCATTCTCAAGCCTGGCGATTGGCATACATCCGACACTCCGCCAACAACGCCAGCAGGTTCGGGTCACGCTCCTTGGCCTTCAAGAACACCACGCCGATCTGCTGCTGCAACCGATACCTGGGTTGCAGCGGTATCAGCTTCACGCGGTTCTCATACACCGCCGCAATCCGCCCAGGCAGCAGCGCATAACCCACCCCCGAGCTGACCATGCTCAGCAAGGTAAATATATCGTTCACCTGCATCGCCACCTTCGGTTCGAACCCCGCCTGCTTGAACACCCGGTTGCCGTCCTGATGCGTGGCGAAGCCCTGGGTGAGGGTGATGAAGGTGGCGTCGCGCACGTCGGCCAGGTCGATTTCCTGATGACGGTCCAGGGGGGAATCGGCCGGTGTGGCAAGGAAGATGTCATCGCTGAACAGCGCGATCTGCTCACAGTCCGGATCGGTGGCGTGATCGTCCAGAGAGATGAGGATCGCATCCACCTCCATGTTCTTGAGCTTGTAGAACAGGTCGAAATTGGAGCCCAGGATCAGGTCGATATTGAGTTCGCTGCGGCGGATCTTCAGGCCCATGATCAGTTGCGGCACGGTCTTGACCGTCAGCGAGTACAGCGAGCCGAGCTTGAAGCGTTCGGCGCAGAAGCCGGCGGCTTCGCGGGTCAGGCGCACTCCCTCGACCACATCGGCTATCAGCTTTTGCGCACGCTCTTCGAGCACGTAGGCGCTTTCCAGCGGGGTGAGGTTGCGCCCTTCATGCTTGAACAGCGGGCAGCGCAAGGCACTTTCCAGGGAGTGGATGGCGCGGTGCACGCTGACGTTGCTGGTTTTCAGTTCGGCGGCGGCGCGGGCCAGGTTGCCGGTGCGCATGAACGCCAGGAAGATTTCCAGCTTCTTGAGGGTGAACTCTTCGTCGATCAGCATGGCCGTGGGCTCTTGTTCGATTGCGCTCGATTGTGCCTGCAAACGCAGCCCTCGTCGCTGGAACGTCACACGCTGCTTGCACTCTTATGCGCAAGGCTGGAGGCTTGCCGCCAGTCGTCAACGATGAGGGGAGGTTAACGATAGATGTATCACGGGGAACGGTTCAACGCCTGGAGCCATTTGCTCGGTGCAGTCGCGGCGTGTATTGGCGCCGTGTGGATGTTGGTGGTGGCGAGCCTGGACGGCAGCCCCTGGAAGATCGTCAGCGTGGCGATTTATGGCTTTACCCTGATGGTGCTGTACAGCGCGTCGACCGTCTACCACAGCGTGCGGGGGCGGCGAAAAGAGATCATGCAAAAGGTCGATCACTTTTCGATCTACCTGTTGATAGCCGGCAGCTACACACCGTTCTGCCTGGTGACTCTGCGCGGGCCCTGGGGCTGGACGCTGTTCGGGATTGTGTGGGGGCTGGCGGTGATCGGCATCCTGCAAGAGATCAAGCCGCGCTCGGAGGCGCGGATTCTGTCCATCGTGATCTACGCGGTGATGGGCTGGATCGTACTCGTGGCAGTCAAGCCGCTGATAGCGGCGCTGGGCACGGCAGGGTTTATCTGGTTGGCGTCGGGCGGCGTGTTGTACACCGTGGGCATCATCTTTTTTGCCCTGGAAGATCGCCTGCGCCATTCCCATGGGATCTGGCATTTGTTTGTGATTGGCGGCAGCCTCCTGCATTTTGTGGCGATCATGCATTACGTGCTCTGAATGTGGGAGGGGGCTTCGGTGGTATTAGAGACGTGCCAGTAGCTCACAGGCACGAATGCCGAAGATCTGCAGCAGCTTGGCGAGCATATGCGGCGGTGGTTCATCGCCACGGGTCAGGGCGTAGAGGGTGATCGGCAGGGGTGGCGTGAGGGTGCGGATGCAGGTGGTTGCCGTCGATGCGCCGAGGGCGGTAAAGGGGTCAATGACCGTCAAACCGGCGCCGGACTCCACCATCGCCCGGGCCAGGGAATAGGTTTGTACCGAGATGGTCACGCGTGGCGGTGGATCGACGTTCTCCAGGTAGCTGTCCAGCTTGGTTGCCAGCGGATCAGCACTGGAAAGCCCGATCAATGGCGCGCCCGCCAGTTCGCTCAGCGGCAATGGCTGGTTGATTTCAGCCGCCGACCAATAGCCCTTGGACGCCAATGCAACCAGCACACCATTGGCCAGCACCTGGGTGGTCAACCCAGGATGGCCGGAAAAGTTGAGGGTCAGCGCCAGGTCGATTTCGCGCATCAGCAGCTTCTGGACCAGCTCACGGCTATGGTCGCTGGACAGCTCGCAAGCCATGTCGGGGTATTCGCGCTTCCATTCCAGAATCGCCGGAGGCAGCAGCGACAAGGCCAACGCCGGAATCGCACCAATGCGCACGCTTTGCCCTGGGGCGCGGCGCAGGCTCTTGGCTAGACGCCTTACACCTTGCAAGCTCTCGGTGACTTTCTCGACTTCGCTTTCCAGTGCCAGGGCTTCCGGCGTGGGCTGCAATTTGCCGCGCACCCGCAGAAACAGCGCAAAGCCCAGCTGCAATTCGGCGTGCTGCAACACTTTGGTCACCGCTGGTTGCGAGACGTGCAGCAACTGCGCGGCAGCACTGATCGAGCCAGTCTGGCGAATGGCCTGGAAGATTTCGATATGACGCAAGCGCATGGCAAGTCCATAACCTTTGTTTATAGGTGACCCATCTTTATTCATTGTCGGTGGCCTGTCACCTGCGCCTACGCTTGGTCTTCAGTTAATCAACGGTCGGGGGCTGGGATGGCCAGGCAGGTTTGCATCATCGGCGGTGGGGTTATCGGCTTGGCCAGTGCTTATGCTTTGGTACGGGCTGGCCATGAGGTAACGGTGATCGACGCCCGCGATACCTTGGGCAGCGAAACCAGTTTCGCCAACGGTGGGCAGTTGTCCTATCGCTATGTTGCGCCATTGGCCGACGCGGGCGTGCCGCTGCAAGCGATTGGGTGGCTGTTGCGCGGCGACTCGCCGCTGAAGCTGCGCCCACGGCTTGACCTCCAGCAATGGCGCTGGATGGCCGCGTTCATCGGTGCCTGCCGGGGCTCGGTAAACAAGCGCAACGCTGCCCACTTGCTGCGGCTGGCGAGCCTGAGTCAAGACACCTTGCAGCAATGGCGTGTCGATGATCGCCTGGACGGCTTCGACTGGCGGCGCAACGGCAAGCTGGTGACCTTTCGCAATGCCGAGACGTTTGAGCGTGTACGCAGCAAGGTCACTGACGTCCTTCAGCAGCAGGTGCTGTCTGCGGTGGATTGTACGCACCTGGAACCGGCGTTGGCGGCAGGTGGGTTTGTCGGCGGCATCTATACCCCGAATGAGGAAGTGGCGGACTGTCATGCTTTTTGCCAACGGCTGGCAGCTCGGTTAAAGGCTTCAGGGCGTTGTACATTTTTGCTGGGTCGCAAGGTTACCGGGATTCGTCACGCCGACGGTGCGGTGCAGGCCATCGAAATGGGCCATGACGTGATGCCGGTCGAACAGTTGGTGCTGGCTGCCGGGCATCGCAGCGCCGAGTTGGCGTTGCCGCGCTTGTCGCTGCCGCTGTACCCGCTCAAGGGCTACAGCCTGAGCGTGCCGATCGGCGCTCAGCACAAGGCGCCGAACGTGAGCATCACCGACTATGACCGCAAGATCGTCTACGCGCGCATTGGTGAGCAACTGCGGATCGCGGCCATGGTGGATATTGTCGGCTTTGATGCGCGTCTTGAGCCCAAGCGCCTGGCCTTGATAAAGCGCCAGGCGCTGGAGACGTTTCCTTTGGCCGGTGACTACGCCCACGCGGTCGAGTGGGCCGGTATGCGCCCGGCAACACCGACGGGCGTGCCGTTGATCGGTGCCAGCGCCTACCGCAACTTGTGGCTGAACCTGGGGCATGGCGCGCTTGGTTTTACCCTGGCCTGTGGCAGTGGCCAGCTATTGGCTGAGTTGATCAGCCAGCATGTTCCTTCCATTGATATGCAGGGCCTGGCGCCCCGCGCCGCTTGAGGATGCAGCCATGACTATCACCCGAATCAACAGCAACGAGCGTCTTAGCGCTGCCGTGACCTTCAAGGATTTGGTGTTTCTCTCGGGCCAGGTACCGGGCGATGGCCAGGACGTAGCCAGCCAAACCCGAGAAGTGTTGGCCAGGATCGACGCGCTGTTGGTCGAGGCGGGCAGTGACAAAGATCACCTGCTCAACGCGACGATTTACCTGAAGGACATCAGTACCGGTTTTAAGCCGATGAATGAAGCCTGGTCTGCATGGCTTTCGCCAGGCATGGCGCCCACCCGTACCACCCTGCAAGCAGAGCTGGCGCGACCGAGTGTACTGGTGGAAATCAGCGTGATTGCAGTACGTAAATAACCGATCTACCAACGGAGAATAACAATGAAAAAAATCCTGTTGACCGGCTGCGCTCTTGGACTATTTTTGAGCGCAAACGCCCATGCGACCGAAGCGCCTCTGGAGGGCACCTTGAGCAAGATCGCCAGCGCCAAGGCCATCACCCTGGGGTATCGCGATGCGTCGGTGCCGTTTTCCTACATTGGGGATAACAGTGGCAAACCGATGGGCTACTCGGTGGACCTGGCGAGCAAGATTGTCGAGCGCATCCAGCAGAAAATCGGGGTGAGTGAGCTCAAGGTGAAGTACAACCTGGTGACTTCTCAAACCCGTATTCCGCTGGTGCAGAACGGCACCGTCGACCTGGAGTGCGGCTCCACCGGCGTGACCGCCGAGCGGCAGAAGCAGGTAGCATTCTCCTACGGGTTCATCTACGTGAAGGGGCAGTTGCTAACGGCCAAGGACAGCGGGATCAAAGGCTTTGCCGACCTCAAGGGCAAGAACGTGGTGACCACTGCCGGCACCACCAATGAACGCTTTCTCAAAAGTTACAACGCTGAACACAAAGCCAATATGTTCGTGATCAGCGCCAAGGACCATGGCGAAGCGTTCAAGATGCTCGAGACCGGCCGTGCGGTAGCGTTCTATATGGATGATGCGTTGCTTTACGGCGAGCGCGCCAAGGCCAGGGACCCGCACCACTGGGTGGTGGTGGGCGAGGAGCAGTCGCGGGAGATCTACAGCTGCATGGTGCGCAAGGACGATCCGCAGTTTCTCGCCGTGGTCAACGAGACCTTGGGTGATCTGTACCGTTCGGGAGAGATCAACGGGATTTACCAGCGCTGGTTTGAGCAGCCGATCCCGCCGAAGGGCCTGAACCTGGAATTCCCGATGACCAGCGAGTTGAAGGCGATCATTGCCAAGCCGGTGAGTGATCCGGTGGAGTGATCGCTCCGTTTAGAAATCACCCCAGAGTTGCTGGGCGACCGACAGAGCCACCACGGGCGCGGTTTCGGTACGTAATACCCGTGGCCCCAACCGCGCAGCATGGAAGCCAGCGCCTTGGGCGGTGTCGACTTCGCCGTCGGTCAAGCCACCTTCCGGCCCGATCAGAAACGCCAGGCTCGAAGGCTTCGCGTGACTGATCATCGGCTCGGCGACTGGGTGCAGTACCAGTTTCAGGTCGGCTTCAGTTTGCTTCAGCCAGTCGGCCAGCAACACCGGTGCGTGAATCACCGGCACCGTTGAACGCCCACACTGCTCGCACGCGCTGATGGCAACCTGACGCCAGTGCAGCAGGCGTTTGTCGGCGCGTTCGTCCTTGAGGCGCACTTCGCAGCGCTCGCTGAAGATCGGTGTGATCGCATTGACGCCCAGTTCAGTGGCCTTCTGGATCGCCCAATCCATGCGCTCACCCCGGGACAGGCCCTGGCCGAGGTGGATATGCAGCGGCGATTCATCTTGGCCCGCAAATCTTTGCGTCAGTTGCACGGTGACGCGTTTTTTACCGACTTCCAGCAGCGTGCCACTGAACTCCTGGCCAGAGCCGTCGAACAGCTGCACGGCATCGCCTTCACCCATGCGCAACACACGGCTGATGTAATGCGCCTGGGCTTCAGGAAGTTCATGATCGCCGAGGCTCAGCGGGGTGTCGGTGAAAAAGCGGGACAGTCTCATTTCTGTTCTCTGAAGAGGTGTATGTAGGAGCGAGCTTGCTGTGGCAAGTCGGTTCTTACAGGGGTTGGTATCAACCCGGGTCACGAAAGCCAGGATGGAAATCTTTCGGCACAGCCACACTGACGTTGCTGTTAGTGGCGATATCAATCCCCTCGCTGGCCACTTCGGCCAGGAAGTCGATCTGCTCCGGTGTAATCACATAGGGCGGCAGGAAATACACCACGCTGCCCAGTGGCCGCAACAGCGCGCCGCGCTCCAGTGCGTGTTCGAATACCTTCAAGCCACGGCGTTCCTGCCACGGGTAGGCGGCCTTGGTGGCTTTGTCCTGCACCATCTCGATCGCCAGCACCATGCCCGTCTGGCGCACTTCCGAAACGTGAGGATGGTCCACCAGGTGCGCGGTGGCGGTCGCCATGCGCTGGGCCAGGGCCTTGTTGTTTTCGATGACGTTGTCTTCTTCAAAGATATCCAGCGTCGCCAAGGCTGCCGCGCACGCCAGCGGGTTGCCGGTGTAGCTGTGGGAGTGCAGGAAGGCGCGCAGGGTAGGGTAGTCGTCGTAGAAGGCACTGTAGACATCTTCGGTGGTGACCACGGCGGCCAGCGGCAAGTAGCCGCCGGTGAGGGCCTTGGACAGGCACAGGAAGTCCGGGCGGATGCCGGCTTGTTCACAGGCGAACATGCTGCCGGTGCGGCCGAAGCCCACGGCGATTTCGTCGTGGATCAAGTGCACGCCGTAGCGGTCGCAGGCTTCGCGCAGCAGCTTGAGGTACACCGGGTGGTACATCCTCATGCCGCCGGCGCCCTGGATCAGTGGCTCGACAATCACTGCGGCAACGGTATCGTGGTGGTCAGCCAGGGTCTGTTCCATGGCGAGGAACATGTTGCGCGAGTGTTCTTCCCAGCTCATGCCGTCGGGGCGCAGGTAGCAATCGGGGCTCGGCACTTTGATGGTGTCGAGCAGCAGCGCCTTGTAGGTCTCGGTAAACAACGGCACGTCGCCTACCGACATCGCGGCGATGGTTTCGCCGTGGTAGCTGTTGGTCAGGGTGACGAAGCGCTTCTTGTTCGGCAGGCCGCGGTTGAGCCAGTAGTGAAAGCTCATCTTCAATGCGACTTCGATACAGGATGAACCGTTATCGGCGTAGAAGCAGCGCGTCAGGCCTTCAGGCGTCATCTGCACGAGGCGCTCGGACAACTCGATCACTGGCTGGTGGCTGAAACCGGCGAGGATCACATGCTCCAACTGATCGACCTGGTCCTTGATGCGCTGGTTGATGCGCGGGTTGGCGTGGCCGAACACGTTGACCCACCAGGAGCTGACGGCGTCGAGGTAGCGTTTGCCTTCGAAGTCTTCCAGCCATACGCCTTCACCGCGCTTGATCGGGACCAGCGGAAGTTGCTGGTGGTCTTTCATCTGGGTGCAGGGATGCCACAGCACCGCGAGGTCGCGTTGCATCCACTGGTTGTTCAAGCCCATCGGTGATCTCCTCAAAGCGATCCTGCGGCGCGCGCAGGCGAAACAATCGCGCAAGCCTATGCAATGGTGGCGCGTGTCACAAGCCATTGTGGGGCAATTGGCGGTAAATGCAGGACGGTCTGTCGCGTTTCTTGGGAATAGTCTTAATCCCTTGTTAATTTATGATACCTAGCCTCTTCATCGTATTTCTCGATATTTCAAAGCGAAATTTTCCGCTTTAATTCGATAGGTAAAACGCTAGTCTTGGGCACAGTTCTTACGGGATTAAGTACATGCAGCTACGCAATTCTCCCGCCCGGTACGGCTGGGTCAGCATGGTTCTACACTGGGGCGTCGCCTTGGTGGTGTTTGGTTTATTCGCATTGGGCCTGTGGATGGTCGGCCTCGACTACTACAGCGCCTGGCGCAAAGATGCGCCCGACTTGCACAAGAGCATTGGCATCACGCTGTTTGCCATCATGCTGGTGCGTATCGTCTGGCGTCTGGTCAGCCCGCCGCCACCGCCGCTGGCCAGCTATAGCCGTATGACGCGGATCGGTGCTGCATTTGGCCATGCGTTCCTGTATGTGGGGCTGTTTGCCGTGATGATTGCCGGTTACCTGATTTCCACCGCCGACGGTGTCGGTATTCCGGTGTTTGGCCTGTTTGAAATTCCTGCCGTGGTTTCCGGTCTACCGGACCAGGCAGACACAGCCGGTTGGGTGCATCTGTACCTGGCCTGGGTGTTGGTGGTCTTCGCCGGTTTGCATGGCGTGGCTGCATTGAAACACCACTTTATCGATCGTGATGCGACCCTGACACGAATGCTGGGGCGCAAAGCCTGATGTTCAACCTCGACTCACAAGGAATAGAAAGCATGTTGAAAAAAACACTCGCTGCGCTGGCAATCGGTTCTGCTCTGCTGTCCGCAGGTTCGGCGATGGCCGCTGACTACGTGATCGACAAGGAAGGCCAGCACGCCTTCGTCGATTTCAAGATCAGCCACCTGGGCTACAGCTACATTACCGGTACCTTCAAGGACCTGGACGGCAAGTTCAGCTTTGACGCCGCCAAGCCGGAAGACGCCAAGATTGAAGTTAACGTGCGTACTGCCAGCGTGTTCTCCAACCACGCCGAGCGCGACAAGCACGTCAACAGCAAGGACTTCCTGGAGTCGGGCAAATTCCCTGATGCCAAGTTCGTCTCCACCAGCGTCAAGCCAACTGGCAAAAATGCTGATGGCAAGCTGACTGCTGATGTGACCGGCGACCTGACCTTCCACGGTGTGACCAAGCCGATCCTGGTCAAAGCCACGTTCCTGGGCGAAGGCAAGGATCCATGGGGCGGCTACCGTGCCGGCTTTGAAGGCACCACCAACATCAGCCGCAAGGAATTCAACAAAGACGGTATGGACGTAGGTCCACAGTCTGACAACGTTCAGCTGTACATCACGTTTGAAGGTGTGAAAGCGAAGTAATTTTCGCCGCGCATAAAAAATGCCCTGCATCGAAAGATGCGGGGCATTTTTTTGGCTGGGGATTCGTGTTGCCTAGCCGGCCTCATCGCAGGCAAGCCAGCTCCCACAATTGAAATGCATTCCCTTGTGGGAGTGGGCTTGCCCGCGATGGCGTTGTAACAGTCAACGCCTATGGCTTTGGAACTCAGCGGTTGCGGGTCAGCAGCGCCGGTTTCTCACCACGAGGACGGCCTGGCAGTTGGTCCAACTGCTCGGGTGTCGGGAAGCGATCAGCTTTCGACTCCTTGTGGATGATCTTCGGCGCCGGGCCACCACGCGGGTTTTGCACCGCTGGCTCGGACAGGCGTGGCTGGTCGTCACGGGCCGGGCGGCGGTTGTTGCTGCGCGAATCTTCGCGACGCGCCTGGCCGTCACGCGGTGCACCATTACGCGGGCCGCTGCGCTTGGCAGGCGGAGTACCGGTGCTGCCGCCGCTGCTGTTGCGCGGGCCGTTCTGGCGACCGCCCTGAGGCTGGCCGCCACGGGGAGCACCCGCACCGGCGCCTTGTGCCGGGGCACCTGGACGACGGCCACGGCCCTGGGCCGGCTTGGCCTGGGGCACGTAGTCGACGCGGTTACCAAAGTTATCCACATCGTCGTCGAGGAACTCGTCCGGGGCACGGTCAGCGGCGGCGCGTGGCGGCTGGCTCGGCTGGCGCTGTTCGCGGGCCGGGGTGCCTTCACGTGGCTTTTGCTCACGGGCCTGGCGTTCACCTCGGCTGCTGGTGGCGGACTTTTCCTTGCCCTTGTCCTTGCCTTTGTCGCGACGACCACCGCCACCACCGCCGCCGTTCGGGCCATCGCCCTTCGGACCGCGTGGGTTGCGCGGGTTACGCACATCCGGACGCTCGCGGGCTTCAGGTTTCTCGGCCTCCACGGCGCTGGCATCGAAGCCCATCAGGTCGCCGTCGGCGATTTTCTGCTTGGTCATGCGTTCGATGCTTTTCAGCAGTTTTTCTTCGTCCGGTGCGACCAGGGAAATGGCCTCGCCCGAACGACCGGCACGGCCAGTACGGCCGATACGGTGCACATAGTCTTCATCGACGTTCGGCAGCTCGAAGTTGACTACGTGTGGCAACTGGTCGATATCCAGGCCGCGGGCGGCGATATCGGTGGCGACCAGGATGCGCACAGTGCCGGCCTTGAAGTCGGCCAGGGCTTTGGTGCGAGCGTTCTGGCTCTTGTTACCGTGGATGGCAACAGCGGTGAGGCCGTGTTTGTCCAGGTACTCGGCCAGGCGGTTGGCGCCGTGCTTGGTGCGGGTGAAGACCAGCACCTGTTCCCACGCGCCGTGGGTGATCAGGTGCGCCAGCAGCGAGCGCTTGTGGCTGGCGGCGAGGCGGAATACGCGTTGCTCGATACGCTCGACCGTGGTGTTCGGTGGCGTGACTTCGATGCGCTCCGGGTTGTGCAGCAGCTTGCCGGCCAGGGCCGTGATGTCCTGGGAGAACGTTGCCGAAAACAGCAGGTTCTGACGTTTGGCCGGCAGGCGTGCGAGGACCTTTTTCACGTCATGGACAAAGCCCATGTCGAGCATACGGTCGGCTTCGTCCAGCACGAGGATTTCCACGTGGGACAAATCGACGCTGCCCTGGCCGCACAGGTCGAGCAAACGACCCGGGCAAGCGACCAGTACGTCAACGCCACGGGACATGGCCTGAACCTGTGGGTTCATGCCGACGCCGCCGAAGATGCAGGCGCTGACGAACTTCAGGTCGCGGGCGTACAGCTTGAAGCTGTCGTGGACCTGGGCTGCGAGTTCGCGGGTAGGGGTCAGGACCAGTACACGCGGTTGGCGCGGGCCGTGACGCTGGGATTTGTCCGGGTGACCGTTGGGAAACAACCGCTCCAGAATCGGGAGGGCGAAACCACCGGTTTTACCGGTACCTGTCTGAGCCGCGACCATCAGGTCGCGACCTTGCAACACGGCGGGAATGGCCCGCTGTTGCACCGGAGTAGGCTCGGTATAGCCCGCTGCCTCGATGGCGCGGACTAAAGCCTCGGAGAGACCGAGGGAAGCAAAGGACATGAGTAATCCTGTTTTAGTTAGGGCTTGGCCCAAAGGGATAATCTTGCCGGGCGTGAATGGCGCTTAGGGGAGCGCAATCCCGTCCGGTCCTGCTGTGTCTGGCGGGCACTCCACCGGCTCGCGCGGGCTGCAAAGCTGCGCAGTAGCTGGGTTGGGTGCCTTTTTCAAGACCCGAGCGGCCGGGCGTAAGCCTGGCGGAAAGGCCGGAGTATAACAGAGCAATCACGGCGCGCTGCTTTCCTGCTGCTCAACGGCGTGTCCGGAGGCTGATATCGGGGAGGTTTGAGCCTGCATCCCACCATATTTGGCGCTCAAGGCGGCATAGGCCGGCTCTTGCTTGAAGCGCTTGAGCTCGGCGGCAAAGCGCTGTACCAACAGGTCCATGCCGGCTCCACGGCGCACCGCGAGAAATTGTTGTTGGCGGCTGACCACCACTGCCGCCTGGCTGACTTTGCCCTCAAGGCCCAGCGTCTTGATGATGTGCTGCCCCACTCGCCGGTCAGTCACGACCATGTCGATGCGCCCGAGCATCAGCTTGCCGAAATTGGCTTCATGGCTGGGGGCAGGCTCGCGCTCGAATGCGCTGGACCCACTGAATGTCTCGCCATAGAGGTAGCCGGGCGAGATGCCGACAGTCAGGCCACGCAGCTCATCGAGGGTTGTGGCGGGGTGAGGGCGATCATTGGCGTAGAACAGGACGAATTCGACTTCCGACAAGGGTTCACTGGGGTAGAGCAACTGGGCGTCGCGTTCATGGCTGTGGAAAATATCCAGCGCGCCATCGGCGTGACCCTGCTCGAGCATCGCCAGGCAGCGCTTCCAGGGCAGGAATTGCCATTGCACTTCCACGCCCAGACGTTGGAACACGGCCACTGTGGTTTCGTAATCCAGGCCGGCCCTGGTGCCGTTATCGTCGTAGACATAGGGCGCCCAGGGCTCGGTGACAATGCGCAGTTTCTCGCCATGAGCGACCAGGCTCAGGCAAGAAAAAAGCACGGCGGTCAGTAGCTTGAAAATGGCGGGCATACCTTGAGGTTACGACGCTCCCGACAGAAAGAGAAGCTCTACCACGCGCATTGGCGGGCGGTGTTATTTCGCCGGAGCGTCCAGCAAGTGTTCGTGGATCGCGGCGCGACGCTCGCCCAGTATCAGCCGCACCACGGGGTTGGCGAACCAGTGTTCCAGTTGGTGGGCATCCAGTGGGCGCTTCTGGCGTTCTTCCTGGTTTTGTCGTGCCTTGTCCCACCAAACCGGACCGCAGGCCTGATCGAACTCGTTTTCGTGCTCGTAGCAACCATAGAGGATTTCACGAATGAACTGTTGCTGGTGCTTGGGCAGCAGCAGGGTGATCAGCTTGTACATCAAGCGCTGCAAGCGCGGCGGGCGCGGCAGGTGCGAGGAGACCTGGCGGGTATCGGCCAGGGCCTGCGCACTGGTTGGGGCACTGGCGTGTTTGGCGATCCACGCCTTGACCTTGGCCCGGAACAGCTGTTTGCGGCTCCAGTAATGGTGGATCAGGTCCGGGCATTCGCGCACGTTGACGGTGCGGTAGGCGGCGATGGACAGGCAGAACTCTTCCAGGGTGTAGGCGCCCTGGGCGTGGGGGAACAGTTCATCCATCAATTCGATGGAGCGGTCGAGGATGTGTGCATCCTGTTGGGTCAGGCCCATGACCCCGGAATTGAGGGTCATCATGTCATCGTCGGCCACGCCCATCTCCAGCAGGCGCTGGTGCAGGGCGGTGTAGAGGATGCTTTCGTGGTTGTCGCCGTACTTGGTGTAGAAGGCGTTGCACAGCAGGGTGCCGGGCTGCACGCGCTCGAACAGGGCCATGGGCGAATGGTGGAAGAACGTGTCGGTGTCGATCAGCAGCGCCACCTCCGACTCTTCCAGTACCTGGCGCAGTACCACGTGTTTGGTGCGGAAATGATAACCGTGGGGCTCGCTCCAGCGTTTGCGAGTGGCCTCGTCCAGTGGGCGCACGCGTACCGGCAGCAAGTGATAAGGCTCTGGATTGTCGGTGAACACCTGAATGTCCACGTTCGCGTCCGGGGTGTCCTGCAGGAACGCCAGTGCGCTGGCGATGCTGAATACCGCTTCCTGGTGGTAGGTCTGGGCACCGAAGACCAGATAGACCAGTTGCGGGCGGGAAGTCGGGGACACTGTATTCATGGACTGCGGGGTTCCGTGGGTCACGTAAAACGACAAAGGCCCTCGTCTGAGGGCCTTGGTACAACCGAACAGACCTCAGCGTGGCAGCTTGAGGTTGTTCCAGACAGCAAGACTGGGTTCAGATTGGTTCAGGGTATAGAAATGCAACCCTGGCGCACCACCCTGCAACAATTGCTCACACATCTCGGTGATGACCTGCTCGCCGAAGGCCTGGATGCTTTTGACGTCGTCGCCATAGGCTTCCAGTTGCTTGCGCACCCAGCGGGGGATTTCGGCACCGCAGGCGTCGGAGAAACGTGCCAGCTTGCTGTAGTTGGTGATCGGCATGATGCCCGGCACGATCGGGATATTCACACCCATCGCTTGTACACGCTCGACGAAGTAGAAGTAGCTGTCGGCGTTGAAGAAGTACTGGGTGATCGCACTGTTGGCGCCGGCATTGGCCTTGCGTACGAAGTTCTGCAAATCGTCTTCGAAATTGCGCGCCTGGGGGTGCATCTCCGGGTAAGCGGCCACTTCGATATGGAAGTGATCGCCGCTTTCTTCGCGGATGAAACTCACCAGGTCATTGGCGTAGCGCAGCTCACCGCTGGCCATGCCCATGCCGGACGGCAGGTCGCCACGCAAGGCGACGATACGCTTGATGCCGGCAGCTTTGTATTGGGTCAGCAGACCACGCAGGTCGGCCTTGCTGTCGCCCACGCACGACAAGTGCGGAGCGGCGGGAATTTTGACTTCGCTTTCCAGCTGCAAAACGGTGTTGATCGTGCGGTCGCGGGTCGAACCGCCGGCGCCGTAGGTGCAGGAGAAGAAGTCGGGGTTGTAGCTGGCCAGCACCTTGGCAGTGGCCATCAGCTTTTCATGCCCAGCATCGGTCTTGGTCGGGAAAAACTCGAAGCTGTAGCGACGGTCTTGGGACATGGTAATACCCTTTGAAACCCAGAATTGCGGAGTGTGTACACCGTCGATGTGGGAGGGGGCTTGCTCCCGATGGCGGAGTGTCAGTTAATAAATATATTGACTGACCCACCGCCATCGGGAGCAAGCCCCCTCCCACATTAAAGCCCGTTCCCCCACAGGGAGAGTGGGCAGCAGGTGTATCAGTAGCGGTAAGCGTGCGGCTTGAACGGGCCTTCAACCGTCACACCGATGTAGTCGGCCTGGGTCTTGGTCAGTTGAGTCACGACGCCGCCGAAGCCGCGGACCATTTCCAGGGCCACTTCTTCGTCGAGTTTCTTGGGCAGTACTTCAACGGTCAGGCGCTCGGCTTTCTGGGCTGGCGACAGGTCGGCGTACTTCTGTTCGAACAGGAAGATCTGCGCCAGTACCTGGTTGGCGAACGAGCCGTCCATGATGCGGCTTGGGTGACCGGTGGCGTTGCCCAGGTTAACCAGGCGGCCTTCGGCCAGCAGGATCAGGTAGTCATCGTTCTGCGGGTCGAAATTGCCGGCGCCGGTACGGTGAACCTTGTGCACCTGCGGTTTCACTTCTTCCCATGCCCAGTTCTTGCGCATGAATGCGGTGTCGATCTCGTTGTCGAAGTGGCCGATGTTGCAGACAACGGCGCGCTTCTTCAGGGCCTTGAGCATGTTCGCATCGCACACATTCACGTTACCGGTGGTGGTGACGATCAGGTCGATCTTGCCCAGCAGGGCCTTGTCGATGCTTGCTTCGGTACCGTCGTTGATACCGTCGATGAACGGCGAAACCACTTCGAAACCGTCCATGCAGGCTTGCATGGCACAGATCGGGTCAACTTCGGAGACCTTGACGATCATGCCTTCCTGACGCAGGGACTGGGACGAACCCTTGCCCACGTCACCGTAGCCGATCACCAGGGCTTGCTTGCCCGACAGCAGGTGGTCTGTGCCACGCTTGATCGCATCGTTCAGGCTGTGACGGCAGCCGTACTTGTTGTCGTTCTTGCTCTTGGTCACCGAGTCGTTGACGTTGATGGCCGGGATCTTCAGCTCGCCCTTGGCCAGCATATCCAGCAGGCGGTGCACGCCAGTGGTGGTTTCTTCGGTCACGCCATGGACGCGGTCGAGGATCTGCGGGTACTTCTTGTGCAGCAGTTCGGTCAGGTCGCCGCCGTCGTCGAGGATCATGTTGGCATCCCATGGCGCGCCATCCTTGAGGATGGTTTGCTCCAGGCACCACTCGTACTCTTCTTCGGTTTCGCCCTTCCAGGCAAATACCGGGATACCGGCGGCAGCGATAGCGGCGGCGGCCTGGTCCTGAGTCGAGAAGATGTTGCACGAGGACCAACGCACTTCGGCACCCAGGGCAACCAGGGTTTCGATCAGTACGGCGGTCTGGATGGTCATGTGGATGCAGCCCAGAATCTTCGCGCCCTTGAGCGGCTGTTCAGCGGCGTACTTGCGACGCAGGCCCATCAGGGCCGGCATTTCGGATTCGGCGATAAAGGTTTCGCGACGGCCCCAGGCAGCGAGGGACATGTCGGCGACTTTGTAGTCGTTGAAATCTGCAGGCGTCATTACAGCGCTCATAGAGAGCCTCCATTCGTAGTGTGCGAATGGGCGCCGTTGTGCGTTTAGTATCAGGCCAGGGCAACCAGGCCGGACAACGCCCCATCCGAGCCTGACAGGTTGAACCTGCTGCAGCGCCCCTCGGACAGGTGGCGGGAGAACGGTATCAATCGAAGATGACCGTTTTGAAACGGAGGCGATTATAGCCGTGTATGTGGCACTTCCCAAGCCTTTCTGTCGGCGGCATGAAGATCGCGCATGGGGGCGATAGGCAATGGCTCATAGAGCTTGGGCCCTGGCTCTGCCATGATGTTGCCCATCATTTGGCAAGACGCTTTGGAGTGATCATGAACTTCCACACCCGCAAATGGGTAAAACCCGAAGACCTCAACCCCAACGGCACCCTGTTCGGTGGCAGCCTGCTGCGCTGGATCGATGAAGAAGCAGCCATTTACGCGATTGTCCAATTGGGCAACCAGCGCGTGGTGACCAAATACATCTCCGAAATCAACTTTGTCAGCGCCTCGCGCCAGGGCGACATCATTGAACTGGGTATCACCGCCACTGAGTTCGGCCGCACCTCCATCACTCTGACCTGTGAAGTGCGCAACAAGATCACCCGCAAAAGTATCCTGACGGTGGAAAAAATGGTCTTCGTCAACCTGGGCGAAGACGGTTTGCCGGCGCCCCATGGCCGTACCGAAATCAAGTATGTGAAGGACCAGTTCCAGGACGACGGTCTTTCTGAGTAACACCTGCGCGACGTGATTTGCGTTACCAAATCATTCCGTGTGGATCCTTCCGAGGCTCTCTCATCACTCAGGCCTACACCCTGTAGAGAGAGCCTCATGTATGAAAGTCTCCAGTTCTGTTGTAGAAAATAAGCCTCTTTCGTCTCAAACCTTCAGCCAGGACGTGAAGACGCCTTTGGTCAAGGGCGTGGGCGAGCGCAACCTGAGTATTTATCGGCATAGCGATGGCCGCGTCGAGGTGGTGCTGTCACCGCCGCCGCCCGCTCACTTGGTGCTCAGTGGCGGTGGCGCCAAGGGCATTGCCTTTCCCGGGATGGTGCAGGCGCTTGAAGACGCCGACAAACTCAAAGGCGTCAAGGTGGTGTCGGGCTCGTCTGCCGGTGCGATTTCTGCAGCGTTACTCGCCAGTGGCATGGACGCGAAGGCGTTCACGCAGTTGTCGAACAGCCTCGACTTGCCCAGCCTGCTCAATAGCAAAGATCCGATCCTGGCCTGGCTGCAGGATGCCAGTTCCAAACTTGGCAAGCTTGCGGGCAATCTACCTGGCCCGGGCGGCAATATTTCGCAACTGCTGCTGACCCTGCTGCCGCGCCTGCAAACCGAGGGGCAGCCCCTGGAAGAATTGATTCGCAACCAGTCACGTCAATCGATTCTTGCCCATATCGAGCGTGTGCCCAAGGCGGACCGCCCGCCTGAAGTCACGCAAATCGCCGACCGGCTCAAAGCCGGAGCCGGGCCCACCTTTCGCGACCTGGAGGTGTTGAGCCGCCATATTCCGGCGATCAAGCAACTGAACATCACGGGCACAGGCATGTTCGACGGTCGTCCACAGTTGGTGGTGTTCAATGCCAGCCTGACGCCAGATATGGACATCGCCCGTGCTGCGCTTATTTCGGGGGCGTTGCCGGGCCTGTTCAAGAGCCCGTCCGAACAGGGCCATGGGTTTCAGGCGGATGCAGAGGTTACGGCGTTTCAAGACGGAGGGCTGCTCCTCAATACCCCTGCCCCCGGTGTCATTGAACGTTCGTTTCCGGAGAGCCCTTTGGGCAAGGACGAATCGCTGATCGTCAAGTTCGAATCCGAGCAGAGCTCACCACCGCGCCAGAGCGGTGGTTTTTTCAGCCATTTGGCTGACAAGTTCACAGGCACGCCGCATACCGCGGCTGAAACCTACCAAGATGACCGGCTCAAGGCGTTCTCGGATCAAACGGTGACATTGCCGTTGAACTCGAACAAAGGCGATTTTCGCGGCCTGCTCAACGGCACCGTCAACTTCACCATGACGCTTGAACAGAAACAGCATTTGCAGGCCCAGGCTCGCCAATCGGTGTCGAGCCACCTGCAAAAGCGTGAACTGACACGTGAGCGCCATGAGTTCGCCTCCCTGGACGATGCTGTGTTGGCGATGGATGATCAAATGCTTGCCAGCGTGCAGGGTGAATTGCGCAAGGACCCCGCCAGCGCAGACGCACTGCGGTTTCGCGATGAGGCGAAACAGGCGTTGGAGGCGTTGGACAGTGCAATTACCGAAGCCAACCAATCCGACACGTCCCTGAAGATTACTCCGAAGATTGCTGCGGCCTTACGCAACCTGGACTCTCTCGCCAGCAGGCCCGAGCACATCGAGTGGTTGGGCAAACGTCTGAATACGCCGGGCCAGCGTAATTTCCAGCAGCTTTTACAGGTGGGCGCCAAGCAAAAATCGGGCAGTGTGCCAAGTATGTCCAAGGTATTGAGCAGTGCGGTCGCCGAGATGCAAAGTCGGGATATCGGGGCGAAAGCTGAAAACTTTACGCGGGAGGTCATCTACCCATCGCTGTACCGTCCTGGCCAGCCGGCATCCAACGTTGAGCTGCTGCAACGTGCGATGCGTGACTTAAAAGAGGCGAAGACGCCACAAGACTTCAATAGCGTGCTCGATGGCATCATCAAATACTATCAAGCGCGCAATAAACCCTGGAGCAAACCCGTGAGTTCCACCACCGTGGAACAGGCCAAGGCGTGGCGCATTCCGGTTTAATTGCCGGGCCATTGAACAGCCATCGTCGCGGCATGTCGTAGCTTCAGGCACCCCTCGGACTTTGGTACATCATGGCCACTCAAGCAGACGGCAAGACCCCCAACCTGTCGCAGGAAGAGCAGCAGGACGTCGACAAGAACCAGCCGCCCCGTGCGGCGGTTCTTCACGAAATCATCCGTACCCAGGGCGACCAGGAGCTGGAGCGCAGTGTCGCCGCCTTATGGTGGTCGGCACTGGCCGCCGGACTCACCATGGGCCTGTCGTTGATGGCGATGGGTTTGCTCAATTCACGCCTGCCGGACGCCGAGGGCTTCAAGGTGATAGCCAGTTTTGGCTATTGCGCGGGGTTTCTGGCGGTGATCCTCGCACGCCAGCAACTGTTCACCGAAAACACCCTGACCGCGGTGCTGCCGGTCATGAGCAAGCCCACTCTGGGCAATGCTGCACGTCTGCTACGACTATGGACAGTCGTGCTGGTAGGCAATCTGTGCGGCACTTTGCTGGTGGCTTATGTGATGTTGCATTTACCGATTTTCGATACCAAGACCGACCTGGCCTTTCTTGAAATCGGACGCAAGATCATGGAGAACGATTCTGGCCAGATGTTTGCCAAGGGCATCGTTTCCGGCTGGATGATCGCCACCATGGTGTGGATGATCCCATCAATGGAAAGCGCAAAGATGTGGATCATTATCCTGATCACATACCTTATGGCCCTGGGTGACTTCACGCATATCGTCGTCGGTTCGGCGGAAGTGTCTTACCTGGTGTTTGCCGGCGAGCTGCCGTGGAAGGATTTCTGGCTGGTGTTTGCCGGACCGACCCTGGCGGGCAATATCATCGGCGGCAGTTTTATCTTCGCCCTGATCAGCCATGCGCAGATTCGCAGTGAGAGCAGCCTGCCAGGCAAAGCTGCTGCGGACCCTCGGCATCCGCAGCCGACTAGAAAAGATCAGTGATGTTCAGGCGTGGTCTGGGGTTCGCCCCGGGTCACGTGTTTGACCAGCTTGCCGATGCTCAACCCCTGCAACAGGATTGATGACAGCACCACGATGTAGGTGATGCTCAGCAACAAGTCGCGCTCCGGACCCAAGGGCAGCGCCAAGGCCAAGGCCACCGAGACACCGCCACGCAAACCACCCCAGGTCAGGATGCGGATAGTGCCGCGCGGCACCGTGCGCCAGCGCCGCAGCAGCAAGATCGCCGGGGCCACCGTCAACAGGCGCGAGAGCAGGATCGCCACGGCGAGCAAACTGGCCGCGAATACGTGCAGCCAGTTGAATGGCAACAGCAGCAATTCCATGCCGATCAGCGCAAACAGCAAGGCGTTGAGCATGTCATCAAGCAGTTCCCAGAAACCATCCAGGTAGCGACGCGTCATGTCGTTCATCGCCAGCTTGCGCCCCAGGTTGCCGATGATCAGCCCCGCGACCACCATTGCAATCGGCGCGGACACGTGCAGTTGCGAAGCCATGGCCGAACCGCCGATCACCAGAGCAAGGGTCAGCATCACTTCGATCTGGTGCTGTTCGATACTCTTGATCATCAGGTACACGAGGTAGCCGGTCAGCCCGCCGAATAGCACGCCGCCTATGGCCTCGTGGGCAAACAGCAGGGCAGTGGCGCCCGCGGTAGGCGTCTCGCCCAACTGCGCGATACCCAACAGCACGGTAAACACCACCACGGCGGTGCCATCATTGAACAGCGACTCGCCGACAATGGTGGTCTTCAGTGGTTTCGACGCATTGGCGGTACGCAGCACGCCGAGCACCGCAATCGGGTCTGTAGGCGAAATCAGCGCGCCGAACAGCAGGCAGTAGAGGAAGCTCACGTGCCAGCCGAACAGGGCGAAGATGTAATAGGCCAGGCTGCCGATCACCACGGTGGCGATCAACACGCCAAAGGTGGCCAGCAGGCCGATGGGCCAGCGGTAACTGCGCAAGTCGTTCAAGTTGACGTGCAAGGCGCCAGCGAACAGCAGGAACGAGAGCATCCAGTTCATCAGCAAGTCGCCGAAGTCGATCTGGCCGATCAGTTGCTGGATGCGCTCTTCCAGGCCGGGATAGCCGATAAAGCTCAGGCCCTGCAGGATCAGGGAAAAAAGCAGCGCAGTGACCATTACACCGATGGTCGGCGGCAGGCCGATAAAGCGGTAGTTCACATAGGTGAGCAGGGTGGTGAGGCAAATGAAGGCGGCGACAAGTTCGAGCATCCGGGGTCCTTGGAGCAGGGAAATGTAGGCGCATGGGGGGCGCCGAGGTGGTGTTTAGTATAAACAGGTGAAGTTACATCACGAATCAATTGAGGAGGTTCTGGTGGTAGCGACAGCCCTGGTGCTGGTCGCACCCGCTGGATTACCTGGTGTGGCTGACATTGATCAGTGCCTGGCCATTTCCGTTGCTGGCGCTGGTGCGCAAGCGTGCGGCCTTCAGCCTGTTCTGGCGCACTCAATGGCGGTTGGGCCTGAGCGTGGGATTGTGCGTGTTGTTGAGCTACGCTTTGGTGCTTTGGGCCATGCAGTTGGGCTCGATTGCCGAGGCGGCGGCGTCGCGGGAAGTCAGCGTGATCCTGGTGGTGCTGTTCGGCATGCGTTACTTGAAAGAACCTTTTGGCCGTCCACGGCTCATAGCTTGTGGGTTGGTGCTGATCGGCATGTTCGTGATGAAACTCTAACCGTCGGATAAATCCAAAAAAGGAATGAGTGATGACAGTCGCTTTCTGGTGTGTGTTGATCGCAATTTTTCTGCCCTATCTATGCACGGGTGTCGCCAAGTTCAGCACGGGCAAGTTCGGAGCTCGGCACAACCACGACCCGCGTGCTTTCCTCGATACCGTTGAGGGCGTCGCCAAGCGCGCCAATAATGCGCAACTCAACAGCTTTGAAGTGACCCCGGCGTTTGCCGCGGCGGTGGTCATTGCGCACATGGCCGGCAACGCCGAACTGGTGACGATCAATGTGCTGGCGGTGCTGTTTATCACCAGCCGCCTGCTGTACATCATTTGCTACCTGGCCGATTGGGCGATTTTGCGTTCGCTGGTGTGGGCCGTGGGAATGGCGTTGATTGCGAGTTTCTTCTTTGTCTCGATCTAACGCCTGATGCAAATCCTTTGTGGCAGGGGGCAAGGCGAATCGTCGCACCGCCCCTCCCACATTTCATTATCAGCGTCTGTCAGGTGCCGGCGGGGGCATCCGGTACTTGCGGCAGCGCCGCGCCTTTGGGCCACAGCATCCAGATTTGCCCTTGTTGTTTCATATTTCCTGCCAGCTCTCCCGCCGCATCACCTGTGCCCCAGAACAAGTCTGCCCGTACTTCGCCGGTGATTGCGCCGCCGGTGTCCTGGGCCGCGACAGGTCTGGTGATCGGTGAACCATCGGGTTTGGTGGTCGACAACCACAATAGGCTACCCAGCGGGATGACCTTGCGGTCCACTGCCACGCTGTAGCCGGCGGTCAATGGCACGTTCAGCGAACCGCGTGGGCCTTCGTTGCTGTCGGGGCGTGCGCTGAAGAATACGTAGCTGGGGTTGCTCGCCAGCAGTTCAGGAATGCGCTGCGGATGTGCCTTGGCCCAGGCGCTGATGGCGCCCATGGTCACCTCTTCTTTTTTCAGCTCGCCTTGCTCTACCAGCCAACGGCCGATTGGGCGGTACGGGTAGCCGTTCTGGTCGCCGTAACCTACGCGCAGTTGGCGCCCTCCCGCCAGTTGGATACGCCCTGAGCCCTGGATTTGCAGGAATTGCAGGTCCATTGGGTCGGTCAGCCAGGCGATCGGCTTGGCAGTGGAGCCCTGGCTGTTGACCGTGCTGGCGTCGTCATAAGGCTTGAGTACCCGACCTTCCAGGCGTCCACGCAGGCGCTTGCCTTTAAGCTCCGGGTAGATGCTTTCGAGGTTGACGATAATCAAGTCATCCGGCACGCCGTAGACCGGCACATGGGCGGTAGCGGTTTTGGTCAGGCTGCCGGGGTAGACCGGCTCGTAATAACCGGTGATCAAACCATTGGGTGTGTTGTTGGCCGAACGCAAGCCGAAGACATCGAGGTGTTCCTTGAGAAAGCCGCGAACCGCCACGGCATCGCCCGGTACGCTGGCCGCTGCCGCGCAGGTGGTGCCCCATATCGGGTCGGCTTTGAGGCGCTGGCAGGCGCTGCGCCAGGATTCAAAACCGGCCAGCAAATCGCTGTCGGAGACCACCGGCAAGGCTTCCCAGGGTGCACTCACATAGGTGGCGACCGCATGGGGTTTGGCTTCTTCTTTGGCGACCTCTTTGCCGGAATCTTTACCTGCATCGCAGCCGGCCAGCAGTGCGATCATTGGCAGAGCCCACGCGAGTCGGCGGCTCCAGGGTTTCGCGGTGATATTCATGTAAGCATTTCCTGAAGCGATTACCCATGCTTCATTGCATTCGGGCAACCCTTATTATTAATAGGGCTATTGGTCTTTGCGGGCGGGGCGAGGATACTGGCCGCCGTTTCCCGTGACCTGAAGCCATCATGATTCTAAAAAAACTGACCGTTGTACTGCTGGCCTGCCTGGCCTTGTCCGCCTGTGGCGGTGTTGACCCCAATTCCCCACTGGGCCAACGCAAGGCGATCTTCAAGCAGATGCTCAAGACCGGCGAAGACCTGGGCGGGATGTTGCGCGGGCGTATCCCGTTCGACGGTGCCAGGTTTGCAGAAGGCGCGGTCAAGCTGGATGCGTTGTCCCATGAGCCGTGGAAGCACTTCCCAAGCGTGCGCGAAGAAGATCACACCAGCGCCAAGGACAACGTGTGGCAGAAACAGGCGCAGTTCCAGCAACTGGCCCGCGACCTTGAGGCGGCCACCGGTGAATTGGTGATCGCCAGCCAAGTGCAACCCTACAAGGCCAGTAACCTTCAGCCACTGGTGCAAAAAGTCGAAGACGCCTGTAGCGCCTGCCATAAACAGTTCCGCGATCACTGATCGTTTTTACTGGTCGAGTTCTTCCACCGCGTCCTGTAGTTCTTTGCGCGACTCGGCCAGTTTGTCCTTACGCTTGTTGATCTTGTCCGGATCGCCTTTTTTCATGGCCTTGTCGAGGTCGGCCTGACGGCGGGAGACTTCGTGCTTGGCGTCGAGCACTTTGTTTTCACGTTCTTTTTTCAAGGTGGCGTCGGTGCAGTTGGCGGTGACTTCGCTCAGGGCTTTTTCCAGGCCGGCCTGTTGGGCGCTGTTACCGTGGGCCTTGGCTTGTTCGATCTGGCTGCTGATGGCCTGGCGCTTGGCGGCGCAGCCGGTGAGCGGTTGCGCTTCTTCGGCGGCCAGCAGTGGCATGGTTGTGAAACTTGCGAGGGTCAGCAAGGCAAAGGGGGCGAGAAATTTCATCTATAAAGCTCCAAGGTCGCAATCAGGTGGCCGGGTGGCGTTCAAAACCCATCTATCCCGGCCTCGCGTAATGTTTCAGCCAAGGCTTGCACCTGCGGGTCGCGAAAAAACGCGCTCAGTTGCGCTGCACGACCCGGGCCGATGCCGTCTGAGGCCAGCCAGGCTTGGGTGTCTTTGGCGGCCAGCGTCTGCCAGTCGCCCTCCAGGTTGTTGCGCGCCGCTGGCGGTACGCCCAAGGCCTTGAGCCATTGTGAAAAAGGGCGTTGCCGGGCGTTGTTAAAACTGTCGAGCACTCGCTCACGAGTGCGATCACCGAAGCCCTCAATGGTAGCAAGCTGCGCCGCATCCAGGGTTAACCAATCGAGAAAGCCTGCGATTAGACCGGCCTGGATCAATATGTTCCAGGTTTCACGGCCCATATGTGGCAAGGCCAGGCCCTGTTTGCCGCTCAGCCAGGTGAGGCGGGCGAGTAATTGATCTTCGCAGCCGGGCTCCATTTGCCAGCAACTCAGGGCGTGAAAATCGCGAGGGTTGGGTAGCTGCATGTCCACACGGGTTTCGTTGCGCAGGATCACCTCGTCCAGTCGGGGAATGACCTGGCCCGCCAGGCTGATCGACACATGGTCGCCGGGGCGGATATCCAGGGCTTGCCAGCGTTTCAGGGAGCCGGCGCTGACCCGGCTGATCTGCCGATCATCCAGCCACACGGGTTCCAGTTCGAGGATGGGGGTGATGCGCCCGGTGCGACCGATCCTGAATTGCACCTTGCGCACCAGTGCCAGGGCTTTGATGGCTGGGTACTTCCAGGCGACCATCCAATAAGGCGCACTGGCTTGCCAGCGCTCGGCGGGTGCCCGTGCAGCCTGGTGCAGCACCACGCCATCGCTGGCGAAGGGCAGCGGTGCGTTGTACCAATGCGTGCGCCAATGAGTGGCTTCGCTGATGTGCGCAATGGGGTGGCTATAACGCTGTGTATCGCTGAAGCCCCAGCGCGTCAGGGTGGCCAGGCGCTCGGTGAAGTCCGCCGGACCGTCAGGCCAGGCCCAGACGAACAAGCCGATGCCTGCCGCCTCAGCGTCGCTCAATTGTCGCCGGTTCATCAGGCCGGCCACTTTGCTGCGCGCATTGAGCCCACCGTTTATCGCTTGCACATGGTGATCAAGGCGCCAGTAAAGTTCGCCTTGCAGCACCACATCAATCGCGTCTGGCAGCTGTTGGACGATACCGGGGATCCTGGCGGCCGAGGCCGACCAATCGTGGCCCAGCACGCCATCGCCTCGGCTGATGAGTTGCTGCAAGCGGCCCTCGCGATAGACGAGCGTCACCGCCACCCCATCGACCTTGGGTTGGATCCATACGTCCTGGCGGGTGCTGAGCCACTCCTTGACTGCCGGTTCGTCCGGCAGCTTTTCCAGGCCGGTGTGCGCGACTGGGTGCCGTAACGTGCCGCGTGAACTGGCCAGCGGGTTTTCCGCTTTCGGCGTGGCTTGGCGTGTGCATTCACGCCATTGCGCCAGGCGCTGGCGGGCCTGGTCGTAGAGTTCGTCACTGATGGGGGATTGGCCCTGGCGGTGGTAACTGTCGTCCCACTGGCTGATCTGCCTGGCCAAGCTGTCGAGTTGCAGGTGAGCGTGATCGGGGCACGTTTCTGCCCACGTCCAGCTGGATAAAACACTGAGAAAAAAAGCCATGAACATATGCATCATGAGCATCCTTGCTCGAAAAGGGAGCCCAGCCTAAGTCATCCAGGCGCCCACAAAAAAGCCCCGATTGCTCGGGGCTTTTTACCGGGTGTTTCTGTATACAGCGCGAACGCTTACAGGCCGGCAGCGATACGCAGGTCGTTGGCTCGGTCGGTTTTTTCCCAGGTGAAGGTGCTGAAGGTGTCATCGCCAACAGTCTTCTGCGCAGGGGTACGGCCGAAGTGGCCGTAGGCTGCGGTTTCCTGATACATCGGGTGCAGCAGGTCGAGCATGGTGGTGATTGCGTAGGGGCGCAGGTCAAAGATTTCACGCACCAGCTTGACGATTTTCTCGTCGCTGATCTTGCCGGTGCCGAATGTATTCAGCGAGATCGACGTAGGCTGCGCCACGCCAATAGCGTAGGAAACCTGAATTTCGCAGCGCTCGGCCAGGCCGGCAGCCACGATGTTCTTGGCCACATAACGACCGGCATAAGCGGCCGAACGGTCAACCTTGGACGGGTCTTTACCCGAGAACGCGCCACCGCCGTGACGGGCCATGCCGCCGTAGCTGTCGACGATGATCTTGCGACCGGTCAGGCCGCAGTCGCCCACGGGGCCGCCGATGATGAACTGTCCGGTCGGGTTGATGTGGAACTGGGTGTCCTTGGTCAGCAACTCGGCAGGCAGCACGTGCTTGACGATCAGCTCCATCACGCCTTCGCGCAGGTCGGCGTAGGACACGTCCGGGTTGTGCTGGGTCGACAGCACAACGGCGTCGATACCCACGACTTTGCCGCCTTCGTAACGGCAGGTCACCTGGGACTTGGCGTCCGGGCGCAGCCAAGGCAATACCCCGGATTTACGTGCTTCGGCCTGGCGTTGCACCAACTGGTGCGAGAAGGTGATCGGCGCCGGCATCAGCACGTCGGTTTCATTGCTGGCGTAGCCGAACATCAGGCCCTGGTCGCCGGCGCCCTGGTCTTCAGGCTTGGCACGGTCTACACCCTGGTTGATGTCAGGCGATTGCTTGCCGATGATGTTCATCACGCCGCAGGTCGCGCCGTCGAAGCCGACGTCGGAGCTGTTGTAGCCAATGTCGGTGATCACGTCACGAACGATCTGCTCCAGGTCGACCCAGGCTGTAGTGGTGACTTCGCCGGCGATGATCGCCACGCCCGTTTTCACCAGCGTCTCGCACGCCACACGGGCGAACTTGTCTTCAGCGATGATAGCGTCCAGCACCGCGTCAGAAATCTGGTCGGCGATTTTGTCCGGATGCCCTTCAGACACGGACTCGGAGGTGAAAAGGGAGTATTCGCTCATCTCGATGTTTTCCTGATATTTACCGATGGTGAGTGTCGCCAGCCGGTCGCTGAAAATGGCGGACCTGAATCTGGAAACCATTACGTAAACCTACATAGAGGCTTTCCCCGGGAACGAGTCCCGCAGCGGTGGCCCAACGGGCCAGATCGTCCTGTTCAAAACCCAGCCAGAGATCACCGCAGGCCTCCTTGGCCCAATTCTGGTTGTGGCTGCATAAATCCGTAACCAGCAGGCTACCGCCGGGGTGCAGTAACCCGGCCATTTGCTTGAGGGCGTCGGCGGGGGCGGCGAAATGGTGCAAGACCATGTTCAGCACCACGCAATCGGCCCGCAGGCTGGTGTCATTCAAGGCGTCAGCCAACTGCAGGCGCACATTGCCCAGGGCTTCGCGTTCACAGAGTTGGCGCGCCAGTTCAAGCATTGCCGGGCTGTTGTCCAGCGCCGTCACCTGCCCGAAACGCCGTGCCAGGTCCGGCAGAAAGCCGCCATCGCCAGGGCCGACTTCCACGGCCGTTGCCTCAGTACTGAAGCTCAGCTTGTCCAACAGCGCCAGTACACTTTCGCGGTACTGGGGCAAGCCGGCGATAAGGTCCTGCTGGGCGCGAAACTTGTCGGCAACCCGGGAGAAAAAGTCCTGGCTGGCGGCGGCGCGTTGCCCGTGGACCTGGCCGATGCGCGACTGTACGTCGCTCGGCAGGCCCAGGTTATCCACTTCCTCAAGCAAGGCGGCGTGCAGTTTGCCGCCGAGCTGTTCGGTATGGGGCAGGGCGCGGCGGTAAAAAATCGCATTACCTTCGCGGCGCGTGGCGACCAGGTCGGCCTGGGCCAGCACTTTCAAGTGGTGGCTCATGCCGGATTGGCCGATGGCGAAGATCTGCGCCAGTTCCAGCACCCCGAACGAATCGTTGGCCAGTGCGCGCAATACGTTCAGGCGCAACGGATCACCTGCAGCCTTGCAAAGGGCTGCCAGTTCATCGCCGTCGTCAGGACGTAGGGAGGGCACGGGTAGGTTCATAAGGCCAGCAGTCTAGTGACGGGGGTAAATCCCTGCAAGGTCAATATCAAAAAGTTTTGATATTGATCGATAAGTGGCGGTTATAAGCTGCCGCTATAACCTTTAGACGAACCAGTTAAAGGTTTCTGCAACCTATTGCCGTCCAAACAACAGGAAAAACACCCTCAAGTGACTATCTGTCATTGCCCGCAGGCGGTGGCTGAGGGAAAATGCCGGTCCTTTTTTCCGTTTCTTTATAAGTAAACTCCAGGAGATCAGCGATGCCCAGCCGTCGTGAGCGTGCCAACGCCATTCGTGCCCTCAGCATGGATGCCGTGCAAAAAGCCAACAGCGGCCATCCCGGTGCCCCGATGGGCATGGCGGATATCGCCGAGGTACTTTGGCGTGACTACCTGAAACACAACCCGAGCAACCCGTCGTTCGCCGACCGTGACCGCTTCGTGCTGTCCAACGGCCACGGCTCGATGCTGATCTATTCGCTGCTGCACCTGACCGGCTACGACGTCACCATCGACGACCTCAAGAGCTTCCGTCAGCTGCACAGCCGCACCCCCGGTCACCCGGAATTCGGCTACACCCCAGGCGTGGAGACCACTACCGGTCCCCTGGGTCAGGGCCTGGCCAACGCTGTCGGCTTCGCGCTGGCTGAAAAAGTTCTGGGCGCGCAATTCAACCGCCCTGGCCACGACATCGTCGACCACCACACCTATGTGTTCCTGGGTGATGGCTGCATGATGGAAGGCATCTCCCACGAAGTCGCCTCCCTGGCCGGCACTCTCGGCCTGGGCAAGCTGATTGCCTTCTACGACGACAACGGCATTTCCATCGACGGCGAAGTCGAAGGCTGGTTCACCGACGACACCCCCAAGCGTTTCGAAGCCTACAACTGGCAGGTGATCCGCAACGTCGACGGCCACGATCCGGAAGAAATCAAGATCGCCATCGACACCGCTCGCAAGAGCGCGCAGCCAACCCTGATCTGCTGCAAGACCACCATCGGTTTCGGCTCGCCGAACAAGCAAGGTAAAGAAGACTGCCACGGCGCCCCACTGGGTGACGCGGAAATCGCCCTGACCCGTGAAGCGCTGAAGTGGAACCACGGCCCGTTTGAAATCCCGGCCGACATCTATGCCGAATGGGACGCCAAGGAAAAAGGCCTGGCCACCGAAGCCGAGTGGGACCAGCGTTTCGCGGCCTACTCCGCCGAATTCCCGGAGCTTGCCAACGAGCTGGTTCGTCGCCTGGCCGGTGACCTGCCTGCCGACTTCTCGGCAAAAGCCTCGGCCTACATCGCCGAAGTCGCGGCCAAGGGCGAGACCATCGCCAGCCGTAAAGCCAGCCAGAACACCCTGAACGCCTTTGGCCCGCTGCTGCCTGAGATCCTCGGCGGTTCGGCTGACCTGGCCGGTTCCAACCTGACCCTGTGGAAAGGCTGCAAAGGTGTCTCGGCCGAAGACGCCAGCGGCAACTACATGTACTACGGCGTGCGCGAGTTCGGCATGAGCGCCATCATGAACGGCGTGTCCTTGCACGGCGGCCTGGTGCCTTACGGCGCGACCTTCCTGATGTTCATGGAGTACGCACGTAACGCCGTACGTATGGCTGCGCTGATGAAGAAGCGTGTGATCCATGTGTACACCCACGACTCCATCGGCCTGGGTGAAGACGGCCCGACGCACCAGCCGGTCGAGCAACTGACCAGCCTGCGTACCACGCCGAACCTGGACTGCTGGCGCCCAGCCGACGCGGTCGAATCCGCCGTGGCCTGGAAGCACGCCATCGAGCGCAAGGACGGCCCTTCGGCGCTGATCTTCTCGCGTCAGAACCTGCAACACCAGGTGCGTACCGACGCGCAGATCGCCGACATCAGCCGTGGTGGTTATGTGCTCAAGGACTGCATCGGCGAGCCGGAGCTGATCCTGATCTCCACCGGTTCCGAAGTGGGCCTGACTGTTCAGGCCTACGACAAGCTGACCGCCCAGGGCCGCAACGTTCGCGTTGTATCCATGCCATGCACCAGCGTGTTCGAAGCCCAGGACGCCGGCTACAAGCAATCGGTGTTGCCGCTGCAGGTCAGCGCGCGTATCGCCATCGAAGCGGCTCACGCTGACTACTGGTACAAGTACGTGGGCCTGGAAGGCCGCGTGATCGGCATGACCACCTATGGTGAGTCGGCGCCGGCACCAGCGTTGTTCGAAGAGTTCGGTTTCACCCTGGAAAATATCCTGGGTCAGGCTGAAGAGTTGCTGGAAGACTAAGTCAGTCTGCGTTGTCTGCACTGGCGCTATCGCGGGCAAGCCCGCTCCCACATTTGGATCGCGGTCTAATGTGGGAGTGGGCTTGCCCGCGATGGCGTCAGAACATTCAACACCGCACTAACCTTGATCGAGAACCCCATGCCCCAACCGCGTCCCTACAAAGTTGCACTCAACGGCTACGGCCGCATTGGTCGTTGCGTCTTGCGTGCTCTGTTCGAGCGAGGGGCTGCAGCCGGGTTTGAAATTGTTGCAATCAACGATCTGGCCGACATGGCCAGCATCGAATACCTGACACGCTTTGACTCCACCCACGGCCGCTTTCCCGGCGAAGTGCGAGTCGACGGCGATTGTCTGCATATCAATGGCAACTGCGTACAAGTGTTGCGCAGTGCCACCCCCGAAGGCATCGACTGGAAAGCACTGGGCGTCGACCTGGTGCTGGAATGCTCCGGTGTCTATAACACCCGTGCCGATGGCCAGCGTTTTCTCGACGCCGGTGCGCCGCGTGTGCTGTTTTCACAGCCGATGGCCAGCGAGGCGGATGTCGACGCCACCATTGTCTATGGCATCAACCAGGATTGCCTGACCGGTGATGAGCTGCTGGTGTCCAACGCTTCGTGTACCACCAACTGCAGCGTGCCATTGTTGCGCCTGCTGGATCAGGCGATCGGCCTGGATTATGTGTCGATCACCACGATTCACTCGGCGATGAACGACCAGCCGGTGATCGACGCCTATCACCACGAAGACCTGCGCCGCACGCGTTCGGCGTTCCAGTCAGTGATTCCGGTGTCCACAGGCTTAGCTCGCGGCATCGAGCGGCTGTTGCCGGAACTTGCCGGGCGAATCCAGGCCAAAGCCGTACGGGTGCCGACGGTGAATGTGTCTTGCCTGGATATCACCATGCAAACCGTCAGCGACACTGATGCGACGGAGGTCAACCGGATACTGCGTGACGCCGCCACCAGCGGCCCGCTCAAAGGCCTGCTGGCCTACACCGAGTTGCCCCACGCCAGTTGCGATTTCAACCATGACCCGCATTCGGCGATTGTCGATGCCAGCCAGACTCGCGTTTCCGGCCCCAGGCTGGTGAACATCCTGGCCTGGTTCGACAACGAATGGGGTTTTGCCAACCGAATGCTGGATGTTGCGGAACATTATCTGCACATCGCCTCTAAACAACCTCAACAGTAATTCAGGAACTGCGACCCATGACCGTGTTGAAGATGACCGACCTCGATCTGCAAGGTAAACGCGTACTGATCCGCGAAGACCTCAACGTCCCAGTCAAGGACGGTGTTGTCACCAGCGATGCGCGAATCCTGGCCTCGCTGCCGACCATCAAGCTGGCCCTGGAAAAAGGCGCGGCCGTGATGGTCTGCTCCCACCTGGGTCGCCCGACCGAAGGTGAGTTCTCTGCCGAAAACAGCCTCAAGCCTGTCGCCGAGTACCTGAGCAAGGCCCTGGGCCGTGACGTTCCGTTGGTCGCGGATTACCTGGGCGGCGTAGATGTGAAGGCCGGCGACATCGTGCTGTTCGAAAACGTGCGCTTTAACAAGGGCGAGAAAAAGAACAGCGACGAACTGGCCCAGCAATATGCTGCCTTGTGCGATGTGTTCGTGATGGACGCTTTCGGCACTGCTCACCGCGCTGAAGGTTCGACCCACGGTGTGGCCAAGTTCGCCAAGGTTGCCGCTGCCGGCCCACTGCTGGCTGCTGAGCTGGATGCGTTGGGCAAGGCCCTGGGCGCTCCGGCCCAGCCAATGGCGGCCATCGTTGCCGGCTCCAAGGTCTCCACCAAGCTGGATGTACTCAATAGCCTCAGCCAGATCTGCAACCAGTTGATCGTCGGCGGCGGCATCGCCAACACCTTCCTGGCCGCAGCCGGCCACCCGGTGGGCAAGTCCCTGTACGAACCGGACCTGCTGGATACCGCGCGCGCCATCGCCGCCAAAGTCAGCGTGCCATTGCCGGTGGACGTGGTCGTTGCCAAAGAGTTCGCTGAAAGCGCCGAAGCCACCGTCAAGCTCATCGCTGACGTGGCCGCTGACGACATGATCCTGGATATCGGCCCGCAAACCGCGGCCAATTTCGCTGAACTGCTCAAGGCATCCCAGACTATCCTGTGGAATGGCCCGGTAGGCGTGTTCGAGTTCGACCAGTTCGGCAACGGCACCAAAGTGCTGGCCAAAGCTATTGCTGAAAGCTCGGCCTTCTCCATCGCCGGCGGCGGTGACACCTTGGCGGCCATCGATAAATATGGCGTTGCTGATCAGATCTCCTACATTTCTACCGGTGGCGGCGCCTTCCTCGAATTCGTCGAGGGCAAGGTTTTGCCAGCCGTGGAAGTGCTGGAAACCCGAGCCAAGGGCTAAGGCTCGCGTGATCAGGAAAAGGAGTGTTCCCATGATCAAGTTGTTGGCACTGGTGATCGCAGCGGGCCTGTTGGCCGGCTGCGGCAGCACACCCAGCGCGGCGCCCGAGGCGGATAACGCCAAGGCACCGTTGAGAAAAAGCTGTTACCAGGCTGACTGGCAAGCCGAGACCATGCCGGTGATCAACAAGCGCATCGGCAACGAACGGCTGGAGAAATACGACTCCGCGCCCAACGGTCAGGAACAGGGTTGCCCTTGACGGGTCTGATCCACTAACCAACAGCAACGGCGGCCCCAGGTCGCCCTGCGAGGATTGGCAATGAAAGGCGTTTTCGCCCTGGCAGCCCTGGCCCTGTTGGCCGGTTGCAGCAGCATGAACATGTTCAGCAAGGCCGCAGAGCCTGCCGACAAGTGGACCACCTGGACCTGCGATAGCAAGGCCGAGCTCAACTGGCGCTTCGCCAACCAGGCCCGTTCCGAAGTGGATGTACGCCTCGGCGGCTCGGACCAGGTTTACCGTCTCAAGCAAGAGGTAGCCGCCTCGGGCGTGCTGTACAGCGACGGCCAGCTGGCGTTTCACACCAAAGGTGAGGAAGGCCTGGTGTACTGGGTTGCCACCGATGATTTGATTGGGCGCGGCTGCAAAGCCAACTGAACCCAACAGCAATAACGATTCAGCAGCTCAAGCTTAACCCCTTGATCTGCAATAACTTGAATAGCAGCCGCCGCTACGGCAGGCTTGCACGATTAACGACCCTCGACCGGGAGAGACAACACAATGGCACTTATCAGCATGCGTCAAATGCTGGACCACGCAGCCGAGTTCGGCTACGGCGTCCCAGCCTTTAACGTCAACAACCTTGAGCAGATGCGCGCCATCATGGAAGCCGCTGACAAGACCGACTCCCCTGTGATCGTCCAGGCTTCGGCCGGTGCGCGCAAATACGCCGGTGCCCCGTTCCTGCGTCACCTGATCCTTGCGGCCATCGAAGAATTCCCACATATCCCGGTGTGCATGCACCAGGACCACGGCACCAGCCCTGACGTGTGCCAGCGCTCCATCCAGCTGGGCTTCAGCTCGGTGATGATGGATGGCTCCCTCGGCGAAGACGGCAAGACCCCAACCGACTACGAGTACAACGTACGCGTCACCCAACAAACTGTGGCCATGGCTCATGCCTGCGGCGTGTCGGTCGAAGGCGAGCTGGGCTGCCTGGGCTCGCTTGAAACCGGCATGGCCGGCGAAGAAGACGGCATCGGCGCCGAAGGCGTGCTGGATCACAGCCAGATGCTGACCGACCCGGAAGAAGCGGCCGACTTCGTCAAGAAGACCCAGGTCGACGCCTTGGCCATCGCCATCGGCACCAGCCACGGCGCCTACAAGTTCACCAAGCCACCTACCGGCGACGTGCTGGCTATCGACCGCATCAAGGAAATCCACAAGCGCATCCCCAACACCCACCTGGTGATGCACGGCTCTTCCTCGGTCCCGCAAGAGTGGCTGGCGATCATCAACCAGTACGGCGGCGACATCAAAGAAACCTACGGCGTACCGGTTGAAGAAATCGTCGAAGGCATCAAGTACGGCGTGCGCAAGGTCAACATCGACACCGACCTGCGCCTGGCCTCTACTGGCGCAATGCGTCGCCTGATGGCCACCAACCCGAGCGAGTTCGACCCACGTAAATTCTTCGGTGCCACCGTGACCGCAATGCGCGACGTGTGTATTGCTCGCTACGAAGCGTTTGGTACTGCGGGTAATGCTTCGAAGATCAAGCCGATCTCGTTGGAAGCGATGTACCAGCGGTATTTGAAGGGTGAGTTGAACGCTAAGGTGAACTGAGTCCACAAGGCTGGTGCGTATTAAAAACCCGTCTCGAGACGGGTTTTTTGTGTGTGAGCGAGCGTGTCCCGCCACCCTTGGGCATTACCTGTCATGATTGAACTACCACTGTTCCAATATCAGGGCGCTACTGCGGTAATCAATAAGATTATGGACTGTAGAACCGTGCCATTAGGTTTTGTAACGACGTAATAGAACTGCAGATCACCAGCGCCTGTCGTGACCCTGCCGTTATGGTAGAAGTCGAATTCAAACACATACGGGGCTAAATATGCACGATGCCCGGAGAACGTTCCTACTTTTCCCGTCGTTGTGTTTTTTACGTGCAAAACTACGTTGTCGTTGTTGACGTCAAATACAGTGCTCTGTGGCACATAGATACCATAGCCGTCTATCGCACGAAAAGCATCAGGAATAGTGGTCGACTTCCTCGTGATGTTGTTGGGATTGTTAAAGTCAATGCCGATGGGCGATATATTGTTCAAGACGGTTCTGCTCGAGTTATAAAGCAACAAGTCAACCGGTGGCATAAAGATAGGTGGCATGATTTTGGTTCACTATGAGTGCTGGAGAAGGTTAAACACGTCTGACACCTAAGTAATTCGTACCCCATGTGCTATTTGTAAAATGAATGGTATGACTGCCCTCAAGTAAGCTGTAGTAAGGGTCCGCTGCATTCAGTTCTATGTTCAGCCCGCTTACCCGAGTTCCGCTCGATTGGGTCGACTGCATTCTGATTACTGTGCCCTGTGCAGATCCGGGATTCGGGGTGTTAAATGTGCCAGAGAGGGAGATAAAATCTCCGTAGTAGTTGCAGTTTCCTGCAAAGACTCCGGTAGTGGGCGACGTATATATGATGTTTCCAACGGTAATGTAAATCGATAGATCGCCGTAACCACCGGTGTATTGGCCAGATGTAAAGACTGCAGTCATTTTATATGCTCCAGATAATGATGTTGCTTATTGAATGCTCTGTGTAAGCGCTTTGCTCAAGTCGTCCCAGTTTCCATAAGCGGGCTGTTGTTGAATGCTGGCAGCGGTACGGGCACCCCTAAAATTTATATGGGCAATCGCGCCTGGCTCCATGTTGACGTCGGTAACAGTTCTGTTGGGCTCATCAAATAATTGAAAAGAACTGGTCGTTATTAAGGATATGATACTGTCTGCGGGAATGGAGGCGACCTCTCCGTTAATGCTCATTATATGGCTATTGGTGTTCGAATCGAATCCAAGAAATGTACCCGTAATTACACCTAGGGTGGTGTTGAGTGTAAACGTTAAGTCTTCGAAGCCTGTATAAACATCCATGCGAATACTCTCTGTAATAGTAAGATGTGGAAGTCCTTTTATTTAGACACAAGGCCCAGACCTACCGTGTAGGTGATAAGGCTGGACCTTGATACTTCGCTTAACTGTTACTGGATGGGATCTGTGTAGGCTCCTGCACTGGCGGGATTACTACGTTTGTTGGAGTCGTTTGCAACGTCGAGGGAATATCGGCGGTTCGAATGAGGCGAACATTATTTTGGGAAAGCGTAAGAAGTTGTTGAGTTGAAATTTCTTTGATGCTAAAGGTCTCCTTTGAAATTCCCGCTACTTTTCCAATGATGATTTTTTTATCAATGGTCTCGAAAACTGCGAGGTCATTTTCCTTGAGTGGCAGACCTTGCGGGTTGCTGGCGTTATCCATGGTCGTATTCTCCAATTTTGCTATTTTATTTCATGTGTGTTGATGAAGGGCGCTGATGTATTCAGTATAGACACGTCTATTAGTTTCTAATGACCGCTACGCTACCACTCGGCACGATAGTAGTCTGGCTAGGATAAATGGTTGTTGTAGGAATGCCGGTGTAGGTTTGATAGTGAGGGTTGTTGAAGTAAAAGCCTGCCCACAGTGCCCAGAACTTTTCTTCATCGGTGCATTTTATACAGGTGGGTGGCTGTGGAAGAGTGACCATTGAACTCCGCTGGTTGTAGATCTGGACGACGCTTCCTGCTTGAGCATAGACGGTGTTATAGGTGTTGTAAGTGGTGTAGTCTTGAATGTAAGAGCCAGGTTGGGCAACGACAAATGTTCGAGCGCCCACCTTCGGTCCTTCCGTTGGCGCTTGTGGTTGCGAATTTAAAAGCGCCGAATTGACCCATGCCTTGATACTTTGCTCTTCAAAAGTAACGAACTCACCTGTTGGGGTTGCCACCGTGTAGGTTTTTGCGACGCCATCATAATGATCAATTGTACCGGCAAAGGTTCCGTGATCGGTTACGGCGCACACCTTATCACCGGCAGTGTACCGTTTAAGTTCGATAGTGGCGTTTAGAGTTTCCATGTTTGCACTTCCTTAGTGAGATGAGTGAGGCCTTATCGTCTAATAATCGGGAAGGAGCGGCTACTGTCAACATTAACAGGTGTCTAGAACGATTCGGAATTAAGCTGCGATTTATTACAAGGCCGAATCGCTTGTGACTCTTATACGGCATGTTTATTCAAAATGTGAGTTGTGGGCATGAGCCTATAGGGGAAAACCCGCAAAAGTGCGGGCTTTTGTTGCAGGGCTTGATCAAGCAGCGGCAGGATCATCGAACACCACGGTGTTCAATGACCCGAAACACATCACTTACATCCTGCACCAGAATGCGTGCGGTATTCGCCACGTTGTTCAGGTCGCGTTCGGCGAAGTCCGGCATGGAGCACGCCATCAGGTTGAGGTGCTCAAGCGCCGCGTTGAGGCGTTCGCGCAGACAGGCGTGAAGGTCAAGCAGTGGTGCGTCGCTGTCGATCAGGAGCACGGGGTAGTCGGTGGCGGTTTCGGTGCGGTGAAGCGGCGGGGTGGTAGTTGTTGGGTCATGGTGAATCCTTAACTCGAAAGAAGATTGACCACCGTTTGCTGCGAAACAAATTAGGTGGCAGCTGTACGCGGGTTCGCAGACCGAGGAGCTAAGACCCGGCAGACCCGAAGGTCTCCCACGCACAGCCGCCATAACAAAGACTGCCGTCGGCAAGATACCGGGACTGTTTTGACGGGTGCGGTTTTAACTCTGTAGGGCTGCGAAACCCTATCGCTGATCAACGCCGGCGACGGGGCGAGCTATAAGCGGCGAGTTGGCTTGTCGCAATGGTGCTGTAGGACGGACACCAAGCCCTCAGGCCACACAGGCCAAATGTGGGAGGGGGCTTGCCCCCGATTGCGGTGGGTCAGTCACAGCTATTGGAGCTGGCACACCGCTATCGGGAGCAAGCCCCCTCCCACAGGGGATTTAATCGTCTGGATTTATCGGGGAATGATCCTTGGGCTTGTCGGACGTTGCCTACTCGAAATAGGCTAATCCATTCACTCGTGATCAATATCCAACTTCGCAAACGTCACCCGCGCGCCTTCCTTGCTGTCCCCACTGTTGTCCTGCACATACACCCCCGCCTTGAAGTACAACGGCTTGTCGCCCCAGGCAGCACCAATGCGTTCATTCCACTCGCTGTCGGCGGCGTACACGCTGAGCAGCCCGGCTTTGTTGAGATTGATAACGTAGGTGAAGCTCTTCTCCAGCGGCACGTCGGAGGCGACGATGATGACCTGGCTCTCGGCCTCGTCCGGGCGCATGCGCACCTTGGCGACGATGTTGCCGGTCTGGGTTTTTTCCTTGAACTGGTACTCCAGCTTGATCAGTGGTTTCTGGCTGTCATAGGCGTGGATCTGGCCGATGACGACTTTGCCGGAGGTGGGTACCTGGTTGACCGTGAGGGTGGCGCGCAGGAAGTTGTCGGCCTCGGGGTAGGTCCAGTTGCGCAGGCGCCCGTCGGCGTAGGTTTCGCGCAGTTCGCTGCGTGGGTAAATGGCGTTTTCGGTGCGGGTGCCGGTCACGGGGGTCCAGAACTGCACATCGCTGCCTTCGGCCTGGAAGTATTGATCGTTGAAGCCACTCAGCAGCCTTGGGGTGTCGATGGTCGTGGGCGGGGAGCCGACCGGAATGCTCAGGTTCCAGGTGGAGAGGTCGATCATGGTGTTGGCCTTTTACAGAGGGTGAAAACGTTGGCCCAGAGGCCTTACCGGTTCTTTATAGGCGGTGCTGGTGAAATTGTTAAACAATCGCTGGCAATTAATTGGCGTCAGAGGAATGCCAAAAAGCCATGTTGCCCATGAGCCGCGGGCTGTAGGGCCTTACCGTTAGTCGGCTTCCTGGCTTTTGTTTCAATGAGGGCATCCACGTCACTTCTGCTTTTTTGGAACCGAGGCTAGAGTGAGCCCTCAGTATTTATCCGGGTTTGGTAACAGAACTGACCGGTGCAGCTCCCCAAGGAAGAGACGTAGCATGGATTGCGCTCCACACCCAGGCGATGCCAGTTCGGTCCTTTTGGTGGTCGATGACTACCCGGAAAACCTCGTCAGCATGCGTGCGCTATTGCAGTGTGAAGACTGGCGGGTAATGACCGCCGCTTCCGGCCTGGAAGCCTTGGAATTGCTGCTGGCCCACGACGTCGACCTGGTGTTGCTGGACGTGCGCATGCCCGGTATGGATGGCTTCGAGGTGGCACGTCTGATGCGTGGCAGCCAACGCACGCGCATGACGCCGATTATCTTCCTGACAGCCACTGCCCATTCACCCGATGCGGTACTTGAAGGGTATGCCAGCGGTGCGATCGACTACCTGTTCAAGCCGTTTGACCCACTTATCCTCAAGCCCAAGGTGCAGGCGTTGCTGGATCACCAGCGTAATCGCCGCGCTTTGCAGCGCCTGAGCCATGACCTGGAACTGGCCCGCGCCTTTAATGCCTCGGTGCTGGATAACGCCGCCGAGGGCATTCTGGTGGTGGGCGAAACCAGTGTGATCGAGTACGCCAACCCGGCCATTTCGCGGCTGCTCAATGCCACGATGGCCGAGTTGCAGGGGGAGAGTTTCCTCAGTTTTCTGCAAAAACCTCATGTGCCCACTTGGCTGGGCTTCCCGATGTACGAGGCGTATCGCAAGGGCCAGACGTGGCGCCAGCACGATGCCATTTTGCGTACTGGTCGCGGGCAGCAGGTGCCGGTGGCGTTATCCTGCGCGCCCTTGCCTGCCGAGCAGCAGGCGATGGTGGTGACAGTGCTGGACATGTCTGAAGTGCGCCACCTGCACCAGCAGCTGGAGTTCCAGGCCGTGACCGACCCGTTGACCGGGCTGCTGAACCGGCGGGGTTTTCATCAGGCGGTGGAGAATACGTTGCTGCGCGGCGAACGCAGTGAGCAGGCGCTGGTATTGCTGTACCTGGACCTTGATGGCTTCAAGCGAGTCAACGATACGTTGGGCCACGACGCCGGTGATCGCGTGCTGCGTTGGGTTTCTGAACAAATGCAGGCATGTCTGCGTTCCTACGACATTCTCGGACGCATTGGCGGGGACGAGTTCACCGCCTTGCTGGAGCTTGAGTTCCCCGAACAGGCTGCGAAGATCGCGGAAAAGCTGATCGAGCGAGTGTCTGTGTGCCAGCAGGCCGACGGTCTGGATGTGATGCTCGGCGTCAGTATTGGCATTGCGACGTTTCCGGATTGCGGCTCGGACCTGAGCGGTCTGTTACGGGCAGCAGATATCGCTATGTACGAAGCCAAGCGCGCCGGACGTCAGCAGTATCGTTACTTCGACCAGGAAATGAACGGCCGCGCCCGTTCGCGGCTGATGCTCGAAGACAGCGTACGCACAGCCATTGCGAACAAGGATTTCACCTTGGTGTACCAACCCCAGATGTGCCTGGATGATGGGCGTCTGCGCGGTGTCGAAGCACTGTTGCGCTGGCAGCATCCGAGTGTCGGCGATGTGCCACCAGGTTTGTTTTTGCCGCTGTTGGAAGAGGCGCGCTTGATCAGCCAGTTGAGCACCTGGATCTACCAGCAAGTCGCTGCTCAGCGCCAGGCCTGGCAAGCTACCTTCGACCCTGAGCTGGTGCTGAGCGTGAGCCTGAGCAGTAGCCAGTTCAATATGCCCAACCTGGCCAACCAACTGCAGCAGGTACTGGAGCGACATGGGCTGCGTGGGCGGCAGTTGGAGGTGGAAATCGGTGAAGACTGCCTGATGAATAATCTTGAGGAGTCGACCAAACAGTTGCAGTTACTGCGCCGCATTGGCGTGCGTATAGCCCTGGATGACTTTGGTGCTGGCCACTGCTCCCTGGCCCATTTGCGCGATCTTGCGTTCGACACCCTCAAGCTTGACCCGCAGTTGGTGGCGCGCCTGCCAGGCTCGTCGCGGGATGCCGCAATGGCACGCAGCATCATCCAGTTGTGTGGGCATTTTGATGTGTTGGTGATCGCTGAAGGCGTAGAGACCCTTGAGCAAACAGAATGGCTCAAGGCCAATGGCTGCACGTATATCCAGGGGCCGTGGGCGGCGTTGCCGTTAATGGCCGAGGACGTTGCAGGCTGGTCGTACCCTCGCGGGCGTTGAATTCGCTACACTGGCGCCCGTCCCATTTGCGTTGCACACCCCCATGACTGCGTTGAAATACCTCCAGGCCTATCCCGCTGCGCTTCAGGAGCAAGTGCGTCAACTGATCGCCAAGGACCAGTTGGGTGCCTATCTGGAGCAGCGTTACCCCGAACGCCACGCCGTGCAGAGCGACAAGGCGCTGTATGCCTACGCGCTGGCCTTGAAGCAGGAACACCTGCGCAACGCACCGTCCATCGACAAGGTGCTGTTCGATAACCGGCTGGACCTGACTCATCGCGCCTTGGGTTTGCACACCACGATTTCGCGGGTACAGGGCGGTAATCTCAAGTCCAAGAAAGAGATTCGCATCGCTTCGCTGTTCAAGGAGGCCGCCCCGCAGTTTCTACGCATGATCGTGGTGCATGAACTGGCGCACTTCAAGGAATCGGACCACAACAAGGCGTTCTACAAACTCTGCCAATACATGATGCCGGACTACCATCAGGTGGAATTCGACCTGCGGGTGTACCTCACCTGGCGCGATTTGCAGGGCAAGCCCTAACCACAAGGCGACAGACCATGGATGTGAGCAAGACCAAAAGCAGCTTCTATCGCCGCCTGTATGTGGCGTATTTGATCGACAGCCAGTTGGCCAGCAGCGTCCCGGCGCTGACCGAGGCCACTGGCATGCCACGGCGCACGGCCCAGGACACGATTGCGGCGTTGGCTGACTTGGATATCGTGTGCGAGTTTGAGCAGGAAGAGGGGGCGCGTAATCACGCTGGGCATTATCGGATTCGTGATTGGGGTGCGATTGACCGGGGGTGGATCGCGGCCAATCTTGCGATGATCAAGCAGGTGTTGGGTTACCCCTGACACAGGTGGTGGCTGGGCTTGCCCCCGATGAGGCCATCAAGCCCGCCGCATACCAATATGTGGAATATCGTCTTCCAGGTATTCCTCGCCCGCCACTACGAACCCATAGCGCCCGTAATACCCCTGCAAATGCGCCTGGGCTGAGAGAAAAATCGGCATTTCTGGCCAGATACTCTCAATGCGCTTGAGCGCTTCCTCCATCATTTGATGCCCCAGCCCGGTGCCCCGTGCCACCTTTGCTACGATGACGCGGCCGATCACTACGTCGTCGCCCTGGGACTCAGGGTCCAGTAACCGCAGGTAGGCCACCAGCTCATCATCTTGCCAGGCCATCAAGTGGTGGGTATCGCCCGCCAGATCCTGGTCGTCGATGTCCTGGTAAACGCATTGTTGCTCGACGACGAAGACCTCGTTGCGCAGGCGCAGGATGGCGTACAGCTGTTCCTTGCCCAAGTCGTCGTGATGTTTGCAGACCCAATCAACCGTCATGATGTGTGCTCGTATAAAGACGTGCCAAGAATAGTAAGCGCGGCGGGCGCTGGTGTCTAAAATGGTAATTTTGTGAATGGCATCAATTTGCCATCATTCGGCGCGGGCACCGCGGGTTTCTTTGTGTAATCTGCAGTGCACGCTCATTGATGAGCTACTGTTATCAGGCCACTGCCTGCCCGCCAAGGACTTTGAGCATGCCGCGATTGACTCGTGCCGTTGCTTTGATCGCCGTGTTGTTACTGGCCCAACCGGTGTTGGCACAACGCCTGCGCCTGGTGGCGGATAGCTGGCCGCCGTTTACCGATGCCACCCTGATCAATGGCGGCCTGGCCACGGATATCGTCAGCACGGCCCTGGCCCGTGCGGGGTATGCCAGTGATTTTGACCAGGTGCCTTGGGCTCGCGCCTTGAAAGGGGTGGGGGACGGACGCTACGACGTGCTGATCAACGCCTGGTACGACGAGGCCCGTACGCAGTTGGGGCAGTTTTCCGGCGAGTATTTGCTTAACCGTGTGCGCTTTCTCAAGCGTAGCGATGATCCCATTGCTTATCGCAACCTGACAGAACTGCACGACGAGACGATCGCCGTGGTGCGCGGCTACGCCTACTCGGCAGCGTTTGACCAAGACACACTGTTGCAGAAAGTGCCGGTGCACAACTTTGCCATGGCCGTGCGCATGTTGGCGGCCCGGCGCGTGCGGTTGACGCTGGAGGATGAATACGTAGCGCGTTACTACCTGGCGCGGGAATCGCCGCGGGTGCGCAATGCCGTGGCGTTTGTGGGCGAGCCCTTGAGCCAGAACAGCTTGCATATCCTGGTCAGCCTGAAGAACCCCGAACACGCGCAGATTGTTGCCGGTTTTGATCGGGAGATTGCGCGGATGAAGGCGGATGGCAGTTATGCGCGGTTGATGAAGGCGCATGGGATGTAGCGTCTGTGCGGGCCTCATCGGGGGCAAGCCCCCTCCCACAATGGACCGGCATACACCAATCGAATGTGGGAGGGGCGGTGCGACGATTCGACTTGCCCCCGATAGCGGCCTAAGCCGCGCTGGTGTCTTTGATCAAGTGCGCGGCCAACGTGCGCAACGGCCCCAACTGCCGACAAATCAACGCCAACTGCGTTTGCACCAGCCGCTGCGCCTCATCGATCTCATCCGGCATTTGCTCCAACTCTGCCGCCAACCCTTCCTCGGCATCACTCTGGATCGCAATCGGCTGTTTGTTGGCCAGGCCGCTGGCGATCTCATCAATGCTTGCCGCCAGGCTGTTGCCTGCGCCTTCGATCAAATGCTCACGCACGTCGGCCGGTAGCTGGGTTTCGCGGTGCGCACCCAAACCCGACAAATAGCTGAGCAAGGTGTGGGACAGCACCAGAAAGCGAAAGCCTACGTCGGCCTCCTTACGAAAGTGCCCAGGCTCCATCAGCATATTCGCCAGCGTAGTGGATAGCGCGGCATCGGCGTTATGCGCGTTGCGCCGGGCCAGGCGGTAGGCCAGGTCGTCGCTCTTGCCGGCGGCGTATTGCTGCATGATCTGGCGCAGGTAGATGCTGTTGCAGGTCAGGGTATTGGCCAGCACTTTGTTCAGGCGCCGGCCTTGCCAGTCCGGCAGGAACAGGAATACCGCCAGCCCCGCGATCAGGCTGCCAAGCAGGGTATCGAACAGGCGAGGCAGAAACAGCCCGTAGCCATCGCCCACCTGGTTGAAGCAGAACAGCACCATCAGGGTGATCGCTGCAGTCGCCAGGGTGTAGCGCGTGGTGCGGTTGATAAAGAACACCAGGCCCGCAGCGATGGCGAACATCGATTGCACGACCGGGTTGGGGAACAAATCGAACAGCGCCCAGGCCACGGTCAGGCCGATGGCGGTGCCGATGATCCGCTGGCCGAGTTTGCGGCGGGTGGCGCCGTAGCTCGGCTGGCAGACGAACAGGGTGGTGAGGATGATCCAGTAACCTTGGGACGCGTGGATGGCGTGCAGGGTGCCATAGCCGATGGTCAATGCCAGTGACAGGCGCAAGGCGTGCCGAAACAGCAATGACGTCGGCGTGAGTTGGGTGCGCAGGCGCGTCCACATTTCCTTGAAGTTACGCGGGGCGCGGTCCAACAGGTTGCTGTCGGTAGCGTCGGCCAGGGCATCGGGGTTGCTGGCGTCGCCCAGCAGGCGGTCGAGGGTGGACAGGTTGGCGGCCAAGGCGCGCAACGAGCGCAACAGGCCACGCCAGGCGGGGTTGCTCTGGATGCGCAGGTGCTCCAGGGAGGCGTTCAGGTCGCCCAGGGCCTCGGCGAAGCTGTCGTCATAGATGAACGGTTGGCGCAGTTGGATCGATTCGGCCAGGGTCTGGCAGGCTTTGCCTTGCTGGCGCAGCAGGCGCTGGCAGCGAAACAGCACATCGCTGTGGAAAAAGGCATCGGTCAGGGCGTTGTACGGGTAGTGAGACGAACTGGCGCGTTCGTGGATGTCCTGGGCCAGGAAATACAGCTTCAGGTAGCGGCTGACCTTCGAGCCCGGTCGACCATTGCCGACACGGTGCAGAATGATTTCCTTGGCCGCATTCAGCGCGGCGACCACCCGGCCATTTTGCTGGGCCAGTTCCAGGCGTCGGGCTTCCACATCCAGTTGGCGGATCGGCTCGAACAAGGATGACTTGAGCTTGAGATAGCGCCCCAGCTCACGGAACAACCGCGCCAGGCTTTGCTGCACCGGCTGGTTGGAAAACAACGCCTGCCACAGCACCGACAGCACGCCGTACCAGGCGGCGCCGGCCACCAGCAGCAGCGGCTCATGCCAGAAGTCGGTGACGGCGCCGCCGCGCTGGTCCACGCCGATCATGGTATAGACCGACAGAATCAGGGTGGCTGAGGCAATCGCGCCATAGCGTTCGCCCAGCGCACCGAGCATGGTCAGGGAGAAACTGGCCAGGGCCAGGGCGATGGCGAAGATCCAGGGGTAGGGGAACAGCAATTCCACCGACAGCGCGGCGATGCTGAAACACACCAGTGTCACCGCAAGGGCGTTGAGGCGGCCCTGCCAACTGTCATCAGTTTCGGCCAGGGCACTGGCGATAATCCCCAGGAACAGCGGGATCAACAGCGTCATTTCATCCTGGTACCAACACAGCGCCATGCTGCCGGTGAGGGCGATGAACACCCGTACGCTGTAGCTGAATTTATCCAGCGCCCACAGGCGCCGCATGGACTGCTTGAACGAGGTCGATGACATGAAGTCTGGAGTCTTCCGGGACGTTGTCGCTAAATTGAGCTATCAAGGACGCCACGGCAAGTGTGCTGATCACATCCAACCGCAAATTTTTCAAGATCACTACAAAACCAATGTGGGAGGGGGCTTGCTCCCGATGGCGGTGTATCAGTAACAGATGTACTGACTGATACACCGCCATCGGGAGCAAGCCCCCTCCCACATTTTTACTGCGTTGTGTCAGGCGTATTGCGCGGCTGCGTAGCCCGACGCCCAGGCCCACTGAAAGTTGAACCCGCCCAAGTGACCGGTCACATCCAGCACTTCGCCGATGAAGTACAGGCCAGGGCTTTTCAGTGATTCCATGGTCTTGGACGACACTTCCCGCGTGTCCACTCCACCTAAGGTTACCTCGGCAGTGCGATAGCCCTCGGTGCCGGCCGGTACGAGTTGCCAGCTCCCAAGCTTTTGCGCGATATCGGCAATTTCAGCATGGGTGTACTGCTTCATCGGTTTGGATTCGAACCAGCTTTGGGCCAGCAGGTTGGCCATCTTCTTGGTGAAAATCTCCCCCAGCAGGGTCTTTAGCTCGCTGTTGGGATGCTCGGCCTGTTGCTGTTGCAGCCAGTCATGGGCGTCATGATCGGGCAACAGGTTGATTTCCACCGTGTCGCCGGATTCCCAGTAAGACGAGATCTGCAAAATCGCCGGCCCGCTCAGGCCGCGATGGGTGAACAGCATGTTCTCGCGAAAGCTCTGGCCGTTGCAGCTCACCAGGCAATCCACTGAAGTGCCGGATAACTCACTGCACAATGGCTTGAGCTGGTCGGTGATGGTAAACGGCACCAGCCCGGCGCGGGTTGGCAGCAGTTCGTGGCCAAATTGCTTGGCCACTTGATAGCCAAAACCGGTGGCGCCCAATGTGGGGATCGACAAGCCACCGGTGGCAATCACCAGCGACTCGCAGTGCAACTCGCCGAGCGTGGTCTGCAATTGGTAGCCGCTATCGAGCCTGGCGATTTCCTCGATGGAGGTGTCCAGGTGCAGGCTCACGCCGGTCTGGATGCACTCATCGAGCAACATGCCGAGGATGTCGCTGGACTTGTTATCGCAGAACAGCTGGCCGAGTTTTTTCTCGTGGTACGGCACGCCGTGCTTGGCCACCAGCCCAATGAAATCCCACTGGGTGTAGCGCGCCAGGGCCGACTTGCAGAAGTGCGCGTTATGCGAGAGGAAGTTGGCAGGCTCGGTGTACATATTGGTGAAGTTGCAGCGGCCGCCACCGGACATCAGGATCTTCTTGCCGGCCTTGTTGGCGTGGTCGATCAGCATCACTTTGCGCCCACGCCCGGCGGCGGTCAGTGCGCACATCAAGCCTGCGGCGCCGGCGCCAATGATCACAACTTCGGTCGAGCGCAAAACGGTGTCCTCATACAAATTCTGAATTGAAATACAGTCAAATGTGGGAGGGGGCTTGCTCCCGATGGCGGTGGTTCAGTCACATCTATATTGACTGAGACTCCGCTATCGGGAGCAAGCCCCCTCCCACATTTGAATCTCCATTGGTGTGCGAGATATTTACAGGATCCGCACGCGCAACGAACGGCCTTTGATCTTGCCGTCATTCAAGCGCTGCAACGCCTGCTTGGCGATCCCGCGTTCCACGGCCACGAATGCCTGGAAGTCAAAGATCGCAATCTTGCCGACCTGGGCGCCCGGAATGCCGGCTTCACCGGTCAATGCACCCAGAATGTCGCCTGGGCGGACTTTGTCTTTACGCCCGGCGCCGATGCACAGGGTGCTCATCTGCGGCAGTAGCGGGCCACCGCTTTGCGGCTTGAGGTTGTCCAGTTGGTCCCAGTTCAGCGGCGACTTCTGCAGTTGCTCGATGGCCTGGGCGCGGTGCGCTTCGGACGGCGCCACCAGGCTGATGGCGATACCGGTCTCGCCAGCACGACCGGTACGGCCAACGCGGTGGATGTGGATTTCCGAGTCGCGGGCCAGTTCGACGTTGATCACCATGTCCAGCGAGTCGATGTCCAGGCCACGGGCAGCCACGTCGGTAGCCACCAGCACCGAGGTGCTGCGGTTGGCGAACATCGCCAGTACCTGGTCACGGTCGCGTTGTTCCAGGTCGCCGTGCAGGCCGACGGCGGAAATGCCTTTGGCTGTCAGGTGGTCGACAGTTTCCTGCACTTGCTGCTTGGTGAAGCAGAACGCCACGCAGGAAGCCGGGCGGAAGTGCGCGAGCACCTTGGTCACCGCGTCCATGCGCTCTTCCGGCGAGATTTCGTAGAAGCGCTGTTCGATCTGGTCATCGGAGTGGAACGCCTCGGCCTTCACCTGCTGCGGCGCACGCATGAACTTGGACGCCAGCTGCTTGATGCTCACCGGGTAGGTGGCCGAGAACAGCAGGGTCTGGCGGCGTGGTGGGGTCTTGCTGATGATGTCTTCGATGGCGTCGTAGAAGCCCATGTCGAGCATACGGTCAGCTTCGTCGAGGATCAGGGTGTTCAGGCCGTCCAGTACCAGCGAGCCTTTGCGCAGGTGCTGCTGGATACGGCCCGGGGTGCCGACGATGACGTGAGCGCCATGCTCCAGGGAGGCGATCTGCGGGCCGAGGGACACGCCGCCGCACAGGGTCAGCACCTTGATGTTGTCTTCGGCACGGGCCAGGCGACGGATTTCCTTGGCGACCTGGTCGGCCAGTTCACGGGTGGGGCACATCACCAGCGCCTGGCAACCGAAGTAACGTGGGTTGATCGGGTTCAACAGGCCGATGCCGAAGGCGGCGGTCTTGCCGCTGCCGGTCTTGGCCTGGGCAATCAGGTCCAGCCCCTTGAGGATCACCGGCAAGCTTTGCGCCTGGATCTGCGTCATCTCGACGTAACCCAGCGAGTCGAGGTTAGCCAGCATGGCGGCGGACAGGGGCAAAGTATTAAAAGCGGTGGCGATGGTAGTCACGGGACTGGCTCTGCAAAACAAAATGTCGCGCAGTGTACCAGCCCTGTGGGATTTTCCCCGCAAGTTCTCGACGAGAAGCCCGTCAGTGCTCGATATCGTGCTCGCGGCTGACCACGCGTTTGCCGTCTTTTGGCGACAATTGCAGGAAGATCGCCGCCGCCAGCATCGCCATGATGCCCACGGTGAGGAAGGTCAACTGGAACGCGCCGAGGACACTCTCCACACCGTCATTGCCGGCCTCGGCAGTAAACCCGCCAAGCAACGCGCCGGCGCAGGCTACGCCGAGGCTGAGGGACAACTGCGCCACCACCGACAACAAACTGTTGCCGCTGCTGGCCTGGGCGTCGTCGAGGTCGATCAGGGTCACGGTGTTCATCGCGGTGAATTGCAGGGAGTTGATCGCCCCCAGCACCGCCAGCATTGCCAGCAGCAGCGGGTAGGGCGTGTGCTCGCTGACCAGGCCCATGCTCGCCAGCATGATGCCCAGAGCCAAGGTGTTGCCGGTCAGCACGATGCGATAACCGAGGCGCTCGATCAACGGCCTTGCCACGGATTTGGCAAACATCGCCGCCGCCGCGAGTGGCAGCATGCTCATCCCGGCTTCCGATGGCGAGTAACCCAGTGCCACCTGCAACAGCAGCGGTACCAGGAACGGCAGTGCGCCGCTGCCCAGCCGCGCAAACAGGTTGCCCAGAATGCCGACGGCAAAGGTGCGGGTCTTGAACAGCACCGGCGAGAACAACGGGTTATCAATATGCCCGGCGCGCAGCCAGTACGCCGCCAGGCAGGCGAACCCGCCGAACAGCAGCAATATGACCCGCAGGTGCGGCAGGTGCAGTTCGCCCAGGCCCTCCATGGCGATGGTGATCAGCACCATTGCCGCGCCGAACAGCAGGAAACCCAGGCCGTCGAAGCGCGTGCGTTCGCTGCCGCGCAGGTCGGGAATGAATTTCCACACGGCATAGCAGCCGATCATGCCCACCGGCAGGTTGATCAGGAAGATCCAGTGCCAGGTCAGGTATTGCACCATCCAGCCGCCCATGGTCGGGCCCAGTAATGGGCCGAGCAGGCCGGGGATGGTGATGAAGCCCATGATGCGCACCAACTCGGAACGTGGATAAGCGCGCAGCACCACCAGCCGCCCGACCGGCAGCATCAGCGCACCGCCCAAGCCCTGGATCACCCGTGCGCCCACCAGCATGGTCAGGCTGCTGGACAACGCGCACAGCAGCGAGCCGAGGCTGAACAGCATGATCGCGCCAAAGAAAATCTTCTTGGTGCCAAAGCGGTCAGCGATCCAGCCCGATGCGGGAATCAGCAGGGCGACGGTGAGCATGTAGGCAATCACCACCCCCTGCATGCGCAGCGGGTTCTCCGCGAGGTCCCGAGCCATGGCCGGCAGGGCCGTGTTGAGGATCGTCCCATCCAGCGATTGCATGAAGAAGGCAATCGCTACCACCCAGGGGAGCCAGCGGGCGGTCTTGGCATCGAGAGGGGCACGATTCGGCATGGGGACCCTTTTATTAGCAGGCTATGTGTTGGCGATTATGCGCCATTCGTCGCTCCTTTTCCCACTGGCGGTTCGTCTAAGTCCGACAACGTTGCGTGCTCTCCGACCAGGAAATCCAGCAATGCACGGTGAACTGCCAGCGCCGCCTCCCGAGACTCCAGGTCCAGCAGGTGGCCGGTATGCTCGGCCACCGCAAAGCTGCTGCGGCCTACATATTGTTTGAACAGCTGGGCCTCGGCGGCCGGGGTGTATTCGTCCAGGGCACCGTTGAGAAAGTGCACCGGCGTCTCGATCTGTCGCAGCGCTGGCAAGTAGTTGCCATCGCCCAAGGCCAGGACCTGGTGAATGTGAAAGCGCGCCTGGCGGTACTCGGTAGTGGCCATGGTCGACAGGTGCCGATGGTTGTTGCGCTTGAGGCGCGGCGACAGGTATTTGCCGACCGTCTCGTTGAGCAGGTGGCCGACCGCAGATTTGTCATCGGCCTCGATCAACACGCGCACGCGCTCCACGTATTCGAGCATGGCCTGGTTGAGGTTGGGCGCCAGGGCCATCACCACCGAGCTTTCGATGGAGGGCGGGTTGTGCGCCAGGGTCAGCAGCGTAGAGATGCCGCCCCACGAGGCCGACACCAGATGGTTGACCTCAAAGCGTTCCACCAGGGCACGCAGGATTTGCACCTCGTCGTCCTTGGTGACCAGGTCAAGGTCGGTGTTGTGCTCGCGCGAGTAGCCGGAGAACGGCAAGTCGAACAGCAGCACATTGAAATGCTCGGCCAGGCATTTGCTGGTGCGGGCAAAGGAGCGCGTGGTGGACAGCGCGCCATTGACCATCAGTACGGTTTTTCTATGCGGATGGTTACCGAGCTGCTCTACGTGAACGTTGTAGTGTTTGAACAGCTTCTCTATGACAAAACTTCCATGGTTCATCTGAAGGCTCCAGCTTGCCCAGTCCAGGCAAGGTCATGCATCACGTGCGGGCACGTGGGTGGGGTGGCGGGATGCCATCAAGCCTTATAACGAGGAATCAGGGAGGGGACAATAGGCGGATTCGCCAAATGAGAGCACCGCAGAAAGTTTACCAGTGGGAAGGGATTTGCCTGACAGATGAGTCCACTTACAGGCAAGTCAGGCAAAGATTGATTTAAGCCAACACCAATACGGTATTTTCTTTACTGTCGAATGGTGAGTCGCCAAGAGGAACTTTGATACTCCACAAGTCGATATGGCCATCAATGACGGCGACAGAATGGCTGGAGTTGGCAAGGGTACCTATCGCTCCATTTTTTAATTCCTCAAGAGTGCCGCTGCGCATAGAGTGCTTGAGCCCAAGGCGTGTTAACGCTTCACCAGGGTGTTCTCCGTCGTTCAAGGTGTCCATTGCGGTCTTAAAGTTCTGGCTGGCCCGGTGGTCATTGTTTTCGTTCTGCGCCCGCTTTGCGCTGGCCGCATATAGAAAAACGGCATGTCGCAAGACCTTGCCGCTACCAGCGAATCCTGTGTGCTCCATGGCTTGAAGCAGTTCTTGATGGGTCAGGGTGATGCGGACATCGTCGCGCATCACTACGTCATAACCTTCAGGTGTCCGGGTTATCTTTTTATAAATACCCTCTGGATGGCTGCCGAACTTGGCCATCGCCGCCTTGATGGCTGACACCGTGACACAGTTACCTTCGGTGACTTGAAAGAAATCTCGCCATATGTTTTTTGGTCTGATGCCCGAGTCGGTGGTCGAGCGAACAATTGTACGGGCGGGGGCATCATCTTTGCGGGTGTAGGCAGCATTGAATTCGCCTTTTTCCAAGTGGCGATTGTTGATGCGACTATTATCGTAAGGGGTTGGATAGTTGAGGCCATTCAGTGGAGAGAAACCGATATTCATAGTGATTGACTCGGGGTGCATAAAGGGGACTGTCGGTGAACAGGTTGTCTGAGAACTGACGGTGAGGATTTATTATTATGCGAGTTGATATCCGTGGGTGTGTACCTTCTCATCCCCAGGAAGGTTTTTACCTTCCTTTATGAGCCTGCCGTTGTAGAACAGCCCACCAGCGTTACTGCCGATCAACACGGTCAGGCCATCGGCATCGCCTGCTCTTTCCATGTATTTAATAGATGAGCTCACGCCCATCCCTTCCAGAACATTTTTTACCGTACGGCCATCAATGTTGCCAATCAATGCTGCTTCGAAACTCTGCCCAAAGGAACGCACGGGGGGCTGGAGTTGTTGACGTTTGATGTAGGCTGCGAAGATGAAGTTGGCGTCCTTTATCATGCCATCATCGTGCCCGATGAATAAGGAGTGTTGTTGGGCTTGCTCAAGTTCGTCCCGCGAGAGGGTCAATTCAAATCCGTCCCTAAAGGTGACCTGATAGGCGTTATGGGCGAATTTTACATTTGAAAAAACATCGGTTGGGCTCTGCCCGAACTTGGACATCAGCAATTTTATGACATCGGCGTGGGTTGAAGTCTCACCTTGAAAGACAAAAGGTCTTTGCGTATAAAACCCGGTGACCAGGTTATCTGGTTTCTGTCCATTTCGTTTGGCAGAAAGCTCCGGAAGTTCATGGTCGGCCTGAACATCACCTTCAGTGGGAAGGGGTTCGAGCGTGAAGGTGGGAGGTGTTGATATCTGAGGGACCGCAATAGGCGTGGGCATGGAGGTGTGGGGGGCCTTGAGGACAATAAAGCTTTCTATCCATTGTGGTACTTTTTTCTTGTGCCCGTAGTTTTCCATAAAGCCGTCATTAATCATGCCGCGCTTACTCGAAAATACCTTCATTGCCGGTACGGCTACCTGGTTCCCTACGTCCTGAGACCACACATGCTGTAGTTGGTAGTCAAGCCCTAAAAGCTTTAAACCCTCGTACCCGCTGATCCCGTAATCAGAAGAGCTCAGAACAGCACCAAAGCTGTGTTGGTGAATATGGGTGCGATAATCGATTTTTCTGTAGTTGTATTGTGCTTCAAGGTGCTTGCGTTTATTCATGATCGCAAAAATAAAGCGTGCATCTTTTAGCATGCCCTCATCGTCGCCCGCAAACTTGGCATGGTGGGTAGCCAGTGCTAGTTCATCGTTGGATATATGCAGTTTGAAGTCGTCTTTCATGGTGATGTTGTAGCCGTTTCCGGTGTCCTTGACTTCATCAAAAATACTCAAGGGGCTCTGGCCGAGGCCCGACATGGCGGCCTTAATTACCGCCACCCAGTCATCGTGGTCATAACGGCCAAAGTAGGGGTATTTTTCATAGGTGGCATACAAGCCAGTCCACAAGTTACTGGGTGGGGCGCCTCTATCTTTTCCTGACATGACATGTGTTGCGGATGTTTCGGTAGGCACGGCGCGGAGGAGGTGTGAAGACAATAGTTTGTTTTCAGAGCTCGACGTGTTATTTGCGGATTTGCCCCTTGTTTGTAAATAGCTATTTACGCTCGACCGATGACTGCCGGTGGGCGTCGAAATGCTCAGGCTCATAAGTATGCTCCGCAGTTGATAGTGGGTTGCCCGCAAATGAATCACTGTTGTAAGTGTCCTGTTGCTGCAATGCGTTCCCGCTATAGGTGAGAGGATAGGTTACAGAGAGTGACCTCGATTGGTTTTGGATGCAGGATAAATCCGGCCTTGGGTCGGTTTGTACGCAGGAAGGGAAATAGCCGGACACTTATATAACTAATGGCAGCCGGAGTGGCTGCCATTAGTTTTTACGCGGGCTGTGAAAGTTTCACAGCGTCAAGGTCAGGCGCTTGACCAAGGCACCCGGCAGCAGGTTGGAGGCGGTATTGCGCTGGCTGTAAGTGCTGGCCGAGAGCAGCAACTCCCGATCAGCGGTCAGGGCCTCAAGTTGCGAGCCGAGCAACTGATAGACACTGTCATCAAAACGCATGGTGCTGACCGGCGCCTTGATTTCGCCGTTTTCCACCCAGAACGTGGCGAAGCGCGTCATGCCGGTCAGGCGCGCCGCTGGCAGGTCGGAATAGTTCAGGTACCAGAGGTTGCTGATATATAACCCGGTGCCCAACTGCTTGAGGATATCGGCCTGGGCCAGGCTGCCTGCCGCCATTTGCAAGGCGCTGGGCGACTCGTCGCTGCTGGCGCCGTTGGTGCTCAAACCGTATTCGGCGGCGCTGCGAGAGTTGATCAACTGGCCCTCGGCCTTGCCTGCCCGGATCAGGGGCACATCCCCGCGCGGGTAGCCTTCGGTGGAAAATGCCTGGCTCAGGGAACCGCTGATCTGTTCATTGATTGTCACCAGCGGGCTCAGTGATTGTTCACCGGCATACAGGCGCTGCAACGAACTGCCTTTGCTGGCGATGGCCTGGGCCGAAAAACCACCCCAGGTAATGATGCTGATGATTTCTTCCAGCGCTGGCGGTGCAAGGTAGGCACGGTATTGGCCGGGCGCCAGCTTGTGCAGCGGCCGCCCCAGAAACGCCAGTTGCTCGCGGGCCTGTTGAAAGCGTGCGGCAAATTCGGCGCTGTCCCAGGTGTGCCCGGCGTAGCTGGCCTTGACCGCTTCGCCATTGGCGTGGAACAGGCTGAAATCGAAGTTGAAGCTGTTGGCGCAATGCCAGCCGAACGCGCCCGAGGAACTGGCGAAACCACGGCTGATGGGGCCGGCGGCGTAGAAGCCGACCAGATCGACGCCGTCGGCAGACTGGCTGATATCGTCCAGCACCTGGTCCAGGGCCGGCAGCGGCCGTCGCTGTTCGTTGCTGCTTTGCCAGGCGTTGTGGTTGAGCAGCAGGTACGGATCACGTGGCAGTAGCGGCAGGGTTTCACGCAGCTGTTGCAGGGCATCGGCCAGACGCTGGCGATCCAGTGCCGCCTCGCCGGACAGGGTGATGCCCAGATCGGCGTGGCGGCCATCGTTGATCAGCTTGAGGTTCAGGCTGGCCTGTTGCACTTGGCCGGCCTGGCGCACCTGTGCGTGGTTAAAACGCACGAACTCGGACGATTCATCCGCGTAACCCAGGTGGAACTGCTCCTTGTCGGTGACGGCCTGCTTGAGCCAGTCCACCAGTGCCTTGAAGTGGTTCATCAGGCATCGCCCCCAAATACGTCAATGTTACTGAATACACAGGCCGGCGACGCATGGCCGACGCGGATCACCTGGTTGGGCTCGCCCTTGCCGCAGTTGGGCGTGCCCAATACCTTGAAGGTGCTGGCGTCGCCGACCGCGCTGAGGTTGCGCCAGAATTGCGCGGAAATTGCCCGATAGTTGGGGTTCTTCACCACGCCCTTGAGTTCGCCGTTTTCGATCAACTGGCCCCACTCGCAACCGAACTGGAACTTGTTGCGCGCATCGTCGATGGACCACGAACGGTTGGTCGACATCAGGATGCCGTTTTCAATGCCACCCACCAGTTGCTCCATGCTTTTATCGCCGGCCTCGATATTCAGGTTGGCCATGCGGTCGATGGGCGGGCGGTTCCAGCCGCAGGCGCGGCTGTTGGCAACGCCTGGCAAGTCGGCGCGAAATTGCGACAACGCACCGCCCAGGGGCTTGAGCAGCAGGCCATCGCGGATCAGGAATTGCTTGCTGGCGCGGGTGCCGTCGTCGTCATGGCTGTAGCTGGCGAGCTGTTCGGGGATGTCCGGGTCGAAGGTCACGTTAAGCAGCGGTGAGCCGTATTGCAGATGGCCGAAGTCGCTGGCCTTCACAAAACTGGTGCCGGCGTAGTTACGCTCGTCACCGAGGATGCGGTCGAGTTCCAGCGGATGGCCGATGGACTCGTGGATCTGCAGGATCATCTGGTCGGGCATCAGCAGCAGGTCACGTTGGCCGTGGGGCGTATTGGGTGCGAGCAGCAATTGCAGGGCTTCGTCGGCCACCTTGCGGGCGGCGCCCACCAGGCCAAAGCGCTGGATCACACCGGCACTGCCTTGCTGGCCGAAGTTGGTACCGCCCAGGGTGCGGGTCTGGCTGTCGTTGCCGTCGAAGGCGGTGACACTCAGGCCAGGAAAGACGAAGCGCTGGGCCTGACGTAGTTGCGCGCCGGCGCTGTTGAGGTAGATCTGCTCAACATGGGTGGTGCCCAGGCTGACTTCCCAAGTCACCAGGCGTTCATCCTTGGGCACGGCGGCAGATTCATCGCCGAGCAATTGGTAGCAGTCGCTCAGGGACGGGAAGGGCTGATCAAGGTCCGGAGACAGGTAGTCGGCGACTTCATTGGAAACCGGCTGCTGGTGCAGGTCGAGCAGGGCGTGGGGCTGGATCAGCCGGGCTTGCTGTTCGGCGCGCTCAAGGGCCGCTTGCAGGCCGGCAAGGGAAATGTCGTTGGTCGCGGCATAGGCTTCCACGCCATTGAGACGCACGGTAAGCATGGCGCCTTCATCGTGGCTCAGGTGTGGTGGTTCGGCGACGTTCTTGCGTACCGACAGGTACTGACCGGATTCGCGTACGTAGCGCAGGGAGAAGAATTCGGCACGGGTGCGCAGGGCACTGAAGTGCTGTTTGAGGGTGGCGTGGTGTTCGAACATGGGGCCTTCCTTGTGGGCGGCTCGGCGCGCGGCAGGCCAACAGAGTAGGCCGGGGCTGGGAGCTGATCAAGGAAAGTGTAGAGGGGGAGGTTTTGTGGTGTCTGTCAGGGCCTCATCGGGGGCAAGCCCCCTCCCACACTGACTGTGTTCACAAATTCAGATGTGCAAATACAGTCAAATGTGGGAGGGGGCTTGCTCCCGATGAAGGCGCCGCGGTGTATCAGTTACTGCGCAGTAGGCCCTACTTCACGCATCGGCTTGCCACGCACCGGCGCATCGCCCGCCACATAGTAATCGGCAGTGCTGCGCGGGAGTGGCTTACGGCCACGGATCTTGTCGGCGATTTTCTCGGCGATCATGATCGTCGGCGCGTTCAGGTTACCGGTGGTGATGATCGGCATGATCGACGCATCGACCACCCGCAAACCCTGCATACCATGCACGCGGCCTTCGCCATCGACTACGGCCATCTCGTCGGTGCCCATCTTGCATGAGCAGGACGGGTGGAACGCGGTCTCGGCGTGCTCGCGGATGAACTTGTCCAACTGCTCATCGGTTTGCACTTCAATGCCCGGGCTGATTTCGCGGCCACGGTATTGATCCAGCGCCGGCTGCTGCATGATTTCACGGGTCAGGCGGATGCCATCACGAAACTCCTGCCAGTCCTGCTCGGTGGCCATGTAGTTGAAGAGGATGCTCGGGTAGTCCCGTGGGTTCTTCGACTTCAGTTGCACGCGGCCACGGCTTGGCGAACGCATGGAGCCCATGTGTGCCTGGAAACCGTGCTCTTTCACACCGTTGCTGCCGTTGTAGTTAATCGCGACCGGCAGGAAGTGGTACTGGATGTTCGGCCATTCGAATTCCGGACGCGAACGGATAAAACCGCCGGCTTCGAACTGGTTGCTGGCGCCAATGCCAGTGCCGTTGAACAGCCACTCGGCACCGATGGCTGGCTGGTTGTACCAGAGCAGCGACGGGTACAGCGACACCGGCTGGGTGCATGCATATTGCAGGTACAGCTCAAGGTGATCCTGCAGGTTTTCGCCGACGCCCGGCAGGTCGTGGACCACCGGGATGTCGAGGCTTTCCAGCAGCTTGGCCGGGCCGACACCGGAGCGTTGCAACAACTGCGGCGAAGCGATTGCACCGCTGCACACCAATACTTCTTTACGCGCACGGGCTTCAACGCGCTCTTCGGCGGCGCCGATCAGGTAGCGCACGCCAACGGCACGCTTGCCTTCGAACAACACTTTGTCGGTAAGGGCATGGGTGACGATGGTCAGGGTCGAACGCTTTTTAGCCGTGTCCAGGTAACCGCGTGCGGTGCTGGCGCGACGGCCATTCGGCGTGACGGTACGGTCCATCGGGCCGAAGCCTTCTTGCTGGTAACCGTTCAAGTCTTCGGTCCGCGGGTAACCGGCTTGTACGCCGGCTTCGACCATGGCGTGGAACAACGGGTTGTTGCCCGCTTTCGGCGTAGTCACGCTGACCGGGCCTTCGCCACCGTGGTAGTCGTTCGGGCCAATATCGCGGGTTTCTGCCTTGCGGAAATACGGCAGGCAATCGAGGTACGTCCAGTCTTCCAGACCGGGCAGCTTCGACCAGTTGTCATAGTCCATGGCATTGCCACGGATATAGCACATGCCGTTGATCAGCGAAGAACCACCCAGGCCCTTGCCGCGCCCGCATTCCATCCGGCGGCCGTCCATGTGAGGCTCAGGATCGGTTTCGTAGGCCCAGTTGTAGCGGCGGCCTTGCAGCGGGAAAGCCAGGGCGGCGGGCATCTGGGTACGGAAGTCGAGGCGGTAGTCCGGGCCACCGGCCTCCAGCAGCAGGACGGTGACGCCTTCGTCTTCGGTCAGACGGGTCGCCAGGGTGTTACCGGCGGAGCCGGCACCCACAATGATGTAATCGTATTCTTGGGACATTGGATGCACCCTCTTTGAAGTCTAGTCAGGTCGGGCCTCATCGGGAGCAAGCCCCCTCCCACATTTGATCGGGTTCACACAGTCAAAGGTGGGAGGGGGCTTGCCCCCGATGGCGGCCTTACAGGCAATACAAGGCTCGGGTGTTAGAACACCGAGGCGTAATCGCCCAGCTCAACCTGTACCGATTTGATGCGGGTGAAGTTGTTCAGCGAGCTGATCCCGTTCTCACGGCCCACACCGGATTGCTTGTAGCCACCGACCGGCATCTTGGCGTCGGACTCGCCCCAGGCGTTGATCCAGCAGATACCCGCTTCCAGTTGATGAATCACGCGGTGGGCGCGGTTCAGGTCCTTGGTCACCAGGCCGGCAGCCAGACCGAAGTCGGTGTCGTTGGCGCGACGGATCACTTCTTCTTCGGTCTCGTAGGTGAGGATGCTCATCACTGGGCCGAAGATTTCTTCACGCACGATGGTCATGTCATCGGTGCAGTCGGTGAACACGGTCGGAGCCACGAAGGCGCCTTTGGCGAAGTCGCCATCGGTCAGACGATCGCCGCCGCACAGCAGGCGGGCGCCTTCTTCCTTACCTTTGGCGATGTAGCCCAGCACGCTTTCCATGTGGGCGAAGCTGACCAGCGGGCCGAAGTTGGTGTTGTCGTCCTGCGGGTCGCCGACACGGATGCGCGCAACGCGCTCGACAATCTTGGCTTCAAACGCAGCTTGCAGATGCTTGGGCACGAACACACGAGTGCCGTTGGTGCAGACCTGGCCGGAGCTGTAGAAGTTGGCCATCATCGCGATGTCGGCGGCGCGATCCAGGTCGGCGTCTTCGAACACGATCAGTGGCGACTTGCCGCCCAGTTCCATGGTCACTTCCTTGAGCGACGAGCTCGAGGCGCTGGCCATGACTTTCTTGCCGGTGTCGGTGCCGCCGGTGAACGAGACTTTCTCGATGCGCGGGTGCTCGGTCAACCAGGTGCCGACTTCACGGCCGCTGCCGGTCAGTACGTTGAACACACCAGCCGGAACGCCGGCTTCGGTGTAGATCTCGGCCAGTTTCAGGGTGGTCAGCGAGGTGACTTCGCTTGGCTTGAAGATCATCGCGTTGCCTGCGGCCAGGGCCGGGGCGGATTTCCACAGGGCGATCTGGATCGGGTAGTTCCACGCGCCGATACCGGCGACTACACCCAGCGGCTCGCGGCGAGTGTAGACGAAGGAGGTGTCGCGCAGCGGGATCTGCTCGCCTTCGATGGCTGGCACCAGGCCTGCGTAGTATTCCAGCACGTCGGCGCCGGTGACGATGTCGACGTACTTGGTTTCGGAGAAGGCTTTACCGGTGTCCAGTGTTTCCAGGGCGGCCAGTTCATCGTTGCGCTCGCGCAGGATGTCGACAGCACGACGCAGGATGCGCGAACGCTCCATGGCGGTCATGGCAGCCCAGATTTTCTGGCCCTTTTCAGCGCTGACCACGGCACGCTCGACGTCTTCTTTCGTGGCGCGTTGCACTTGGGCGAGAACTTCACCGTTAGCCGGGTTGATGGCTTCGAAGGTGGCATCGCTGCCAGCGTCGCTGTAGCCGCCGTCAATGTAGAGTTTTTGCAGGTCGAAACGGGCCATAAAGTCCTCGCAAGTGCATAAGTGGTTGGCGTTACCCGCCGTACAGTGGGCCATGGAGTTGTGGCAACACTGAGCGGCGGACGTTCAGGGGTTGAGCGTTTATAAGTGCTCTAACTCACCTGCTTGGCCAATTGGAAATCCATGTATTCGTAAGCGATCCGTTGCGCTTGCTCCGTGTCGAAAGCGTCTCCCGACAGGGCGCCGCGCAACCACAAACCGTCGATCAAAGCCGCCAGGCCGCGGGCTGCGCTGCGTGCCTCGGGTAACGGCATCGCACGGCGGAACTGGCAACACAGGTTGGAATACAGACGGTGATCGTTGATCCGCTGCAACCTGTGCAATGACGGGTGGTGCATGCTGGTGGCCCAGAAGGCCAGCCAGGTTTTCATTGCCGGGCCATTGACCTGGCTGGCGTCGAAGTTGCCTTCGATGATCACCTGAAGGTGTGCCCGTGGGCTGTCTTCCTTCAAGGCACGCCTGCGTTCGTGGACGTTCTCGATCAACGCATTCATCAGGTAGCGCATGGTCGCTGCGATCAGGCCGTTCTTGTCCTGAAAGTAGTGACTGATGATGCCGTTCGAGACGCCGGCCAGCCGCGCAATCAGCGCAATGCTGGCATCTCCCATTCCGACCTGATCGATGGCCGTCAAAGTGGCTTCGATCAACTGCTGGCGGCGTATGGGTTGCATACCGACCTTGGGCATGTAGCACCTCTCCTTAGGCCTGCCGATGGGCGATCCACGTCCGTCGGCTTGAGGGCCAGTCTATTTTGTTTTGATTGAACGTTCAATCAACAAAGAATAAGATCTGCGACAAATGGTCGCTGCCTACAGATATTTCCTACCTGCGAGCTGCAACCTCTGACACCTGCAAAAACCCTTGAAACAGGCCACTTCAGAGCCTGATCACCGCTTCGGCGGGCTCAAGAATTTTCGGGGTGTCTTTATAACACCCGTCCGTCGACTGCCGAAAAATCGATGTCCCGGGATAACCGTTGCCTTGTGTTTCTCTCTCGCACTGCCTGGAGCATCTGCGCCATGAGTTCTGCCTCTCTTATAAAGACCCCGCCGGAAAAGGTCCGGGTCAACGGTTGGGTGTTCTACACCTCCACCGCGCTGATTCTGATATTGACCGCCATTCTGATCATCGCCCCGCAGGAGGCCGGGCGCCTGCTCGGCGTAGCCCAGGCGTGGCTGTCGAAAAGCTTCGGCTGGTACTACATGGTGGTTATCGCCGCCTACCTGGTGTTTGTGGTCGGTCTGGCGTTTTCGTCCTACGGGAAATTGAAACTGGGTAGTAAGGACGACACCCCGGACTTCAGCTACGGCGCCTGGGCCGGCATGTTGTTCTCGTCGGGCATCGGCATTTCGCTGTTGTATTTCGGTGCGTCCGAGCCGTTGGACCACTACTTCAACCCGCCCGAAGGCGCAGCGGCCAGCAATGGCGCGGCACGCCAGGCGCTGCAACTGACCTTTCTGCACTGGGGCCTGCACGGCTGGGCGATCTATGCCCTGGTCGGTTTGGCCGTGGCGTACTTTGCCTACCGCCATAACCAGCCGCTGGCCTTGCGTTCGGCGCTGTACCCATTGGTGGGCGAGCGTTGGGTGAAGGGCGCGGCCGGCCATGCGGTAGACGGTTTCGGCATGTTCGTCACCTTGCTGGGGCTGGTGACCAACCTGGGTATCGGCTCGATGCAGGTGTCGTCGGGGCTGGAAAACCTGTTCGGCATGGAGCACAGCAACACTAACTTGCTGATCGTGATCATCGTGATGAGCACCGTAGCGACCATCGCTGCTGTATCGGGCGTGGAGAACGGCATTCGCCGCCTGTCCAACCTCAACATCGTGCTGTTCAGCGGCTTGCTGATTTTTGTGCTGCTGTTCGGCCCGACCCTGCACCTGCTCAACGGCCTGGTGCAGAACACCGGCGATTACCTCAACGGCATCATTCTGAAAACCTTCGACCTGTATGTGTACGAAGGCGACGCCGACAAGACCGAGCGCTGGATGGGCCTGTGGACCCTGTTCTACTGGGCCTGGTGGATTTCCTGGGCGCCATTTGTGGGCATGTTCATCGCGCGTATTTCCCGTGGCCGTACCGTGCGTGAACTGGTGGCGGGCGTATTGCTTATCCCGCTGGGCTTTACCCTGGCGTGGCTGTCGATCTTCGGTAACTCGGCCCTGGACCTGGTGTTGAACCACGGGGCGGTGGAGTTGGGCAAGACGGCTCTGGAGCAGCCGTCCATGGCCATCTACCAACTGCTTGAGCATTACCCAGCATCGAAAATTGTTATCGGCGTATCGATCTTCGTGGGCTTTGTGTTGTTCCTGACCCCGGCGGATTCCGGCGCGGTGATGATGGCCAATCTGTCCTGCAAAGGCGGCAATGTGGACGAAGATGCGCCGCACTGGTTGCGGATCTTCTGGTCGGCGGTCATTACGCTGGTGACGATCGGTCTGTTGTTTGCCGGCAACTTCGAAGCCATGCAAACCATGGTAGTGCTGGCAGGGCTGCCGTTCTCGGTGGTGCTGATCTTCTTTATGTTCGGTTTGCACAAGGCGATGCGCCAGGACGTGGCCATCGAACAGGAGCAGGCGCAACTGGCTGAACGCGGGCGTCGTGGGTTCAGCGAGCGCTTGACGGCGCTGGACCTGCAACCGAGCCAGGCCACCGTGCAACGCTTTATGGACAAGCACGTAACGCCGGCGCTGGAAGAAGCGGCGGTTGCGCTGCGTGAGCAAGGTTTGGAAGTGCAGACACTGCTGGGCAAATCCAAGCGCTGCATTGGTGTGCGCATCGAGATGGAAGAGGGCAACCCGTTTGTCTACGAAGTGAGCCTGGATGCTTACTCGTCGGCGCCGGCTGACTTGCCTGAAGAAGAGCGCACCCGTTATTACCGTGCCGAGGTGTACCTGCACAACGGGCCTCAGGAATACGACCTGATGGGCTTCACCCAGGAACAGATCACCCGGGATGTGCTCGATCAGTTTGAAAGCCATCGGCAGCTCCTTGGCCGTGTCTATAGCTGATAGTTGAAGCCTGGTGGTGCTTTGAATGTGGGAGGGGGCAAGCCCCCTCCCACATTTTGCTTTGCAGTGTTTGCTAGCCCAGGTTCTTGCCTAAGAGGGCATGGTAGAGCTCACTGTCACCCAAGATCCCCACCACCTTGTTGTTGTCATGCAACACCAGCTTGTTCCCCGTCTGGTAGCGAATCTGCAACGCATCGCGCATACCGATGTTGGAGTCCACCAGCGTCGGCACCCGGCCCAGACCTTCCACCGCTTGCCCCGGCGCCCAATTCTGCAGGTTCATCGCCACGCCATTCTGGCGTGCGCCCTGGATGGTGTTGCCTTCGGCCAGGTCCAGCCACGAGTCACCACCCGGATCAAGGCACACCGAACCGTTCACGCGCTTGCAGTTGTCCAGCGTGCGCATCAGGCTGCGTCCGCACAGCACGTTCAGTGGGTTGGTGTGGGCGACGAAGGTGCGTACATAGTCGTCCGCCGGGTTCAGCACGATCTCTTCCGGCACGCTGTACTGGATGATCTTGCCGTCTTTCATTATCGCGATACGGCTGCCCAGTTTCAGCGCTTCATCCAGGTCGTGGCTGACGAACACGATGGTCTTGCTCAACTTGCGTTGCAGCTCCAGCAGCTCATCCTGCAAACCTTGGCGAATCAGCGGGTCGAGGGCCGAGAAGGGTTCGTCCATCAGCAGGATATCGGCGTCCATCGCCAGGGCGCGGGCCAGGCCGACGCGTTGCTGCATACCGCCGGACAGCTCGTCGGGCTTCTTGTTGCGCCATTGGCTCAGGCCCACCAGTTCAAGCTTTTCATCCACCAGCGTGCGCCGTTCCTTCTCCGGACGGCCCTGCATTTCCAGGCCGAAGCTGATGTTCTCGCGTACCGTCAGCCAAGGCATCAGGGCGAACTTCTGGAATACCATGGCGATGCGTTTGGTGCGCATCATTTTCAACTCGGCGGGGGTGCAGGAGGCGATGTCGATCTGGCGACCTTCATGCTCTACAAACAGTTGGCCACGGCTGACGGTGTTGAGGCCGTTGATGCAGCGCAGCAGGCTTGACTTGCCGGAGCCCGACAAGCCCATCAGCACACAGATCTCGCCTTTCTCGATATCCAGGCTGGCCTTTTCAACGCCGACAATCTGCCCGGTCTTCTTCAGAATTTCGTTACGGCTCATGCCCTGGTCCAGCAGCTTGAGCGCTTCGCGTGGGTCTTTGGAAAAGATCACGTCGACATTGTCGAATCGGATAATGCTCATGCATCACCCCCTACTTTAGCGTCGGGTTGTTTGCAGATACGGTCGAGCATGATGGCCAGCAAGACGATCGCCAGCCCCGCTTCAAAGCCCAAGGCGATGTCAGCGGTGTTCAGTGCGTTGACCACCGGCTTGCCGAGGCCGTCGGCACCCACCAGCGCGGCGATCACCACCATCGACAACGACAGCATGATGCATTGGGTAATGCCGGCGGCGATGCTCGGCATGGCGTGGGGCAACTCGATGCGCGAGAGCAACTGGCGGCGCGAGCAGCCAAAGGCTTTACCGGCGTCCATCAGCTCTTGCGGCACATCGCGGATACCCAGGTAGGTCAGGCGGATCGGCGCGGCAATCGCGAACACCACCGTGGAAATCAGCCCGGGCACCACACCCAGCCCGAAGAGGGTCAGGGTAGGGATGAGGTAGACGAAGGTCGGTACGGTCTGCATCAGATCGAGCACCGGCCGCATCATGGTGTAGAACATCGGCTTGTGCGCGGCAACAATACCCAGCGGCACGCCGATGACCACGCAGACCAGGGTGGCGAACAGCACCTGCGCGAGGGTTTCCATGGTTTCCTGCCAGTACCCCAGGTTGAGGATCAGCAGGAAGGAGGCAATGACAAACACCGTCAGGCCCCATTTGCGTTGAATAAAGTGAGCCAGCAGCGCAATCAGACCGATCAATGCCAGCGGATTGAACCAGGTCAGCGCAAACGTCACGCCGTGGATCATCGTTTCCAGTGTCGATGCGATTGCGTCGAAATAGTTGGCACCGTGTTGGGTCAACCAGTCGACGAAGGCAGCGATGTACTGGCCTAGAGGGATTTTCTGTTCAGTCAGCATGGTAGTGAATGTCCACATGCGAAGGGGAAAACATCCCGGGCCAGCGCACCGGCCCGGGGTCAGCGGGTGCTATTTGGCGAGGTAAGCTTTGACGGCATCGAGCCCTGGTTTGCCATCGACGGTGGTGACACCGGCGAGCCAGGTGTCGAGCACTTGCGGGTTCTTCTGCAGCCAGGCCTTGGCGGCGGCGTCGGCCTTCATCTTGTCGTCCAGGACGTTACCCATCAGGGTGCTTTCCATGTCCAGCGTGAACACCAGGTTTTTCAGCAACTGGCCGACGTTGCTGCATTCCTGGGTGTAGCCCTTGCGGGTGTTGGTGTAGATGGTGGCCTGGCCATAGTTGGGGCCGAACGAATCGTCGCCGCCGGTCAGGTACTTCATCTTGAAGCGGGTGTTCATCGGGTGCGGTTCCCAGCCGAGGAACACAATGGCCTGGTTGCGCTTGGAGGCGCGTTCAACCTGGGAGAGCATCCCGGCTTCGCTGGACTCGACCACCTTGAAACCGGCGGTCTTGAGGCCGAAGGCGTCTTTGTCGATCAGTGTCTGGATAGTGCGGTTGCCGTCGTTGCCCGGCTCGATGCCGTAGATCTTGCCGCCCAGCTCATCCTTGAATTTGGCGATATCGGCGAAGTCTTTCAGGCCCTTGTCGTACAGCGCCTGTGGGACTGCCAGGGTGTACTTGGCGTTCTCCAGGTTGGCGCGCACGGTTTCCACGGTGCCGGCATCACGGTACTGCTTGATGTCGTTTTCCATGGTCGGCATCCAGTTGCCGAGGAAGATGTCCATGTTCTTGCCGTCGGCCAGGGACTTGTAGGTCACCGGTACCGAAATCATCGTGGTGCGCGGTTTGTAGCCCAGGCCCTTGAGGATTTCGCTGGTGGTCGCGGTGGTGACGGTGATGTCGGTCCAGCCGACATCGGAGAAGTTGACGGTCTTGCACTGTTCCGGTTCTGCGGCGTGTGCCATGACGGGCAGACTCAGCATGGCGGCCAACAACAACGAGGGTGAACCTTTCATCGGGGTAGACTCCTGTGTCTTTTCTGGCGGCATTCGCCGCGCTTTATAAGTGTTGCGGTTGGAGCGTGCGAGAACAGCTCTGGCGCGGTGCCTTGCAAACGAGTCGAGACTGATCATGTACTAGTGAAAATCTGACGCCTACAGGGGGCGTCGTATCCAGTACAGGGAGGGTCGCATCCAGTACCGATGACGTCGCTTACAGCTTTTTCCCAAGGTAAAACTGCTGTTTTTACCCATCTGCACCGCAAAAAACGGCCAAAACAGGCGTTCGCACGCGAGCGACGCTGGTGAGCATGGATGCGTCGGTGTGAGACGCCGTGGCGAGCAACAAAAGCTTGATGATGCCGCCATCTGGGCGATCTGAGCGTAGCACCTCGTTCAAGCCCGGCCCGCGCTTATCGAGGAGTTACACGTTAATGGCTATCAGCGTTTTCGACCTGTTCAAGATCGGCATCGGGCCTTCGAGTTCTCACACCGTGGGCCCCATGCGCGCCGCGGCGTTGTTCGTGCAGGCGTTGCGTGAGCGTGAACTGTTGGAACGGGTTCGGCGTGTCGAAGTGCAACTGTACGGCTCGTTGTCTGCCACTGGCATCGGCCATGGCAGTGACACCGCAACCATCATGGGCCTGATGGGCGAGTGGCCGGACGCAATCGACCCCTCGCAAATCGGCGTACGCATTCAAACCTTGCGTGAAACCGACACCCTGTTGCTGGACAGCCGCTTGCCGGTGCCATTTGTGTGGGCGCGGGACATGCGCTTGCTCGACGAGAACCTGCCGTTCCACCCCAACGCCATGACCCTGGTGGTATGGGGTGATGACGGCGAACTGCATCGCGATACCTACTATTCGGTCGGCGGCGGCTTTGTGGTGGATGAGGCCCAGGCCCAAAGCGGCGTGGCCGATATGGACCGCACCGAATTGCCTTACGATTTTTCCAGTGCGGTGGAGCTGTTGCAGCTGTGCAAGACCCACAACCTGCGCGTCGCCGAACTGATGCTGGCGAACGAAAAGACTTGGCGCTCCGAAGAAGAAATCCGCAGCGGCCTGATGAAACTCTGGCGCGCCATGCAGGATTGCGTGGAGCAGGGCCTCAAGCACGAAGGCATCCTGCCCGGCGGCCTCAATGTGCGCCGTCGCGCCGCCAAGTTGCATCGCAGTTTGCAAGAGCTGGGCAAACCCAATGTGATCGGCTCGACCTTGAGCGCCATGGAGTGGGTCAACCTGTTCGCCCTTGCGGTCAACGAAGAAAACGCCGCCGGTGGGCGCATGGTGACGGCGCCCACCAATGGCGCGGCGGGGATCATCCCGGCAGTGCTGCACTACTTCATGAAGTTCAGTGAGGAGGTCACCGAAGCCAACGTGGTCGACTATATGCTCGGCGCGGCGGCGGTAGGTATCTTGTGCAAGAAGAACGCTTCGATCTCCGGTGCTGAAGTCGGCTGTCAGGGTGAAGTAGGCTCGGCTTGCGCGATGGCCGCAGCTGGCTTGGCGGAGATTCTAGGTGCCACGCCGGAGCAGGTGTGCAACGCCGCTGAAATCGGCCTGGAACATAACCTCGGCCTGACCTGCGACCCGGTCGGCGGCCTGGTACAGGTGCCGTGTATCGAGCGCAATGCGATTGCGGCGGTGAAGGCCATCAACGCGGCGCAAATGGCCCTGCGCGGCGACGGCCAGCACTTTATCTCCCTGGACCGGGTGATCCGCACCATGCGTGATACCGGGGCCGATATGCATGACAAGTACAAAGAGACATCACGCGGTGGGTTGGCGGTGAGTGCGGTTGAGTGCTGAGACCCAGTCGCCTGCATCGGGGCTTGCCCCCTCCCACACTTGATTTGTGAACACCTTCAAAATGTGGGAGGGGGCTTGCCCCCGATAGCAATAGTGCAGACACAATTGCTCATAAAGTGAACACCAGATCAAAAAACGCCACCTTTTAGCGCGTCGCAAACAGATAAGTAGCTACCAAACGATTTCCCTCTCGTCACCTGCGCATTGTGCTTTGGGTGACAGACATGTCCTACGCCCGCAAAGTGCCTTCCCACAAGTGCTACCGATTTGCTCACACGCTTTGAGTAGCACCCTTCTCACGTCATATCCCGCACCCCACGCGCGGGCTTATATAGACGCATCAACAGGTCGTTTTCAGGAGTTATTGAATAGCCATTCAATTTTCGGCATGGCATTTGCTCTGTCAATTCAAAGCCTCTCTCCCCTCGCAGGGGATGAGCGCAATAACAAGAGCCTCGCCTGAGGCCATCACCCGCTTTGTGTGAGGAGATACCGCGATGACGTCGTTCAACTCCGGGGCCCAACCCCAGAACCGTGCGCCTCAATCCATCGGCTTTTTGCTGCTGGACAATTTCACGCTGATTTCACTGGCGTCGGCCGTGGAACCCCTGCGCATGGCCAACCAGTTGTCCGGCCGCGAGCTGTACCGCTGGACAACCCTGAGCGTGGACGGCAACCAGGTATGGGCCAGCGACGGCCTGCAAATCACCCCGGACGCCTCCATGCACAAAGCGCCGGCGTTGGACACGGTCATCGTCTGCGGCGGTGTGGGTATCCAGCGCACGGTCACCCGTGAGCATGTGTCGTGGCTGCAAAGCCAGGCGCGCCAATCCCGACGCCTGGGTGCCGTGTGTACCGGCAGTTGGGCGCTGGCTTGCGCGGGTTTGCTCGACGGTTTTGATTGCAGCGTGCATTGGGAATGCCTGGCGTCGATGCAGGAAGCCTTCCCGCGCGTCGCGATGAGCACGCGTCTGTTCACGCTCGACCGCAACCGCTTCACCAGCTCCGGCGGCACTGCGCCGTTGGACATGATGCTGCACCTGATCAGCCGCGACCACGGCCGTGAATTGTCGGCTGCCATCTCCGAGATGTTCGTCTACGAACGCATCCGCAACGAACAGGATCACCAGCGCGTGCCGCTCAAGCACATGCTCGGCACCAACCAGCCGAAGCTGCAGGAAATCGTCGCGCTCATGGAAGCCAACCTGGAAGAGCCGATCGACCTGGATGAACTGGCGGTGTATGTCGCCGTGTCGCGCCGCCAGTTGGAGCGGCTGTTCCAGAAATACCTGCACTGCTCGCCGTCGCGTTATTACCTCAAGCTGCGCCTGATCCGTGCGCGGCAGTTGCTCAAGCAAACACCGATGTCGATCATCGAAGTGGCGTCGGTGTGCGGGTTCGTGTCCACGCCGCACTTCTCCAAGTGCTACCGCGAATACTTCGGCATACCGCCACGCGATGAACGTGTCGGCTCCAACACTACCCAGCAAGTGGCGATGATGCCGATTCCGCAGGCACTGGTGTTGTCACCGTTGTCGGGGCCGATGTCGGCGTTGAGCCAGGCCAGGAACGAGTCGACGTTTGCCAGTGTAAGGCTCTAAACCGAGTCGTCTGCATCGCAGGCAAGCCAGCTCCCACCTTGGAATGCGTTCTCCTGTGGGAGCTGGCTTGCCTGCGATAGCTGTATTTTCAGGCGCCGGAGTTCTGTTTGAATTGCATCAGCGCCGGCAACAACTGCTTGTCGATCGCCTGGCGTACCGCCGGCAAAATCGTCGCACTGCCGCTGTACATCTTTTCAACCATGCCCTTGAGCGCCTTGGCCCGCGCCTCGCTCAAACCGCGCACCGCACATTCACACGCCTGCTCGGCGGTGGTACCGCTGGATACTTCAAAACCCAGCGAGCGCAGTTGGCTCAGCAGGTCATCCTGGTCAATCAAATCCGCGTGCATCATGACGTTTATCCTGGTGTAGGGAACAGGGATTGACCTGGATTCTGGTTGGCCCCCGCTGGGTGGGCAAGAGCAGAATCGAGCAATGGCTTGGATGGCTATGAACAGGTCGTTTTCGGGTCACTTGGCAATACGGTTAATAGGCACACTGATCCCAGGCACGCAGCTTGACGGTTTGGTCACCCTCCAGATGCACAGCTCACACAAGGCCCCTCTGCCCCGATCCAGTCACGGCTGGCTCGGGGCTTTTTTTGCCGGTAAACCGATGACACGGCCAAGCAGGGCGGGCCTTGGCAGCTCGGCCTGTGCAGCGTTGATCGCGTCGAGCCGTTGCAGCGTGGCCTCGGTGAACGGCGTAGCTTGCGGCCCGGCCAGATCGACGTGCAGCAGCATCTGTTCATTGCCGGCCAGTTCCTTGTCATCGCCCACCCGGTGCAGGCTGTGATACAGGTGCAGGCGCTTGGCGTCATGGGCGATCAGTTGGGTGTGCACTTCAACCTCGGCGCCCAGTTTCACTTCGTGCAGGTAGTTCAGATGCAGCTCCAGGGTGAACAATGAGTGGCCGCTGGCTTCACGGTTGTCGCTGTCCAGGCCCAGGGTGTCCATCAGCGCGTCGGTGGCGTAGCTGAAGATCAGCAGGTAGAACGCGTCGCGCAGGTGGCCGTTGTAGTCCACCCAGTCGGGAAGGACTCGGGTGGTATAGGTGGTCAATGCGGGCATTATCGGTTCCCTTTATTCGGCGAAGGTCATGCCGTGCCGGGCCTTGGTGGTTTTCACCGCCTCAAGCACTGCCAACAGGCAATCATCACGATAGCGCTCCAGCGCCGAAATGCTGTGTTGGCCCAACTGATCGCTAGTGCCATCGACGACGTCGTCAATCAGCTTGTCGGTCAGTTCCGGTGCTGGCAGGTAGGTCCATGGCAACTGCAACGCCGGGCCGAATTGCGCCATGAAGTGCCGCATACCGGCATCACCGCCTGCCAGGGTGTAGGTGAGGAAGGTACCCATGAACGACCAGCGCAAGCCGGCGCCAAAGCGAATCGCGTCATCGATTTCGCCGGTGGTGGCCACGCCGTCATTGACCAGGTGCAGCGCCTCGCGCCACAACGCTTCGAGCAGCCGGTCGGCAATAAAACCGGGCACTTCCTTGCGCACATGCAGCGGGCGCATACCGAGGGATTCATACACCTTGATGGCCGCCTGGATCGCTTCTGGCGCAGTGCGCTTGCCGCCCACTACCTCCACCAAGGGCAGCAGGTAAACCGGGTTGAACGGGTGGCCGACCACGCAGCGTTCCGGATGGGTCGAACCTTCATAGAATTCGCTTGGCAACAGCCCGGACGTGCTCGAACCGATCAACGCATTCGGCTTGGCCGCCGCGCTGATCTGGCTGTGTAACTGCAGCTTGAGCTCCAGGCGTTCCGGGGCGCTTTCCTGAATGAAGTCGGCGTCCTTGACGCACTCCTCGATGGTGCTGACAAAGCGCAGCCGATGCTGGGAGGCACCCGCTGCCAGGCCTTGTTTTTCCAGCGCACCCCAAGCATTGGCGACGCGTTTGCGCAAGGCTGCTTCGGCACCGGGGGCAGGGTCCCAGGCGACCACATCCAGGCCGTGGGCGAGGGCACGGGATACCCAACCGCTGCCGATAACACCGCTGCCCAAGGCAGCGAAGGTTTTGATGTCAGTGATAAAGCTCATTGGCACATTCCTAAAGAGTTCGGGGATCCCCTCCCACATGTTTAACCGCGTTTGGTCAGGCCCATCTTGATTCGGCCCTCGGCCGGGGTCATGACCCGCGCACCCAGCCGGCTGAGGATTTCACGGGCGCGTTCCACCAACTGGCCGTTGGTGGCGAGCACGCCTTTGTCCAGCCACAGGTTGTCTTCCAGGCCCACCCGTACATTGCCGCCCAGCAGCACCGCTTGCGCGGCCATCGGCATTTGCATGCGACCAATCCCGAACCCTGCCCACACCGCGTCGGCGGGCAGGTTGTCGACCATGGCTTTCATGGTGGTGGTGTCGGCCGGCGCGCCCCAGGGAATGCCCAGGCACAGTTGGAACAGCGGGTTATCGAGCAGCCCTTCCTTGATCATCTGCTTGGCGAACCACAGGTGGCCGGTGTCGAAAATTTCCAGCTCGGCCTTTACGCCCAGGGCCTGGATACGCTTGGCGCCGGCCCGCAGTTGCGCCGGGGTGGATACGTAAATGGTGTCGCCGTCGCCGAAGTTGAGGGTGCCGCAGTCCAGGGTGCAGATCTCCGGCAGCAGCTCCTCCACATGCGCCAGGCGGGTCAGTGGGCCGACCAAGTCAGTGTTGGGGCCGAAGTCCATCGGGTTCTCGCCGCCACCGATTTCCAGGTCGCCGCCCATACCGGCGGTGAGGTTGACGATGATGTCGATGTCGGCCTCGCGGATGCGTTCCATCACTTCACGGTACAGGGCTACATCGCGGCTGAATTTGCCGGTGTGCGGGTCGCGCACATGGCAGTGCACCACGGTGGCGCCGGCCTTGGCGGCTTCTACTGCGGCGGCGGCAATTTGTTTGGGGGTGACCGGCACGTGCGGGCTTCTGGCGGTCGTGTCGCCAGCACCGGTGAGTGCGCAGGTGATGATGACGTCGTGGTTCATGAGGCGGTTCCTTACAGGCGTGGTGGTGCCGTTCGCGGTCGCAAGTGGCCGCGAAACGGTGATTCGGAGAAGGTTATTTGCTGGTGAGTTTCAGGTTGGCGGCCGCGGGTTTGCCATCGAACGTGGTCACGCCCTCCAGCCAGCGCTGCTGGTCTTGAGGGTGATCCTTGAGCCACTGCCTGGCGGATTCCAGGGCATCCTTGTGATCGAGCAGCGGCTGCATCATGCGGCTCTCGTCGGCGGCGGTGAACGTCAGGTTGGTCAGCAGCGTGTGCACGTTGGGGCACTGCTCGGCGTAGGTTGGCGACGTGACGGTCCATACGCTGGCCCGGCCTTCGTTCGGCCCCAGGGCGTCTTCGCTGCCGGTGAGGTAGGTCATCGCCACATTCACGTTCATCGGGTGCGGCGCCCAACCAAAGAACACCACGGCTTCCTTGCGGCGCACGGCGCGGTCCACGGCGGCCAACATGCCGGCTTCGCTGGACTCCACCAGTTGGAACTTGCCCAGGCCAAACTGGTTCTTGGCAATCATCGCCTTGATCTGGGTATTGGCACCCGAGCCAGGCTCGATGCCGTAGATCTTGCCGCCCAGCTCTTTCTGGAACCTGGCGATGTCAGCGAAGGTCTTCAGGCCCTTGTCCGCCAGATAAGTCGGCACCGCCAGGGTGGCGCGCGCGTCTTCCAGGCTGGGTTTATCCAGGACCTTGACCTGCCCGGCCTCGACAAACGGCGTGATGGTCTGGGTCATCAGCGGGTTCCAGTAGCCCAGGAACAGGTCCAGGCGTTGGTCGCGGATACCGGCGAAGATGATTTGCTGGGAGGCGCTGGTTTGTTTGGTCTTGTAGCCGAGGCCGTCGAGCAGCACTTGAGTCATGGCGCTGGTGGCGATCACGTCGGTCCAGTTCACCACGCCCATGCGTACGTTCTGGCATGAAGCGGCATCCGCTGCCATGGCGTTAGTGCTCAAAACGGCGCTGGCGCTGAGTGCAAGTACGCAACGGCGGATCAGTCGGTTCATGGTGGGTCCCTCGGCAGGTCGTTATTGTGGGGGCCGGTGTCTTTGTGCACCGTGACGCCACGTTACGCAGCTTGGCGAACCACAAAGCGCACGACGGCGACCGGCTCTTGCACTGCAGCGACCTGTCCCCTTGAATCCGTGCATCAACGGGAGTATCACAGTGCCACGCTGCCCGCCCCACGAGAGCGCCACCATGTCCCAGGATTTCTACTTCTTGCTGATGCCGGGTTTTTCGGCCATCGGTTTTATCTCGGCCTTGGAACCGTTACGGGTCGCCAACCGCTTTCGTGGCGAGTTGTACCGCTGGCACATATTGAGTGCAGATGGCGGTGCGGTGCTGGCGAGCAACGGTATGTCGGTCAACGCCGACGCCGCGCTGGAGCCGCTGGAAAAAGGCGCCACATTATTAGTGGTGGCCGGTTTCGAGCCTTTGCAATGCTCCACCCCGGCGCTGGAGCATTGGCTGCGTCGCCTCGATCACGACGGCGTGACCTTGGGCGCCATCGACACCGGCGCCTGTGTGCTGGCCGAAGCGGGGCTGCTCGATGGCCACCGCCTGACCCTGCACTGGGAAGCCATCGACGCCTTCAAGGAAGCCTATCCGCAGTTGAGCGTGACTCAGGAACTGTTCGAGATCGACCGTCGCCGCATTACCTGCGCCGGCGGCACCGCGTCCATCGACTTGATGCTCGATCTGATCGCCCAGGCCCACGGCTCGGAACTGGCGGTCCAGGTCTCGGAGCAATTCGTGCTCGGCCGTATACGCCCACGCAAAGACCACCAGCGCATGCAGATCGCCACGCGCTACGGCATCAACAACAAGAAACTGGTGCACGTGATCGGCGAAATGGAGCAACACACCGAACCGCCCCTAAGCACCCTGGCCCTGGCCGACGCGATCAAGGTCACCCGGCGTCAACTGGAGCGCCTGTTTCGTCTGCATCTGAACGACACCCCGAGCAACTTCTATCTCGGCCTGCGCCTGGAGAAAGCTCGGAAACTGCTGCGCCAGAGCGACATGAGTGTGCTGGAGGTGAGCATTGCGTGTGGGTTTGAGTCGCCGTCCTATTTCACCCGCAGCTATCGCGCCAGGTTTGCCAAGTGTCCTAGGGAGGATCGGCGACGGGAGGTGGTTTGACGGACAATTATAGTCAATTATACTTATCGCTATAATTTATAGTCCTTTCCATAATTGAGTATAAAATCATGTCCACGCACAGCGGCTTTGTGTTTCGCCGCCCCACCCTGGCAAGCAGTATTGCCGATGGCCTGGTGGGGGCCGGTATTCAGGATTTCACCTCCGGCCTGTTTCTTGCGGCGCCCCGACGCACGGGCAAAAGCACTTTTCTGCGCGAAGACCTGATTCCGGAATGTCAGCTCCGGGGCTGGCTGGCGGTGTATGTCGACCTGTGGGCCAACAAGGAAAAAGACCCCGCCGAGCTGATCGCGAGTGCCATTGCGGGGGCGTTGGTGCCGTTTGAAAAGGGCATTCGCAAACTGGCAAAGAACATTGGCATCGAGAAACTAAGCTTTCTGCGTACGCTTTCCTGGGACTTTACCAAGCCACAATTGCCTGTCGGTGCGACGCTGACCCAAGCGTTGGAATTGCTCCATAGGGCTGCAGGAAAACCCGTTGTGCTGGTGATTGACGAAGCACAGCACGCATTAACCACCGAATCAGGTATCAATGCGATGTTCGCGTTGAAGGCTGCCCGGGATCAGCTCAACCAAGGCCGTTACGAGGAGGGCAGCGGTTTGCGCCTGGTGTTTACCGGATCCAATCGCGACAAGCTCGCCCATTTGGTATTGGGTAAAAGCCAGCCATTCTTCGGTTCCAGCATCACGCCGTTTCCGCTGCTGGGCAAAGCGTTCACCCAGGCCTACACCGTGCACCTCAACGCGCACCTGGCCAAGAACAACCAATTCAACGCGGCTGATATTGATGAGGCGTTTGAGCGGGTAGGTCGGCGTCCCGAGATGTTGCGCACGATCATCGGTGAAGTCGCATTGGAGCTGGGCGAGGCGAGCAATCTGGGCCAACTGCTGCACAGTCGTGCAGAACTGCTGCGCGCGGGTGTATGGACCGAGTTCGAAAGCGCCTGGAACGCCCTGACCATCCCTCAGCGCGCCGTGCTGGAGGTGATGGTGGAGCGTTCTCAAAACAACGAACCCTTCGCGCCATTCACCGATAGCACCCTCACGGCTGTCAGCAAGGCGCTGGAAAAGATGGGTAGCGACGTGGTGCCGGGTACCCAGACCATCCAGGCCTGCATCGATGCCCTGCGCGATAAGGAACTGGTGTGGAAGTCGAGCCGAGGCGGCTATGCCCTGGAGGACAAAACCTTCGGTGACTGGCTGCAACACAAAAGCCCTGCACCGCGCTAAAAGGCCGGCTCCTAAAGAGAGCGGGTGTGGCTTATTTCTTTACCAGGGCCGAGCATGCCGCCTTGTAGGCTTCATGCTGGTACTTGTTCAGCGTCGCGGGCAGATCAAAGGTGTGCTTCTTGTTCTGTGCATTGATGGTCTGCGGCGACAGCAGCGTCACCTCCACCCCGTCCAGCAACTGAAACACCCCTTCAATCTTGAACGTCGTCGGGCCGCCGGCAAACTCGCCTTTTTTGCTGCGCTTCTTGATCGCGATACGGGTAATGGCGTTCGCCTGCACGAAGGCCTTTACCTGGGCGGCGAAGGCTTTGACGTTGGCCGCTTCATCGTCGTCATCAAGGGCGATTTTCTTGGTGGCCAGGGCGATGTGGGTCAGTGCCTGGTTGTCCAGAGCGGCGAGGGCGATGATGGCTTCGCTGCCTTTGATTTCGATGCCGCAAGTAGTCATGGAATGCTCCGCGCCCCAGAAAATGCTCATGGGTAAGTTATTTATCGGGGCGCATGATACCGCCAAGCTCAAACAGCTTCTTTACGGTTTCGCTCATGGGCTGCATTTGAGAGATCTCAATGTGCAATTTCAACAAACTGGCTTTCTTGATTTCTTCGTCGAGTTCATTTTGGCGCTCGTTTGGCCCGTGGATTTTTTTGCGCCAGCCGCTTAGGCCAAATACGGTTAGCCATGATGCGACGAGGGCGTATATGACGAGGGCGATCAATGAAAGCGCCTCTCGAGCACGTACGAAGTTAAATACAAGATCGAGGGTGTCAGGATCAGCAGGTTTGTAGCCGGCCTTCAGCTCTGACTGGATTTTCAATGCAGCTGCTAAAAAATCCGGATCGTTATTTAATTTCTTTGAAAGCTGCGGGATATAGTCTTTCTCGGTGTCACCCTCTTTAAGAGCGGTGATGCGGTTTTCGAATAATCTCTGATTATGCTGGTTTGAAAAGTTGTCCAGAGACGCGTTGGTCTGTACTTCGATTCGATAATCCAGGTAAGCCAATGACAGGATGGCAAACAGCGCGCCGCCGAGCATCAGCAAGCCGCAAACAGCGGCAAATTTGTACAGGTTGTCGGTGGGAGGGGTAGGAAACCATTGCATTGTTCAGTACTCATCCTTGAGAGGGAAAGCATCGTTAAATTTGACGAGCGCGCAAAAGCAGCGTGGGACTTGCTTGGCCAATAGGGTGCGCAAATCACTCCTGCCCAATCGACTCCAAAAACTCCGACCGCTCATCACTCATCCGCGCCAGGCAATCATTCTGCGCAATCGCATACTCCTTGCTGCCATTGACCGCCGGGAAGGTGTCCACCGCGCAATCGGCATCACGCAGTTTTTCCCATTTCTGCTGGGCGTCCTTCAGACGGGCGGTAATGTCGGCCAGTTTGGTCTTGTCGCTGCCGTAGGTTGAAGCCATGCGCTCCAGCAGGCCCTGATAGTTATCCTTGAGCAATTGCTCGGCGGTGGTTTTGTTGTAGGCGGCGCAGGCCAGGGTCTGTTTGTCGTTTTCGATGCCGTCGCACGGCGTGCTGTCGGTGTCTTCGGCTGCGTGAACGCCGGTTGCGATGAGTGCCAAAGCCAGGAAAATCGATTTCATTGCGCCGTCTCATATCACGTGATGCGCAATTCTGGCTCAAGCGTAAGACAAAGAACAGTCGCCCGTCAGGCATGTCTGCACAGCCTTTGTCGTGGATTGACGCTTTCGGCAATTCCCCTGTCGTTTTTGCACCCGGCTCGGGTTGTCCCTGGGCATATGCTGGCCCCAAAGCGCCGGCAGACGATTCGGCGCATGAATCGCCAATAAGGGGACGCCTGATGAGCCCAGCCGAGTTGCACGCCGACAGCATCGTTATCGACGGTCTGATTATTGCCAAGTGGAACCGCGACCTGTTCGAAGACATGCGCAAAGGCGGCCTCACCGCCGCCAACTGCACGGTGTCGGTGTGGGAAGGCTTCCAGGCCACGATCAATAACATCGTCGCCAGCCAGACCCTGATCCGCGAGAACAGTGACCTGGTGATCCCGGTGAAAACCACCGCCGACATCCGCCGTGCCAAGGAACAGGGCAAGACCGGCATCATCTTCGGCTTCCAGAATGCCCATGCGTTTGAAGACCAGCTCGGCTATGTCGAGATCTTCAAGCAGCTCGGCGTTGGCGTGGTGCAGATGTGCTACAACACCCAGAACCTGGTGGGCACCGGCTGCTACGAGCGCGACGGCGGGTTGTCGGGCTTCGGGCGCGAAATCGTCGCCGAGATGAACCGTGTCGGCATTATGTGCGACCTGTCCCACGTTGGTTCCAAGACCAGCGAAGAAGTCATCCTCGAATCGAAAAAGCCGGTGTGCTATTCCCACTGCCTGCCGTCCGGGCTCAAGGAACACCCGCGCAACAAGTCCGATGAAGAACTCAAGTTCATCGCCGACCACGGTGGGTTTGTCGGCGTGACCATGTTCGCGCCGTTCCTGGCCAAGGGCATCGATTCGACCATCGACGACTACGCCGAAGCCATCGAATACACCATGAATATCGTCGGCGAAGACGCCATCGGCATCGGCACCGACTTCACCCAGGGGCATGGCCAGGATTTCTTCGAAATGCTTACCCATGACAAGGGCTACGCCCGCCGCCTGACCAGCTTCGGCAAGATCATCAACCCGCTGGGCATCCGCACCGTGGGTGAATTCCCCAACCTCACCGAGACCCTGCTCAAGCGTGGCCACCCCGAGCGCGTGGTACGCAAGATCATGGGCGAGAACTGGGTCAACGTCTTGAAGGACGTCTGGGGCGAATAAGCCAGACACCTACCGGCAACACCACAACGAATTTTTCTGGAGTTAAGTTTCCATGGCCAAGATCGCCCCGCAATTGCCAATCGAAGTTGACAGCGAAACCGGTGTCTGGACCTCCGACGCCCTGCCCATGCTGTACGTGCCGCGCCATTTCTTCGTCAACAACCACATGGGTATCGAAGAGGTGCTGGGCGCTGATGCCTACGCCGAGATCCTCTACAAGGCCGGCTACAAATCCGCCTGGCACTGGTGTGAAAAGGAAGCCGAGTGCCACGGCCTGGAAGGCGTCGCGGTGTTCGAACACTACATGAAGCGCCTGTCGCAACGTGGCTGGGGCCTGTTCAAGATCCAGGACATCGACCTGGATAAAGGCACCGCCAGCGTCAAGCTTGAGCACTCGGCGTTCGTCTACGTGTACGGAAAGGTCGGGCGCAAAGTCGACTACATGTTCACCGGCTGGTTTGCCGGTGCCATGGACCAGATTCTTGAGGCCCGTGGCAGCAAGATCCGCACTGTCGCCGAACAAGTCTACGGAGGCTCCGAAGAGGGCCACGACGATGGCCTGTTCACCGTCAAACCGTTGTAAGCCGAGGACCGTGCCATGGCTTTCGAAGCAATGTTTGCGCCGATCCAGATCGGCAAGCTGACCATCCGCAACCGCGTGCTCAGTACCGCCCACGCCGAGGTGTATGCCACCGACGGCGGCATGACCACCGACCGCTATGTGAAGTACTACGAAGAGAAAGCCAAGGGCGGTATCGGCCTGGCGATCTGCGGCGGCTCCTCGGTGGTGGCCATCGACAGCCCCCAGGAATGGTGGAGCTCGGTGAACCTGTCCACCGACCGCATCATCCCGCACTTTCAGAACCTGGCCGACGCCATGCACAAGCATGGCGCCAAGATCATGATCCAGATTACCCACATGGGCCGTCGCTCACGCTGGGACGGCTTCAATTGGCCGACCCTGATGTCGCCGTCCGGCGTGCGTGAGCCGGTGCACCGTGCCACCTGCAAGACCATCGAGCCGGAAGAAATCTGGCGCGTGATCGGCAACTACGCCCAGGCGGCGCGTCGTGCCAAGGCCGGTGGCCTGGACGGGGTTGAACTGTCTGCCGTGCACCAACACATGATCGATCAGTTCTGGAGCCCGCGGGTCAACAAGCGTACCGACGAATGGGGCGGCAGCTTTGAAGGCCGCATGAAGTTCGGCCTGGAAGTACTCAAGGCCGTGCGTGCCGAAGTGGGCGATGACTTCTGCGTGGGCATGCGCCTGTGCGGTGACGAGTTCCACCCGGACGGCTTGTCCCATGAGGACATGAAGCAGATCGCCAAGTATTACGACGACACCGGTATGCTCGACTTCATCGGCGTGGTGGGCTCGGGGTGCGACACCCACAACACCCTGGCCAACGTGATCCCGAACATGAGTTACCCGCCGGAGCCGTTCCTGCACCTGGCAGCCGGGATCAAGGAAGTGGTCAAGGTTCCGGTGCTGCACGCGCAGAACATCAAGGACCCGAACCAGGCCACGCGCATCCTCGAAGGCGGCTATGTGGACATGGTCGGCATGACCCGTGCGCACATCGCCGACCCGCACCTGATTGCCAAGATCAAGATGGGCCAGATCGACCAGATCAAGCAATGCGTGGGCGCCAACTACTGCATCGACCGCCAGTATCAGGGCCTGGACGTGCTTTGCATCCAGAATGCCGCGACCTCCCGTGAATACATGGGCGTGCCGCACATCATCGAGAAAACCACCGGGGCCAAGCGCAAGGTGGTCGTGGTGGGCGCAGGCCCCGCTGGTATGGAGGCAGCACGTGTCGCCGCCGAACGCGGCCACGACGTAACCCTGTTGGAGAAAAAAGAGTTCATCGGCGGGCAGATCACCACCGCTTCGAAAGCGCCGCAGCGCGACCAGATCGCCGGTATCACTCGCTGGTACCAGTTGGAGTTGGCGCGCTTGAAAGTCGACCTGCGCCTGGGCGTGGCGGCGGATGCCGAGACCATTCTGGACCTGCGTCCGGACGTGGTGGTGCTGGCGGTGGGCGGGCATCCGTTCATCGAACAGAACGAACATTGGGGCGCCGCCGAAGGCTTGGTGGTGAGCAGTTGGGATGTGCTTGACGGCAAAGTCGCGCCGGGCAAGAACGTGCTGGTGTACGACACCATTTGCGAGTTCACCGGCATGTCGGTGGCGGACTTCCTGGCCGACAAAGGCTGCCAGGTGGAAATCGTCACCGACGACATCAAGCCCGGTGTGGCAATTGGCGGTACGTCGTTCCCGACTTACTACCGCAGCATGTACCCCAAGGAAGTGATCATGACCGGCGACATGATGCTGGAAAAGGTCTATCGCGAGGGCGACAAGCTGGTGGCAGTGCTGGAGAACGAATACACCGGCGCCAAAGAAGAGCGCGTGGTCGACCAGGTGGTGGTGGAGAACGGCGTACGCCCGGACGAGGCCCTTTACTACGGGCTCAAGGAAGGCTCACGCAACAAGGGCCAGATCGACGTTGAAGCCTTGTTTGCGATCAAACCGCAGCCGTGCTTGAGCGAGGCGGGCGAAGGGTACTTGCTGTTCCGCATTGGTGACTGTGTGGCCCAGCGCAACACCCACGCTGCGATCTACGACGCCCTGCGCCTGTGCAAGGATTTCTAAGCCGACACCGAACCAAAAAGTGGACTCGGTTCAAATGTGGGAGGGGGCTTGCCCCCGATAGCGGTGGGTCAGCTACAACAGTATCAACTGACACTCCGCCATCGGGAGCAAGCCCCCTCCCACATTTCAAGGCCAGTTTCACAGTAGACCTGTGTGGTCTGTGGGAGCTTCATCATGTTGAACACCTTGCTGCCTATTCTGTTGTTTGCCGCTTTGGGCCTTGCGGTCCTCGGCGCCCTGCGCCGGGTGAACATGTGGCGCCGTGGGCGTGCATCCAAAGTCGATCTGCTGGGCGGTCTTCTGGCCATGCCCAAGCGCTACATGGTCGACTTGCACCACGTGGTCGCCCGCGACAAATACATTGCCAATACCCACGTCGCCACGGCGCTGGGCTTTGTGCTGTCGGCGCTGCTGGCTATTGCGGTGCACGGCTTCGGCCTGCAGAACCGCATTCTCGGCTATGCCTTGCTGCTGGCTTCGGCGTTGATGTTTGTGGGCGCGATCTTCATGTACCTGCGCCGCCGCAATCCGCCTGCGCGCCTGTCCAAGGGCCCATGGATGCGCCTGCCGAAAAGCCTGATGGCGTTCTCGGTGAGCTTTTTCCTGGTGACCTTGCCGGTGGCCGGGATTCTGCCCGCTGACTTTGGCGGCTGGCTGCTCGCTGCGCTGCTGAGCGTGGGCGTGCTGTGGGGCGTATCGGAAATGTTCTTCGGCATGACCTGGGGCGGGCCGATGAAGCACGCCTTCGCGGGTGCCCTGCACCTGGCCTGGCACCGCCGCGCCGAGCGCTTCGGTGGTGGCCGCTCCACCGGTCTGAAGCCGCTGGACCTCAGTGATAAAACCGCGCCGCTTGGCGTGGAAAAGCCCAAGGATTTCACCTGGAACCAGTTGCTCGGCTTCGACGCCTGCGTGCAATGCGGCAAGTGCGAAGCAGCGTGCCCGGCGTTCGCTGCCGGCCAGCCGCTGAACCCGAAAAAGCTGATTCAGGACATGGTCGTTGGCCTGGCCGGTGGCACCGATGCCAAGTTTGCCGGCAGCCCGTATCCGGGCAAACCGATAGGCGAACATGGCGGCAACCCTCATCAGCCAATCGTCAACGGGTTGGTGGATGCCGAGACGTTGTGGTCGTGCACCACCTGCCGCGCCTGCGTGGAAGAGTGCCCGATGATGATCGAGCATGTCGACGCCATCGTCGACATGCGCCGCCACCTCACCCTGGAAAAAGGTGCCACGCCGAACAAGGGCGCCGAAGTCCTGGAAAACCTGATTGCCACCGACAACCCCGGCGGTTTCGCACCGGGCGGTCGCCTCAACTGGGCGGCGGACCTGAACCTGCCGTTGCTCAGTGACAAGGGCAGCTGCGAGGTGCTGTTCTGGGTCGGCGACGGTGCCTTCGACATGCGCAACCAACGCACCCTGCGGGCGTTTGTCAAAGTGCTCAAGGCGGCGGGGGTGGACTTTGCGGTACTTGGCCTGGAAGAACGCGACAGCGGTGACGTAGCGCGGCGTCTGGGCGATGAAGCAACTTTCCAATTGTTGGCCTCGCGCAATATCCAGACGTTGGGCAAATATAGCTTCAAGCGCATTGTTACCTGCGACCCGCACAGTTTCCATGTGCTGAAAAACGAGTACGGCGCCTTCAACGGCAATTACGTCGTACAGCATCACAGCACCTTCATGGCCGAGTTGATCGGCGACGGCGCGCTGAACCTGGGCCAGCACAAAGGCAGCAGCGTGACCTACCACGACCCTTGTTACCTGGGCCGCTACAACGGCGAATACGAGGCACCGCGCCAAGTGCTGCGGGCGTTGGGCATCGAGGTCAAGGAAATGCAACGCTCAGGCTTCCGTTCGCGCTGCTGCGGCGGTGGCGGCGGCGCGCCGATCACTGACATTCCCGGCAAGCAACGTATCCCCGACATGCGCATGGAAGACATCCGCGAAACCGGTGCCGAACTGGTGGCCGTGGGCTGCCCGCAATGTACGGCGATGCTTGAAGGTGTGGTCGAGCCGCGGCCATTGATCAAGGATATTGCCGAGCTTGTGGCCGACGCTTTGCTTGAAGACCCTGTGCCGGCAAAAGCGCCTAAACGTGAACCCGCGGAGGTGCATTGATGAGCGACATTATTCGCCGTGACCCTCGGGCCGAATGGATCGCCCGTAACCGTCTTCACCCCTTGCACGCGGCCATGCAGCCCGTGCAGCAGAGCTGGATGGGGCCCAACGGCATCATTCGTAAAAACGTGCACGGTGTCGGTTTTATCGGCCCCAACGGCATCAAGCGTATTGACCGCAGCGGTGCCCAGCAGGGCGGTGCGGCCAAGCGTACGGCGGCGGTGGAGGTACAGTTGCCACTGCATCAGGTGCCAACGCCCGCGTTCTACATCAGTGTGGTGCCGGACATGGTCGGTGGCCGCTTGAGCAGCCACGACCGTGACTTGCTTGGCCTGGCCAGGCAACTGGCTGGCAGCGACGGCGCGGTGCTGGCCGTGGTGTTTGGTGAACACAAGGAAAACGCCTTCGCCACTGCCGGTGTCGATCGCCTGCTGGTACTGGACGGCCACGCGTTCGACGGTTATTCACCGGAGCAACGCGTACAAGGCCTGCGCGCTGTGGATAACCAGTTCAATCCGCGCCACTGGCTACTGCCGGACAGCCGCAGCGGCGGCGGTGAATTGGGTCGGCGCTTTGCCGCCAGCCTCAAGGAACGCCCGGCGACACGCGTTTGGCAAATCAAGGGCGATGAGTGCATCGGCCGTGCGGGGGCGGGCCAGCAAGATTTGGCCCGGCCGCTGCCGCGCCTGATCCTGGCGGCCGTTGAGTGTGCCGACCCGGTCAGCGAGACCCGGCATGAGGTACTGCCCGTAGAGTTATCCACAAGCCTGGCGCGCAGTTTGTCGCGTATCGAGGACCTGGGGGCGGTGGCGGTGGATCCTGCGGCGATTCCCATGGCCGAAGCGGAATTCATTTTCTCCGGTGGCAATGGCGTGAAGGACTGGGCGCTGTTCCACCAGACCGCCGCAGCCCTGGGCGCCACCGAGGGCGCGTCGCGGGTGGCGGTGGACGATGGCTTCATGGCGCGTGATCGTCAGGTCGGCGCCAGCGGCACCTGGGTCACGGCGCGGGTGTACGTGGCCGTGGGTATTTCCGGGGCGATCCAGCACCTGCAAGGCATCGGGGCCTGCGACAAGGTGGTGGCGATCAACCTCGACCCGACCTGCGACATGATCAAGCGTGCCGACCTGTCGGTGATCGGCGAAAGCGCCGCGATTCTGCAAGCCTTGATCGATGCGGTGCAGGCCTACCGCAACGGCGCCAAGCGCGATGCAGCTTAGGGACATGACCATGACAACCACTGTAATCAGCTTGGTATCCATCGGCGCCCACCCCACTTCCGGGCGCCCGCGCCGTGCGGAGCAGGACGCCCGCGCTGTCGAGCTGGGCCTGCAAATGGCTGGGGATAAGTTGCAGGTGCTGCACGCCGGCGATATCAACGAGCCGACCTTGCGCAGCTACCTTGGGATGGGGCTGGCGCAACTGCATGTACTGGAACAACCGCCCGGCGCCGATGCCTTGCCGGTACTCAGTGAATACCTGCATGACGCCGGCGCCCAGGTGGTACTCACCGGCAGTCAGGCGGAAACCGGCGAAGGCTCGGGCATGTTGCCGTTTTTGCTGGCAGAACAATTGGGTTGGCCGTTGATTGTAGGGTTGGCCCAGGTGGAATCCATCGACGCGGGCGTCGCCCATGTACTGCAAGCCTTGCCTCGCGGCCAGCGGCGGCGCCTGAAAGTGCGCCTGCCGTTTCTGGCCACCGTGGATAACGCTGCGCCCAAACCGCGCCAGAGTGCATACGGCCCGGCGCAACGTGGCGAACTGGCGGCCCATGAGGTGGAGATCGAACAGGACGAGTTATTCACAGGCGCCCTGCTGCAACCGGCCAAGCCAAGGCCCAAGCGTCTCAAGGTGATCAAGGCCAAGAGCGGCGCCGACCGTATGAAGGCTGCCACGGCCAAGGCCAGTGGCGGTGGTGGGCAGGTGCTCAAGGGTGTGAGTGCTGAAGAGGGCGCTCAGGCGATTCTCAAGCTGTTGATTGAAGAGGGTGTCGTACGCTGATCCGCTGTGGGAGGGGGCGCGCTCCCTCCCGCATGAGTTCTGCGGTTTACCCACAATCGCTGTTGATCCGCTTGTGGATAACCTGTTCGCGGTTGTCCACACCCCCTATGTATCAAGCCTTGCAGCCCTCTGTACGAAAAATAGCCAGCCTAAACTGCGGTTTTTCCAGGAGTTTTCCCGGTTGGCAGTACTGACTTGCCCCCAAAGTCTGTTGGCGCATCTGTGGATAAGATGTTCGCTATCTTCTGTAAGCCATGTAAACAAAGGCTTTCAGAGGGTCGATCAAAAATCGATCAATTTCGGCTTTTTTCTGCATTGAAACCCTGGGAAGCCCGATTTATGCAGGGTTTGTGCGCTTTTCCACAGGTTGGATAAAGTTGCCCCCAAAGTCTGTTGGTGCATCTGTGGATAAGGTGTTCGCTTAGTGCTGTAGGCCATATGAATCAAGGTCTGCACAGATATGATCAATAAATGATCAGGTAAGGATGGATACCTTGGTTTCAAATAAGTCACGGATTTTCTTGATTTAATTTAAGCCGCACACCGACTTGCCCACAATTGCTGTGGGTGGCTTTGTGGATAAGTTGTTGGGCAAAGGCTGGAGGGCAGGGGGTTAGCGGTCTGCGCGAGAGTTGATCAAATAGTAGGCAGCGTCTGCTTGAAGTGTGGGAGGGGGGGCTTGCTCCCGATAGGGATGGCTCAGCTTGCACATGCATTGGCTGATACTCCGTTATCGGGAGCAAGCCCCCTCCCACATTTTTGATCCATAGGGCGTCAGTTACTCGTGTGCAGCCACACCTTTGAGGTACGGAGCAGGCGCGGCCCCCAAGTTGTTCAACATGCGCTCGCTGTACCAGTCCACAAAGTTCACCACGCCAAACTCATAGGTCTTGGAGTACGGGCCAGGCTGGTAGGCGGTGGAGTTGATGCCGCGCTGGTTCTCCTCGGCCAGGCGACGGTCCTGGTCGTTGGTGGCGTCCCACACCTGGCGCATGCGCTCCACGTCGTAGTCCACGCCTTCCACCGCGTCCTTGTGCACGATCCACTTGGTGGTGACCATGGTTTCCTGGGCGCTGATCGGCCACACGGTGAACACGATGATGTGGTCGCCCATGCAGTGGTTCCACGAATGAGGCAGGTGCAGGATGCGCATCGAGCCCAGGTCCGGGTTCTTGATGCGGCCCATCAGTTTGGCGCAGCCCTGCTTGCCGTCCAGGGTCATCGACACTGTGCCCTTGAGCAGCGGCATACGCACGATGCGGTTACGCAGGCCGAAGCTGGCGTGGGCGTAAGGGATCTTCTCGGCATCCCAGGCGGCGGCGGAGGCGGCTACGTGGTCCTTGAACGCCTGGTCGGCGCGCGGGTCGGTGACGTCGTCCCATTCCAGCAGGGTTTTGAGTAGTTCCGGGTGCGACGCGTTGCAGTGGTAGCACTCGCGGTTGTTCTCCAGCACCAGCTTCCAGTTGGCTTTTTCGAACAAGGTGGTCTGGATCGCCACCTTGGTGTTTTCCATGTCGTAGGGTTCCATGTAATGGCTGAGCGTGGACAGGAAGTCATCGATGGCCGGCGGGGTCTCGGCCAGGCTGATGAAAATGTAGCCGCCGGCGGTCTTCACGTTTACCGGTTTCAAGCCGTACTGCTTCATGTCGAAGTCGGCGCCCATCTCGGTACCGGCGAACAACAGGCGACCGTCCAGTTCGTAGGTCCATTGGTGGTAGTGGCAAACCAGTTTGGCGACCTTGCCCTTTTCGCTGGTGCACAAGCGCGAACCACGGTGGCGGCAGACGTTGTGGAATGCATGCACCACGCCTTCGGCGCCACGGATCACGATGATCGGGTTCTTGCCCACTTGCAGGGTCAGGTAGTTGCCCTTGGTGGGGATTTCGCAGGTCATGCCGGCAATCAACCACTCTTTCTGGAAGATCTCCTGCATGTCGATATCAAACAGCCGCTCATCAGAGTAGAACGGCTGTGGCAGCGAAAAGGTGCGCTCGCGCTCGTGCAGCATTTGCGCGGTGGCCTTGCGTGCGGGTTCCAGCGGATCGCCCAAGCTTAAGGTTGCGGTGACGTCCATCGTGTGTGTCCTCATGGCCATTCTGTGTGGCCGGCGAATAGTGGCTGATCAGGTTTGCAGCAAGGCGTAAAGAACGCGTCTTTGTTGGGAGCGAGTGTGGGCCCGGCGTTGGGTCGAACCTTATCCATGGGCGACATGGCCCAATCTGATCCCGACGCGCAAGGCCCTGTCTTTGGGGGCTGGTCGCCGTAAGTATGTGAATGTCGCAGATAGGTAAATGGGTGGCCCCGGCGTTACGCAGAATCGCCACCATAAGGCCGACGTCGGCGGTGGAGAACAACATGTCTAGCAATTTCCTGAATCCGGTAACCACCCAGACCTGGGCCAATGGTCGGCACATCGTCCGTTGCGTCAAAGTCATCCAGGAAACCTGGGACGTGCGCACCTTCTGTTTTATGGCTGACCAGCCGATCCTGTTCTTCTTCAAGCCCGGGCAATTCGTCACCCTGGAGCTGGAAATCGAAGGCCAGCCGATCATGCGCTCCTACACGATCTCCAGTTCACCGTCGGTGCCTTACAGCTTTTCGGTAACCATCAAGCGTGTACCGGGCGGGCGTGTGTCCAACTGGCTGCATGACACGCTGCACGAGGGCCAGGAGCTGGCGGTGCACGGACCTGTCGGGCTGTTCAACGCGATCGACTTCCCCAGCCCGAAAGTGCTGTACCTGAGCGGCGGGGTGGGGATCACCCCAGTCATGTCCATGGCGCGCTGGTTCTACGACACCAACGCTAATGTCGACATGACCTTTGTTCACAGTGCGCGTTCACCCAAGGACATCATCTACCACCGCGAGCTGGAGCACATGGCGTCGCGGATCGACAATTTCAGCTTGCACCTGATTTGCGAAAAGCATGGCCTGGGTGAACCCTGGGCCGGCTACCGCGGTTATCTGAATCACAAGATGCTGGAACTGATGGTGCCGGACTTCCTGGAGCGCGAAGTATTCTGTTGCGGCCCGACGCCTTACATGAGCGCAGTGAAACGCCTGCTGGAAACCGCCGGTTTCGATATGGCGCGTTATCACGAAGAATCCTTTGGTGCGACGCCGCCGGAAGCGCGGGCTGACGCCGTGGAGCAGGCCGAGCAAGCGGCGGATGCGCCGGAAATCGACCTCGCGGATCTGCACCAGGTGGAGTTCATCGCATCGGGCAAAAGCATTCGGGTGGCCCCCGGCGAGACTGTCCACGCAGCAGCTGCCAAGCTTGGCCTGTTGATCCCCAAAGCCTGCGGCATGGGTATCTGCGGCACGTGCAAGGTGATGAAGCTGGGCGGGGAGGTGGAGATGGAACACAACGGCGGGATCACCGAGGAAGACGAAGCCGAAGGTTACATCCTGTCGTGCTGCAGCGTGCCCAAGGGCGATGTGCGCATCGAGTTCTAATACCCTGCACATTCCCACGCAGGAGCGTGGGAATGGCCGGTCGGCTGCGCGCCGAGGGTCATGAGTCTTCGGCGCGGGCTTCAAGGGTTAACAGTTACTGCGCGTAGATATGCACGACGAAGTGCTGGCCGGATGCTGTCAGTTCATAGACCTTGTCGTAGATCCTCAGCGTCCTTGAAGGCTCGCGGATCGTATCGCCGATCTTTGCGTACTTCCTGAACTCATCCCAGTCAATCACCGTGGTGCTGATAGTGCCATCGCTTTGCAGGGTGTTGCCGTTGCTTTGATATTCCATGATTAAGCTCTCCATTGGATTTACGTTTCCAGCCGATTATTCGGCGGGTAGCGAACCCGGAAAGTGGCGGTTATGACTGCGTTTTCCTTCCGGGTACCAAGAGGCTAGTCAACGAATATCCAGCGCGTAGCTGTCAGAAATATCAAAAAACAGACTTGGCAATCGGCCAGTATTCGCTGGCCGAATTCCCACGTTAAGCCCTCATGACTTCCCTGATATCGGCGGCTAATTCTCGTACACGCTCTTCTTCTGTGTCCCACGCACACATGAATCGCGCCCCACCTTTACCGATAAAGGTGTAGAAGCGCCAACCCTTGGCTGTAAGCCCCGCAATGGCTGGCTCCGAGAGTTGCAGGAATACGCCGTTGGCTTGCACAGGGAACATCAATTCCACGCCGGGGATGTCCGCAACCAGGCTGCTGAGCAATTGCGCGCAGTGGTTGGCGTGGCGTGCGTGCTTGAGCCAGGCATCGTTTTCCAGCAAGCCTACCCACGGGGCGGACAGGAAGCGCATCTTTGATGCCAACTGGCCAGCCTGTTTGCAGCGGTAGTCGAAGTCTTCGGCCAGCTTGTGATTGAAGAACAGGATGGCTTCACCCACCGCCATGCCGTTCTTGGTGCCGCCAAAGCACAGCACGTCCACCCCGGCTTTCCAGGTCAGGTCGGCCGGTGAGCAACCCAGGAACGCACAGGCGTTGGAGAAGCGGGCACCGTCCATGTGCAGGTTCAGGCCCAGCTCTTTGCAGGTGGCGCTGATGGCGCGGATTTCTTCCGGGGTGTACACGCTGCCGACTTCGGTGGCCTGGGTCAGGGTGACCACCCGCGGTTTGGGGTAGTGGATGTCCTGGCGCTTGAGGGCGATCTCGCGGATCGATTCCGGGGTCAGCTTGCCGTTCTCGGTGCGTGCAGTGAGCAGCTTGGAGCCATTGGAGAAAAACTCCGGTGCGCCGCATTCGTCGGTTTCAACGTGGGCGGTTTCCGAGCAAATCACGCTATGGTAGCTCTGGCACAGCGAGGACAGTGCCAGGGAGTTGGCGGCGGTGCCGTTGAAGGCGAAGAACACTTCGCAGTCGGTTTCGAACAAATTGCGGAAACCGTCGGCGGCGCGATGGGTCCACTCGTCATCACCGTAGGCGCGTTGATGTCCGTGGTTGGCTTGTTCCATGGCGGCCCAGGCTTCCGGGCAGATGCCGGAATAGTTGTCGCTGGCGAATTGTTGGCTCTTGTCGGTCATGGCCCATTCCTGTGGTCGATGTTGGTGCGCACTTTAACCAAGATTGTCAGGGGCGCGCACGCTCTGTAAATGCAAAGTCGTTGGGGAATTATGCACGGTACTCACACCTTGCCTGTCGGACGTGTCCGAGATGGCGCTTTGGACTTACTCAAGTGGCTGGCGCTGCTGAGCATGGTGCTCGATCACCTGCGCTATGTGGGGTTGAGCCTGGATGGGCTGTATGTGCCTGGGCGTCTGGCGTTCCCGTGGTTTTGCCTGGCGATTGCGGCCAATTTGCACAGGGCCCGGAACGCTCCGGTGACCGGCCATCGGCGCTACCTGGGGTGGTTGCTGCTGTTCAGCGTGATCAGCGAAGTGCCTTATCGGATGTTCATCGAAGATGCCGATACCTTGAACGTGTTGCCGACTCTGGCGCTGGGCCTGCTGGTTGCCCGAGGTTGGCAGCAGAAGGCGTTGGTTGATCGAGGATTGGCGCTGATCGCCGTCACAATAGCAGCTGTGTTTTCAACCCAGTTGATGTTCGGTTTCTTTGGTGTATTGCTGCCACTGGCGATGCTGTTGGTGTTTCGCCGGCCTTGGTATTTCAGCGTGCTGCCGGGGCTGGTCTGTGTCGCCGCGAATCAATGGCAGATTCTGCTGAATAGCGGCACGCCTGTGGCGCAGTTGGGGTTGGCTGCATGTCTGATTGCGCCGCTGGCAGGATTGGTCTTATTGCGACATGGCAAAAACGCCAAGCCACCCGCCATGCGGCGCTGGGCCTATGCCCTGTATCCCATGCATTTTCTTCTGTTGCTACTCGTTCGCAAGCTCATCGCCTGACCCCTGTGGGAGCTGGCTTGCCTGCGATGCAGACACCTCGGTCTGCCAGTTGCACCGCAGCGATGCCATCGCAGGCAAGCCAGCTCCCACACAAGCTTTGCACATTCTTCAGTCCATGTCGTAAACGCACCTTTGCGTGGCGTGCGCAGGCATTTGACCTGTACGCGCCAGCCCTACCATCGCATCAAAGGGCCCTGCGAGGGCTTCAACAATACGAAAGGCTGGGAGAGACGCGATGTTCAGCAAACAAGACCAGATCCAGGGATATGACGACGCACTGCTGGCAGCCATGAATGCCGAGGAGCAGCGTCAGGAAGATCATATCGAGCTGATCGCGTCGGAGAACTACACCAGCAAACGCGTGATGCAAGCCCAAGGCAGCGGCCTGACCAACAAATACGCCGAAGGCTACCCGGGCAAGCGCTACTACGGTGGCTGCGAGCATGTGGACAAGGTCGAGGCACTGGCCATCGAGCGCGCCAAGCAGCTGTTCGGCGCCGATTACGCCAACGTGCAGCCGCACTCCGGTTCGTCCGCCAACAGCGCGGTGTACCTGGCGCTGATCAATGCCGGCGACACCATTCTGGGCATGAGCCTGGCCCACGGCGGTCACCTGACTCACGGTGCCAAAGTATCGTCCTCGGGCAAGCTGTACAACGCAGTGCAATACGGCATCAACACCGACACCGGCCTGATCGACTACGACGAAGTCGAGCGCCTGGCGGTCGAGCACCAGCCGAAGATGGTGGTGGCCGGTTTCTCTGCCTACTCCAAAACCCTGGATTTCCCACGCTTCCGTCAGATTGCCGACAAAGTGGGCGCGCTGCTGTTCGTCGACATGGCCCACGTCGCCGGCCTGGTGGCCGCCGGCCTGTACCCCAACCCGCTGCCCTACGCCGACGTGGTCACTACCACTACCCACAAGACCCTGCGCGGTCCTCGGGGCGGCCTGATTCTGGCCAAGGCCAACGAAGCGATTGAAAAGAAACTCAATGCTGCGGTGTTCCCCGGTGCCCAGGGCGGCCCGCTGATGCATGTGATCGCCGGCAAGGCGGTGTGCTTCAAGGAAGCGCTGGAGCCCGGCTTCAAAGCGTATCAGCAACAAGTGATCGACAACGCCCAGGCGATGGCCGAGGTGTTCATCAAGCGTGGCTACGATGTGGTCTCCGGCGGCACCGATAACCACTTGTTCCTGGTCAGCCTGATCCGTCAGGGCCTCACTGGCAAAGACGCGGACGCCGCCCTCGGTCGCGCCCACATCACCGTCAACAAGAACGCCGTGCCGAATGACCCGCAGTCGCCGTTCGTGACCTCGGGCCTGCGCATCGGCACTCCGGCGGTGACCACCCGTGGTTTCAAGGTGCCGCAGTGCATCGAGTTGGCCGGCTGGATCTGCGACATCCTCGACAACCTCGGCGATGCCGATGTCGAGGCCAACGTGGCCAAACACGTGTCTGCCCTGTGCGCTGATTTTCCGGTTTATCGCTGAGCGCGGTTTTGGAGTAATGACTATGCAACGCTACTCAGGCTTCGGCCTCTTCAAGCACTCCCTCAGCCATCACGAAAACTGGCAGAAAATGTGGCGCACGCCCACCCCGAAAAAAGTCTACGACGTGGTCATCGTCGGTGGCGGCGGGCATGGTCTGGCGACCGCCTACTACCTGGCCAAGGAGCACGGCATCACCAACGTGGCCGTGGTCGAGAAAGGCTGGCTGGGCGGCGGTAACACTGCGCGCAATACCACCATCGTGCGTTCCAACTACCTGTGGGACGAGTCCGCGCATTTGTACGAACATGCGATGAAACTCTGGGAAGGTTTGTCTCAGGACCTCAACTACAACGTGATGTTCTCCCAGCGTGGCGTGTACAACCTGTGCCACACCCTGCAAGACATCCGCGACTCCGAACGCCGTGTGAGCGCCAACCGCCTCAACGGCGTGGACGGCGAACTGCTCAATGCCCAGCAAGTAGCTGACGAGATTCCATACCTGGACTGCTCGAAAAACACCCGCTACCCCGTGCTGGGCGCCACCGTGCAACGGCGCGGCGGCGTGGCCCGTCACGATGCCGTGGCCTGGGGCTTTGCCCGTGCTGCCGATGCCTTGGGCGTGGACTTGATCCAGCAAACCGAGGTGATCGGGTTCCGCAAGGAAAACGGCGTGTGCATCGGTGTGGAGACCAACAAGGGCTTTATCGGCGCCAAGCGCGTCGGCGTCGTCACTGCTGGTAACTCCGGGCACATGGCCTCGCTGGCCGGTTTCCGCCTGCCGATCGAATCCCACCCGTTGCAAGCGTTGGTGTCGGAGCCGATCAAGCCGATTATCGACAGCGTGATCATGTCCAACGCCGTGCACGGCTACATCAGCCAGTCCGACAAGGGCGACCTGGTGATCGGTGCCGGTATCGACGGCTACAACGGCTACGGCCAGCGTGGTTCGTACCCGGTCATTGAGCACACCATTCAGGCCATCGTCGAGATGTTCCCGGTGCTGTCGCGGGTGCGCATGAACCGCCAGTGGGGCGGCATCGTCGACACCACGCCGGATGCCTGCCCGATCATCTCCAAGACCCCGGTACCGAACATGTTCTTCAACTGCGGTTGGGGCACCGGTGGCTTCAAGGCCACGCCGGGCTCAGGCAACGTGTTTGCTGCGAGCCTGGCCAAGGGTGAAATGCACCCGCTGGCCGCACCTTTCTCCATCGACCGTTTCCACAACGGTGCGTTGATCGATGAACATGGCGCTGCGGCCGTCGCCCACTAACAGGAGAAATTCCCTATGTTGCATATCTTCTGTCCTCACTGCGGCGAACTGCGCTCCGAAGAGGAATTCCACGCGTCCGGCCAAGCGCACATCCCGCGCCCGCTGGACCCGAATGCCTGCACCGACGAGCAGTGGGGCGATTACATGTTCTTCCGCGACAACCCTCGCGGCCTGCACCACGAACTGTGGATCCATGCCGCCGGTTGCCGCCAGTACTTCAATGCCACCCGCGACACCGTCACCTACGAAATTCTTGAAACCTACAAGATTGGCGAAAAACCCCAGTTCACCGCCAAGGCTTCTGGAGAGAAGGTATGAGCCAGATCAATCGCCTGTCCAACGGTGGCCGCATCGACCGCAATAAAGTCCTGACTTTCAGTTTCAACGGCCAGACTTACAAAGGCTTTGAAGGCGATACCCTGGCCGCCGCGTTGCTGGCCAACGGCGTCGACATCATCGGCCGCAGTTTCAAGTACTCGCGCCCTCGCGGCATCTTTGCCGCCGGCGCCGAAGAGCCGAACGCAGTGCTGCAGATCGGTGCTACCGAAGCCACGCAAATTCCTAACGTGCGCGCCACCCAACAGGCGCTGTACCAGGGCCTGGTTGCCACCAGCACCAACGGCTGGCCGAACGTTAACAACGACGTGATGGGCATTCTCGGCAAGGTCGGCGGCAAGCTGATGCCGCCGGGCTTCTACTACAAAACGTTCATGTACCCGCAGTCGTTCTGGATGACCTACGAGAAGTACATCCGCAAGGCCGCAGGCTTAGGCCGCTCGCCGACCGAGAACGACCCGGACACCTACGACAACTTCAACCGTCATTGCGACGTGCTGGTCGTGGGCGCAGGCCCTGCCGGCCTCGCGGCTGCATTGGCCGCTGCGCGCAGCGGTGCGCGGGTGATCATCGCCGACGAGCAGGAAGAGTTCGGTGGCTCGCTGCTCGATTCCCGTGAAAGCCTCGACGGCAAGCCGGCCACTGAGTGGGTTGCCAGCGTCATTGCCGAATTGAAAGCCCTGCCGGACGTGGTACTGCTGCCCCGCGCCACCGTCAACGGCTACCACGACCATAACTTCCTGACCATTCACGAGCGCCTCACCGATCACCTCGGTGACCGTGCGCCGATTGGCGTGGTGCGTCAGCGTATCCACCGTGTGCGTGCCAAGCGCGTGGTGCTGGCCACCGGTGCGTGCGAGCGTCCGCTGGTGTACGGCAACAACGATGTGCCGGGCAATATGCTGGCCGGAGCGGTCTCTACCTATGTGCGCCGCTACGGTGTGGCGCCGGGCAAAAAACTGCTGCTGTCGACCAACAACGACCATGCCTATCGCGTCGCGCTGGACTGGTTTGATGCAGGCCTTTCGGTGGTGGCGGTGGCTGATGCCCGTCACAACCCACGTGGCGCGCTGGTGGAAGAAGCACGCGCCAAAGGCATTCGCATCCTCACCGGCAGCGCCGTGATCGAAGCGCGTGGCAGCAAGCATGTGACCGCTGCCCGCGTGGCCGCGATCGATGTGAAAGCGCATAAAGTCACCAGCCCCGGCGAGTGGCTGGACTGCGACCTGGTCGCCAGTTCAGGCGGTTACAGCCCGGTGGTCCACTTGGCCTCGCACCTGGGCGGCAAGCCGACCTGGCGTGAAGATATCCTCGGGTTTGTACCGGGCGAAGCACCGCAGAAACGCGTGTGCGTCGGCGGTATCAACGGTGTCTACGGCCTTGGCGATTCCCTCGCCGATGGTTTTGAAGGTGGCGTGCGTGCGGCCAGTGAAGCCGGTTTTGCGCCGGTGGAAGGTGTGCTGCCTAAAGCCTTGAGCCGTCTGGAAGAGCCGACGCTGGCGCTGTTCCAGGTGCCCCACGAAAAAGCCACTGCACGGGCGCCGAAGCAATTTGTCGACCTGCAAAATGACGTCACCGCAGCCGCCATCGAACTGGCCACCCGCGAAGGTTTCGAATCGGTCGAGCACGTCAAACGCTACACCGCGCTGGGCTTCGGTACTGACCAGGGCAAGCTGGGTAACGTCAACGGCCTGGCCATCGCCGCCCGTTCGCTGAACGTGACCATCCCGCAGATGGGCACCACCATGTTCCGTCCCAACTACACGCCAGTGACGTTCGGCGCGGTGGCGGGCCGTCACTGTGGGCACATTTTCGAACCGGTGCGCTACACCGCGCTGCAAGCCTGGCACGTGAAGAACGGCGCCGAGTTTGAGGATGTCGGCCAGTGGAAACGCCCATGGTATTTCCCGCGTAACGGTGAAGATCTGCACGCCGCGGTGAAGCGCGAATGCCTGGCGGTGCGTGACAGCGTCGGCCTGCTGGATGCCTCCACCCTCGGCAAGATCGATATCCAGGGCCCGGATGCGCGTGAGTTCCTCAACCGCATCTACAGCAACGCCTGGACCAAGCTCGATGTGGGCAAGGCGCGCTACGGTCTGATGTGCAAGGAAGACGGCATGGTCTTCGACGACGGCGTCACTGCCTGTCTGGCCGACAACCACTTCCTGATGACCACCACCACCGGCGGCGCCGCCCGCGTTCTCCAGTGGCTGGAAATCTACCAACAGACCGAATGGCCTGACCTCAAGGTGTACTTCACCTCGGTCACGGACCATTGGGCGACCATGACCCTGTCCGGCCCCAACAGCCGCAAGCTGCTGGCGGAAGTCACCGACATCGACCTGGACAAGGATGGCTTCCCGTTCATGACCTGGAAGGAAGGTTTGGTCGGCGGTGTACCGGCGCGGGTGTTCCGTATCTCGTTTACCGGTGAGCTGTCGTACGAAGTCAACGTGCAGGCCGACTACGCCATGGGCGTGCTGGAAAAGATCGTCGAGGCCGGCAAAAAGTACAACCTGACCCCGTACGGCACCGAGACCATGCACGTCCTGCGCGCCGAGAAGGGCTTCATCATCGTCGGGCAAGACACCGACGGCTCGATGACCCCGGACGACCTGAACATGGGCTGGTGCGTAGGCCGTACCAAACCGTTCTCGTGGATCGGCTGGCGCGGCATGAATCGCGAAGACTGTGTGCGTGAAGAGCGTAAGCAACTGGTGGGCTTGAAGCCGATTGATCCAAACGTATGGCTGCCGGAAGGCGCGCAGTTGGTGTTCGATCCAAAGCAGACGATTCCGATGAAGATGGTCGGTCACGTCACTTCAAGCTATGCGCACAACTCCCTGGGTTATTCGTTTGCCATGGGCGTGGTGAAGGGCGGCTTGAAGCGCATCGGTGAGCGGGTGTTCTCACCGCAGGCCGATGGCAGCGTGATCGAGGCGGAGATTGTGTCCTCGGTGTTCTTTGACCCGAAAGGTGATCGCCAGAACATTTGATAGACCGCGTCGCGGCCATCGCAGGCAAGCCAGCTCCCACAGGGGAATGCATTCCAAGTGTGGGAGGGGGCTTGCTCCCGATGAGGCCAGAACAGTCACCACAGAATTCAGGAAAGGTGCTTTATGACAGCAGCCAATGTTTACCAACAACGCCCCACCACCAGCGCCAAGGCCGAGTCGTCGCTGCACCATGCAGACCTCGCCAGCCTGGTCGGCAAGGGCCGCAAGAACGCCGGCGTGACCGTGCGTGAAAAGAAACTCCTCGGCCACCTGACTATCCGTGGCGATGGCCATGATGCCGCCTTCGCCGCTGGCGTACTCCAGGCCGTCGGCATTGAACTGCCCGGCCCGCTAAGCGTGACCGTCAACGGCGAGACCAGCCTGCAATGGCTTGGCCCGGACGAGTGGCTGCTGATCGTGCCGAGCGGCGATGAATTTGCCGCTGAACAAAACCTGCGTGCCGCCTTGGGGGATTTGCACATCCAGATCGTCAACGTCAGCGGCGGCCAGCAGATTCTCGAGCTCAGCGGCCCTAACGTGCGCGATGTGCTGATGAAGTCCACCAGCTACGACGTACACCCCAATAATTTCCCGGTGGGCAAGGCGGTGGGCACGGTGTTCGCCAAGTCGCAATTGGTGATCCGCCATACCGCTGAAGACACCTGGGAACTGCTGATCCGTCGCAGCTTCTCCGATTACTGGTGGTTGTGGCTGCAGGATGCCTCGGCCGAATTCGGTCTGAGCGTTCAAGCCTGAGGAATCGCCCATGAGCCGCGCACCCGATACATGGATTTTGACCGCCGACTGCCCCAGCGTGCTCGGCACGGTGGACGCGGTCACCCGCTACCTGTTCGAGCAGGGCTGCTACGTCACTGAGCACCACTCGTTTGATGATCGTCTCTCGGGCCGGTTTTTCATTCGTGTGGAGTTTCGTCAGCCTGACGGTTTTGACGAGCAGGCGTTCCGCGATGGCCTGGCGACCCGTGGTGAAGCCTTCGGCATGATCTTCGAGCTGACGGCGCCGAACTATCGGCCGAAAGTGGTGATCATGGTCTCCAAGGCCGATCACTGCCTCAACGACCTGCTGTACCGCCAGCGTATCGGCCAACTGTCGATGGACGTGGTCGCGGTGGTGTCCAACCACCCCGATCTCAAGCCGTTGGCCGACTGGCACCAGATTCCCTACTACCATTTCCCGCTCGACCCCAACGACAAACCATCCCAGGAGCGGCAGGTGTGGCAAGTGGTGGAAGACACCGGCGCCGAACTGGTGATCCTTGCGCGCTACATGCAGGTGCTGTCGCCGGAGCTGTGCCGCAAGCTGGATGGCAAGGCCATCAACATTCATCACTCGTTGCTGCCGGGGTTCAAGGGCGCCAAGCCGTATCACCAGGCGTACAACAAGGGCGTGAAACTGGTGGGGGCCACGGCGCATTACATCAACAATGATCTGGATGAGGGGCCGATCATCGCCCAGGGTGTGGAGGTGGTTGATCACAGCCACTATCCCGAGGATTTGATCGCCAAGGGCCGTGATATCGAAGGGCTCACATTGGCGCGTGCGGTGGGGTATCACATTGAGCGGCGGGTGTTCTTGAATGCCAATCGCACCGTCGTTCTTTAGATCGCTATCGCAGGCAAGCCAGCTCCCACATTCCAGGATGTGTGAACCCGATCCACTGTGGGAGCTGGCTTGCCTGCGATGAGGCCCTTACAAGCAACACAAGAAACAGCATCTGTACCCGAGCACTAACGCGCTGCCCACCCAAGCGGCAACGCAGTTCCATAAAAACAACAGCGAGGTGAAAGCATGTCTGGTAATCGTGGTGTCGTGTATCTCGGCAACGGCAAGGTCGAAGTACAGAAAATCGACTATCCCAAAATGCAGGACCCGCGCGGCAGGAAGATTGAGCACGGCGTCATCCTGCGCGTGGTCTCCACCAACATCTGCGGCTCCGACCAACACATGGTGCGTGGCCGCACTACTGCCCAGACCGGCCTGGTGCTGGGGCATGAAATCACCGGCGAAGTGATCGAGAAGGGCAGCGACGTCGAGAACCTGAAAATCGGCGACCTGGTTTCCGTGCCGTTCAACGTCGCGTGCGGCCGCTGCCGCTCGTGCAAGGAGCAACACACCGGCGTATGCCTGACCGTCAACCCGGCGCGTGCCGGTGGTGCCTACGGCTACGTCGACATGGGCGACTGGACCGGCGGCCAGGCCGAGTACGTGCTGGTGCCGTACGCCGACTTCAACCTGCTCAAACTGCCGGACCGCGACAAGGCCATGGAGAAAATCCGTGACCTGACCTGCCTCTCCGACATCCTGCCTACCGGCTACCACGGCGCCGTCACTGCCGGCGTTGGCCCGGGCAGCACCGTTTACATTGCTGGTGCCGGCCCGGTCGGTCTGGCCGCTGCTGCCTCGGCACGGCTGTTGGGTGCAGCCGTTGTAATCATTGGCGACGTCAATTCCATCCGCCTGGCCCACGCCAAGGCCCAGGGTTTTGAAATCGTCGACCTGTCCACCGATACGCCGCTGCACGAACAGATTGCTGCGTTGCTGGGCGAACCGGAAGTGGATTGCGCCGTCGACTGCGTAGGCTTTGAAGCACGCGGCCATGGCCACGACGGTGTCAAGGCCGAAGCCCCGGCCACCGTGCTCAACTCACTGATGGGCGTGGTGCGTGTGGCAGGCAAGATCGGTATCCCTGGCCTTTACGTCACCGAAGATCCGGGTGCTGTCGATGCCGCCGCGAAAATGGGCAGCCTGAGCATTCGCTTCGGTCTGGGTTGGGCCAAATCCCACAGCTTCCACACCGGGCAGACGCCAGTGATGAAGTACAACCGCCAACTGATGCAGGCGATCATGTGGGACCGGATCAATATCGCCGAGATCGTCGGCGTGCAGGTGATCAGCCTGGACGATGCGCCACGCGGGTATGGCGAGTTCGACGCGGGTGTACCGAAGAAGTTTGTGATTGATCCGCATAAGTTGTTCAGTGCGGCGTAAAAGCGTTGGGCAAATGACAAAGGGCGACCCTTGGGTCGCCCTTTTTTGCGTCTGCGCTTAAGCCTGCAAACGCCGGCTGATGAAGATCAAATGTGGGAGGGGGCTTGCTCTCGATAGCGGTGGGTCAGTCGGTACTGCTGTAACTGGCCTGCCGCTATCGGGAGCAAGCCCCCTCCCACAAGGGTTTTATGGTGTTTAGGAATCAGCGAGTGGCCAGTGCGCCCTGGTATACAGTCGGGCCTGTCGGTTGTTTGCTGATGGAGCCACCCTTGGTCTCCGAACTCACCATCAACTCCACCGGCTTGCTGATGGTTTCCTGCTGGCGCGGGTTCAGGCCGATGATGCCCTCGCCGTCTTCCGGCAACAGGCCCAGCGACACCGGTGTGCCATCTTTAGGGATTGCCCACAGCTCCAGGCTTTGGTCTGGCGCCGGCGCCGTGGAGGCAATCGGCTGCACTTCAAGATAATCTTTGTGGGCCATGATTTGCGCGGCCGGCTGCTGGGTAGTGTTCACCAGCGTTGCCGCGGATTTGACGCTGTCCTGGGTGTAGAGCGCGCCGCCGATACCGGCAACCACCACCACACAGGCGCCGATGAACAGGCGTGGGCGGCTCCAGAATGGAGGCTTTTGCTCAATCACTTGGGGTTGGATCGCAGTCATAAGTCTCTTCTCGACAAATTTTGTAGTCTGTCCATGGACCCGATTATCCCGATTGGGTTCCGGGCAGGGCCTGGAACAACCGACGGGATACCTAGTCCAACGCTTGCTTTTGCATCCATCTCCTGAGGTTGTATTGATGAAGATTTCACGCGGTTTTGCCCTTTCCTGCCTGCTGTCCATGGCCGCCGGCCCGGTGTTCGCCGCAGGTTTCAGCCTTGGCGATGCAGCCAACGCGATTTCCGGTATGCAGGGTGGCAACAACAAAGCCGCTGCCGCCGCACCCTCGTCCGAAACGGCCGGCCTGCTGAGCGCCCTGACCTCGCAACTGAACATCACCCCCGAGCAAGCGGTGGGCGGCACGGGCGCCATGCTGGGCCTGGCCAAGAACAAACTGAGCGGCAACGACTATTCGAAACTGGGCAACAGCGTGCCGGGCCTCGATCAATTGTCGGGTAACAACGCATTGGGCAGCCTCGGCGCTTTAAGCGGGATGCTCGGCCAGAGCGGCGGCAGCAAGACCAGCGGCCTTGATGGTTTGCTGGGTAACGTGAAGAACACCAACGACCTGAATACCGCGTTCAGTGCCTTGGGCATGGACAGTGGCATGGTAAGCCAGTTTGCCCCGGTGATCCTCAAATACCTGGGCGGGCAAGGCGCCAGCGACTCGGTGCTGGGCAAGCTTGCCCAGGCTTGGGGGGCCAGCAGTTAAGCGGCCTTCTCCGAGAATCGCGTTTCCTATAGTTATTTCTGAATCATCTTTCATGATGCGTTGGATGTGGACGAAATAAATTGTAGTGAACCAGTAGGAACGGCAGGAAAGTTGGGTGCCACGTAGTAGTAACTTTCGCAGCATCACGTGGTGCTGTTCGAAGGTCAATCGACGAACTAACTACATGGTGCCTGATGAGTTCTATTAACCAGCTGCAAACCACACTCCAGAATATATACAACCAGGTTGGCGCCAATGTGCCGGCCAGCAAGGCTGGGCTGATCGACCACAATGTGTTGCATAACCTGGGGTTGAGCGCGAATTTGTTGCAGAACTTGCGCAACGATCTGAGTGCCGTCGCTAATGGATCGAATCCTGAGCGGGCACTCAATAACTTGATGTCTGGGCTGCAACAAATCTCGGGTTCTACCAATGCTCGGGCCAAAGAGTGGCCGGCAGACAAACTGTTGCCTGAAGGCGGCGTGCACCTTGTGAAGGGTGCGGACGGTCAACCAGAAGCAGTCACTGCTGCTAAAGAGTGGCCGGTAGACAAACCGTTGCCTGAAGGCGGCGTGCACCTTGTGAAGGGTGCGGACGGTCAACCAGAAGCAGTCACTGCTGCTAAAGAGTGGCCGGTAGACAAACCGTTGCCTGAAGGCGGCGTGCA